>CAZRPJ010000015.1:0-59659 GCA_964601965.1 uncultured Croceivirga sp.
CTCTAAAGTGAGCGCAACGGTGTCTAGCTTTTTAGGCAAGTAATAATCTACAGTAACACCAGATTTAGGGTTTTGCCCCAGTCCAGGTCTTGGCTTTTCTTGGTACCCACCAAAGATCATATAACTTGGTTTGGGCTGCACTATTTTTAGTTGTTCTGAAGGCGCTGTTGTTTCTTGCAGGGCGCCAACATCATCTAAAATCCAGAAAGACCTTCCGGCGGTGGCCGCAATTAAATCATTATCATGTAGTGCAATATCATTGATAGGCACTACCGGTAAATTCAATTGGAATTTTTGCCAGTTTTGCCCGTCGTCTAAAGAAACGTAAAGTCCGGTTTCTGTGCCGGCATACAGGAGTCCTTTTTTCTTGCGGTCCTCGCGTACCACTCTTGCAAAGGTGTGTTTCCCAGTAATTCCGTTGGTAATTTTAGTCCAACTTTGCCCGTAATCAGCGGTTTTAAAAATGTATGGTTTTAGATCCATGCTTTTATACCGCATGACCACTACGTAGGCAGTAGCAGGATCGTGGGGTGATATGTCAATACTATTCACAATGCCATTTCCAATGTTTGGCGGCGTAATATTGGTCCAGTTGGCCCCTCCATTTTTAGTAATGTGCAGTAATCCATCATCGCTACCAGCATATAAAACTCCCGCTTCGTGTGGAGATTCTGCTAAATACATCAAGGTATTGTAGTTTTCACCACCTGCTGCCTCATTGGTAAAAGGGATTCCTCCTGGTCCTTGCTTGTCTGTTTCATTTCTAGTAAGATCTGGACTAATCACCTCCCAGCTTTGTCCGCCATCATTGGTTTTAAAAACCACATTTCCTGCATGGTAAATGGTGTTTCGGTTATGAGGGGAACTAATTATAGGTGCGTTCCAGTTATAACGGTATTTAAAGTCCTTAGGAACTTTACCCAAGCCCAATTCTGCATATTCTTTAATGGGTTTGCCTTCTCCTGAGGCTTTTACCCATTTTTCGATAATACCTTGATAGCAACCTCCATAGACTACCTCTGGATTTTCTGGATCGAAGGCTAAATAAGCACTTTCGCAACCAGCTACAGAATACCAATCTTTCCAATCGATGCCAGCATCATTCGTGCGGCTAGCGATGGCGATGGCCGAATTATCTTGTTGCCCTCCATAGACCTGATAGGGTACTAAATGATCTGTAATCACACGATAAAATTGAGAGGTAGCCTGGTTTTGTTGGGTACTCCAACTTTTACCACCGTTGTTAGAAACATTGGCACCGCCATCATTAGAATTGATCATCTTCTGGTTGTCTAAAGGATGAATCCACAGATGGTGATTGTCTCCATGTGGAGTAGGGAGGGGTCTAAAGGTTTTTCCTCCGTCAATAGATTTGGTAACAGGTGCATTGAGCACGTAGACTACATTTTCATCTTGAGGATCTGCAAAAATTTCCATGTAATACCAGGAACGAGCAATGTTAATTCGGTTGCCATTTACTTGTCTCCATTTTTTTCCGGCATCATCGCTGCGGTATACACCGCCCTTTTTTCCTTCGGCTTCAATTACTGCAAAGACCAATTCAGGATTCGCCCTAGATACAGAAATTCCTGCCTTACCCATTACTTTAGGAAGTCCTTCTTTTAGTTGTGTCCAGGTGGTACCGCCATCCACAGATTTATAGAGTCCAGATGAAGGACCACCGGATTCCATAGTCCATGG
Source organism: uncultured Croceivirga sp. (assembly GCA_964601965.1). Taxonomy (GTDB): domain Bacteria; phylum Bacteroidota; class Bacteroidia; order Flavobacteriales; family Flavobacteriaceae; genus Croceivirga. Next base: position 1,702 of record CAZRPJ010000015.1, read on the forward strand.
ATATCTCCTGTGTTGCCACATGGCAGCATATAAAATAAGCGGATTATTCATATCCATAGAGAGGGAAGAAGCTCCGGTATTCTCATCAACAAAAAGAACACGTTCCCAAGAAGTTCCTCCGTTGGTTGATCTATAAATACCACGCTCCTGCGAAGGCCCATACTGTGCCCCCTGTGCAGCTACAAATAAGATGTCTGGATTGCTTGGATGAATGATGACATCCGAAATATGCCGGGTTTCATCCAGGCCAATATGTTTCCATGTTTTACCGGCGTCTGTAGATTTGTACACACCATCTCCCATAGAGGTCATCACGCCCCTTGCGGCATGTTCTCCCATTCCCACCACAACAAGGTTTGGATTACTTTCGGCCACGGCAATGGCACCCACGGTACCTGTTTCTAATTGACCATCAGAAACATTTTTCCAGGTAATACCGTCATCAGTCGTTTTGTAAATTCCGCCGCCAGTAGTACCCATATAATAGGTCATGGGTTGGCTTACCACTCCTGTAGATGCTACGCTACGCCCTCCTCTAAAGGGACCGATATTACGCCATTTTAATCCTGAATACAGGGAGTCATTTAGCACAATTGACGGGCCAGGATTCTTTTTTTGTCTTCTTTGAGCGGTAACTAAAAAGGGTACTACTAGGAGTACTACACAAACTAAACGTAGCTGTTTCATGGGTTGGATTTTGATTTAGGAAGATACAAAAGCCTAGGCAAAAGAATAAAAGAATGTTAAAAAATGATATTTATTTGGAACGAACGTTCTATTATAGATATGTTTGTATCGGAATGAACGTTCCAAAATAAAAATTTAATAGAAAATCAAGTCATGAAAAAATTAGAAAACAAAGTAGCCATTATAACAGGTGCCACGAGTGGCATGGGGTTAGAAACAGCAAAACGCTTCTTAGCAGAAGGGGCAAAAGTGGTATTAACAGGGAGAAGTCAAGATAAATTAGATGCCCTTACCTCAGAACTAAGCGGAGACTATTTATTGGTAAAGGCAGAGGCCTCTAGTGTAGCAGACAGCGAGCAGCTCATTAAAACCACAGTTGACACTTTTGGTAAAATTGATGTTCTTTTCTTAAACGCGGGCATCTTTCGTTTGGAAACCATTGATGGTCTCACAGAAGAAATCTTTGATGAGGTCTATAATATTAATGTGCGCGGTCCTGTATTTACGGTAAAAGCTGCGTACGATTCCCTCAATGAAAACGCCAGTATTATTTTTAATACTTCCGTGGTAAATATAAAAGGATTTGGAGGTATGGGAGCCTATGCTTCTTCCAAAGCAGCACTGCGTTCTTTAACCAGAACATTCGCAGCAGAATTTGGGCCTCGAGGAATACGCGTGAATGCTATTGCACCTGGTCCTATTGATACTCCTATTTATGGAAAACACAATGTACCTCAAGAGAATATTGATGCGATGGCATCTAGTTTTCCTTCGCTGGTAAGTTTGGGCCGCTTTGGAAATGCAGATGAAGTGGCCACTACTGCCGTATTTTTGGCATCTGCAGACAGCAGTTATATTACTGGTGCCGAGATTCCTGTAGATGGTGGTTTCGCTCAAGTATAGATTTTGTAATATTTTTGGATCCTAAGAGATGCCTAGAACCAAAAAATTTAACGAGCAAGAAGTATTAACAAAAGCCATGGAACTCTTTTGGGAAAAAGGGTTCCATGCTACTTCTATGCAAGATTTGGTATTGCGCCTAGGAATTAATAGGGCCAGCTTATACGATACTTTTGGTGGAAAGGAAGAACTGTTTAACCGGGCTTTTGCAGAGTACCGAAGTACAGCAGGCGATTGGTTGCACGGCGTCTTTGCAGCGGAAGATTCTGTAAAAAATGGGTTTCATTCTTTATTCTTGAAGGCAATTGATGAAGCGGTAAATGACCCGTGTAGAAAAGGATGTTTTGTAGTAAATACCACCACAGAACTGGTGCCGGGAGATCCAGTAATACAAGAAACCCTGCTTACACACAAAACGGCCATTGAGCGACTATTTGAAGGCTATGTGCAACAAGGAATTAATAGTGGGGAAATTGCGCCAGACAAAGATGCCAAGGCTATTGGAGTAATGCTATTTACGCTTTACAATGGATTACGAGTGGTTTCTAAAGTAGATACGGATCGTGCCAAATTAGAACAGATTGCCACTACTGCTCTTACCGTTTTAGATTAAGGCTGCGCCCTCACTCGCTGGTACTTAAAGAAGATTTCTTCTTTTTTTCCCTCATCCTCCACAAGTACGGCAAATTGCACTTCATTTTCCGAAATTCTTTTAATCGTTAAGCCTTCGAAATAAACCGCATTTGGACTTATTTTCACAAGTGGAAAATCTACGGTTTCGTCTTTGGTTTCCCAGCCTCGTAGTGCCCCATCAAAATGCTTTAACTGCATAAGTAAGCTCCCATTCGATTCTATGATATGGCCAATTTCATAAAAACTCACCTGGTCATCATGAACGAGACGAAAAACAAAAACCATACTACCTCCTAATGGTGGACTCCAAATTTCTTCCGCTATACCTCCTAATGCCTCACCTTTCCAGTGTCCTTGAATCCAGGCAACATCGCTAAGGGCCGCTTTTGGTGAACTCTCACCTGCTGCCAATTGTAAGGTTTCTTGTGCGGTTAAGAAAAGGGTACCTAGAAAGAAGAAAAGAAGGGTTTTCATGTGATTGGTTTTCCCAATAGACGAACAAGCAATGATTAATTGGACAAAAGAAATTTTACTTGTACAGAACTCTCTACGCGAATTTGCTCGAATCCAATATCTAAAGGTTCTGATTGCCCCACGTCCATGGTACTCATCATTGCCTCCATACGAGGCTGATTTCTTCTGGCATAGTAGGGCTGCGAGTTATCTACTATATGGATGGCTTTGCCCACTTCTTGCCCTAATGGCTGGGTAAGTGCCAAGGCTTTTGCTTTTGCCTTTTTAACCGCTCTGGTTTTTAAGGTTAACTCCAATTCTTCCATTTTAGAGTAGGCCGTTTTTTCTAAATAGGTATTGGCAATGCCTAGATCTTCTAATGCGGCCATTGCTTTTCCTGCGGTTAGTCCGTCATAAACCAAAAGTGAATACTGCTTGCTTTTTAGAACTTCTTTGCTTCTAAGAAAGTAGGTTTTGTAATTACTAGCGAGATCTTTTATGGTCAATTGCTTTTCAATATCAATTCCTAGATTTTTAAGACTTGCCGCCATCTTGTTTTCTTGGGTTTCCACAGACTGGCGTCCTTTAGAATCTTTTTCTTTAATGGTAATACTCAAATAGATCTTATCTGGACTCACTAAAGTGTCTACACGCGCAGCAGTTTCTAAATAGGGCAGGTCTAAAAAGTTTTTTGTTTGTGCGCTTACAATAATGGGTAGCAGGCAAAGTAAAAAAAGGAAGTGCTTCATGATGTGAGAATTTATAGCGAGTCTATTGCCAATTAGCCAACAAAGTTGATGTCTTTATGCGAGCCATCGCAATATGGTTTGTTTTTAGAGGCGCCGCATCGGCAGAAGGCTGTAGAGCGTTTTTTAAGTTCTTCGGTACCGTCTGCTAAAACTACTTTTAAAGTACCACTAACAAGTAAGGGGCCATTTTCTACAATACTGCACTCCGTAACTTGTGTTTCTTCTAACTTGGTCTCCCCTTTGTGTTTATAGGTTAAAGCACCTGAGGGGCATTTTTCAATCTGAGAAATGAGCGCTTCAACAGAAGCATTTTCTGGTTTTATCCAAGGTTTGCCCTTAGGATCGTATACCTCGGGCAATGTACGCCAGCAGATTTCTGAATGAATACATTTTTTAGGCTTCCAAACTACGGTAAAGTCGTTATGGGAATATTCTTTTACAATTTCTTTGTCCATTTTATCCAATATTAATTCCTTTCAAAACCAGTTTCTTCCATTCAGGATGCCGTTTAATATAGAGTGCTACAAAAGGGCAGAGCGGCACAAGCGTTAATCCCTTTTTCTCAATATCTTCTAAGGCTTGTTTCACCAAAGCAGAGCCAATGCCCTTTCCCTCAAGAGCCGTTGGCACTTCCGTATGTGTGAGGTAGATTTTATCCTGGGCTTTTATATATTCTATAATAGGGGTATGCTCCTCTAATTGAAATTCATACCGTTTTTTTTCTTCGTTGTCAATTAATGTATAGTCCATTCATTTTTTCTTAAAGATACGGAATAGGGGCGTTCCTTTATCGTACTATTTCGAACCCATTTTATACGATAAAATCTCATTAACATTATTTATTACAGTTCAGGCCTGAAATTAAACCGGTAGTGTTTTCGGGTGGTTTATTGAATATAAACGACTACAAACGTTTGTAAACGGAAGTAATTATTTTTTAACCGTCTCTAGAAGGTAGGGGATTTTAAGTTTGCCTTGTCGAGTGAAAGACATTCGATAGTATTAACTGTTTATCCAAAAAAATTAAAAGATGAATGCACTAAAAAACAAAGTACAGTTGATTGGACACTTAGGACAAGATCCTGAAATTATCGCCCTGGAGAACGGCAACAAATTGGCAAAATTCTCATTGGCTACCAGTGACAGCTATAAGAATGCCCAAGGACAAAAAGTAGAAGACACGCAATGGCATACAGTGGTTGCTTGGGGGAAAATAGCGGATATCGTGGAGAACTATGTAAATAAAGGCAAGCAAGTTGCAGTAGAGGGGAAGCTTACGCATCGTTCGTATGAAACAAAAGAAGGTGAAAAGCGCTATGTCACAGAAATTCGCTGCAATGAGTTGCTTTTACTCGGTAAGTAACAGTTGGAATAACGAGAAAAGGGGGCATTTTGCCCCCTTTCTTTTTAAAAATGAAGATTTAACAATAACTTAAAGAAAACATTGAAACATTTTTAGGCTTTTGAGCATCTTAAAGACGTATATGATAGTATGAAGCGCTTTTCTTTACATATAATGTTTTTGGTTTTCTTGTTACCCTTATATGGGTTAGCACAGCAAACTGCTATGAAGCGGGACTTCTTCTTTCAATTAGGAGTAAAAGATGCAACACATGAAATAGCGCTTGTACATTTAAATGCAGAAGACGAAAAAGACTTTTGGGCAGATCAGAAAGCTTTTGAAGCTGAGTTAGAATTGACCCACCCGAAAGGTTATCAGCGGTATTTAAATGGAAAACATCGCATTTACCGCGAACATCAAATTGTTTGTGGGGAACGCTGCAAGCATTCCGAAACCTTTGAGCGGTCTATTGCTTATTATTTAATTCATGGAGAATCAGAGGCGGGATTGGTACTTTCCAATAAAACTACCGAAAATCAGAATCAGCCTTAGGCTACTTTCTTAAGAAGGTCATAGCACGGGCATTTCTTACAGCGTTTGCTTTCAGACTTTTTGTACTTCTTACAGCATTTTGTCTTGCAATTGCCGGGATTTAAGTCTCGAAGACGCGCGAGTTGTCCTTTTCCTTTCTTATCCTTTTTTTTGCCCATACGAGGGCAAATATAAGAAGTAGCTTCCTTATTTTAAATAAATCTAAATAAAAAGTTTATGCTTTTTAGGCTTCCATGGTGTCAGAAGCGGCACTTTCTACAGTGAGTTGTTGGATGTCTCTATCAAACAAATACAACCCTCCTTTATCATCCCCAATAAGATTTATTTTGTCTAACACAGTGCGTGCTAGCGCTTCTTCCTCAAGTTGCTCTGCCACATACCATTGTAGAAAATTATGCGTGGCATAATCTTTTTCTTCTAAGGTAATATGTACCAACTCATTGATACTTTGTGAGACGAACAATTCGTGGTCATAAAGTTTTTGAAGCATTTTTTGCAAGGATCCAAACTCTATTTCAGGGGCTTTTAATTGTGAGATTTGTGCATGTCCACCGCGTTCATTGACATACTTTACCAACTTAAGCATGTGCATACGTTCCTCATCTGAATGCCCGTACATGAATCCAGCTACGCCTTCCAAACCTTTTACCTCTGCCCAAGAGGCCATGGAAAGGTATACTTGAGAAGATTCTGCCTCGATTCTGATTTGATTGTTAAGTGCTTCTTCTAATTTCTTTGATAGCATGCGTTCTATTTTTTAACAAAATTACGAAATACAGCGGCTATCTTATAGTTAGACCGCGCACCTGGCCTAATTCCTATTTATTCTCATTTAAAAAAAGAGTTCTTGCGCGAGTCGGAAAGTATTCGCATGGGCATCGATAATGATTTTTATGTCCGGAGAATAACCGCCTCCCATGCTGCACTGCACTGGAATATTATTTTTCTTGCAGTTTTCTAAAACAAATCTATCTCGCTCTTTGCAGCCTGCGACCGATAAGCCCAAAGTGCCTAATTTATCTGTTGCCACTACATCTACGCCACATAGGTAGAAAATAAAATGGGGCTGTATTTCATCAATTAAACGGGGTAAAGTCTCTTTGAGTATGGCTAGATAGGTCGCGTCATCGGTTCCTTTTTCAAGTGCAATGTCTAAATCTGACGTTTCTTTTCTAAAAGGATAATTTGCTTTTCCGTGCATGGAAAAGGTAAAAACACTGGAATCATTTTCAAAAATCTCGGCGGTACCGTTTCCTTGATGAACGTCTAGATCTACAATGAGAATGTTTCCTTTGGCATGTTTTTCTTGTAAATAGCGCGCTGCGATCGCCTGATCATTTAACATGCAAAAGGCTTCTCCTCTGTTGGAGTAGGCATGATGGGTACCCCCAGCTATGTTCATTGCAATGCCGTGTTGCAATGCATAATCACAGCAGGTCATGGTGCCCTGGGCAATGGTTTCTTCACGCAAGACTAATTCCTTAGAGAGTGGGAAACCTATTTTGCGTACTTCACTTGGCTTTAATTTCTGTTCGCGTAAGCGTGATACATAGTCGGCTTGATGCGCTTTTAAAATGTATTCGTCTGTGGCAACATTTGGTTCAAAAAAATTGCTGGTATCACAAGTCCCTTCGTGCAACAATTGCTGTGGTAGCAAATCGTATTTAATCATCGGGAAGCGATGACCTTCTGGCAACGGATGTTTGTAAATGGGATGATACGCAATTTTCAGCATGCAGGGAATGGGCTTTTCCTAGGCAAACTTACTATGTGGGATGTATTTGGTCAAAAGTTTTTTAAATACCTCTCGCTTTATTGGTTTGGATAAGATTTCATTGCAGCCCGCATTTAGAATTTCTTGTTTTTCATCTTCCATAATGAAAGCCGTTTGGGCAATAATAGGTGTTGTCTTGTCCGTTTTTCGAATCGCTTTCGTAGCCTCTATTCCATCTAAATATGGCATTTTAATATCCATAAGAATTAAATCAATTCCAGGATTTTCTTGGGCCACCTTTACAGTTTCATTCCCGTCTTGGGTATGAATTAATTGGCAATAATCCTTTAACCACATCTGTAACAAAAGAAAATTGGCTTCTTCATCTTCTGCCACTAACACAGTAGGTAAATCTTCCGAGTCTGCCATCTGGACTTTCTGATAAGGGATGGTAAAAAAGAAGGTGCTTCCTTGGTCTAATTCAGACTCTAACCGCATGCGACCTCCGAACAACTTTACAAAGCCAGCAGCAATAGGTATGCCCAGTCCAGTACCTCTGTTTATTTGTTGTTTATTATTTACTTGCCCAAAACGTTCAAAAATGATGCGTTGATCTTCTTTTTTGATACCTGCTCCAGAGTCTTTCACAAAAAACTCCAATACGCCCTCTTTTAACGCATAGCCAAACTGGATAAATCCAGTATCAGTATGTTTTAAGGCATTTTCTAAAAGGTTGGAAAGAATTTGTTCTAATCGGGTGGCGTCTGTGAGAATAGTGGCGTCTTTATTTTCGAGGCCTTTCTGGCAGCTGATGGCCAACGTTGGATTATTATTAATCACCTTAAACTGTTCGTATAGACGATCAATGGTTGTATTTAAATTATGTTCCGTAAAATTAAGCTGTTGTTGGTTGGCTTCTAATTTAGAAATGTCTAAGACATTCGAAACAATATTTAAAAGGCGATCTCCCGAATTTTTAATGTTTTCTAGACACTTCTCTTTATCATTTTCCGCAAGGTTAGGCTCCTCTAATAGTTCTGCAAAGCCCAATATTGCATTTAAAGGCGTGCGAATTTCATGTGACATATTCGCTAAAAAAGCGGTTTTTAGCTTTTCATTTTCTTCCACTTTCTTGTACGCCTCTTCCAGGGCTATTCTAGATTTTTCACGAGAGGAAACATCTTTTACAAACAACGCAAATTCCCCAGTTTTAGGAGAAAACACAGATATTTCAAAATACTTATCGGTATTGTGGTTGTAGTCTACCAGATGCAAAGACTCTCCTGTAAGTGCAACATTTCCAATAGTAGTTAACCAAGTCTTTTCAATATCGGGGAACACATCGCGCATGGTTTTACCAATATGCCCGCTTAAATCAACTCCCGTCTGTTTAAAATAGGCGTCATTAACTTCTAATATTCTTAAATCGATAGGCTCATTTTGGTCGTTACAAATAACAGCGCCACGCTTGTATCCTTCCGGCATATTAGACAGTAAATCCGTATTAAATTTTATGGATTTATTGACCAAATCATAAGCCTTTTCTAACTCTACTTGATGGGTGACGTCTTCAAAAAGCATCATGAATTCCCCGCGCTTATCAGAATAAGCAACGGAACGGTAATGTCTTTTGGTGTTATGATTGTATCCTGTTAGAATTTCGGTCTCTTGGGTAAGCGCGGCTCTACCATAGGCCTCAATCCAAGATTTCTCCATATCAGGATAGATTTCAAGAATGGTTTTCCCTAAGGCCTTATCCCGTTCAATGCCTGTATGAGTTTCATAGGCTTTATTGGCACTAAGTATGCGGTAGTCGTACGGATTTCCATCTTGATCTAAAATAATCTCACAACGTGCTAATCCTTGGGAAATATGATCAGCCAATGAATCGAAATCAATTTTGGCCTTCGCCAGTTTTTCTAAATAGGTCTCAAGATCGTTTTCAAAAACTTCTTGAGCCTTGGAGGAATTCGATAAATTAACCTTCATCCGTCTATTTTCTAGATTGAGATGTATAAATTAAGTGGTTAGCGGGAAACTGAAAGATACAAAACCTAGCTAAATAAATAATCTATAATGTAGAACGGATTCTTAGTTAATGCTAGCCCCGTTGTTGGTGCTAGATTCATCTGGGTTTACAAATACCAACTTCCCGTCTTTATCCTCGGTCATGAGAATCATTCCTTGGCTTTCAACACCACGTAATTTTCTAGGGGATAAATTGACCAGTACGGTTACTTTTTTACCCACGATCGCTTCGGGAGTAAAATATTCTGCAATTCCGGAAACAATGGTGCGTACATCAAGACCAGTGTCTACTTTTAGCACCAACAATTTGTCTGCTTTTGGCATTTTTTCTGCCTCAAGAATGGTACCTACGCGAAGATCCATTTTCGAAAAATCTTCGAAGGAGATGGTTTCTTTTTGTGGGCTGGCTGTTGTTTCCATAGCTTGATTTGATTTTTTCGTGGCTTCTAATTTTTCTAGTTGGATGGTAATTTCCTGATCGTCAATTTTTCTAAATAATAACTCGTTTGCGGCGATCGTATGTGCTGCATGAAGCAATAATTTTTCATCGGTGATAGCCGCCCAATTAAGTCCAGCCTGCTCTACCTGAAGCATCTTTTTTAATTTGCTTGAAGTAAATGGTAAAAACGGCTCACTTAAAACGGCTAAAGCCGTGGCTATTTGCAAGGCAGTGTGCATCACCGTCTTGGTGCGCTCCGGATCTGTTTTAATAAGCTTCCAAGGTTCTTCGTCTGCTAAGTATTTATTTCCTAAACGCGCTAAATTCAGCAATTCTTGACTGGCTTCACGAAAACGGTATTTTTCCAAAGAATCTGCTAATTTTTCTGGGAAAGCACTCATGGCCTTCAAGGTAGCTACGTCTACTTCCGTTAAGGTTCCAGCTTCCGGTACTGAACCCTGGTAATACTTGTGGGTTAATACGGTGACTCGGTTAATGAAATTGCCAAAAATGGCTACCAGTTCATTATTATTTCTTGCCTGAAAATCTTTCCAAGTAAAATCATTGTCTTTGGTCTCTGGTGCATTTGCGGTAAGGCAATAGCGCAGCACATCTTGCATATCTGGAAATTCTTCCAAGTATTCATGCAACCAAACTGCCCAATTTTTAGAAGTTGAAAGTTTGTTGCCTTCAAGGTTTAAAAATTCATTGGCAGGAACATTGTCTGGAAGAATATACTCCCCGTGCGCTTTAAGCATGGTTGGGAAAATAATGCAGTGAAAAACAATATTATCCTTGCCAATAAAGTGCAGCAATTTTGTGTTTTTATCTTTCCAATATGGTTCCCAATCTAAGCCTTCGCGTTCTGCCCACTCTTTGGTAGAAGAAATATACCCGATAGGTGCATCGAACCAAACGTACAAGACTTTGCCTTCTGCATCCGTAAGTGGAACTGGAATTCCCCAGTCCAAGTCTCTGGTAACTGCTCTTGGCTTTAGGCCGTCATCAATCCAGGACTTACATTGTCCGTACACGTTGGGTTTCCAATCGCCTTTATGTCCTTCTAAAATCCATTCCTTTAAAAAATCTTCGTGCTTATTTAAGGGGAGAAACCAATGCTTGGTGCTTTTTAAAGTAGGGATTGCTCCTGTGATAGTAGATTTTGGATTGATTAAGTCCGTAGCGTTTAAGGATGAACCGCAGTTTTCACACTGGTCGCCATAGGCTGCTTCGTACCCACATCTGGGGCAGGTGCCGGTAACAAAACGATCTGCTAAAAACTGCGCTGCTTCTTCATCATATAACTGCTTCGTTGTTTCTTCAATAAAATCGTTTTGATCGTAAAGCTTTTTGAAAAAATCGGAGGCCGTTTTATGGTGAATAGGCGCCGACGTTCTAGAGTAGTTGTCGAACGAAATCCCAAAATCTTGAAAAGATTTCTTAATGATAGCATGATAGGTGTCAATAATCTCCTTAGGAGTAACCCCTTCTTTTTTGGCTTTCATAGGAATGGCAACCCCATGCTCATCACTACCACAAATGAAGGCCACATCTTTCCCTTGCAAGCGTTGAAACCTAGCATAGATATCTGCAGGGACATACACCCCGGCTAAATGACCAATATGAATAGGTCCATTGGTGTAAGGCAGCGCGGCTGTGATAGTAATTCTAGAAGGATCGGTATGGGACATAGATGCCAATTTAAGCCGCAAAAGTAAAGAATGATGCTTGTATTCGCTAATAATGCTGCTTTCCCTTTTAAAGGCTGGGTCTTATAAAAGGAAACCCCTGAGTTACGCATCCAAAATTGGGGTGGGGGACTGCGCAGTCAGGGGGTTCTGGAAAAAATGTAATTCGTACTTACATGATCATCACGGACTTACTCATTTTTTGGTCCGCAACATTAATCTGGTAAATATATTTACCGGTTGCAAGGCTTCCGCGTACGCGTTCTCTAATATTGATCTCAGCGGTTCCTTCTAGGACCATTTCGTTAAAAACGGTTCCTACGTTTTGGCCAAGAATGTTGTAGAGTTGAATATCTACGTGTGCGCTAAAAGGCATTTCTAAATAGATATGCGGATTGTTCTCTGTTGGATAGTACGGCCTATGCGCTACTTCTGTGCGTAACTCTTCTTCCCCCATTTCACCATCAGAATCACTTGGTGGTGTATCTGGTAAGGTTGGTGGATCATCATCCATGGCAATCTCATCAAAGGTTTCGCCACTACAGTTAAATCCTAAATTAATGGCCTGGTATTGATATCCTAACAAATGTTGTTCTACGGCAGCTCTAGGTACACAAAGCCATTCTGCTAACACCGTACCATAGAGGTTTCTAAAATCCATGGTATATTCTAAGTTTCCTCTACCGTTGGGTTGGTCTAGCGAAGGATGATCACCTACAAAGGCACTTCCATTTAAACCAGAACCAAAAAATAAGGTAGGTGCGGCTTTTCCGTGGTCTGTTCCATTAGAACCATTTTCAAAAATTCGTCTACCAAACTCAGAAAAAGTCATGCTTAACACATTGTTGTCTTGCTCGGTAAATGCTAAATCCTCGTAAAAATTATTTACGGCAATAGAAAGCGTAGACATTAAACGCTCATGAGCCAAGGGCTGATTTCCATGAGTATCAAAACCTCCCATTGAAATCATGTACACTTTTGTGCCTAAATTTCCTTTTATTAATCGTGCCAACAGCGCCAATTGTCTTGCAAAGCCGTTGTCTTGGTATTCTACCTGGTTTTGCCCTCTTTCGTAGGCTTCATGAATTTTGCCTGCATATTCGTAGGTGGTATTGGCCACCCCACGTAGGAAACGAAGCTGATCACCATACATACAAGGATCAAATGGGGCATTCGCAATATCATAGAAGAAACCGGTTTCGGCAATTTCTTCCAACTGATCAATGTTATTGGTAACAAAAGCATAATTAGTTTCATCACCTTGGAACACCAAGTTTGCAATATTCCCGATCTGAATGGCCGCTGGGGCCTCTGGTGGATTAATTAAATAATCCGGGTAAATGTTCTCGAAATAACGACCCATCCAGCCTGTATTTAGTCCGGAGAAACCGGTAGACGTGAGGTCTGTGTTGGCATAAATGTCAGACCCGGTGAAGTGAGATAAACTTTGGTTTTCGTATCCAACCCCATGGACCGCTTTAAATTGGCCATCACCCCAGAGCGGTTCTAAAGCACTCATGTAGGACGGAATTCCAAAATCATCCGTAAGCTTTAAGATCTTACTTTCTGGAATGTAAATATTAGGCCGTTGGTTGGCGTAGGTATCGTACTGTTGAATTGGGATTACAGTACTTAAACCATCGTTTCCTCCGCTCAACCGAATTAGCACCAAAATATTATCGGTATTCGCTGCATCAATCGCAGACATTAAGGGGGATGGTGCGGAAGCAGAAAGTAGGTTGCTTCCCAAGAACATGGATCCAGATCCAGCTATTCCCAACGCTTGCATAAAAGAACGTCTGCTCCAATTTTTATGTTCTTGGTCATGGCCTTCGTGTTCTAGGCCTTTGTAAGGGGAATTATCGTGATTATGATGGGTATCGCACATAGCAGTAGGTTTATTTGAGTTGAAATTCTGGTTCTCTTACAAGGTGTAAAAGCAACAAGTAAACTTGTAAAGGGGCATCATCTAAAAGCATATTCCAGCTTCCAGTTTCGAACATATTCGTATCCTCATAGGGTTCTCTAAAAACGCTAATAGCGTTTGTATAATCTGCTTCAGTAAGCAACCCTTTCGGCAAAAATTTATCAATGATCGCTCTAGCAACAACATCTGGGTCATTAATGGTTGCGCCGTTGGGCCCAGCTGCCGCAATGCCTAATGCTCTAAACTGTTCGGTGTTGGCTTGGTAGAATTGTTCTACAAAGACCTCTGCAGTTAACCATCTACCAATAATAAAATTGGTGTTAATCCACTGTCTATCCCTTTGCCATCCCGCAACATCTACCGGATCCCATAATTCTTGACCAATCATGGCCGAGGCATCAATACAGTTTAATACCGTACCATCAGTATATCCAAAATTGGTTTCTTTAATTAGGTGAAAATAGAGGTCGAATGGACTCTTAATGATAACTCCAATAGCGGTTTCATCAAAGAAATGCTCACTTTTAAAAAGTTGTCGTAAAACAGGTGCAATTTCAAAGTTGTTAGCAACAAATGTTGCTGCTAAACCATTGATGATCACTTGGGCATTACCTGCGTCGTCAGAAGAATCTGGATGCACGAAATACTCGTATAATTTCAAGCAAATGAAGTATGCTATTTCGTTGGCACGTTGCGTAAATAGAATATCAATAACATCATCGTATCCCCAATTCCCGGTTTGACCTAAAATGGTTTTAGGATCCGTATCAAATTGTTCAGGGTTAAAGGTGATTTTAGTACATCCTACTTCCCCACGATTCACATAACCGGTAAGGGCTCTTGACGTTTCAATAATATCCTCTTCGGTATAGCCATTTCCTTCTCCAAGGGTAAATAATTCATACAGCTCCCGAGCATAATTCTCATTAGGACGGTTCCTATTATTAAAGGCCCCATCTAAATAGCGAAGCATGGCACTAGTTAAGCCAATTTCACTAACAAATGTTCTAAAATTACCAAGGGCATTGCGTTGCAGACAATTTACATATTCATATAAGAATGAATTACAGTCGTAGACATCTAGTTCTGTCACAAAATGGTTGCTCCAGAAAAAGCTCATTCGATCTGCCAAATTGTTGTCTAGAATACCATTACCGTAGGCGGTATTTAATTCTTCGCGCTGCGCTCTTCGTAGTTGTCTTGCCAAATCATCATCATCTGGGTAATTGGCATTGGTCCACTCTGACCAGGCAGGAGCAGCAATTGGGGCAGTGGCTATTGCTTGATCTACTAGCGTATCTACCAAACCATTGGCGTTTTGGCCAACTGCTTGATTTATAGTTTCCACAGAAGCACTAAATCCTAATCTACGATACAGGTGCCTTGCTCTAAGGGCATCTAAAGGTGTAGTGTAGGGGGCAAGTGTGGAAGTATTACAATTAATGAATAGTTCCATAGCAAAATTGGGCGTTAAGGTGTTTCATAGTTCTTGGGTCAACTATGCGTTTAAGGTAGGTGTGGTTCTTTTGTGATTCCAAAGTACAACCTTAACGTAAGAATGTCGACCAAACACCAAATTTTTCGATGAAATGCACTTTGTTTTTTATATTTTTCAATCTTCATGGGGGAACACAACGAATTTGGAAAGCTCGGAGAGGACTTGGCGGCTGATTTTTTACTAAAAAATGGCTACGAAATTCTTGAGCGTAATTACCGATACCTCAAAGCAGAAATAGATATTATCGCAAAGAAAGATCAACAATTGGCCATTGTAGAGGTAAAGTCAAGGAGTTCTGCTGTCTTACAGGATATAGCCAGTACCGTTACAAAAAAGAAGATTACCCTTTTGGTTGCTGCAGCAGATCATTTTGTAACGAGCAGAGAGCTAGATGTAGAGGTGCGTTTTGATATTATTACTATTCTTAAAAAACAGAAGGGATATCAACTGGAGCATTTAGAAGACGCATACTATTATTTTTAACCATTTGTGTTATTTATAACAAAATGTTAGTTTTGCTCAAAAGAGAATCCAATGAAGACCATATCAGCGGTTGTTGAACAGTACATTAAAAAGAAGCCGTTTTTACAAAGTGCCTTGGCCCAAGGGATCATTAACCTCACTTCTTTATCCCGTATTGTAAAGCCAGATATTGAAGAAGAACTAGGGAAAGATGTGCGCAATGGTGCCATTGTGATGGCTTTAAAAAGACTTTCGGATGATCTTGAGTTTAGGGCCACTCATAAAATAGTTAAAGTACTCAAGAATATTGGGGAGATAACAGTTCGCTCTAATCTTACAGACTATACCTTTTTGTCTTCAGAAACGATTTTAGCCCAGCAAGCAAAACTGTTGGAGAAAGTACACGAGAATCAAGATATCTTTTATACCTCATCGCGCGGCGTAAATGAAATTAATATTGTGGTGAGCAATGCCTTAGATGCTACTGTAGAATCATTGTTTTCGCAGGAGCGTTGCACTCAAAAAGCCGAAAATCTCTCTTCAGTGACCGTAAAGCTTCCATCAGAAAACGTTTCTGTGCCAGGGATCTACTATTTCATTTTTCAACGTTTGGCTTGGGAAGGCATTATTTTATATGAAGTGATTTCAACCACCAATGAATTTACCATTTTGGTAAATGACGATCAGGTAGATGTGGCCTTTAAGACCATCAAAGACCTAAAAACACTATAAAGTCAACCTTGAAATTAGTTACAGAGCCAAACAGTTAGAAGCACGATTAGGCCCTGAATAAAAGAGATGCCATAGAACAAAAAGGCGTAGGTCATTTGTTTTTTGGAGTACATAGCTAATGGGTTTGTTGGTAAAAGTAAATGGGCGGGTATCGTTGTAGTGCAAACGCCCCGTAAACGCGCACTAACTATCGGTTACTGGCAGTTTACTGTCGACGAATGGAATTCATTCCCTTTTACCAAAGCTCGGGTTCTGAAGAATACCTAATTTATGCCGCGTTAATTTTCTCTAATTTCTTATTCATTACCCAAAACCAAATGGGTTGTACTACGGCAAGCAACATCATTCCTGGGTAGCCAGTGGGCATTTGCGGACTTTTCTCGTGTGATTTTAAGATTTGATATTTCTTACTACCATTATAGTGGTGGTCTGAATGTCGTGAAAGATTAAAAAGGAGGGTTCTACCAATAGGATGATCTGAGTTCCACGAGTGATGATGACGAACAGGTTCATACCGGCCATGCTCGTTCTTTTTGCGTAAAAGACCATAGTGTTCAATATAATTCACGGTCTCCAATAAGATAATCCCAAAGCTTGCCGCTCCCAAAAAGGCAATTAGAGTAGCCGTACCGAAGGCACTATAAATAAGTAGCAATAAAACTATATTGGCAAGGGTATATACAATCATTCTATTTTGTAGGGAGTACCAAGGCCTATCAGATCCTTTTAACCGAGCATATTCTAATTGCCAAGCTTCAATATAACTGCCAAAATGAGATCGAATCCAATACACAAAAAGCCATTCGTTTTTACGCGCCGTAGCAGAATCTTCTGGTGTGGCTACATTTCGGTGATGCCCCGCATTGTGATAGGGTAAGAAATGCGTGTCTAGGGAGGTTAGTAATAAGAGTTCTCCCATAAACTGTTCCCATCTACTATGACGATGCCCTAATTCATGACCAACGTTAATACCAATAACTCCGCACATAAAGCCCATGGCTGTAATTCTTCCTATGTATTCTACAGAGCCATAGGGTGTGGCTTGGATGATGAATAAGAAATAGATTAGAAATCCTATTTGTAAAGGAAGGGTGCCAAATAATATGTAGTCATAAATGCGGCGATGCTTTTCATCATCTGCCACTTTTTTGTCCATATTTTCACGATCTGGAGGTACCAGAAGTTCTAGTAGGGGTACAACACCAAAAAAGACAATAAGTGGTAAAAAAGTCCAAATACCTTCCAGTTGAAAGGCAAATACCACCGTTACGGGAATGGTGTAAACAAATAAATATTTTAAGCGCTTCATAGACTTTTATTTAGAAATTCCTTTCGTGATTATGTTGATGAGATTATCGAAGTGTTGTTCTAGCCGATCGTATTCTCCTTTCACATAAAAATTAGGTTCTAAACCCTGCAAAAGCATGACCAACACTTCACCATAGACCTTATGATCTCCTGGGAGCTCTAGTTCTTCTCTAGCGACTCCTCTTTTTATTAAGGCTACGATATGGTTTACTTCCCAAGCAGCCATTTCTTCCTTAATACTATCTAAGAAAGAATAATGTTCATAAAAGTTAGGCCGCAAGGTTTCTTGGTAATTAGGTGCGTTTCGGAGCACTTTCATTCTGGTAAGCATGTACTGTTTTAGCACTGCTCTAGTATCTGAGCGTTCGTCTAAAAATACTTGGGTAAGGGCCTCCTTTAAGTTCCTTAATTCTTCAAGGATTACCGCTTCAAAAAGGAGTTCTTTACTGCCAAAATGATAATATAAAGAACCCTTGGCTTTTTGTGCTGCGGTAGCAATGTCTTCCATGGCAGTCTTGTAATATCCGTACTTGCTAAACGTACCACTGGCCACTTTGAGAAGCTGCTCTTTTACTTTTGACATTTTGACTAAAATCGAATAATAGTCAAATATAGGATATTTTTTCCATTCTCTTTTACTAATTGCTACACATGGTTTAACTTCATAATGCGTTGAACGCAAGCCTAACTATCTAGTGGTATTTACTTAATTTTTTTTATGCGTATCCTAATTTTTATTCTGTTCTTCCTGTTTGCCGTTTCCTCCATCTTTTCCCAGAATGCCCTCCGGGATGATCTTAATGGCGTTTATTATGACCCAACCTTGTACGCGCAACAATATGATGTGGATGATGGCTCGCCCTACTTAGATCTAAATTTTAAACCGGCAAAGATTGGAACCCGCGAGAAAACCTTTTTAATTAGACTCAATGGTCTTAAAGGAACCGTAGAGGTCTGGGTTAAAGAAAACCAAGTGATTGTACTTAATGCTACCAGTGGGGAAGAAATTAAACTACTTGATGGATCGGAAAGAATATACCGCATGGGGAGTTATAAAGACGCTAAAGGGAAAACTCAAAAAGGATATTTAGAGGTGCTTGCGTCAAAAGAATCATACAACTTATATAAAAGGGAATCTATTGCTTATTTTAAGAAGACTAAGGCAGAGGGTTATGCCCCGGCTAAACCTGCACGATTCGAAAGGTTGAAACCAGTATACTATTTTAAAACAGCCACGGGAACTCTTCCACTATATATTCCTAGCAATAAAAAGAAGTTTTTAGCTCTTTTTGATACCAAAACAGCTGCCAAAGCACGAACCATCATTAAAAAAGAACGACTTAGCCTCACAAAAGAGGCCCATTTAGCACGAATTTTAGATCATATTTACGGAGAATAGCACTTTCTTTTGGCTACTTCATATGCTTTGGAATCGACGAAATGCACTCCTCTTCGGTGAGTGGTTTTGCCCATTAAAAACCGTTATCGATGGTTTTTTACACTTTATCTAATCTTTTGTTTTTCAGCGAGTTTTTGGTCAGGATGAACGACGAAAATCGGCCCTAGGGTAGGCCGCTGGGTAATTTTACTATGTAAAAATTACCCAAGTCATGAAAGCAATTTTAACCTTCGTTTTTATCATCTTTATCAGCGCTACTGCATTAGCGAATACTGCTCAAGAAAAAGTTCCTACGATTTCTAAAGGTGTTACTTTAGAAATTTCTATTGAAACCAAAGCAGTGAAGACTACTGAAGTTGCTCGTTTGTACAAATTCAAAAATTCTAGAGTAAAAAAGGCCTTAAAATTTGTTACTAAAGCGAATCGTGCTAAAATGGCTTAATTAAGAAGTAGCGGTACGCCTTGACTTGGATACTTTTATAATTGCGAATAACGGCTAGCTTTCCTGGATCTTTTTTTCGAATTGATTGTGGATGGCCAAAATGGTAAGGCCAAAGACAACGGCGAAAACGATTAGAACTGTATTTACCAATCCTTCTACCGAGAATGAAATTCTAATGAGAATGGTAGAAATGACAAACCCTGAATTGCGAATTACCTTAAAATATTTGTCGGTATAAAAGAAGGACACCAGAAGTAGTAAAACATCTACGATAATTAAAACAGTAAAGAATTCATCGAAGAAAATATTATTGACATTCTTTAGAGGTTCTTTTATCATTTCAGTTCCCGAGAGTGCGATGAATCCCCAATTTCCAAATGTGTAAAGTGCTAATGCTAACAATAGGGGCACCAAAACAATGGCAATACCTTTTTTAAGACGTACAAATCGGTCGAGCCCCTCACTAACATCAGCGGGTTTCTTGATCGTCTTTTTATGATGACTGTTTAAACGATAAAACCAGTACAATAGGTAAAATAGAATAACTGAAGCAATAATATCGTAGGTGAATTGCAAATCTCCTTTAATAGAAAACCAATCTGTCGTTAACTTTAAATTCCCTAAATCTTTGAACAAGCGTCGAATAATAATGAGGCTTATAATTTCATATTGCTTGCTTATGTAGGTGGTAATTGATCGTGGTAAATAAAAAACCAGGAGGTACACTTCATAGATTAGAATAAACGAAAAAGGAGTGTACACAGCCGCGATTGGGCTACCCAGTAACGGATTGTTAGGATTTAGAAAAGGAAGCACATTGGTGAGGTAAATGCAAGCAAGATGTATTATGAAACTTGCAATGGATAAAATGAGGGTAACTCTTTCTATCCGTTTTTTCGCTTTTTCCGATAAAAGGAGGAAGTGAAGCTTCTCTATCAATGATTTCAAGGAATTCATCTTTAAATTTAGGCAATAAAAAAGGAATGCCTCAGGGGTAGTAAATTATCGTCGTATGAGTACAACAGCCAACAATGGAAAGCCCATTGCTTTTACCTATGAAGAATTAATGCAAATGCCAAGCCGCTACAGGGGTGTTCTTTTGAATAAGGTATCTGGGTTAAAAGCAGCAAATCTAATAGGAACCAAATCTAAGACGGAAACAACCAATTTGGCGGTATTTAATTCCATTGTGCATATTGGCGCTAATCCTCCGTATTTGGGTTTCATTTTGCGGCCTACTACTGTGGCACGGCACACTTACGAGAATATAAAATCCACCGGCGTCTTCACAATAAACCAAATCACCGTCCCTATTCACGAGCAGGCACACCAGACCTCTGCAAAATACGAAGTTGAGGTAAGTGAGTTTGAGGCAGTGGGGTTAGAAGCCGCCTATTATAAAGATTTTTATGCGCCTTTTGTTGCAGAAAGCCCTATTAAAATTGGACTTCAATTTGAAGAAGAGCATTATATAAAATGCAATGACACGAGGCTCATCATTGGAAAAATAGAACATCTTTTACTACCAGACGGACTCATTGAGGCAGACGGGAACATTGCATTGGAGTCCCTAGAAAGTGTTGCAATTGGTGGCCTTGACACTTATTACAGTATTCAAAAACTAGGGAGGTATGGATATGCGAAACCCGATTAATTTGATGAAACGGGTTTATTAGCCACCGGTTTTAAAACAGCTAATGCTTTTTCTACGCTGGTTATGGCATTAAATACCAACATAAGTCGCAAGCCATTGCGTGTTTGTTTTTCTTTTAATTGGCAGCGGTTGGGATGCCGTTGTACATACTGTAATACTTGTGTAAAGGCGGCTGTTTGATAAAAAGGCGACTGCTGGTCTGCGATAAAATAGCCGATAAATTTGTGTTTTTTAAGGATCACGCGTTCCAACCCAATTGCGGTGGCCATCCATTTAATACGTACAGAATTTAAAAGATCCACAGCGGGTTCTGGCAAGGGTCCAAAACGGTCAACAAGCTCTTTTTCAAAAGTAAGAAGCCCAGTTTCGTCCTTTACTTCGTTTAATTGGGTGTATAAATTAAGACGTTCTGTGATGCTATTAACATAGTTGTCTGGGAACAGCAATTCAAAATCAGTGTCTAGTTGGGTGTCTTTTACATAGACTTTTTCTTTTTCTCCCTCAACTTCATCATAAAGTTCTTTGAATTCATTTTCTTTTAGTTCCTCAATAGCTTCCGATAGAATTTTTTGATAGGTTTCAAAGCCAATTTCATTAATAAATCCACTTTGTTCACCGCCTAAAAGATCCCCTGCCCCCCGAATTTCAAGGTCTTTCATAGCGATGTTGAAACCGCTCCCTAATTCGGTAAACTGTTCTAAGGCCTCAATCCGTTTTCGGGCATCTGGAGTCATCACTTCATATGGTGGAGTAATAAAATAACAAAAGGCCTTCTTGTTGCTTCTTCCTACACGACCACGCATTTGATGGAGGTCACTTAGTCCAAAATTATTAGCATTATGTATAAAAATGGTGTTGGCATTGGTGACATCCAAACCACTTTCTACAATGGTTGTGGAAACCAAAACATCGAATTCTCCATTCATAAATGCCATCATCAATTGCTCTAGCTTTTTGCCTTCCATTTGACCATGACCAATTCCAATTTTTGCATCGGGTACTAGACGCTGAATCATGCCTGCTACCTCTTTAATATTTTCAATGCGATTATGAATAAAAAATACTTGTCCGCCACGTTGTATTTCATAGGATACGGCATCGCGAATTATTTCTTCATTAAATCGTATTACTCTGCTCTCAATAGGGTAGCGGTTGGCAGGGGGTGTATTTATTACCGACAGATCACGTGCAGCCATTAAACTAAACTGCAAGGTTCTGGGAATAGGGGTTGCAGTGAGCGTTAAAACATCTACATTTTCCTTAATTGATTTCAATTTGTCCTTTACAGAGACGCCAAATTTTTGTTCTTCATCAACAATAAGCAGCCCTAAGTCTTTGAATTGAACATTTTTATTGACCAATTGATGCGTCCCGATAATAATATCAATTTTCCCTTGTCCCAGGCGTTCAAGAATGTCGCGCTTTTCTTTAGCAGTACGAAAACGGTTCAGATAATCTACGGTTACCGGTAATTCACCCAAGCGTTTTTTAAAAGTGGTATTGTGCTGAAATGCCAATATAGTAGTTGGGACCAAAACGGCCACTTGTTTGCCGTTGTCAACCGCCTTAAAAGCTGCTCTAATGGCTACTTCCGTTTTGCCAAAACCGACATCTCCACAGATTAAGCGATCCATAGGCCGTTCACTCTCCATGTCCCGTTTTACATCGGCGGTAGATTTTGCTTGATCCGGAGTGTCTTCATAAATAAAGGATGCCTCTAATTCGTTTTGTAAATACGAATCAGGCCCATATTGAAATCCTTTTTCTAAACGGCGTTTGGCATAAACCTTAATAAGATCAAAGGCAATTTTTTTGACCCTGCTTTTTGTCTTTTGTTTTAGTTTTTTCCACGCGGCAGATCCTAATTTATAGATCTTAGGAGGTGCGCCATCTTTGCCGTTGAATTTTGAAATTTTATGCAGGGAATGGATACTTACGTACAGGATATCCCGATCACCGTAGACCAATTTAATAGCCTCCTGTTGTTTGCCTTCTACATCAATCTTTTGCAATCCTCCAAACTTACCAATGCCGTGATCAATATGGGTTACATAATCACCCAGTTCCAATTTATTCAATTCCTTAAGGGTAATGGCTTGCTTCTTAGCATACCCGTTCTTTAGGTGGAATTTATGATAGCGCTCAAATATTTGGTGGTCCGTGAAACAGGCGAGCTTTAGATCATGCTCTAAAAATCCTTGGTAAAGCGGGAATACCACGGTTTTGTAATGCACGGTAGCTTCTACTTCCTCAAAAATATCATGTAGTCGCTTGGCTTGTTGCTCTGTAGAACAGCAAAGAACATTGGTAAATCCTTGTTCGTAATTTTCATTCAATGCCGTTATCAATAAATCAAACTTTTTATTGAAAGCAGGTTGTGGTTTGCAATTAAAGTGTAAGAGATGCTCTTGGGTACTCTCTAGCTCAACTACGGTGAAATTCTTTAGCTGCGTTTTTAGAAGTTCAGCATTTGCAAAGAGCTCTTCGGGTTTTGCATGTTTAAGATCTTTGCTAAGGCTTTCAAAACTTTCTTTTGCTTTATCAAAGTTGGAGTCAATGCGGTCATAGACCAGGTCAAATCGTTTTGAAAATATGACAGTGTTTGGGGCAATATATTTTAAGAAACTTTCCCTAGTTTCCTGTAGAAACTTATTTTCTACGTTAGGGATAATCGTAATCTTTTTCACCTTTTCTGTAGATAATTGCGTTTCTACATCAAAAGTTCGAATGCTATCCACCTCGTCTCCAAAGAATTCAATTCTATAAGGCTCGTCATGAGAGAATGAAAAGACATCTACAATACCACCACGGACGGAAAACTCACCAGGTTCCGTTACAAAATCTACCCTTTTAAACTCGTATTCAAAAAGCACCTCATTAAGAAAATCAAGGGAAAGCGTATCCTCTACTTTTATTTTAAGGGTACTTTTATTGAGTTCTTTACGTGTAACTACCTTTTCAAAGAGTGCATCGGGATAGGTTACAATGATGGCTGGCTTTTTTCTAGAATTGATTCTATTTAAAACCTCGGCTCTAAGAAGTACATTGGCATTGTCCGTTTCTTCTATTTGATAAGGCCTGCGATAACTTCCCGGATAAAAGAGCACATCTTTTTCTCCGATCATTTGTTCCAAATCATTTAAGATATAGGCAGCTTCCTCCTTGTCCTGTAATAAGAGTAAAAATGGATTTTCTGACGATCGAAAGAGCGACGCTATTGCAAACGAAAGCGAAGAGCCAATAAGGCCTTTGGTTGGGATCTGTGATTGATTTTGGGAAATAGCATCCTGCAGTTTTCGAAGATTCGAAGACTGTTCAAATAATGCAAGAATGGACGATTTGGTCAATCCAACAAATTTGCGGCAAATATAAGTTACAGCTGGGAGATATCCAGAAGCAAAAATTCTTGAAAATTACAATACGCTATACAATAGAATAAAATCTATAAAAACCATAGAAATTTTAAGGTATTTATATAATGGATAACTTAAAAATCAGCCTAATTTGGGAACATCTCTTTTTTTATAACCATTACATAACTATAAATTAAAACACACTAGAAATGAGACAGTTAGCATTATTATTTGTACTTGCCATTTGCAATGTAGCTTGTGCACAAACCACCGATCGTACCAAAATAAATGAACCTACTTGTGCCAATCCGGTAGGGATTTGGGTAAATGAAATGGGATCTACCCTAAATATCATGGCCATGGACGCAAATGGATACATTCAAGGTACTTATAGTTCTCCTTCTGGAGCAGGAAGTACCGCCTATCCGCTCATTGGGTGGGTGAATAATTCCGAGGTAAACCCAACCGATCCATGCGCTTCTTGTAAAGAGAATAACAAAGGAGTTATCTCATTTACGGTAAGATGGGGGACTATTGGAAGCATCACATCCTGGACAGGAACCTGCGATACCAATGAAGACGGGACTTTGGTCCTCAAAACCATGTGGCATTTAAGTAGGCCCAACACCCAGTTTAGTTGGGATCATACCCTCTCTGGAGCCGATATCTTTACGCCTCAATAAACACTTTCCCCATACGTATGAACGGTTTGTAAAATTGAGATCACATTAATTCAAGATCCCTTTTTATCGAAAGGGATCTTTTCTTCATCCTATTTAAACAGGAATCACGCTGCCTTCCACGACGACAAAAATCTCATCTTCTTTCTTAGGAGTTAGTGCGTGGTTGCCAGTGAATTCCCCAAATGCTGGTAAAATAAGTTGCTGTTTAGATTTGTAGAAGCAAGGCAGTGTTAAACGTTGCCTGCCAAAACCTCTCAGTTTTATAGCAGGGTGTATGTGTCCACAAAAATTAAAGAACCCTTCTCGCTTTTCAGGGTGGTGGGTAAGCAAGAAATTCTGGATTTCTAGTTCTTGGAAAATCGCAATACCCAGTGCTTCAAATTTTTCGGGAGCAATGATATCATGGTTACCTGCAACGAGCGTAATCTCTGCTGCTGTCCTTTCTACCCAGTTTTCGAAGAGTTGCCATTCTTTGTTTAGCGAGGAGTGAAAAAGATCACCAAGAAAACATATATGAAAGGGCTGAAAGTGGCCTACAATTTCATCTAAAAGCATGAAGTTTTTGTGCACGGCTTTCTGGGGTACTGCGGCCCCAAATTTTCTAAAATGTCCCACTTTGCCCAAATGCACATCAGAGATTAAAAGCATGGATCTGCGTTCCCAAAACATGCCGCCGTGAGGATGCAATTGAAATGCTTCATCATGTATGGTTAAAGAATGGGTCAACGCATTAAAATTTTAGTCATTCGTTTAATTCTGTCCGCTAGCTTTTCGGTGGACAATTTTTCGCGCAGGCGATCAGTGATTAAAGGGAAAGAAAACGGAGTAGCTTGTTGGCATTCTTTCCAAACAATTTCCTGTTTGGCAATGCGTTCTAAGGCCGTTCTAAGGCGCCCTTCTTCTAATTGATGTTCAAAGGTTTCAGTAAATGCTTGTTGAAATAACATGTTATCGGGTTCATAATCTCTAAAAACATCAAATAATAACTGCGAACTACTTTGTAAGTGTTTCATTTTAATGCCTTTCTCCGGATAGCCTGTGAATACCATTCCGCTAATCACAGCAATATCTCGGAATTTTCTTCGAGACATTTCATTGCTATTAAGACTCTTTCTTAAATCTTCGAGCATATGCGCTGTGGTAAACAAATTGTTGTCAATCACTTCTTGCATAGGAATGGGTTTATCCGAAAGCATTTCAAACCCATAATCGTTAAATGCAAGCGAGCAGGTAATAGGTTCTAGTAAACTGATTCTATAAGACAATAGGCTACTCATGGCCTCATGAACCGCGCGCCCCTCAAACGGATAGAAAATATGGTGGTACCCGTCCCTACTTTTAAAAGTCTCTATTAAAAACTCGTTAGGTTTTGGAATCAAGCTCTCTTCTTGCTGTTTTAGAAAGATATGATCCAACGCTTTTAATTCACGACTTAGTTGCCCCCCTGTGGCTGCCTTGTACAATTCCATTCGTAAAAGGGCAGACATTTGCGATGAAAAACTCAATCGCCCTCCTGCCCAAGCAGGCACTTTATTGGTTCGTTTAGAGGAATTGCGTACCTGTACCTTCATGCCACGAATACGGATAAATTCTAAGGTTCGGCCAGCAAAAACAAATACATCACCCGCATTGAGTTTAGATACAAAGGATTCTTCAATAGAACCAATATACCCTCCTTTTTGGTAGTGTACAGATAAATTGGCGTCGCCCACGATGGTACCTATTTGAAACCGGTGACGCATGGCTATTCCTTTGTGATGTACTTTAAACAAGCCATCTTCTTCTACTTCTACCTTTTTATATTCGTCATAGCTCTTTAGGCTTTGACTACCCATCACCAAGAAATTAAGAATCCACTGCCACTCATGTTCCGTAATTCCTTGATAACAAAACGTCTGTTGAATTTCTGGGAAAATTTCATCTGGATAGAAGCCATCTGAAACCGCCAAAGTCGTGAGGTATTGAATTAGAACATCGTAGCTGTTTAGAAACGGGAGTCTGTCTTCCACCGCATTTTGCCGCACAGCTTCCTGCAAAGCAGAGGCCTCTACAAGTTCAATGGCATGGGTGGGTAAAAAATAAATGACACTAGTTTTTCCAGGTTGATGTCCGCTACGCCCCGCTCTTTGTAAAAATCGCGCCACCCCTTTGGGACCCCCTATCTGAATTACAGTTTCTACCGGTGCAAAATCTACTCCAAGATCTAGACTAGAAGTACACACAACAGCTTTTAGGCTCTCATTACGGATGGCTTGTTCTACCCAAACTCTGGTTTCTTTGTTGATACTTCCATGGTGCATGGCCATCTCCCCAGCAAATTCCGGATATCGCTCCAATATTTTTTGAAACCAGATTTCACATTGACTTCTAGTATTGGTAAACAACAAGGTAGTTTTGCTCTTTTTTATAATAGGTACTACCTGGTCTAAAAGATGCAACCCTAAATGACCGCGCCAAGGAAATGTTTCCATTTGTTTAGGAATAATACTATGCACCTTAATTTTCTTTTTAAGGTTGGCGCGTACCAAAACCGATTGTTCCAGCTCTTTGGTGTACGGTCCTAATAACACCTCTCTGGCTTGTTGTAGATTGCCAATGGTAGCAGAAATACCCCAAATACGAAGTTGCGGACTAACTGCTTTTAAGCGGGATAATCCTAACTCCATTTGTACTCCCCGTTTGGTACCCAAAAGCTCATGCCATTCGTCTACTACAATGGCAGCACAGTCTTTAAACTTTTTGGCATAGCCTTTAGAGGCCAATAATAATTGCAGACTCTCTGGAGTGGTAATTAGCAAATCTGGTAAGTTGGTACGTTGCCTTGCACGTTCTTTGTTAGAGGTATCGCCGGTGCGGATACCAACTTCCATTGGCAACTCTAAATCCTGTACAATTCGTTCGGCAGACTGCTTTATCTCTTGCGAAAGGGCTCGCAAAGGAGTAATCCAAATAGCTTTTAACCCCTTCTTATGCGATTTTTTGTAATCCGGGTGATTCTTTAAATAATGCAGTACAATAGGAAACCAAAGGGCATAGGTTTTGCCACTCCCAGTGGGGGCATTTAAGAGGCCATGTTTACCTTGTAGGAAAGCGGTCCAGGTTTCTTTTTGAAACGCATGCGGCTTCCATCCTTGTTGTTGGAACCATTGCTGTGCAATATCAAAAAGCTGTTGCCTATTCATTGTTGTAACACACTTTTATTCATTTTTTAAACCCGGGATAAGCGCTTTTAATTCATCTAATGAATTGGCTTCTTCAAGCTTTTTGTCTTTACGCCACCGAAGGATTCTGGGAAATCTGGTAGCTACCCCACTCTTATGTCTTTTAGACAAAGCAATACCTTCAAACGCAATTTCAAAAACATGAAAAGGGGTAACACTGCGTACAGGTCCAAATCGCTCTAAGGTATTTTTTTTGATCCAACTGTCTACTTCTTTAAACTCTGCATCCGTAAGTCCTGAGTAGGCCTTGGCAAAGGTTACTAAATGACGTTCACCTTCCTTATTGGTATCCCATAAGCCAAAAGTATAATCGGTAAAAAGGTTGCTTCTTCTACCATGCCCGCGCATGGCATAGGTAAGCACAGCATCAATGGTTAAAGGCGCTACTTTCCACTTCCACCAATCTCCTTTTTTACGGCCTACGAGGTAGGGTGAATGCAGTTTTTTTAACATTAACCCTTCACTTCGTTTCTCCCTGGCGCGTCCACGTTCTGCTGCTACTTCTTCCCAGGTTGTAAACTGCATGCGTTCTGAAAGTTGAAATGGAAGTTGTGCCCCTCCCGTTCTATTCACATTTTCAAATAAGCGCTCTAAAAGTTCACGTCGTTTTATAAAAGGATGTGATCTAATGTCTTTTCCTTCCCATTCCAGCAAATCATACGCTTTTAAAAGGACCGGCGTCTTCTTTAAAAGTGCCTTAGAGACGGTTTTTCTTCCAATTCTAGTCTGTAGATCATTAAAGGTGCCAATGTTCCCATCAATAAAGGGTAGCAATTCCCCATCTAAGACGGTGCCGTTGGGAAGGGCGCCCACCAGGGCGTTGAATTCAGGATATTTATCGGTGACTAATTCTTCGCCTCTGCTCCAAATAAAAAGCTCATTCTTTCTAATAATTAACTGCGCTCGAATGCCATCCCATTTATGCTCCACAGACCAGTCTTTTACATCTCCTAAATCTTCTAAGGAATCTTCAAGTGCATACGCCAAATAAAAAGGGAAGGGTTTAGAACGATAGTCACTTTCTCTTTCTTCCAGCACCAATTCTGTAAAACCAATGCTGTTGGGATCCCAATTGCCCATTAATTTATAGGCTAAAATATCCTCGTCAATACCTGTTGCTTTTGAAAGTGCCTTGGTCATTAATTTCTGACTTACCCCAATACGGAATCCTCCCGTGATTAATTTGGTAAAGACAAAGCGGCCATAATAATCTAACTGCTGCCAGTTTTGGAAGAGGTAGGCTTTTTTGTCTTCTTCAGATTGCCCTTTAAGCCAAATCATATCCTGTAAAAAAGCGGTTAGGGACTTAGTATGATCCTTTTCTTTGGAGGGCACTACCAATGCAATGGTCTCTGCCAAATCGCCCACAATATGATAGCTTTCTTCAAACAACCATAAAGGAATATTCGCAAGCTCAGACGCCCAAGCTCTTAAGAGCGTAGTATTTACTGGTCTTGGCGGGCGCCTATGCGATAAAATTGCGATGGTCCAGACCTTGTCTTCATCGGTGGCTTTTTCAAAGTAGTGTGCCAAAGCATTGACCTTTACATTGGTTTTATTGGTGCTATCCAATGTTTTTATAAGTTGAGAGAATGCCTTCATTTCGTTTCTTCCATTTCTGCAGTAGACTTTTCCTCTGCCAATTCTCCTTCAAACTGAGTGCTTTCTGTTCTAGCATCATATCCTAGTTCTCGCAAATACTTCGAGAAAATGTTGGTGTAGCCATGGGTGCAGATTATTTTTTGTGCCCCAGTTTCTTTAATAGCCGTTAACAAACCGGGCCAATCACAGTGGTCACTAAGCACAAAACCTCTATCCATAGCTCTTCTGCGTCGTGCTCCTCTAAAGGCCATCCAGCCGCTTGCGGTGGCGGTAACAAATGGTGTCATTTTTCGTATCCATGGGCTTCCATGCGCAGAAGGTGGGGCAATAACCATGCTCCCTTTTAAAGCCTCTTTTTTGGTGTCTCTTGTAATGAGCGTGGTTTTGGGAAAGGAGGTCATGGGGCGCAAAACATCGGTCATTTTTTCTACGGCCCCATGCGTAAAAATCTGGCCAATAGAGGGGTCTAGGGATTTTAACAAGCGTTGCGCTTTTCCTAAACTATAGCCAAAAAGCACTGAGGTTTGACCGTTCGCCTTGTTTTCAGCCCACCATGAATTGATGTCTGCAACTACTTCGTCTTGTGGTTGCCAAAGAAAAGCAGGCAAGCCAAAAGTACATTCTGTAATAAAAGTGTGGCATTGTACTGGTTCATAGGGGGTGGCAACACCATCATCCTCTAATTTATAATCCCCAGTAAAAACCCATACTTCTCCTTTGTAGGCTACACGTACTTGAGAAGACCCTACAATGTGCCCAGCCGGATGCAGACTAAAAGTAACACCATTAATAGTGAAGCTTTCTCCCCATTCCTTTCCTGTAACAGCAATAGCACCCAAGCGGTGTTTTATAATAGGAATATTTCTGTGATGTGTAATATATTGTTTGTGCCCCCATCTGCTGTGGTCTGCATGGCCATGGGTAATAATTGCCTTATTTACAGGTCTCCAAGGATCTAGATACACCTTGGCAGCGTCGCAGTAAATACCTTTTTCTGTAAACTCTAATAAGGGTCTTTTCATAGCCCGATGAAATTACAAATTTCTTTTGCCTTTATACCAAGGGCATTTTTGGGATAAGAAGTATATTTGCCCAACAAAAATTATAGTAATGCCAATTGTAGATCTTTACGAACATAGTGATCAAAAACATAATCTCGCTCATTTTGCCACTTTAGCCAGTTTGGCGGCAGTTGATGGAGAGATCAACGAAAAGGAAAAAGCCATTTTAGATAAGTTTGCTTTTAAACTAAACATCACTGAAGAAGAGTACAAAGAGGTGATGAAAAAAGAGAACAAGTATCCTATACAAACACCACAGAGTGGGGAGCGTCGCTTAAAGCGCTTGTTCGAGTTTTTTCAAATGGCATTGGCAGACCAGTCTTTTGATGAGGATCAAAAAAACCTTATCGAGCGTTATGCAGTAGGACTTGGATATCCCCCAGAAATGGCTGAAAATTTGGTCACTAAGTCCCTCAATATCTTTAGTGGAAAGATCGCTTTTGAAGACTACCAGTATCTTATGGACCGCTAGTTTAGTGATACTTCGCTA
The DNA here is from genome assembly GCA_964601965.1 of uncultured Croceivirga sp. GTDB lineage: Bacteria > Bacteroidota > Bacteroidia > Flavobacteriales > Flavobacteriaceae > Croceivirga. Next base: position 32,719 of record CAZRPJ010000015.1, read on the forward strand.
AGAATTCTTGCAATTTCATTACCATATTTCTGCTTCCACAGAAAAACGGCACCCGTTGGTGTAATTCTGTAGGCTGAATGTCTAGTATTCTATTTTTACCTCCAATAGCCACCCCATTGGCTTGTTCTGCAATAAAGGCCATGGGATTGCATTCGTAGAGCAATCGTAGTTTACCATTGCCAGTAACACTGCTTTTTGGGTACATATAAATACCTCCCTTAATCATATTTCTATGAAAGTCGGATACCAGCGAACCAATGTAGCGAGAGGTGTAGGGTCTATCTCCCTCTTCCATTTGGCAGTATTTTATGTAGTCTTTTACCCCTTGTAAAAAGTGAATGTAGTTGCCTTCATTTACAGAATAGATTTTACCATCTTCCGGAAATTTCATGTTAGGATGGGAAAGGTAAAACGTACCTATGGCCGGGTTTAAAGTAAAACCATTTACACCGTTCCCTGTGGTGTAAACTAGCATGGTAGAGGTACCATAGATGACGTAACCAGCGGCAACTTGTTGATTTCCAGGTTGTAAAAAATCTTCTAAAGTTACTGGAGTTCCCGTAGGGGTAATGCGTCTGTAAATAGAAAAGATAGTACCCACAGAAACATTTACATCAATATTAGAAGAACCGTCTAAGGGGTCAATGAGTACTACATATTTATTTTGATGGTTCTCATCAATACTGTTGATAGAGATAAAATCGTCTTCTTCTTCAGAGGCAATACCACAAACAATTTCCCTATTCTTTAGCGTTTGTATAAATTTTTCATTGGCAAGAACATCTAATTTTTTCTGATCCTCCCCTTGAATATTGGTATCCCCAGCGTCTCCCAAAATATCCACCAAGCCCGCTTTGTTTACCTCATGATTAACCACTTTAGCCGCTAAGCGAATGGCATTAATTAGTTTAGAAAGTTCTCCTGTGGAGTATTGAAAATCGGTCTGGTTTTCGATTATAAATTCACCAAGAGTTTTGGTTCTATTGTGCATTGAGAAGGTTGTTTTATTTGATAGCAAAGTTCGTGCTTTTTGTGAAACTACAACGATTTCGAAGCGCCTTTGTTGTTTTGTATTATAACAAAGTGTTTTATTTGCAACATTATGAGTTTTAGCATCCGAAATGCCCAAAAATCAGACATGGCGGCCGTTCACGGTCTTATTACAGAACTGGCTGTCTACGAAAAAATGCCAGACGCTGTAGCGCTTACTGTTGCAGATTTAGAACGTGATGGTTTTGAGGGGCAGCCCTTGTTTCACTGTTTTGTTGCAGAGCAACAAGAGACCATTGTGGGCATTGCGTTGGTCTATGACAGGTATTCTACTTGGCAAGGACCCGCAGTGCATTTAGAAGATCTTATCGTTACCCAACAAGCGAGAGGCTTGGGTATTGGGAAAGCACTGTTACAGGAAGTAGTGGCCTATGGTGTTAAAAAAGGGGTACAACGGGTTGGTTGGGAAGTTTTAGACTGGAATGAACCTGCCATTAAATTTTATGAAGAATGTGGCGCGACTGTCATGCGGGATTGGGATGTAGTGCAGATGAACCGGGAGGCCATGGAAAAATTTTTAAATGATGCGGATATTTAAGTTTGGGGGAGCGTCTGTTAAGGATGCAGAAGGGGTAAAAAATGTGGTGCGTGTGCTACAAGAAGTAGGTCATGAGCACACGTTTATGGTCGTTTCTGCAATGGGCAAAACTACGAATGCGATGGAAGCGGTAGTCAATGCGTACTTTAATGAGCCGCAGTTGTTGGACCAAAAAATACAGGAAGTAGCAGCATATCATAAGAATATTATGAATTCCTTATTTGAGGTTAAAAATCATGAAATTCATCATAAGGTAAATACCTTAATTGAAGAGTTTAGAGGATTTTTACTTTGGAATAAATCTCCTAAATATGCCTTTGTGTATGACCAGGTTGTAGGTTATGGGGAGCTAATTTCTACTACAATTGTAAGTGCCTATCTCCAAGATTGTGGTATAAAGAACAACTGGCTAGATGTGCGTGAACTGATAAAAACAGACCGTTCTTACCGGGATGCCAAAGTAGACTGGGAGACCACCAGTAAAAACATCAAGAATACTGTAAATACAAAGGAGCTAAACATTACCCAAGGATTCCTTGGCAGTGATGAGAATAATTTTACCACCACCCTAGGCAGAGAAGGGTCCGATTATACTGCCGCCATCTTAGGCTATACCCTTGATGCGGCTTCAGTGACTATTTGGAAAGATGTTCCTGGCGTTCTTAATGCAGATCCTAGACACTTCAGCGAAACGGAAAAACTAGAACAAATTAGTTACCGCGAAGCTATTGAGCTGGCATTTTATGGTGCTTCGGTAATTCACCCTAAAACCTTACAGCCTTTACAGCGAAAGGAAATTCCTTTGTTTGTTAAGTCTTTTATTGAACCATTATCTCCTGGTACCAAAGTAGGCAAAGGCACTAAAATTGTTCCCGAGGTACCTTGTTTTATAGTTAAGAAAAATCAGGTATTACTAAAATTGTCCTCCTTAGACTTTTCGTTCATAGTTGAAGATAACATTAGTGCCATTTTTAAACTATTTCATGAGCATCGGTTAAAAGTTGACCTAATTCAAAATTCTGCTATTAGTTTTTCGGTCTGTTTAGACAACACCTTTGACGGACTTAAAACCTTATTGCCTGTTCTAGAAGAACGATTTAAAGTAGTTTGCCATGATGCGGTTTCCTTATATACCATCAGGCATTTTAATGAAGATGCTGTTGCCTCTGTATTAAATGGTTACGATGTGCTGGTAGAGCAACGTGGCAAGGAGACGGTGCAATTGGTGGTGAAATAAGAGCGGCGCTCTGTGGTAATACACCTATTTTTCTATATTTACCATTACTAAATCAATCAAATGGGGCTGGTTACTGCGAAAGAGGTTGCCAAGGTTATCCACCTGGATAAGTATGGGGTTTTTGGTACATTCATAGGATGGCTATTAATGCAGCTTACCCGTATCTCTAATCTTAATAGCTTTTATAACAAACACGATTCGCTTCCTGGAGCGGAGTTTTGCGATGCTATTTTAGAACATTATGAGATTGATTTTGATCTGGTTGAAGAAGAATTAAAAAGACTCCCTAAAGACGGTCCTTTCATTACCATTTCTAACCATCCCTTGGGCGGTATTGACGGAGTGTTGCTATTAAAGTTGATGATTGAGCAGCGTGCAGATTTTAAAATCATTGCTAATTTTTTGTTGCATCGAATCGCGCCTTTAAAGCCGTACATCATGCCGGTTAATCCTTTTGAAACCCATAAAGACGCTAAAAGTAGTGTGGCCGGATTTAAATCTGCTTTGCAACATCTTCAGGAGGGGCACCCACTTGGTATTTTTCCAGCGGGTGAAGTTTCTACCTACCGCGATGGAAAACTAGTGGTTGACAAACCCTGGGAAGAGGCTGCTTTGAAATTAATACGAAAAGCAGAAGTACCCGTAGTTCCTATTTACTTTCATGCTAGGAACAGTAGGTTGTTTTATAGACTTTCAAAGATTAATGATGTTTTTAGAACCGCCAAGCTTCCTTCAGAGCTTACTACCCAAAGCAGGCGCCCCATAAAAGTGCGTATTGGGCAACCCATTTCTGTAAAAGCGCAAAAAGAAGAAAGCACCTTGGAGGGATTTGCAGAATTACTCCGAAAGAAAACCTATCTCCTGGCCAACGTTTTTGAAAAAGAACGACTCATTGATAAGGTGCCTACTACTTTGAAAATTCCGAAGTCGCCGAAGAAAATCGCAAATGCTGTACGGCCAGAGGTACTACAGGGAGAGATTGAAAAATTGCGTGAAAAAGACCAGCGATTGCTTCAGAGTAAAAATTACGAGGTCTTTTTGGCACAGGAAAAGGACATGCCTTTTCTGCTTCAGGAAATTGGGAGACAGCGTGAAATTACCTTCCGTGAAGTAGGAGAGGGCACCAATAACCCCATTGATTTAGATAAGTTCGATTCTTACTACCACCATCTTTTCTTATGGGACAATAATCTAAATTGTGTTGTAGGCGCCTATAGGATGGGACTAGGATCGGAAATTTTTAAGTCCTACGGTATTGATGGTTTTTATTTGCAAGACCTCTTTGGTTTTGAGCCGGAATTGCATGGAATGATGGAGAAATCCATTGAAATGGGCCGGGCATACATTGTTAAGGAATACCAACAAAAACCCATGCCTTTGTTCTTACTTTGGAAGGGCATTGTACATACCACTTTAAGACATCCAGAACATAAATACCTAATAGGTGGCGTGAGCATCAGTAATCAGTTCTCTAATTTTTCGAAGTCACTGATGATTGAATTTATGAAATCACACTACTGGGATCCCTACGTAGCACAATACATTCGACCTAAAAAGGAATTCAAGGTTAAATTAAAAGATGCCGATAAAGAGTTTGTATTCGACGAAACAGAAGCCGATTTAAATAAGTTCGATCGTCTCATCGATGAGGTAGAACCAGGAAGTTTAAGACTGCCTGTGCTTATTAAAAAATATATTAAGCAGAATGCAAAAGTAGTTGCTTTCAATGTAGATCCGCTCTTTAATAATTCGGTGGATGGACTGATGTACATCAAAATTGCAGACCTACCGGAAAGTACAGTAAAACCTGTTATGGAAGAGTTCCAAGCAGAGTTAGAACGCAAACATGCGGAGTCGCAAGGGAACTAAGTCCCCTTAAAAATTGTTATCCTACTACTTGTTGAAATACCCAGTATAATTCTGTAGCAATTTGTTCGCTTCGTTCCAAGTATTTTTCGTCCTGTTGCGGTGTATTGTCAAAGGCTTTTGGATCCTTGTAGGTAATTGGGAAGCGTTCTTCTGCTCCTATTACCATTGGGCAGGCTTCATTAGCAGAATCACAGGTCATGATGGCACCAAAACCGGAAGAAGGATTAAATGAATGGTCATAAGTTTTAGAAAAACAGATAATCGGATGCGCGTTCGCAGCATACTTTACGGCATACACAGGGTTTTCGGTCACAGCTATTTTATGAATTTCAAACCCTTGTTTTGTGAGCGTTTCTGCCACCTTTGGGAACATGGCCGTCGCTTCGGTACCTCCAGAATAAGTATAGACGTCCTTTATCCCAAAATAGGAGGCCATTGCCTGAGCCCAAATTTGCGAAAGATGACTTCTTCTGGAGTTGTGGGTACAAATAAAGTTAAGTCGAATGGCTTCTTCTTGGGTGCGCTTTTCTTTTAGATACTTCACCAAAGGCATTAAAATTTCTTTGCGAGCTTCAGAAATTGAAGCGGTGTTTAGTTGTTGTATGCGCTGGTCTAAAGCGGGAAAAACTGGGTGGTGGTTCACAGGTTCAAAATTAAATTCCTACTATCTTACTTCTACGTTCATAAATTAAATTATCGGTCCAAGTACCATCTGGGGTCTGTGCTACTCGTTCGCGTTTGCCTAAAAAGCGAAATCCTGCTTTTTCATGTAATTTGATACTTGCTGTATTTGTTGGAAAAATACCAGACTGAAGGGTCCAAAACCCTTCTTTCTCACTTGCGTGAACTAAGGCATTTAGCAACCTCCAACCAACGCCTTTTCCTCGAGCATCTTTAGCGATGTAAATACTCACTTCGGCAACGCCACCATACACGCAACGACCACTCACAGGGCTAAGTGCAGCCCACCCCAAAAGGCTTGAATCTTCTAGGGCTACCAATCTGCACGTGTCAATATGTGCAACATCCCAAGTGGGGTAATCGGGAACTTGGGTTTCAAAGGTTGCAATGCCCGTAGCAATACCCTCGCGGTAAATACGGGCAACTTGTTCCCAATCTGTATCGTGCATCTTGCGGATGTCCATTGTGCCTTCTTAACAACAGCCGGTTCCGGGAGCACAGGCTCCCGCAGTAGTGGCTTCTGCAGTTTCTTCTACTCCACAGGTTTCTTTGGCCTTACAATCGGTCTTTTTGGAAGTAAGTTTTAGGATGATCTTGTTTTCATTGTACACATAATCATCCACAAAAAGCTGTGCGGTATGAAATTCATCATTGCTATATTCAAAACGAACCTCTGAGGAACGTTCCATAGGTTTCATACGATCTACCTTGTTTAAAATTCCTAAGGCTTTAAATGCGGTCATAAAAGCAACTTTGTCTTTCTCTGTAGGACTTTCCCAAAGCTGAATCACTGTTTCTTTCCAGAAATCGGTTCCTGCACCGCAATCTACAGCGTCTACGGTGATGTTTTTTATTTCTGTGATATGGTAGTTGGCTCCCACGAATTTACCTGGGAGGTATTCAAAGAGCAGTTCTTTGTTTTTATGATCGTTTAATAATGCTAGAAATTCTGAGGTTTTCATAATTAACAACAGTTTTGGTGAATGCTTGAAAAGAAAGAATTGAAAAAGGTTTGCAATTGCTCCCATTTTTCTCGATTGATGCAATAACACAAGGTTTTGCCTTCAAAAGTCCCATCTAACAAGCCAATTTTTTTTATTTCGTTTAGGTGTTGTGAAATAGTGGGTTGAGCCAATCCAATTTCGTCTACAAGGTCTGTACAAATGCAACTGTCTTGTTTGCTAATGTATTCTAAGATAGCTACTCTGGCAGGGTGGGCTAACACTTTTGCTGCCATGGCCAACTCATTCTGAGTCTCTGTGAAGATATGTGTCTTGGTTGTTCCCATAATTATATATTGCAATATTACGATGATAATATGAAATAAAAAAGATCAGAAGCTTTTTTCTGATCTTTTATTTTTTTAGAACCAAGGTTTTTTCCCTGCCTGATAGGTGTTGTAGAACTCCTCATCTGACTTGGTGAGATAAATAATTCCCTCTATTAAACCTACAATCCATACTACCCAACCTGCAATTCCACAAGTGACTACACCAAGTATTACAGTTGCTACTAACATAATGATGCCTTCTTTAGTGTATCCCAAGATAAACTTGTGAATTCCGAAGCCTCCTAGAACAATAGCAAGTATTCCTGCCAAGATCTTTTTGTTGTCTGCGTTCAGAGTTTCTTTAACTCCCTCACTAAATTCATTGGCTGTTTTTTTAGCTTCTTCTGCAAATTCGCCTGCGGCTTCTTTGGCATCGCCAGCAGCTTCTTTGGCAGCATCCTTTGCTTTGTCGAATGCTTCTTCTGCTTTATCACCTAAATCTTTGTTCTCTTCAGACATAATTTTAATTTGTTGGTTAACAAGACTTAAATGTAAAAAATAAATCGCTTGCTACAGGAAGGCTTTATCAACAGGCTCCCAAAGTTCAATTTTATTTCCTTCTGGATCTAAAATCCAACCAAACTTACCGTACTCGTATTCTTCCACTTCTCCTACAATGGTAACGCCCTCTTTTTCAAGAACCTTTAATAGTCCTTTGAGGTCTGCTACTCGAAAATTCATCATAAATTGTTTTTCACTAGGTTTAAAATACGTGGTGTCTTCGTTCATAGGGCTCCATTGGGTAGAACAGTCTTTTCCTTCTTTGTCTTTCCACCAAAAGGTCCATCCGTATTGATCTGTTGGGATGCCCAAATGATTCTTATACCATGCTTTTATTCCGTCAGGATCTTTGGTTTTAAAGAAGAATCCTCCTAAACCGGTTACTCGTTTTTCCATTTTGTTTGTTTTTGTTGAATGTATTTTATGTAGGTGATGCTTACCGCTTCACGTTTTTCTCGTACAAGGCAACCCATTGTTCAACGCTCATTTTTGTGCATAATTCGGCAATGAGATCGTACGGGATATGAGCCACCTTTTTAAAGCGAATACAACTCTTGCCCATGTCTAATTTGGTGGGTACATGCTTGGGATATTCTGCTACAAACCAATCTAGCAATGATTTATCTGCATAAATGCCAGAGTGGTAAAGTGCTATAAAATTCTTTTGAGAGGCAATATTTATGAAGGGTAGTGGAAGTTTTGGATCGCAATGATAGCCTCCTGGATATAAAGTATGGGGTACCACATAGCCAATCATTTTATAGTGTATGCATTCTTCAAAACCTTCTGGTAAATGGTCTCGTACGGTCTGTCTTAGTTTGGAAATCGCTTCGGTTCGCTCTGCAGGCACCTTGGCAATATACTCGTCTACGGTTTTGGCATCGATTGTCATAGTTTGTTATTTACGTTGTAGTAATAAAGCAGAAATTAGTGAAATTATAAATCCAATCACCAACACGGTGCCACTCATAAGTGCAAAGGCAAAAAGCGAATTAGAAAAAAGTGCTTTCTGTTGTTCTAGTTCTTTTAATTTCACTTCAAATTCTGCGGCAGACAGTTGTTGCCGCATTTCTTCAACAGCTTCATTGTAATAGGTCTCTGTAAAGTCTGGATTGATGTAAGTAATGTAGATCACATCAATAATTCCAAAAGCTATTGCTGTAATAAGACTAATTAATATTCCAATGATGAGTCCTTTGGTAAAACTAATAGTTCCTTCGTTTTCTTGATCTCTGTAATTCTTTATTCCAAAATACACAAAGGAGAGGGCCACTACCATAGAGAGGTAGCCTAAGGCTTCGCTAAATTCAAAGTTGCTATCCTTTAGAAGGAACCATGTCAGTAAGAATAAGAGGCAAATGGTGACGGCCCCATAGAGGCCAAATCGTAGTACTGTTTTTTTCATTGTTTAGGTTTTTATTTGGTTCCAAAAGTAGGTTTGGGGTAGGTTTTGGGTGTCATACTAAAGTACCAAAATGCTCCTACTTTAGTGCTAAACGCTTGTTTTAGGGCCTAATAATTGACAAGTCCTTCGCAATTTGTATGGCTTGTGTACGCCTTTTGGCATTTAGTTTTACCAGTAAATTAGAAACATGCGTCTTCACTGTACTCTCTGAAACATGTAATTTTTCGCCTATTTCTTTGTTAGAAAGTCCCTTTGCAATTTCTACGAGCACTTCGTATTCTCGACTGCTAATACCCAGGTTTTTAATTTTGGTATGGTTAATTACGTCTGAAGAAGAAGTGTTACTTGTACCACGTTTGTTGATGTACAACCCAATTCCAAGGAACACCAGCGCAATTACTGAAATGATGATTTCTATAGAAGTATCACCTGAGAGAAAGGTGTATTTGCCCAGTTGAAATAATACCAGCAGGGAGATGATGAGGGCCGAAAAGACAAAAATGGTCTTCTTCACCCTTAAATTTAAAAAAATTCGGCCTTGATTTTATCTACGATAGTCTGTGCTAATTTCGCTTTGCTTTCTACGGTCCATCCCGCCACGTGAGGCGTAAGAATTACATTAGGTGCTTTTCGTAAGTATTTAAACGGCTTTGGTTTGTTTAAAAACCAATCTTCAAAATCAAAAGATTTCTTTTCATACTCTAAAACATCTAATCCGGCGCCTAAAATTTTTCCAGATTTTAAGCCCGCTACCAGATCTTTGGTTACTACGCACTTACCGCGAGCGGTATTTATAAACCAAAAGGGCTTTTGAAAAGCTTCAATAAATTGGGCATTGACCATATCCCGGCTCTGCTCGTTGAGCGGCACGTGTAGACTAATAACGTCTGATTTTTGCTGTAACTCTAAAATGCCTACCTGGCGTGCATTTTCATCACCTACGCCACCAACCAAATCGTAACAAATGACTTCCACATCAAAACCGCGTAATTTTTTAGCAAAGGCTTTTCCCATGTTGCCATACCCTATAATGCCCACGGTTTTCCCATCAAGTTCTACCCCTCTGTTTCCTTCGCGGTCCCAGGTGCCTTTGCGCACTTCTCGGTGCGCCTTGGTCATCTTGTTCATTAAAGACAACAACATCCCAAGGGCATGCTCGCCAACGGCGTTTCTGTTACCTTCGGGTGCATTTGCGAGTAGAATGTTTTTAGAGCGCGCAAACCGCACATCAATATTTTCTAACCCTGCACCCACCCGGCCAATAAACTTTAAGCGGGTAGCTTTTTCTAAAAATTCTTGATCTAACGGAAATCTACTGCGAATAATGAGTCCATCGTACTCATGAATTGTGCTCGCAATTTCTTCCTTGGTAGCGGTATAATTTTCATGGTTTTCCATCCCTAAAGCTGCTAATCCTTCTAGCAGTAATGGGTGGTTGGTATCTACATGGAGCACTTTCATAATTTAGGATACTGCGATTGTGTACGTTCGTGTGTAACGTTCCCGGTATGTGCAATTGATAATTTCTCAAAAAGCAATACCTGAACTTCTTCATTATTTTTAGTCATCGGGCAATGTTCTACCCCTTTAGGTACCACAATGAGTTCCCCTTCTTTTACCACCTCGGTGCGGTCTCTAAATTGCATGTACAGGGTGCCTTTTAATACCTGAAAGAGTTCGTCTTCTTCTTCATGGCTATGCCAAATAAATTCGCCCTGTAACTTAGCTAAGAGTACTTGCATATCATCAACCACCGCAATTTGGTGTGGGTGCCATTGTTTGGTAAAGGCCTTGTGTTTTTCTTTTAGGTTGATTGTTTTCATGGGCACAACTTAAATACCTAGAATAAGTTTGGCAATCCAGAAGTAAATTAAGATTCCAAAGATGTCATTGCTAGTAGTAATAAAAGGACCGGTGGCTATAGCAGGGTCTATATTTCTTTTGTCTAAAAATAAAGGGATAAAGGTGCCTATTAAACCAGCCACAACAATGACGGCTACCAGTGAAATGGAAATAGCCATCGCTAAATCAAAAGTGCCTTTCCAGATCCAAGTGAACAATAGTAAAAGCAATGCCAAAATTAAACCGTTTAGGAGTGCTAAGAGCATTTCTTTCCATAAGCGATTTCCAATACTTCCTTTTAGATCATCATTGGCCAATCCTTGAACAATAATGGCGCTCGATTGCACACCCACGTTTCCTGCCATAGCAGCTATGAGTGGGGTAAAGAATAAAATTTCGGGAGCATTTGAAATAATCGTTTCAAAGCTACCCATGATTACTGCGGCTCCCAGCCCTCCTAGTAATCCAAGAATAAGCCAAGGAATTCTTGCCCGCGTTAGTTCCCAGATGCTATCATCTGCTTCTACCACCTGCGAAATACCTGCAGCTAATTGGTAATCACGCTCCGCCTCATCTTTAATTACATCTACAATATCATCAATTGTAATACGGCCTACCAAACGCCCTATTTCATCTACTACCGGGATCGCTTCCAAATCGTACTTAGACATAATTTTGGCTACTTCCTCTGGATTTTCATTGACATTGACAGAGTCTACTTTGGGGATATAAACATCTTTTATATTGGTGGTGGTAGAGGTGGTCAATAAATCTTTTAAAGAGAGTCTTCCTTTTAAGCGATCATCATCATCTACAACATAAATAGAATGTACTCGGGTCACATTTTCTGCCTGTGCGCGCATTTCTTTCACGCATTTAAGTACATTCCAATTTTCGTTTACTTTCACCAATTCCTTGGCCATAAGTCCACCCGCCGAATCCTCATCATATCGCAGTAAGTCTACGATGTCTTTCGCATGCTTGCGGTCTTCAATTTCCGAAATGACTTCTTGAACAAGTTCTTTGGGAAGCTCTCCCACAATATCAGCGGCATCATCCGTGTCTAATTCGCCTATTTCGCCCGCAATCTCTTTGGCAGACAGGTTGCTAAGAATGGCTTCCCGCACATCTTCATCTAATTCCGTTAAGGCATCAGATGTCTTCTCACTATCAAGGAGTTTTATTAAATAGGTAGCCTGCTCTTCTTCTAATTCGTTGGCAATCTCCGCTACATCGGCGTAGTGAAGCTCCTTCATGAGAAGACGAAGGTCATTATCTTTCTGACCCTCAATGAGCACGGCAATTTGCTCTACCAGTTCATTTGTTAGTTTAAACGGCGTCATTTTCAATCATTCGTGTTAAGGCAACAAATTGTGGAACACTTAGCTGTTCTGGTCGCATATCAAATATAGTGTCTTCCTTAAGATTAGAAGAAAGTTGAAAGGATTTGAGACTATTTCTTATGGTTTTTCTTCGCTGGTTAAAAGCAAGTTTAACCACTTTGAAGAATAATTTTTCATCACAGCCTAAAATTTCCGCGTCTTTTCTACGAAGTCGTAGCACTCCAGATTGCACTTTTGGAGGCGGATCAAAAACCTGCGGATGGACCGTAAACAAATACTCTGCATTATAGAAGGCTTGTACCAAAACAGAAAGAATACCATAGGTTTTGTTTCCATGAGGAGCACAGATACGTTGCGCAACCTCCTTTTGGAACATTCCTGAAAACTCTGGAATTTGGTCTCGCATTTCTAAGACCCTAAAAACAATTTGACTAGAGATGTTGTAAGGAAAGTTCCCAATAATTGCAAAAGGGGCTTCCCCAAATAAATTGGATAGTTGGTAGTGCAAAAAATCGCCCTCAATGATTGTAAGCTTGTTATTGCGTTCCCAAACTTTAGGGTGTTCTAAGGGAAAACTATGATTGAGATACACTATGGATTCGGTATCGAGATCCATTGCGGTTAATGCAATTCCGCGAAGCAAGAGGTACTTTGTTAGGACACCCATGCCTGGACCAATTTCTAAAACCTTCTCATACCCATTTAAAGAAAGTGTATCGGCAATTTGTTGGGCAATTTTTTCGTCTTTGAGAAAGTGTTGTCCAAGATGTTTTTTAGCGCGAACACTACCGCTTGTTTCCTGGTCGTGTGATGGCATTTTACGATGCCCGGAATATTTTTTGTTCCCGTTTCTTGCCATACCACTTCTTTTGTGGCAAGGTAAGGGAATTCAATGTAATTCTCTTGATAGAAAAGGGGATTTACTAGGGAAGAATAGGTGGTTTAGCTCGTTTGCTCATTCACTATTTCTAGTTCTGTTCTAAACGCAACAAACTTATTAGCAAATAGCTGCATCCCTTCGGCGCGCATGCGTGAAGCATCTTCTTTATAATAGCTTTCTAGGGTTTGTCTGTTAATTGCTCTATACTGAATGGAGTAGGTGGTTCCTCCCATTTCTTCTTCTACCAGTACTTTACACATCTTAGCCTCTACAAATTTTTTGGTAGCTAACATGTCTGGAATATGCTTGCTTTGCATCCAAGAAAGCCAATCGTCATGAACCTGGTCGTCTATGTTGATGGTTACGTTGTAAATGATCATGTTTGAAATTTTAATCTTTCCGCCTACTTAATTAATGAGATCTCCTCGAAGTCTTCTAAAATTCTTTCGAGCCTGCGGAAAATAATAACTGTCTTGGTAGTTGTAAATGATTTTCTCGTAATGGTACTTTGCTTTTTCTTCGTCTAGAAGGGTTTTTTCATAGAGCTGTCCCAATGCAAAGTGCGCATCGTCTGCCAAGATATCTTCGCTGTAGAATTCTACGATTTTCTGGTAATTGCGTTGTGCATTTGACCAGCTTTCTTTCTTTTCAAAAAGTTGCGCTTGTTTTAAAAGCGCTTCATCTTCTATTTTTTCTCCTTTGTGGTTTTCTAGAATATCATTCAACAAGGCAATGGCTGCATCGTCCTTGTTTTGATAGGCTAACAGATCTGCTCTAGCATATTTTTTTAGGGCGGTTTGGGTAGAGTCTTCCAAGCTATTGTCTGAAATAAGCAAACTTAGTTGCATGGCATCATTGGCGATAAGCTGTGAGGTAGATCCTCTTAGAACTTTAAGTTGGGTAAGCGCCCAATCGAAATCGCCTTTGTAAAAGCTGGTTTGTGCTACTTTGAAGCGTGCATCTTGGCCAAGCACGTCGTTCTTTAAACTTTTTTGTACCTGCGTGAAATAAATCAGCGCCTGATTAAAACGTTGGTCGTATACTAAAATATCGCCAAGTGCCATTTTAAGATATGCCTTTCCAAAGCGGCCCAAAGGTTCTTCTAAGCTACGCTTAAGCATGGCAATGGCAGGTTCCGTATTTTCTTTTTTAAAGGTTAAAAAGTTGGCATACGCAATCTGTAGCTGCAAGGTTTTACTATCATACCCATAGGTTTCTAAGAGCGCTTGAAATTTTTTCTCGACAGATTCTAGCTTTTTTCCTTTGGCATTTAATAGGTCAATGTCAATAAGATGTAATTGCCCATTTAATCGAGTGCTAGGCTGGGCGGCATTGTCTACTATAAATTCAAAAGCAGCAATTGCAGTTTCTTTGGCGCCATCTTCCAAGGCTATTTCTCCAAGATTGGCCATCCTATCCAGAGAAGATTCTCCAGATCTTTTATAAATCGCACGTTCTTGTGCAAATGCATTTTTATACTGCCTTTGTTGAATAAACAACCAACTCAATAACTCATTCCACATAACATCTGGTTGCTTTTGGGCATTGAGCAATAAGGTTTTTCTAAGTGCTATATTGTTGGGATTGGAAGGATCTTCTGAAATAAAATCATCGAGATTGCGAAGTACATTCCCTCTAGAAGTCTTACCCTCGTAAATGAGCCGCAGGTAAGATTGGTACATTTTTTCTATTTCTCCCCGTTCTCCATAAATACGTGCCAATTGAAAATCATAATTGAGTTCTGGTTTTACTTGCATGGCCGTGGTATAGGCGGTAATGGCTTCTTCAAGCAATGCATACTTTTGAAACCGGTATCCTACGGCATACCCAAAATTGGGATTTTCAGCTACTTTTTCAATAGCCTGTGTGTAATAGGCACCTGCTTTTTCGGGCTCTTGTTTTAAGGTGTAGTTATAACCAAGCTCAATTAGAAAGGTGGGAAAAGCATACGATTGACCTACCTTATCTAAAAGGAAAATTTCAGCATCTTCGTAGCGTTCCAATTGCTGGTAACAGGCCACCAAAGCTTCGGAATAATCCGTTCTCCTAGGGTTGTTTTGCACCAATTTCTCGTAAAAAACAACGGCCTTATCAAACTCTCCATCATTAAAATATTGCTTCGCCAAAAAGTCCTCTTGACTTTTTAAGGTGGTGCAAAAAAGAAAAACAACAAGCACACAAATCCATCGCATAGGATAAATATAACGAAGCCAATACTCTAATTATGTTAAGTTCTCCAGAAAACTTAGTCGATTATTTCAAACCCACAATAGGGGACTAGTACTTTAGGGATTTTGATTCCAGCCTCGGTTTGGTAGTTTTCTAAAATACCAGCCATGACTCTAGGCAAGGCCAATGCACTACCGTTAAGCGTATGTGCCAGCTGACGTTTCCCCGCTTCATCCTTAAAGCGTAATTTTAATCGGTTGGCTTGATAGGTTTCAAAATTAGAAACCGAACTAATTTCTAACCATCGATCTTGTGCCGTGGAGAATACTTCAAAATCATATGTGAGTGCGGAGGTAAAGCCTAAATCGCCCCCGCATAAACGCAAGATGCGGTAAGGTAATTCCAATTCTTGTAGAATGGTTTTTACATGTGCTACCATCTCATCTAAAGCCTGATACGAATTTGATGGGTGCTCTACACGCACAATTTCTACCTTGTCAAATTGGTGCAAACGGTTTAAACCTCTCACATGGGCTCCATAGCTTCCTGCTTCTCTTCTAAAACAAGGGGTGTAGCCCGTGAATTTTTTAGGGAAGTCATTTACTTTTAGCATTTCGTCCCTAAAAATATTGGTAATAGGCACCTCTGCTGTAGGAATAAGATAGAGGTTATCCTCCCCAATGTGATACATCTGTCCCTCTTTATCTGGAAGTTGCCCTGTTCCATACCCAGAGGTCTCATTCACTAAATGCGGAACCTGCAGTTCTGTATAACCTGCTGCTGCATTTTTATCTAAAAAATAAGAGATAAGAGCGCGCTGTAATCGGGCGCCTTTCCCTTTGTACACCGGGAACCCGGCACCTGTTATTTTTACACCAAGCTCAAAATCAATGATATCATACTTCTTGGCCAATTCCCAATGTGGTAAGGCCCCTTCTTGCAATTCGGGTATTGTCCCTTCTTTATAGACCTCTTCATTGTCCTCCTCGCTATTTCCTGCTGGCACAGAAGGATGGGGGATGTTGGGTATCTGGTACAAGGCTTCTTGAAGTTGCTGGCTAACAGTTGTTAAGGTGTCTGAAAGCTCCTTAGAACTTTCTTTAAGTGTCGCAGTTTTGGCTTTTAAGGCATTCGCCTCTTCAACTTGTCCGCTTTTAAAAAGTCCGCCAATTTCTTTAGAGAGCTTGTTTGATTCTGCTAGAACGCTATCAAGTTTTGTTTGCGTCGCTCTTCGTTCTTCATCTAATTGCAATACATTGTCAAAAAGCGCGGCCCCGTCTAAGTTTCTCTTGGTTAAGGCTTGGATGTATTGCTCCTTGTGATCTCGTATGTTTTGTAGCTGCAACATAAGATTTGCTTTAAGACGGCAAAATTACTTTTTTGAAGTAGATTTTTCGGCATCTATGGGTAAAATCCACTCATTGTGGGAGAAATGTTTCCATGGAACAGCGGCAAGATCTACCGTTGGGTCAATTAAGGGGTAGTATCCACTACCATTTACCTTGGATTTTCCAGTGACGAACACACTGATATCTTGCCCTTTCGCGGCATATTCTTTTTTAAGCCGTTGTGAGAATTGCCAGATGTAATCTGGATAACAACCTATTTTCCTGCGTTGTTTTTTGGTTAGGTAGTCGTCTAACTTCACATTAATGGTTTCTTGCGTGGCTTTGTCCACTACCTTGAATCGGGTGTATCCTGTTCGACTTCGCAGCATCATGCGCCAACTAAGGCGGTGCCCTTCTTCTGTCCATAGAACATCGCCCTCAAAAGTGTGATGTCGTAAGGGCAGTAAGACTTGAATTACCAAATAAATGGCCATGGCACCTAGGATCCATTGGTGGTATTTGGGTGTCGTTTCTTTTTTAGGAATGTCCACCGTTTTTTTCTTGAGGAAGATATTTCTAACGGTTTGGGGCTCAAAAAAGAAGAGACAAAACGCTAAAGACAAATAAGGAAAAATTCCGATCCTAAAGACATAACTATTGAAGAGATGAAAAAAGATAGAGAGGCCAAAAGCAATCTTTCGGGTGGGTTTCCAGAGTAGTAATGGCACCACCAACAGATCAAAAGCAATACCAAAGACCGCGATGATTTTATGCAACCATTTCTCTTGCAAGAGTTCACCCACCAGCCAATAGTCTTTTTTGCCTTTCATTAGAATTTCAATGATGCTAAAGTCTAACCAATCTGCATATAGTTTGGCTACCGAAGCATAGGTATACACCACAAAAAGTTGTGCAATGATGAGCCAACGCACCCAATTGTGCATCCAGTCTTTTCTTATTTTGGGGTTAAAATGTGCATCTAAAGAAAGGCCTTTATTGGCGGGTAAAAGCCCCATGATAAAGGCGAGCAACATTAAGAGGTAATAGTGATTGTTGTAAGAGGTCTTTTGCATTAGGTAGACGCCAGCCCACATAAAGGCAAAGGCAAAGGCACTGAAACGGTATTTATAACCCAGCGTGATAAGAACACCAAAAATACCCATCACTATAAAGTAGTAATACATGCCATCTCCCGGTAGGGGCTGCAGCCATTCAAAACCAATAAAAGTGAAGGTGAATTTAGGATCAATAAACGTTCTTTTTACCCAGCCGGTTGCAATAGCTCCAAAGGCTTCGCAGCAAATTAAAATGCCATAAAACACACGAAAAACAAGCAGTTGTGCATTGTCAATTCTACGAAACAAAAAGGTGCTAAGAGTGTTCATTTTCTAGAAAGGCTATGGCAGTTTTTTTGTCTTTTTCCAATTGGGCTTTTAGAGCTTCCAGGGAGTCAAATTTTATTTCGTCTCTTATTTTTTTAAAGAAACGAACTTGTAATTGACGGTCGTATAGATCTTGATTTACATGTAATAGATGTACTTCTATATTTTTTTGGGTGCCATCTACGGTAGGATTATACCCAATATTCATCATGCCGTTCACGACGGATCCGTCTAAGGTGCAGCGTACCAAATACACGCCGTTTTGTGGTATAAGTTTGTAGGATTCTGCGACTTTAATATTTGCAGTTGGGAATCCCAATTCCTTTCCTAACCCTTTTCCACGTACCACCTTCCCAGTTAGCATATACGGATATCCCAGATAAGCATTGGCGGTCGCAATATCTCCTTGATGTAGGGCATTGCGTATTTTGGTGGAGCTTACAGAAACTTCGTCAATCTCTTGTGCAGGAATTTCTTCCACCTTAAAATCAAAGGTGTTTCCAAAACCAATAAGATCTTTAATGTTGGCATTTCTATTTCTTCCAAAACGATGATCATACCCAATCACCACGCTTTTGGCTTTGAGTTTATTCACTAAGAGGTCTCGAACAAACTCCATTGCAGAAAGACGTGAAAACTCTTTAGTAAATGGATGTACCACCAGATAATCCAGTCCCATTTCTTCTAAGATTTGTTCTTTTTCGGCCAGCGTATTTAATAGTTTGATGTCTGCATCACTCTGTAATACCATGCGTGGATGTGGAAAGAAAGTAAGGACGGTTGCCTTGCTACCTGTTTTTTTGGCATTATTTATGAGGCGTTTAAGAATCTGTTTATGACCAATGTGCACACCATCAAAAGTGCCAATGGTTATAGCAGTATTTTCTTTGAAGTTAAACTGTGAGATGCCTTGGATCGTTTCCACCGAACAAAAATAAAAAGGCTTACTTTTGAAGAAGTAGGGCCCCGTAAAGGATGAGAGCTAAGTTACATTTTGTTTTATCAATAACCATATTTTTTGGTTCCTTTTATGGCCTTGCACAACAAGATTATTGGAGGCCATTAACTGCTAGTACTCCAAAGAATATAAACACCCGTCCGTCTAAGGAACAATTGTTTGTTTTAGAGGTAAATAGCTTCACCGCTGCCCTTTTAAAATGTACTAAAAGCACGCGTTCCCGTATGCTCTTTCCTAATGATGAGGGTACTTTAGAGGCATACGAGGTTTGGGAAACGCCTGTTTTTCATCCAGATTTGGCTAAAAAGTACCCAAATATTCGCTCGTACACGGGAGTCGCTATAAAAGGGGGAGCTAAAATAAAATTCAGTGTGGCTCCGGCAGGCTTGCAGGCTACTATTCTTACATTTGACGGAACACCTTCTTCCTTTATAGAGGCCCAAAGTGGAGCGGAAAATACCTATCGTTTGCATAAGGGCAACACTGCGAGTAAGGCTTTTGTTTGTGGTACAAAAAATATAGCGCTGCCACAAAAGAGCAGTGCGGCTAGAAACCTGGCCACAGACCAATTGTTACGTAGATATAGAATTGCAGTGTCTACCACAGGGGAGTATGCTTCTTATCATGGGGGTACTGTTGCGGGTGCTTTGGGAGCCATCAATGCCACCCTTACCAGAGTCAATGCAGTTTTTGAGGCAGATTTGGGGGTAACCCTAGAGTTGGTGGCTAATAACGATGCAGTTGTTTTTACCAATGCGGCTACCGATCCCTACTCGGGTAGTTTTAATGCCCAAGTACAAAATACCTTAACCAGTGTCATTGGAGAAGAAAATTATGATGTAGGCCATCTATTTCATCGAGATAATGACAACGGCAACGCCGGTTTTATTGGGTCTGTATGTGTAGATAATAGAAAAGGAAGTGCTTTTGCCTCTGCGCAAATACCAGAAGGTGATGCCTTTGATTTAGACTATGTGGCGCACGAATTAGGCCATCAATTTGGAGCCAATCATACCTGGTCTTTTGAAACAGAAGGAACGGGAGTACAAGTAGAACCAGCCAGTGGTACCACTATAATGGGTTATGCAGGCATTGTGGAAGGAAATAACTTGGCAGCCAACGGAGATGACTATTTTCATCATGTAAGCTTGGTGCAGATACAAGATTATTTGCGCACCACCAGCTGTTCGCTAAATACGAATCTCAGTAATAATCCTCCAATCATTACTCCGCAACCGGATTATCAAATACCTTCAGGAACTGCTTTTGTTCTCACAGGGGTGGCCACCGATGTCGATGCAGATCCTCTAACCTATGCTTGGGAACAAATAGATGATGGGGTAGTAGTGACTGCTACTTTTGGACCGAACAACGTTTCTGGCGCCAACTTTAGATCTTTGCCGCCTACCAGCAGTCCGGAACGCTATTTTCCGAGACTTTCAAGGATTGTTGCGGGCACCTTAGAACAAGAAAACCCGGGCATAAATGAAGCCTGGGAAACTGTTGCGAATGTGGGCAGGGATTTAAATTTTGCCCTAACCGTACGGGATAACAATCCAGAAGGGGGCCAGATAACCTCTGATTCCTTGGTGGTGACGGTCTTAGATAATGCGGGCCCGTTCCGGGTAAGTTCCCAAAGCGCGGGGGAAGTATATGAAGCAGGAAGTGTGCAAACAGTGAGTTGGGATGTGGCGGGAACCAATGCTGCACCTATTAATGAGGCGAGTGTAGATATCTATTTGTCAACAGATGGGGGTAGCACCTTTAACACACCTCTTGCAACCAATGTTCCAAATACGGGGAGTGCTTCCGTTCAAATTCCTGGTATTGCTACCACCAATGCGCGGGTTATGGTGAAGGCGAGCAATTCTATATTTCTGGCCGTGAACAGTGCTCCTTTTACTATTGCAGAAACTTCGGCTATTCTTTCGGTGACACCGCTCACCTTCTCGGCTTGTAAACCAGACGATGTAAACATTCCTATAACGTATGAGTCTTTTAATGGTTTTTCAGAAACCATGACTTTTAGTATTAATGCCTCCCAGCCATTTACCGCTGCTTTTTCTCCTACTACTGCCACCACCAATGGTACAGCCGTCGCTTTAACCTTGGGCAACACAGCCGCTATTCCGGCCGGGACGCATACGGTGGAGGTGCTGGCTACCGGAGCCACCTTTACAGCTTCGGTAACACTAGAAGTACAGCTGTTTGATGCGGCGCTAGATCCAGTAGTCTTAGCATTTCCCGAAGATGCCGCCATAGGCACTGAGGTAAATCCGAATTTAACATGGCAAGGAACCCCTAATTTTAGTAGCTATGATATTGAAATTGCCACAGACGCGACTTTTACCACGCTTGTTGAAACGGCTACTGTGAATTTCCCAAATTATCAAACCACCCAGCTACAGGCAGAAACGGAATATTTTTGGCGAGTACGCCCTAAAAACTTATGTGGTGATGGTACGTTTGGTACGCCTTTTAGTTTTACTACTTCGGTAGTGAACTGTGCCTCTTTTGAATCGGCAGATGTACCTATTGCGATTTCCCCTGTTGGAACCCCAACCATTCGCGCTACCCGATTCTTGGCCGAAGATTTAACCATCTCAGACCTTAATGTACAACTAGAAATTGCGCATACCTTTCTAGAAGATCTCACGGTTACCTTAATAGGGCCTAGCGGCACTAGGGTTACATTGCTTTCAAGAAACTGTGGCAATCTAAATAATATTGTTGCGGTGTTCGATGATGCTGGCACTCCGTTAAGTTGTTCTGGGAATCCAGCCATTAGTGGCACCGTACAACCTTTAGGATCCTTGGCTGCTTTTAATGGTGAATCTACCCTTGGAGAATGGGTCCTAGAAATTTCTGATGGGGCAGCCTCGGATGGGGGCTCTCTGGATGCCTTTTCATTAGAATTCTGTGTAGAAGGTACGTTTAGACCCGATGAAGACGAAGACGGTGTTTTTGATGATGGGGACGATTTATGTCTGGGAACGCCGAAAGGAGTTTTGGTAGACACTTCTGGTTGTCCTTTAAATAGTTTTCCTGAAAATAATTTTACGATTGCGTTGCAGAGTGAATCCTGTATTGCTGCAAGTGATGGAGCCATTGAAATTACAGCTGCCGATGAGACCATTGATTATTCAGCTACTTTAAGCGGGAATGGTGTTTCTAGTACCCAGGCTTTTACCAACCAGCTAACGTTTTCTAATTTACCAGGAGGCACCTACCAACTTTGTATCAATGGAACCCAAGGTACTACGACCTTTAGAGAAAGCTGTTTTGATGTGCTGATTAATGAACCTGAAGCCTTAAGTGTGTTGGCCAATTTACTTACCGATGGCGCTACTGTCTTGTTACAAATGTCTGGAGGTCAAATATATACTATTGAAAACAATGGAGTTGCCGAGCAGACCATGGAATCAGAAGTACGTTTGGCATTAAACCCAGGATTAAATACCGTACGTGTATTTACTGGTTTGTCCTGTCAAGGAGTTTTTGAACAGCAATTCTTTGTGGCCGATCGTCCTATTCTAGCACCCAATCCCGCCACTTCCATCGTTCAGGTGTCTTCTAGATTCCAAAACGAAAGGGTACAAGTGCTCATATATAGTGCAGCGGGTCGTTTGGTAGCTACCAGATATATGAATGTAGAAGGTTTTACGTTTGATTTAGATGTGTCTAACTTGGCAAACGGGGTCTATTACATACGTATCCAAGCCAATGGCACTACCCAAACTTCTAAATTGATTAAGCGATGAAAAAGGGTCTGGCCATAGTATTTGGGTTCCTATTGTTGAGTTGTGGGGGAGGAGATGATGGTCCGCCGCCATCACCAGAGGGTGCGCTTTTAATCTTTCCAGATCAAAATTCTGAATGCACAACGGGCATTGATGTGAGCGCTACGCTAAGTCAAGTTACTTTTCAGTGGCAAGCGGCTAACAATACCGATCAATATACCTTAACGGTGATCAATTTAGAGACAAATGCACCGCAATCAATCATTACTACCAGCACTTCGGCAGCTTTGTCTATTGAAAAAGGGGCTCCTTTTTCTTGGTCCGTACTATCTGCAAACGCTGGTTCAAGTGAAACGGCAACGAGTGAATCTTGGCTGTTTTACAATGCGGGTTCGCAAACCACCTATGCCCCTTTTCCTGCGCAGATTATCTCACCCGTTTCGGGCAGTACCGTCCAGGCCAATAGTGAAGGTCAGGTGCAATTAGCATGGAGCGGTGCGGATGTAGAAAACGATATCGAAAGTTATTCCGTGTTTTTATCGACAACCACACCACCAGAAACCCTTTTAATTACAACAGATTCACTAACCCAAGAAGCCTTGGTAGATGTTATGGCAGGTACCACTTACTATTGGCGCGTGGTTACCACAGATGCCGAAGGAAATACTTCGGACTCAGGAATTTTTGATTTTAGAGTGCTGTAAGTGAATTAAGTACCATTAAATTGATTCATGGTATTTTTTGCGCCCGCAAAGATGAAGGACTTCAAAAGCGCTGTGCATTTCTCCAAACGTTCCGGTAGGGCCTTGTTTTCTTCTTCTGACCATGTGCCCAGCACATAATCTACTTGCCGTCCTTTTGAAAATTCAGATCCCACTCCAAAACGCAAGCGGTGGTATTGACTAGTTTGTAAGGTATTCTGAATATCCTTCAAACCATTATGACCTCCATCGCTGCCTTTCGCCTTTAAACGCAACGTTCCAAAGGGCAGGTGAATGTCATCTGTGATTACCAAAAGATTTTCTAGGGGAATCTTTTCTTGGGTTAACCAATAGTTCACAGCCTTACCGCTTAGATTCATATAAGTAGAAGGTTTTAAGCAAAGCACAGAACGTCCTTTGTATTTAAATTCTGCTACTGCACCAAGGCGTTCGTCTTTAAAGGTAAGACCTTCTGCGTCGGCAAGATGCTCTAGAATACTAAAACCAATATTATGCCGTGTCTGGGCGTATTTCTCTCCAATATTTCCGAGTCCAACAAGTAGAAATTTTTTCATGGGATCTGTTTCCTTAAGAATATTCGATGGAGTACTCGAAAAAAGTGCCCTGAGGAATTGAAACATTCGTTTTTTTCAAAAATAAAAAAGCATCCAATACCCTAGGGCTATTGGATGCTTATAAAAGTTGTTGCCAATAGGCCTAGCTTTCTGCTGGAGCCTCTGCTGCTGGTGCTTCCCCACCTTCAGCTGCTGCACCTTCTTCTTCTTCTTCCTCATCATCAGCTACCGCATTTCTAGAAGCTTTCACTTGTACTACGGTAATGTTATCCGGATGCATGATGGTGTATTCATCCGTTCTAATAGATTCTACGGCTACCTTCCCACCAATACGTAGTTTAGAAATGTCTACGGTAATTTCATCGGGTAGTAAATTAGGAAGCGCTTTTACAGAAAGTTTACGCTTTCTAAATAACAAACGCCCACCGTTACGTACACCAGGAGAATTTCCTTCTAAACGTACAGGGATATTCATTGTTACCGCCTTGTCATCAAACAGCTGGAAGAAATCTATATGAAGAATTTTATCTGTTACAGGGTGAAACTGAATGTCTTGTAAAACAGCCTTGAAGGTTTCACCATCTTCTAATTCAATTACTGCAGTGTATGCGTTAGGGGTATACACTAAGTTTTTGAATGCAAGTTCATCCGCTGAAAAGTGTAATGGTTGTTCCCCTCCGTAAAGCACGCAAGGGACCTTTCCAGCATTACGTAAGGCTTTGGTAGATACCTTGCCCACGCTTTCTCTTTTAGATCCTTTGATCGTAATTGATTTCATTTATTTCAATTTTAAAATTACAATTGCCGAAATGCTTTGTTACCAAAGCCGTAGTCGACGGCTACATTATAAACTTCGAGGATATTGAGGTGTTGTGGTGTACGCGATGCATAACATCTGCGAACAAATTAGCACAGCTCAATACCTTTATTTTTGGGTGATTCTCTTGAGAAGGAATAGAATCTGTAATGATTAATTCCTGCAACTTAGAATCCTCTATTTTTTTATACGCATCTCCAGAGAGCAAACCATGGGTAGTAATGGCGCGCACGCTTAGGGCACCACGCTCCATCATTAGATCTGCCGCTTTGGTTAACGTCCCAGCTGTATCTACCATATCATCTACTAAGACTACATTTTTACCCGTAACCTCGCCTATTAGTTCCATATGAGAAATGACATTGGCTTTCGCACGTTGTTTGTAACAGATTACCACGTCACTTTCTAAAGCTTTCGAGTAGGCATATGCTCTTTTAGATCCTCCCATATCAGGAGAAGCTATGCAGAGATTATCAAGTTTTAAACTTTGTAGGTACGGTAAAAACAGGGTAGAAGCAAATAAGTGATCTACCGGTTTTTCAAAAAACCCTTGAATCTGATCTGCGTGCAGATCCATGGTAATGATCCTTGTAGCCCCAGCAGTCTCTAACATTTTTGCAATTAATTTTGCTGCTATGGGAACACGGGGTTTGTCTTTACGGTCTTGTCTTGCCCAACCAAAGTACGGCATGACTGCGGTAATATGTCTTGCAGATGCACGCTTTGCAGCATCTAGCATTAACAACATTTCCATTAAATTTTCTGGACCCGGATTGGTAGAACCAATAATGAAAATTCTTGCCCCGCGAATAGATTCTTCAAAAGACGGTTGAAACTCCCCATCACTGTACCTAGAAAAATGAATTTTGCCCAATTCTGCATTGTATGCAGCCGCAATCTTTTCACCCAGAATGGTACTCTGCGTACAAGCAAAAATCTTGGGTTCTGGAACTTGATATGGCATTGTCTAATTCGTTTAACTACTTTAGGCGGATAGGGGGTCCATTTAAAGCGGTGCAAATTTAAAAATTAATCTCGGACCCTAAAGGATAATTGTACTTATTTTGGTTTTGGGATTCAATTTATTTTTTAGCTTTGCAGTCCCATTTGCCGAAGTGGCGGAATTGGTAGACGCGCTGGATTCAAAATCCAGTGGTAGCAATACCGTGTGGGTTCGATTCCCACCTTCGGTACAAGGTAAACCCCTAACAGTTGTTGGGGGTTTTTTTATGCTTGAAATCTGATTAAAATCTTTCAGATCCTTGGCGTCTCTTTTTATAGAAATTTCCGAAGCACACTTGTATCACCGTAATTAAGCCAGATAGCTCCTTATAAGTCTAAAGAATCCTTTATTTTAGGGGGTGCGGAATCCCCATTTTTCATTTGAAAGTATGGCAAGGTGTAGTAGTTGTTATTCAGACGAAAGTAAAATGAAAAGCAATGAAAAAATGGATCCTGCGCAACCTCCCCGTACCTGTACGCTATCATTATTTTAGACTAAAGAAGAAGTATAAAGACGGCAAGCTTTCTAAGAACTATGTTGGTAACACTGTAGAATGCGTGCTTTGCAAGCATCAATTTGCAGGTTTTGTACCCCACCGAAAACGCCAAAATGTGCGCTGTCTGCAGTGCGATTCGTTTGATAGAGACCGTTTGCTATACCTGTATTTATTGGCGCAGGATTTTTTTAACCAGTCATATTCTTTGCTGCACGTGGCACCAGAGAAACCCTTGTATGAAAAATTGGCCAAGTCGCCTACCCTTTATTATGTTCCAGCAGACCTTGAACCCCATACGTATCCCTATCATGGCCGGCCTAGGATTAAAAAGGTAGATATTACCAATATCCCTTATCCTAATGAATTTTTTGATGTTATTTTTTGTAATCATGTACTGGAACATGTTTTAGAGGATAGAAAGGCCATGCGCGAATTGTTTCGGGTGCTAAAAAAGGGAGGTTGGGGTATTTTTCAGGTGCCTTGGGATCCCACGCAAGCAACCACCTATGAAGATCCCAGTATTACTGATCCCAAGGAGCGAGAACGTCATTTTGGGCAGTACAATCATGTGCGCTGGTATGGGCAGGACTATCTACAGCGCCTGGAAGAAGTGGGTTTTTTGGTAGCAAACATTCCTTTTACAAGCATTTTTTCAAAAGAAGAGCTCGTTCGTTATGGTCTTAGAGAAGGGGAACCCATATTTAGGGTAGCAAAGCCCTAAGAAACAAATGCTTGTTGGTTCAATAGGAAGAAATACTATTGATTAGGAATCGTTGAAAAGTGATGTGCCTTATCTGGAGGTAAAAGATTGTTGCCACGTTTGGTGGCAAGACCAGACGCTACCAAGGACTCAAAAAGTTCAGAAGCCTCCAAATATTTTTTTACAACCAAGGCCTGTTCTTCTGTAAATGACGTTTCAATTAAAACCTTTTTAAGATTTTCAGTAGTCGATGGCATTAGATAAAAATTTTAGATTTACTAAAAGTAGAGAAAATAAATTATCTATTATCGGAAATACTCTTAAATAACGTTGTTTTAAGCTATCTCAATATGGTAATATGCCCCGAATGAGATCTGTTGTCGGGATCATTTAATT
>CAZRPJ010000016.1:0-18102 GCA_964601965.1 uncultured Croceivirga sp.
GGGTTTTTTGTGGTACCTCCAGGAATCGAACCAGGGACACACGGATTTTCAGTCCGTTGCTCTACCAACTGAGCTAAGGTACCTTTAGGTTTCCCTTAAAAGGGCTGCAAATATAATTTCAATTTTAGGAATTACAAATTATTAACCTCAAAAAGCTTTCGCTTTTTTTTAAGTGCGGGCATCTTTCCGCATCTTTGCTTTGTGAACCTCATTGTAGACATAGGAAACACACGCGTTAAATATGCAGTTTTTGACAAACAGCGTTTGTTGGTGGATCAAAGCTCTGAGGCCGGCCTGTACCTTTCTAAGATTAAAGAACTTTTTGAGGTTTTTCCGAAGATTGAACAGGCCATTATTTCTTCGGTAACTGGATTAGAACACAAAGAATTTGAAATTCTATCACTGTTCTGTCCGGTTCATGTGCTTTCTGTAAAATCATTAGTACCCTTTAAAAATAACTATGCAACCCCAGACACACTAGGGATGGATAGAAAGGCATTGGCCACCGCGGCATTTTATCAATATCCTAAAAGAAATGTGTTAGTGATTGATATGGGTACCTGTATTACTTATGATATTATAACAGCCGAGGGCAGCTATTTAGGAGGCGCCATTGCACCAGGTTTAAATATGCGGTACAAGGCCATGCATGAACAAACCAAAAAGCTACCGCTATTAGAACCAGAATATCCCAGAGAATTTATTGGGGATACAACAGCCAGTAGTATGCATAGTGGAGTAATACAAGGTATTTGCCATGAATTAGATGGAACCATAGATCAATATAAAAACCGCTTTCAACTTTTAACAGTTATTTTAACAGGCGGAGATTCTCATTTTTTTGCCAAACGATTAAAAAATTCCATATTTGCCAATTCTAAATTCCTACTAGAGGGGTTGAACTGCCTGCTGGAATACAATAAACAATAAATGGTTAAGAATTTTTTGATAGCATTAGCATGCCTTCTTTCCCTTGGCGTCTATGCTCAAAATGGTACAATTTCTCCGTATTCATATTTTGGCATTGGTGATACTCGTAGCAACGGAACTATCGAGAATAGGGTAATGGGTGGCTTGCAAATGTATGGAGACAGTATCCACCTTAATCTTAGGAACCCCGCTGCTTTTTCTAAACTTCGACTTACCACTTATACGGCAGGAATAACGCATAGGGAATACCGCCTTCGTGATAATTTTGATACGCAACGTACCGCGGTAACCAATTTAGATTATTTAGCAATTGGCTTGCCAATAGCTAGAAACGCTGGGGTAGGGTTCGGTATTCAACCTTTTACCTCTGTAGGGTATGATCTGGTGACAGAGACAACCAATGCTAGTCAGGATACCATTCGAAACGTATTTACTGGGAATGGCGGACTCAATCGTGTGTTTTTATCTGTGGGTTACGAACCCATAAAGAATTTCTCCATAGGGGTAACTGCCAATTTCAGTTTTGGCACCTTGGACTATGATCGATCCGAAACAAACGATAACATTCAATTAGGAACCATAGATAGTAGAGAATCAAGAATTAGTGGTTTTGATTTTAACTTCGGTGCTACATTCACGCCTAAAATTTCCAAAAAGCACACCTTATTTACACATTTCGGCGCCGATACCCAAGCGAATCTCATTTCAGAAAATACCCGTAGAATTGGTTCCTTCTCTCCCACACAAGGAGAAATTGAGATTTTCGATGTGGATTTGGCCGCACAAGGATTGCGCAATACCGAATTAAAACTACCCACGCGTTTTACAGTAGGTTTGGGAATTGGCGAAGAACGTAAATGGTTTCTAGGAGGTGAATATTCTACTCAGGAACTAAGTAGCTTCGAAAATACTTTTCTTGGGCAAGATAATGTGAGTTATGCAGATGCTACTACCATGGCTTTGGGGGGTTATTTTGTCCCGAATTATGCGGCCTTATCAGGAATTTTTAATCGCATTACCTATAGAGCTGGACTGCGTTATGAGGAGACTGGTTTGGTTGTTAGCGGAAGGGAGATAAATAACTTTGGCATAACTTTTGGTTTTGGTGTACCAATCGTAGGAACTGGAACCGATCGCTTCTCTAATTTAAATTTAGGGTTTGAATTGGGAAGAAGAGGAACAAGAGCCGACGGATTACTAGAAGAAAGTTATTTAAATATCAGTGTAGGACTTTCGTTAAATGATCGCTGGTTTATTAAGCGAAAAATAAACTAAAAGGAAAAAATTAAAAAATTCATAAATAAAGTCCTTAAAACCAACCAAAATAGAGGTTTAACTTTAAAAATTTGTACATTAACCGCACTAAAATAAGTAAAATGAAGACGAAACTATACTTGACGATGATAGGGGTGATAATGTCGATGGGTTTGAGTATTGCTCAAGCACAGAACCCTGAGTGTATGACCAACCTCTCCATTTATGCAGAGCATGCAAAAGTTAAAAACTATGATGCTGCTTATGAACCATGGAAAATGGTGTATGAAAGTTGTCCAGATATTAACAAGGCCAACTTTTCTTTAGGAGAGCGTATTTTAAAACATAAAATTAAAAACTCTTCGGGAGCGGATAAGGATGGATATATCCAGGATCTTTTAGCATTGTTCGACAACAGCTTAAAGTATTTCCCAACAAAGTTTCCAAAAGCAGGGGTTGCCATTGACAAGGCGTTGTTAATGTATGACAACAAAATGGCCTCAGACGAGCAATTATATAACATGCTTGATACCGCTTTTAATGAAGACAAAGCAAACTTCAAAAACCCAAAAGCACTTTACTTATACTTTTCTTCCTTAGTGGATCTTCATGAAGCTGGTAAAAAAGATCTTCAAGAAGTATTCGATGTGTATGATGATGTTACTGAAAAGGTAGAAGAAGAAAACAAAAAATTAACGGCTGTACTAGCAAAAATCTTAACAAAAGAAGATGCTGGTACTGCACTTACCTCTAAAGAGAAAAGACAGAAGAGAGCTGCTACAGTGAATTCTGAATCTTATGGAAAGATCTCTGGAAGTATCGATTCTAAATTAGGAGCCTTGGCAGACTGTGGTAACTTAATTCCATTGTATGAAAAGAGCTTCGAGTCTAAAAAAGGAGACCTTACTTGGGTAAAGCGTGCAGTAGGGCGTATGTTTAGCAAGGAATGTACAGATGATCCTTTGTTTAGCAAAATGGTAGAAGTACAGGCAGAATTAGATCCTTCTGCAGACGTGTATGTTTACCTTGGGACTTTAAAGTCTAAAAAAGGAGACAACACGGGTGCTATCGCAGACTTTAACAAGGCGGTAGAATTAGAGACTGATTCATACAGAAAATCGAACATTCTTTACAAAGTTGCGACCATCGTTAGAAAAAGTAGCAAGTCGCAAGCAAGAAACTATCTTAACAAATCCATTGAAGCAAATGGTTCTAACGGGAAGGCATATTTATTGTTAGCGAATCTATACGCAGGTAGTGCCAACGCTTGTGGAGATACTCCTTTTGAGAAAAGAGCGATCTATTGGAAAGCTGCAGACGTTGCTAGAAAAGCAGGACGTGTAGATCCTTCATTGGCATCTAGAGCTAACAAGACTGCTTCTAGTTATGCTCAACGAGCACCTTCTAAAACAGACATTTTTAACTCTGGTAAAGCAGGGCAAACCATTACTTTTAAGTGTTGGGTTGGCGGTAGCGTGAAGGTTCCTAGTTTATAAGGTTGAAAAAACAACATACATATTTTAAAAGATTTGCCACAACATTCGTTGTGGCAATCCTTTTTATAGGCTGTGGTGATCAGTACGAGCGTGTGGGGCAAGAAGCTTTAAAAAAGAACTACCCACAAGGAGTTGCAACTAATTTTACCTTGACCTATACGGAGGCCCCCAAAGAAATGACCACTTTGGATTCTGCTCAGAGCAAGGTAATTGCTATATTAAAGAGTCCGCTTAATGAAGATTACGACAATCAACGTTTTAAATACAAGGTATTTCCTAAAGGCCTTCAAGTCGATTTTTTTGACGAAAACAATCAAAAAAGCGTTATTAAAGCAGATTATGGCATTATCTACTCCCAAACCAATGTAATAGATTTGCGAGGGAATGTGGTTATTGAAAGTCATGACGGTAAAAAATTAGAAACCCCCCAGTTATTTTGGGATCGTACCAATAAGTGGATTTTTACCGAAGCAGAATTTACATATACCAATCCAGAAGACGGCACAGTGATGGATGGAGAAGGAATGGATTTTAACAGGGAACTTACTTTCCTGAGCGCACAAAAAACCTATGGCTTAATGACCATAAAAGAAGAACAGAGTAATGATTAAGATTTTAAGATACACAGAATACCTTTATTTAGTAGTAGCGATCGCTTCTATCTATAAGATTGCAACGTTATGGACCATTAATCCGCAGGAGACCTACATTTTTATATTCTTTGCTGTAGTGTCCCTAGCCATGTTTTTCTTTAGAAGACGCTATAGAAAGCGTTTCGAGAAACGTCAAGAAAACAATTCTTAAGCTGCCTTGAGTACTTCCTTAGTAGTAATTATTATTTCGCTTGTTGCTTCCGCCTTTTTTTCTGGGATGGAAATTGCTTTTATCTCCGCCAACAGAATTCATATAGAGCTAGAGAAAAAACAAGAAGGCTTTTTGGCGAAGGTACTTTCCTTGATAACGGCCAAACCTTCCAAGTTTATTGCTACCATGCTTATTGGTAATAACATCGCCTTAGTGGTCTATGGCTTGTTTATGGGAGATGCATTAATGCAGTGGTTTCAAACCTTTCTACCATCAGAATCTAACAGCGTAAATCTACTACTGCAAGATTTTAGTTTGTTGTCACAAACGGTCCTTTCTACCATACTTATTTTAATTACAGCAGAGTTTTTACCCAAGGTCTTGTTTCAAATCTATTCCAATACCCTTTTAAAAGTATTGGCTTTACCGGCATATATTTTCTACCTGCTTTTTTCTGCCTTGTCTTGGATGGTCATCAAAATATCCGACTTTATTCTTAAGACCTTTTTTAAGACAGATGGGGATGAGGTACAACTGGCATTTACAAAGCTTGAACTGGGAGATTATATTACCGAGCAGATGGAATCTGTGGAAGAAGAAGATGAGGTAGATTCTGAAATTCAATTGTTTCAAAACGCGTTAGAATTTTCAGATGTAAAGGCAAGGGAAGTCATGGTGCCCCGCACAGAAATCATGGCCATAGAACTACATGAAACTACTAAGAGTTTAAGCAAATTGTTTGTAGAAACAGGGTATTCTAAAATTCTGGTTTATAAAGATACCGTTGATGAAATCATAGGCTACGTACACTCTTATGAATTGTTTAAAAAGCCAAAGACCATTAAGCATATTCTACGCCCGGTCGAGTATGTTCCGGAAACCATGCTCATCAACGAAATATTAAATGTGCTTACTAAGAAACGCAAGAGTATGGCGGTGGTATTAGATGAATATGGAGGCACTTCTGGAATTATGACGGTAGAAGATATTGTGGAGGAGCTTTTTGGAGAAATTGAAGATGAACATGATACAACCGATCTTATCGAAGAACAGATCGAAGAACAGGTATTTCATTTTTCTGCGCGCTTAGAAGTAGATTATTTAAACGAAAACTACAAATTAGAACTGCCAGAAAGTGAAGAATATGAAACTTTGGGAGGATTAATCACCAATTTCACAGAAGAAATTCCACAGCAAAATGAAGAAATAATGACTGAAAATTATTTGTTCAGAATCCTGGAAGTTTCCAATAACAAAATAGACCTTGTAGAGGTTAGAAGCTTAGAAATAGATTAAGCATCCTTTTTAACGCGCTATAGAGCAGAATCCATCATTTTTCAGCTTTCTCAATTGAAAAGAAAATGGTATTTTCGCCCACTAAATTCAAAGAAAAAAATAGGTAAATGGCTATTTTAGAAAATATTAGAAAACGCACCACTGTCCTTATTCTTATTATTGGTATGGCATTGTTTGCGTTTGTGATTTCCGGAGTATTCACGGGGAATGATTTTGCAGGAGGAAAAATTGGTTCTACCATTGCTGAAGTAAATGGAGAGCCTATTTCTAGAGAAGACTTCACTCAAAAGTTAGAGCAGGCACAGCGCCAATTTGGCCCTAACTTCTCTTCTACCCAGTTAGTGAATCGCGTATACGATCAAGAAGTACGCGGAACGATCTTAAATCAACAATTCGAAGCACTTGGAATTGATGTAGAAAGTGATCAGATTGTAGATTTCATTAGAAATACAGGCTACGCACAAGACCCTTCTTTCCAAGATGAGAGTGGTGTTTTTAATGCTGAAGTTTTTAAAGCAACTATCGCAGATTGGAGAGAGACGAACCCTTTATTGTATGACAACTGGTTAGAGATTGAACAGCAAATCATGCAATCTGCTAAGGAGCAAATCTATTTTAATCTTATAAAGGCAGGTTCTGGGGCCACCTTAAGTGAAGGTAAGTTTGATTATCAAATGGCCAATGACAAGGTAGATATTCAATACGTACGCGTTCCTTATGCCTCTATTCCAGATAGTACTATTGTTGTAAGTAAGGACGAAATAGCGGCCTACATAAAAGAGAACGAAGACGATTTTAAGCAAGAAAAGGCTAGAGACATTCGCTTTGTATTCTTTGAAGAAAAAGCGTCTGCTGCAGATGAGGAAGCAGTAAAAGATGAATTAAAGGGTCTTTTAAGCAATACAGTAGAGTACATTCAGGAAAGAAATACCACAGATACTATTCCTGGTTTTGCCACTACAAATGATATGGCTGCTTTCCTAGATAGAAATTCAGACACCAAATTTGATACCATCTTTAAGGCCAAGAAAGACCTTCCGGTAGCAGCTGCTGATAGCATTTTTGCTTTAGCCAATGGTGAAGTGTATGGGCCTTATCGCGATGGAGACTTTTTTAAGGTTTCTCGTGTAATGGATAGGAAACCAAATGGTTCAGTTAAAGCGAGCCACATCTTGTTTGCGTACGAAGGAGCTACGCGAGCTAATCCTGAAATTACACGCACCAAAGAAGAAGCTGAAGTAGAGGCCAATAGAATTCTGGCAGAAGCCAAGAAAGCGGGGGCAGATTTTACCGCTTTGGCAAGAGATAACTCAGACGGTCCTTCTGCGCCAAGAGGCGGTGACCTAGGGTATTTTGAAGAAGGAATTATGGCTGATGCCTTTAATGACTTTTGTTTTGGAAATGCCGTTGGAACCATCGGATTGGTAGAAACGGAATTTGGGTACCATGTCATTAAAGTAGATGACAAGCGAGATATCTTGCAGGTGGCAACCTTGGCGAGAGAAATACAGCCTTCTGAAGAAACAATTAATACCTTGTTTACAGACGCTACTAAATTTGAAATGGCTGTGGCAGATGCAGAAGCCGAAGCTTTTGCTGATATAGCAGGTCAGAATACCTATTCTGTGCGTCCTGTAAATAAGATCAAGCAGATGGATGAAAATTTACCAGGCTTAGAATCACAGCGAAGCATTGTTCAATGGGCCTTTAACGACGATACCAAAGTGGGTGAAATCAAACGTTTTGATCTAACCAATGGATACGCCATCGTACAATTAACCAAAAAGTACAAAGAGGGTACCATGTCTGTAGAAGATGCCTCTTCACAAGCGCTTCCTAAAATTAGAAGAGAGAAGAAGGCGGCTCAAGTAATGAATGGCGCTTCATTTAACACCTTAGAAGACTTTGCTACGAATCATGGCGTTACTACTTCTAATGCGTCTGCAGTGACTAGAAAGGCACCAACCATTCCAGGAGCAGGAAGAGAGCCTCTAGTTATAGGAAAAGCCTTTGCATTGGCAGAAGGGGAGACCTCTGGACTTATTAAGGGAGAGACAGGGATTTTTATGATCAAGGTTACCAAAAGAGAAGAGGCAATTACCCTATCTAACTTTACCACTTTTGCAAAAACATTGACTACGCAAAATCAAAATGCGGTGAATACTAACGTCTTTAACGCCTTAAAAGAAAATGCCGATATCGAAGACAATCGTGCAACGTTCTATTAACAGAATGGGCAATTAGAAATGGGTTACAATACCATTTCTACATAAGGAATACAAACTGAAAAACCCTTGGCTTTAAAATAGTCAGGGGTTTTTTCATTGCCAGTCGCCAAAATAAAATCACCTCCCCAGCCTCCAAGGCTCTTTAGTTTGCCAAAATAATCAGGGAAGCTTTTCTCTTTAATGGGGGGTACTTTTAATATGTTCGCCAATAGACTTTCGTGTGTTTCTAAAAGGGTTTCAAATTTCTCAAGGTCCTTGGTTTCTAGCAACTGTATGGTAATTTCACTTAGTTGGGAAGATAAAGAGTTCTCATTAGGATCCTGTCTGCGGTACGATGCAATAGCATCTCTACTGTCTTGTTTCTGATTTAGAAAAACAAAATACAGTTGTTCTTTAAAAATTGGGTCAAAAGAGACCTCTTTCACCCATGGCTTGCCATCTTTTAATTGGTATAATATGGGCGAACTGTGTTGTGCACATGCAATATCGTATCCGCTACCCCCAAAGGTGTTAGCTAATAATGTATAGGGATCAACAGCCGCCAAATCTGCAAGATTATTGATTAGAGTGGATGAAGTTCCAAGCCCCCAATTTCTTGGAAATTCTAGTCGGGTTGTGATAGTGTGTCCCGAGATGTTTTTTAAAAACGTCGGATTGAGATTTTGAATTTCATTAATGATTTCTGCCAAGCGTGTTGCAATAGCCGGGTCTGATGTGCTGCTAATTGTAACCTTGTTCTCAAGCTCTAAATGACATTGAAACCAAGGAGTGCCTGAAGTATCTAAACTTTCCCAAACTAGCCCTTCGTTATCAGAAGGTTGTACAGACAACTCCTGCCCGTAACGGGTAGGTATCGCCAGGGCGAGACCACCATCCAGTACAGCGTATTCTGCTGTTAAAAGCAGTTTACCATGACTGTAATAGCTCTTTTTCATTGTTTATTTCTAAACTTTTCCAATCCTTCTTTTACCGATGCGTTGCTCACAGTACGATCTTTAAAGTAGTCTATCAATGCTCGTTTTTCCTCCTCAGTAGCCCCAAGTTGATTTAACATATTTAGCAGATGCATTTTCATATGCCCCTTTTGAATGCCTGTAGTAACTAAGGAACGAAGCGCGGCGAAATTCTGTGCCAAACCAGCAACTGCCATAAATTGCATTAATTCTTTTGCAGATGGTTTCTGTAAAATTTCTAAGGCAAGCTTCACTAGGGGGTGCAAAGAGGTTAAACCGCCCACGGTTCCTAAGGCTAATGGAACATCGATCCAAAACCGGAACAAATTGTCTTCTAAAGTGGCATGGGTAAGACTTGAATAATGACCGTCTCTTGCTGCAAAGGCATGGACTCCAGCTTCCACAGCTCTAAAATCATTTCCAGTAGCTAACACTACAGCATCAATACCGTTCATGATACCTTTATTATGCGTCACCGCTCTAAAAGGTTCAGCCTTGGCAATGGCTACCGCTTGTACGAAGCGTTCTGCAAAATTTCGGGACACGGTAGTATCGCTCTTTTCTTTGCTAACTGGGCAAGAAACTTCAGCACGTACTACACAATTTGGTACGTAATTACTTAGTATGCTCATGAGCACATTTAGGGGAAGTCCCGCCTTTTCTGCTTCCTGTGTTAAGGTCTTTGCGAATTGTTCTAAGCAAGAATTAATGAAATTAGCACCCATAGCATCCAGGGTCTCAAAAGTGGCATGCAATTGAAAGTATCCGGGTAATTCGGCAGTTTTGTCCCGTAAAACTATGTCAGTTATACCACCGCCCCGTTTTCTCATGCTCGCCGTGATGGCCTCCGTATCTTCAAAAAATTGTGGTTTTATCGTGGTAAAAAAGGACGTAAGCTCAGATTTTTCTCCTTCATACATAAAATGCACCTGTCCCACTTTTTCCGTGCCTAAAACCGTAGTTTTAAATCCACCTCTACTTCCCCAAAATTTGGCTGCTTTGCTGGCTGCAGCTACTACAGAACTTTCTTCAATAGCCATGGGAATGGCATACAATTTTCCATTCACAAGAAAATTAGGGGCCACAGCAAAAGGCAAAAAATAATTAGTCAGGGTATTTTCAATAAACTCGTCATGCACCTTTTGTAACTGCGCGTCGTCACTCCAGTACTGTGCAATTATTCGCTTTGTTTCCTCGGAATTGGTGGTGCAGTTCTCAGCAATCCAACCTATTTTTTCTTCTTTTGAAAGTTTGGAGAAACCTTCTATGGGTTTTTGCATGGTAAAGCTTAAAGCTGCAAAGATACATTTTACTGTTTTTGAATGTGGGACTTGTGCCGTGCCCGTAGCAATCCTTATATTTAGGGGTTGCATATTTTAGCAATTAACTCACTTTTTAATCAATTAGATTTATGCGAAAAGCGTCTTTTATTTTGTTCATAGCCTTGCTGTGCTCTCAATTCATTATTTCTCAAAAGACTGTCACCCTAGAAGATATATGGGGAGGAGCTTTTAGAACGGAAGGAATGGATGTGTTGCGTTCAATGAAAAATGGCAAACAATATACTGTTCTTAATTATGCTAGAAATCCAAGAACAAGTACCATTGACAAGTACAACTACAATACGCTTGAAAAGGTAGAAACGGTGGTGGCTTCTTCAGCAGAAATTCCTTTTTTTACCTCCTATGAGTTTAGCGCAGATGAATCGAAACTTATTCTAGCTACTGAAGTAGAACCAATTTTTAGAAGATCACGGATAGGGATCTATTATGTCTATGATATTGCAGCAAAAACAATTCAAAAGATAGCGGAGCAAAAAATACAAGAACCAGAACTTTCACCAGACGGTACAATGGTAGCCTACGCATATGATAATAACTTATATGTAAAAAATCTAGCCTCTGGAGCTACGCAACAAATCACTACAGACGGGGTATACGGAAAGATTATAAATGGAATAACAGATTGGGTATATGAAGAGGAATTTGCCTTTGTACAGGCGTTCGAATGGAACAGCAACGGTACTAAGATTGCTTTTATAAGGTTCGATGAAACTAATGTGCCGCAATTCTCTATGGATGTTTATGGAACTGATCTGTATCCCTTCCCATATGAATTTAAGTATCCAAAAGCAGGGGAAGAGAATGCCAAAGTAAGTCTTCATTTATTTGATGTGGCCACTAGCAAAATAACCGATGTTAACCTTGGAGACGCATACTATATTCCTAGAATCATGTGGAAGAATAATCCCAATGAACTCAGCGTACGTACCCTAAACAGACACCAAAATCATTTAATCTTACACACGGTAGACGCACGAAATTCTAATGTTAGCACACTTCTAGAAGAAAAAGACGACGCCTATGTTGATGTGCATGATGATCTAACTTTTTTAGAAGATGATAGTTTTATCTGGACGAGCGAGAAAGACGGGTTTAACCACCTCTATCTATATGAATCTGACGGAACATTAAAAAACCAAATTACCCAAGGGCCGTGGGAGGTAACTAAGTACTACGGATATGATCAAGATAAGGACCGTATTTATTATCAATCCGTAGAGAATGGTTCTATAAACAGAGATGTTTACAGCATCAGTAGCAACGGAAAGCGTAAAAAACGTTTAAGTGAGGGTGAAGGTACTCACGCAGCCTCTTTTAGTGCAGATTATACGTATTACATAAACACCTTTTCAAGTGCCACCACTCCTTACACATTTACTTTACATGATGCGAAAGACGGTAAGAAGCTAAAGGATATAAAAGACAACAAGGCGTTGTTGCAAAAGCTGGATGACTACGAAATTGTTCCTAAAGAATTCGCTACCCTATCGGTAAATGGCAACGATTTAAATATGTGGATGATGAAACCCGCAGATTTTGACCCATCCAAGAAATACCCACTGCTTTTATATCAATACAGTGGTCCAGGATCTCAACAAGTAGCCAATCGTTGGATGGGCAGTAACGATTATTGGCACCAAATGTTGGCTTCTGAGGGCTACATTATTGCCTGTATAGATGGTAGAGGTACCGGTTTAAAAGGACGTGATTTTAAAAAGGTGACCTATCTAAATTTGGTTAAATATGAAACAGAAGACCAAATTGCGGCTGCCAAGCAATTAAGTGCGTTGGAGTATATTGATGAAGACCGTACCGGAATTTGGGGATGGAGTTTTGGAGGACATATGAGCACCAATTGTCTTCTTAAAGGAAATGATGTTTTTGAAATGGCCATCGCTGTGGCGCCAGTAACAAGTTGGCGTTTTTACGATACAATTTATACAGAGCGTTTTATGAGAACCCCCCAAGAGAATCCTGATGGGTATGATAATGAATCGCCCTTTAATTATCCTGAACTATTAAAAGGAGATTACCTTTTGGTTCATGGTTCCGGAGATGATAATGTGCATGTGCAAAATTCCATGCGCATGATAGAAGCCCTTATCCAGGCTAATAAACCTTTTGATTGGGCTATTTATCCAGATCGAAATCATGGGATTTATGGGGGCAATACGCGCCTTCATTTGTATACCAAAATGACTCGATTTGTAAAAGAGAATTTATAACCAAACCAACAACCTATGTCAAACGCAGTACAACCCGCCAGTGAAAAACAGATTCTAGGCCACCCACAGGGACTTTTCTACTTATTCTTTGCAGAGTTATGGGAGCGCTTTAGTTTCTATGGAATGCGTGCCTTGTTGACCCTCTACATGGTCAACGTAATTTTTGAAAAACTAGTAGAACGTGATTACGCAACAGCAGCGGTTTACGCCTCCTATGGTTCATTAGTATATGCCTCCACAGTAATTGGTGGTCGCATTTCTGATTCTATTCTTGGAATGCGAAACTCTATTTTTCTTGGTGGAATCTTAATGTCCATTGGGCATTTTGTTTTGGCAATTGAAAATGACATCGCCTTTTTCTTGGCCCTGTCCTTTATTATAGTAGGGAATGGATTTTTTAAACCTAATATTTCCACTTTTGTAGGCACTCTTTACAAAGAAGGGGACCCTAAAAAAGACTCAGGATTTACCATCTTCTATATGGGAATCAATATTGGAGGATGGGTAGCTCCTTTGCTTTGTGGCTGGCTTGCTGCTAAATATGGTTGGCATTATGGCTTTGGCTTGGCAGGAATTGGGATGTTAACCGGCCTTATTTTCTTTTGGAGTGGAATTAAAAAAGGGGTTTTTGGAGACAAAGGACTTCCTCCAGAAAATGGAAGTATCAACAAATCAATAGCTGGTATTAAACAAGGTGTTTTAGTGCCTGTTTTGGCGGTGCTTTCGGCACCTCTTATCGCTGTATTATTGTCTTCCTATAAGTCTTTGGGTGGAGAAGGATCTATGCTTGAAGGAACCAATATTGTTAATCTGTTATTTTACTTTATAGGATTTGCAGTACTAGCCTATATGGCTTACATCATGATTTCTGCCACCCCAGATGAACGTAAAAAGCTATTTGCAGCCGTACTCTTTACCTTTTTCATGACCATTTTTTGGGGTTTTCATGAGTTGTCAGGAAGTGTAATTACCCTCTTTGCTTCGCGTAATGTAGATTTAGATGGCATTATGACGGCTGCCCAGACCAATTCATTAAACAGTATGTGGATCATCATTTTGGCAATCCCTATTTCTATGATGTGGACGTGGCTCACTAAGAGTAATAAAAATCCGCGTACTCCCTATAAATTTGGACTTGGCCTTTTATTTGCGGGGATTAGTTTTTATGTGTTAGCCATTAGTGGTGCTAGCGCTAATGACAATGGCCTTGTTCCCTTTTCATACTTACTTCTAATGTATTTCTTAATATCTGTAGGAGAATTGTTTATGTCGCCTGTAGGGCTCTCTAAAATGACCGATTTAGCCCCAAAACGCATTATTGCCTTTATCATGGGCGTCTGGTTTTTATCCTCAGCATTTGCCTTTCAAGTGGTAGGCTTTATTGGAAAACAACTGGCCATAGAGAGTACAGATGCCAATGTAGGTGGGA
Source organism: uncultured Croceivirga sp. (assembly GCA_964601965.1). Classification (GTDB taxonomy): domain Bacteria; phylum Bacteroidota; class Bacteroidia; order Flavobacteriales; family Flavobacteriaceae; genus Croceivirga. The sequence goes on from CAZRPJ010000016.1 coordinate 13,959, forward strand.
TGGATACTTTAGGGGTCTATACCGATGGATTTCTTTTAATCGCACAGTATTCCTTGGGAGCTGGAGTCCTTGTATTGCTTGCTTCTCCGCTTATTAAGCGTTTAATGGGGAATGTACATTAATTAATAAGCCAGGTTGCGGAATGTGAGATGGATTTTATGGTCCTAAGGTTGCAAAACTAGACTTGCTGCCACTTTTTTGTCAAGGATACAGTTGAGGCTCTAAAATGCCTTTTTCCTGGTAGAGCGTTTTATTCATTTCAAAGTGCATTTGGGTCATACCATTGTAATATTCCTTCATATCAGGCAATGAATATGCGCTCCTAAGACTATCAATATTGGTAGAATCTAAAAGCCCGTTTTTAGGGATGGCCTGTCCTTTGTCATTGTAAGTTAATTGTGTGCCAAAACGTTGCTTTTTACCAAGATTCACCAGAATTCTATCTTCTAGCATGGCGTATCTGTAATGGTCTTTACTGCCCTTATCGATCTCAATTTTCATGGCTTCTAGCATCTTTTGCTGAAATTCTACATCATTATCGGCATGTTGAATCGGTAACCAAAAATTAGAAGCGGCCTCCTCTCCAATTTTTTGAGCCCCTAGGTAGCCATATTTAGTAAATAGGTTTTGAATCTTTTCCTGATGAAGTCTACTTACACTATCCCTTTTATTTAGAAATAGCTCCCAAGCCTTTTCATTGCCATATTTATCTCTTAATGCTGCTGGTGGAATGCCAGCATATTTTTGATCTATTTCAAAAATTTCAATGAGGTCTTGTTGAATCTTTACTTTCTCTTCTTTTGTAATCTTGGTGTCACCGGCACATGCACTAAGAAGTACTAACATGCCTAAAACTATCTTTTTCATTAAATTCTAATCTTATCATGAAGATAGTAAGAGATATGGCAAATTTAAATGGGCACATGAATTTTTCAATCCAAATGAAATAGTGCCTTCGCATATTCTGTATCTTCAATGACAAAATAAATAGTTAGCAAGGAAAAATGATCTTTGAAGAAGAACAGAGGTTCACCCAATGGTGGCTTTGGGTCATTTTAATTTCCGTGGGAATCTTACCAATAGTTGGCGTGTATAAACAAGTATTGTTGGGAGAACCTTTTGGAAACAATCCAATGTCCAATACCGGTCTCATTATATTCATGGTCTGTATGCTGTTATTTGTTGGTCTTTTTAGACTAATGAAGCTTAAAACGGTAATTAATAAAAACGGAATTGAAATATCTTTTTTTCCTTTTCTCAAAAGAGCTTTTAAATGGGAGGAGGTTACAAGCTATGAAATTGTGAATTACGGTTTTGTTGGTGGTTGGGGAATTCGATTGGGCACTACTTACGGAACAGTCTATAATGTAAAAGGCAATAAAGGCCTGGCACTGCATTTAAAAAATGGGAAGAAGTACCTTATTGGTACCCAAAAAGAACATGAACTAAAAAGAATAATCGACAAAATGCCATTTAAAAATGAGCTTTAATGCGTTTTGAATAAATCTTAAATAATGTCCATGGAGTTTTTTAAGCACATTCTTTTGCTAGCAGGCGGATTGGCGCTATTTTTTTTATCGGACTGGAATATAAAAAAGGACCAGCAATTGGAAAGAAGCACCTTTACATCGTCTTATTGGATGAAATTTCTTTTAGCAGGGGGTATAGTATTTATTGCGATTACTTATATAGCAAAAGATATCTTAAACTTCTTTGGCTTAATTAATTAAAGCATCATGTATGCTTTCTATAGAACATAGGAGGTTATTTTTTTATTTTCAAGAACATTGAGAACTTGCCTAATTTGAGAATCGAATTCTTGTTTTCTAATTGGTTTGTCTAAAAAGTGCTGAATGTCATATTGTAATGCTTTCTTAGAAAACGTATTCCAGGAAGAATTCATGATTATTGTAGCTGGAACTTCTATTTGGTCAAGCAACTCAAAAGAGTCCACATCTTCTAACAACACATCGAGAAAAACAAGATCTATATTTTCTTGATAGATGGTTTTAATACCCTCATATGGATTGCTATAAGCACCAACTAAATCTAGTTGTGGGTGATTCTTAATAAGTAGTGAAATAGCAAGTCTATGAACCGAAGAATCATCGATAATTACACATTTGTAGTTCATGTAAGTAAATTTGGGACTCCAAAGGTACTTTCCTGCTTTCAAAACATCCATTTAATGGGTTAAAACCCTTAAATGTTCGTCCTACAACCTACTACAAAGTGCATTACTATCCTTGTTTGGGGATCCTTGGGATAAACGGTATAATTTTATAGAAGAACTGTAAATTATAATGAATACACCTACAAAAAAAGAAGCCAATACGGTATTTTGTACTGGCTTCTTCTTATAATTTTAAAGGATGTTAATCGCCTTCACTAAGCGAGAAACTTCCATCTCCCGTAAAATTGGTGACCTCAATTGTTACCGTCCAAATACCAGAAGTACCAGAAGAGGTTACTCCATCAATGCTGTCTGGTTCGGAACCTCCTTGAATTGTTCTATCCAATACACTTATACCATCGGCATCACGTACTATAATTCGAAAACTTCCATCTGAAGTCGCAGTGATATCGGCGTTGTAATCTGCTGTGGTTAAATTATTATTCCAGCTAAAAATTCGTTGTGCCGTTCCACTATTTCCTGTAAAACTTGCATCAATATCACCATTGAAATCAGATCGATCTCCCACCACAAAATCACTTGGGTCTGCGGTAATAGAAGTACCATTAACGATAATATTTACAGCAGTAGTTGCATCATCGTCACTGCTGCAACTTGCTAAAAACAGAATCAGGATACCGAGGGGTACCAGCTTCAATAATTTTGAAATCATAGCATAAATATTTAGGTTAAAACAAGTAACAATTAAAACGAGTAACACCCTACCTTATTGTTAACAATGCAAGGCGAACAAAACCTACATATAATTGGTTTATGCTTTTTAAATAGTCCTTCTTCCGTGCATCGCCAGCAATTTTTTGTAACTTACTATATGGAACTTCCTTCGTACGTCGTAGAATTGCTTGTTTGGATTAGTCTTGTAGCATTGGGATTAGGCCTCATTTCTATCATTACTAGAAGTAGTAGAAATTATAGAAGCAGCCGCACTAAAAAATCCAGAGAGACGCACTAGTTTAAGAAATCCTTTATTCCGATATCCTAAACAGGTAAGCACCTTGGGTCCCAGTATAATGAAAGGGGATGTTGTTGTTATTACAAGTATTCTTCCAGCGTTCTATAAAACTTAGGTAGTTGCTACCGTCTGCGAATACCTTTTTTGGACGTAACTTTTTTATGACTCGATCTAAATTTAAACGAGGCGAGTTGGTTAAAACTAAAAAGTCTGGTTCCTGCCAATCTCCTATGAAATGGGCGCTATCTAAAACCATAATTTTTTGTTTTCTTAAAGTGTAGTGATTTTGTAAAGGCAGCCAATGAATACGTTTGCTGCGAGTACCAGTTTTTATTGCAGTGATTAGGAGTTCACTGCGTAAGGAATCCTTTGTGATTACATTGAGTTTTTTCCCTTGTTGGTGTACTAAAACAGTATTTCTTGGTTGGTGTAGTAACCAAAGTTGTTCTTGTTGTAAACTGGTCCATTCTAAATACAAGGTATAACCAGTAAAAAGGATACTGCAACTTAATGCTAGCATTAGTTTTTTCGTATTTCTTTTTACGATATAAACCACCCAGCTACCAATTAAAAAATAGGCTAGCACTGCTTGTTCTCCATTGAAGGGAATGGCCGTGAACAAAAAAGATTCTTGACTTGCTACCCATTGTACAATGCGGTTCATAGAACCCAGTAGTTGGTCATATATTGAAATTAGAAAACTTGGGACAAGATTTACGGCACTCAAAAACAGTATCAGGATGCCTATTCCTAAAAGGATTCCTAAAAAGGGAACTACGAGAAGATTGGTTACAAAGAAGAGTGCTGGAAACTGATGAAAATAAATCAGACTCAATGGCAATACTCCCAATTGTGCTGCAATACTTACCCCAAGAAGTTCCCACGCCTTGCGAACCAGTAGCTGTTTCGGACGCCAAAACTTTTGCAATAATGGATAAATCCAAAGGATGGCAGCGACGGCAGCATAACTCATTTGAAATCCAACCTGAAAAAGAAAG
>CAZRPJ010000016.1:18202-35281 GCA_964601965.1 uncultured Croceivirga sp.
GCCAAAATGTGCACAGCCCCCGCATTTTTATAGGCGGTATAGGTTTCGGTAGGAATAGCAGACCGGTCGCCAAGGAGTAAGGCTCTAAACACCCCTAATTGGGCTTCTTTAAATCCAAGAGGTTCCAGGCGTTTTATTAGTGTTTGTCGAAATCGCTCCGCATACCCTCGCAGGCTGCGTTTTTTAATTCCTAACGAGATCCAGGTAGATGGAGTGAGCTTCACTGTTCCATAAACCCCAATTTTATTGAGGTACTCACCATAATTAAATTGATAAGGATTTAGTTGCGAAGGGACGTCTCCAATGTTGGCCTGAGTTATAATTTCTTCATCGACCGTTAAAGGCCTTGCATCAGCACCCTTTAAACAGGTTAGCAATACTTTCCCTGTTTTTGGATTCTTTCCTTGGCTTAGTACAGTGGCGTAGTAGCGATCTGCATACGAATTGGAGGGCAGTACCTGTGTCACCTTTAAATGAAGGGTGTCGCTATTTTGTGGGTCTTTTATGGAAAAGTAATTTTCGTTTGCATGGGGGAGATGACTAGTCATTACAAGCATACCTACCACCAAGTTGAGGCTAAAGACCGCGATTTCATACAATGAAAACTCTCGTCGCTTGTAGGTTTGAAGCATCCAAAATAGCGCAACTAATAAAGCGATTGCGAATACTACCAAAGGTCCTATTGCCAGTTTAAAGGTATAGCCCAATAGGATACCTAGGGCCAACCCAACAGACAATTGCACCGAAAGAAATTGAAAAGGTTTCGTTATAATACCCGGGTTGCTTTAATAAAAGCGTGGTTCCAGAAACCTTCCCGTAACGATGAAACAATCACTCCTCTGGACGAGGTAGCATGAATAAAGCGAATATCATCGCCGTCTACCTTAACTACCAATCCAACATGGTTAATACGTTTTCCGCTCTTCGAAGTTTTAAAGAATAGGAGATCTCCTTTTTCCACTTGCTTAAGTTTGATTTTTTTGCCCTCATTGGCCATTTCATAGGAAACCCTAGGAAAGGCAATGTTGTTTTCGCGGAGGGCCACGTAAACCAGTCCTGAACAATCCATTCCCTTTTTTGTAGTGCCACCAAACTTATACCGTGTGCCAGAGAATTGAAGCGCTTCTTCTACCACCTTATCAGCGGTTTTATTTGAAGTTTTTTTACGCGTAACAACCTTTGTGGTGCTTGTATCACCTTCTTTAGAAATAACAGTGACCGTCTTTTTCTTGCTGTACGTAGTTTTTTTCTTTACGATACAGCCTCCCAAGACCAGCATTATTAAAAAAAGGGAAAGATATTTAGTGCGCATCCAAGATGGGAATTGTTCTTGGAATGTAAATTTACATATTTTGAACAATCAATCCAGCAGCCTTTTCACTTGCTCCTGGCCCTCCAAGGATTTTTATGAGCGTCTCATAGTTTTTAGTAAGCGTTTCACGCTCCGGTCCTTCAAGGATATTTTTAAGGGCAATAGCTAAATTTTTGGTAGTTAGGTCATCCTGAATAAGCTCTTTTACAATTTCACGATCCATAATCAGGTTTACCAAGGAAATAAAATCTAAAGTGATGATTCGTTTGGCAATTTGGTAAGAGATCCAATTTCCTTTGTAACAGACCACTTGAGGTACCTTAAATAAGGCGGTTTCCAGAGTTGCTGTTCCGCTAGTTACCAAGGCGGCATGCGCATGGTTTAAAAGCGAATAGGTAGCCTGGGAAACAAAGTGCACATTTGCATTGGAAGTGTATTGCTCATAAAAGTCTTTAGGTAGACTTGGAGCCCCGGCAATCACAAACTGATAGTCTTCAAAGCTGGGCGTAACTGAAAGCATGACCCCCAACATTTTATCTATTTCTTGCTTGCGGCTACCAGGTAACAAGGCAATAATTTTTTTTGATGGATCTAACCCATGTTTGCCTATAAAATCATCTTTATTTTCTAAAGTGGCCTGCGAAATGGCATCTAAAAGTGGGTGCCCCACAAAGGTCACTTCATAATTGTATTTTTTATAAAAGTCCGGCTCAAAAGGTAATATCACATACATATGATCTATGCACCTCTTAATTTTTTTAACTCTACTTGCCCTGGAAGCCCATACCTGAGGGGATATGTAGTAGTTAGTCTGGTACCCTTGAAGCTTTGCCCAAGCTGCTATTCGGAGGTTAAATCCAGAAAAATCAATAAAAATGAGAGCATCTGGTTGAAATTTGGTTATATCGCTTTTGCAATACGCGATATTTTTAAATATGGTTCGAACATTCTTTAATACCTCCAAGAAGCCCATGAATGCCATTTCTTTGTAGTGCTTGGCAAGGGTACCACCAGCGGCTTCCATTAAATCACCTCCCCAACAACGAATATCCGCTTCAGGATCGTGCTTTTTAATCCCTTTAATGAGATTAGAGCCGTGCAAGTCTCCAGAAGCTTCACCCGCTATGATGTAGTACTTCATTTAAAAGAATTTGTAGGCCAAAATAATTAATGCTGTAAGCAGTGTTGCTATCATTACTCCACGAGCCCGTAAGTCTCTTTTTAGTCGCAGAAAACCAAAGAATGCTATAAGGTTTAATATAGCGCCTAATGCCAATAAACTTCCCAGATATCCTTGTGCAATAGCGGCGCTAAAAGTATCAGTGATAGATAGGTCAGAAAAAAGAAGGATATATAAAAGAGTTCCTGCGCTATTCGCTATAATCCCTACTAAAAAGCCAATGATAATTTCTTTTCTATTCTGCATTAAAATTCCAATTGGTTACTTGCTGTATGCTGTGATGTGCGGTAAGGTCAAACTGGGTAGGTACCACCGAAATAAATCCATTCTTTAATGCATATTCATCGGTGTCTTCTCCTTTGTCTAACAATTCAAACTCGCCAGAAAGCCAATAATATTCTTTTCCGGTGGGGCTAGTTCGCTTATCAAACTGTTCTTTCCAATTTGCGCGTGCTTGTCTACACACTTTTATCCCCTTAACGGGGCTCCCGTTTGTTTTAGGAATATTGACATTTAAAACCACCCCTGTAGGTAGTCCGTTTCGCAGTGCTTCACGCACAATTGTTTTTATAGATTCTCCAGCAGGATCAAAGTTGGCACGCCAGGAATAATCGCAGAGCGAAAAACCAATGGCTGGGATGCCTTCAATTCCTGCTTCAATAGCGGCACTCATAGTTCCTGAGTAAATCACATTAATGGAGGCGTTGGATCCATGATTTATGCCACTTACCACTATATTAGGCCTTCTATCCAGAATTTCTTGCAGGGCAAGTTTCACACAATCTGCTGGGGTACCGCTGCAAGAATACTCGGCAGGCGCACCATTTTCCTTATCAATGACTACTTTTTTGGAATAGAGTGTATTATCAATAGTAATGGCGTGTCCCATGCCAGATTGGGGGCTGTCTGGTGCAACCACCACCACTTCACCAATGGTTTTCATTAAAGCAATGAGTTTACGAAGCCCGGGGGCCGTAATTCCATCGTCATTGGTAACCAAAATAAGTGGTTTATCCATAAAATATACTTATTGGTGCAAAAATACGTTTTTCACTAGGATGGGGGCCCTTATCCGTTTAACAAAAAATTAAATAGACCCCCCAAATGTGGCATGATTTTTTCAGTATCTTAGGGAATTCGTAAGACGTTGAAATGCTGTTGAGTTAAGGTATTAAAGAAATCATTTAAGTAAAATCATCGTCCCAAAACCATACATATGAAAAAGAACGTTATCCTTGGCCTTTTGGTCATTCTGCTTGCGGTTGCTTCCTGCAGTTTTACTAATAAATCTTTTGAAACCAATGATAAAGACAAATTATTGTTGGATTTAATCACTTATGTGCTAGAACGAGGACATTACGAGCCAAAGGACATTAATGATAAATTTTCTTCAAACGTATTTGAGGACTTCATAGATATTTTAGATCCTACAAAACGTTACTTCCTTGCGAGTGATATTGAAGAGTTTGAGAAATACAAGTATCAAATAGACGATCAAATTAAGAACACAGATATCACCTTTTTTAATCTTGTGTATCAACGCTTAATGAAGCGTATGGAAGAAGCAAAGGAATTATACGCGGAGGTGCTCGATGAACCTTTCGATTTTAAAAAGGAAGAAACGATCAATACAGATTATGCCGAAGTTCCTTATGCAAAAAACAGAAGAGAGTTAAAGGAACGATGGAGAAAACAACTAAAATATAACGCGCTTGGTGTATATGATAACAAGGTGAAGATTAGAAAAACAGCAATGACTACTGCGGAAGGCGATGGTTCTGTAAGTGTAGACGTGGATGTTCCTAATTTAGATCCGGCACAAGAAGAGCTAAAGAATATGACGCTTGCCGAAGTAGAAATTGCGGCAAGAGAATCTACAAAAAACACCTTGGATGATTTCTTTGATTTTGTAGATGACTTAGAACGAAAAGACTGGTTTGTACAATATATCAACACCATTGTAGACGAGTTCGATCCACACACCTTTTATTTTGCCCCAGAAGAAAAAGATCGCTTTGATATTAGTATGTCAGGGAAGTTCGAAGGAATTGGGGCACGTCTTCAAAAGAAACCAGAAGGAGCGAAGGTGGTAGAAATTATTTCTGGGGGTCCTGTTTGGCAGGCAAAGAGCCTAGAAGTAGGAGATGAAATTTTAAAAGTAGGTCAAGATGGGGAAGAACCCATAGATATCGTTGGTATGCGTTTGGACGATGCAATTAAACTTATCAAAGGGCCTAAAGGAACCACTGTAGATCTCACCGTTCGTAAGGTAGACGGTACCATTGACGTGGTATCCATTACAAGAGATGTGGTAGAGTTAGAAGAAAGTTATGCTAAGTCTGCTTCTGTGATTAAGGATGATAGAAAGTACGGACTTATTCACCTTCCAAAGTTCTATGTAGACTTTGATGATTACACAGAACGAAATGCAGCTACGGATGTAGCCAAAGAAGTAGAGCGCTTAAAGCAAGCTGGGGCAGAAGGCCTTATTCTTGACTTACGCGATAATGGAGGAGGTTCATTGAAAACGGTTGTTGAAATGGCAGGACTTTTCATTAAAGACGGACCTGTTGTACAAGTACGTTCTTCCGGACAGCGAAAAGAAGTTCATGAAGACAAAGACGAACGAATTCAATGGGATGGGCCATTAGTAATCTTGGTTAACGAACTATCGGCATCTGCTTCGGAAATCTTAGCAGCAGCCATGCAGGATTACAAAAGAGCAGTTGTTATTGGAAGCAAGCAGACCTTTGGGAAGGGAACGGTACAAAATGTAATTCCACTAGACAATATTGTGCGCAGTAACGAGCATGGAAATCTAGGAGCAATTAAACTAACCACCCAGAAATTTTACAGAATTAATGGAGGGTCTACACAGCTAGAAGGTGTAAAGAGTGATGTTGTGGTTCCAGACCGTTACAGTTACATTGATTTAGGTGAGCGTGATCAAGAAAACCCCTTGGGTTGGGATAGAATTTCTCCCGCAGATTATGAAATCTGGGATGGAAATATTGATTACGAAGCTACTATTCAACGAAGTACTGCCCGTCTTGCCAAGAACCCACAGGTTAAACTTATAGAAGAAAATGCAAAATGGTTGAAAGAACAACAAGACGAAACCGTTGTTTCTTTGAACTATGATAATTACAGTTCTAGACAAGAGCGTAATAAGGAGCGTTCAACGTATTTTAAGAGTCTAGCAGATTATGATTCTAAACTCACTTTTGAGTCATTAAAATATGAGCAAGAATTGTTTACACAAGATCCCATTTTAAGAGAAAAAAGAGATCGTTGGCACCAAGATTTAGCCAAAGATGTTTATGTAGAAGAGGCAATAAATGTTCTGCAAGACTTAAAGCTAAATTCACTTAAAAAGCAAAATACCAAATTAGCTGTAAAAGGGTAGTTTGGATCGAAAAAATAGTGAAAAGCCCATCTTTTAGGTGGGCTTTTTTCATGGATTCTATCTGAAAGAAGAGCGTTTTAAACGGTCATTGATAGCCTTCCCAATTCCTTCATCGGGCGCTTTTTCAATAATGAGCACATCCAAAGAAAGGGTGTCTAAATGGCGCATAGCAGCGTATAAGTTTTTGGCCATTTCTGTGAGTGATCCGGTTTTAGAGAGCACTACTTCTTTGGTAACACCAAGTTGGCTATTTTCATTAAAAAGAATAAGACCAATTTTTTTGTCTTGGTGTTCCAACACAGTTGTTTCAACGGACTCTGTAACTATTGTTGGCGTATTTGGTGCGTAATGCGAGGAAAGCATTCCAGGAGCCTCTAACACTTCGCTATTCGTGTTAAATTCAGGATAGGTGCCTAGTACTGAACCAATTTGTTCTGATGTGATCACGCCTTTTCTGTAGATAATAGGCGTAGTACCTTCCCAACCTAAAATGGTAGATTCAATACCGCTTGTACAAGGCCCCCCATCTAGAATAAAAGGAATCTTATCTCCTAATTGGGCAGCGACGTGCTGGGCAGTAGTTGGACTTATGTATCCTGATGGGTTGGCACTTGGGGCCGCCAGCGGATATTCTAAGGATTTTAAGAGCTCTAATGTTATTGGATGATTCGGTACACGTACGGCCACTCTAGGCGATCCTGCCGTTACTATAGGAGGTACTTTGTCTGATTTTTCTAGTAAAAGTGTTAGTGGGCCTGGCCAAAAATTTTCTGCAAGCAATTTGGTTTGGGCACTAATTTCTTTCACATAAGGGGCTATCGCTTCTAAATTTTTAAAATGTAGAATAAGCGGGTTGTTGGCAGGCCTTCCTTTTGCTGTAAAAATCTTTTTAAGGGCAATTTCAGAGCTTCCATTGGCGGCTAACCCATATACTGTTTCTGTGGGTATGGCTACTAGCTGATGGTCATCAAGTGCCTTTTTCGCGTCTAGGATCGCTGTTGTTATTTCTGCCAACTCAAAAAATTTCAGCAAAAGTACGTGCTTCAAGTACAATGCTCAAAATTGTAGTATTTTCATTTTTAAATTTTTAGATCAAATTTTATGTCGAAAAGGAGGTGGATTTACACGATTCTAATGATTCTCTGTGTAGTGCTCTTTTGGTATTTTGAGAACTTTTATACCCCAGCTACCTATTCCCCACCAGAGAACGGTACTAAAGAACTTCCTTTTAAAGCAGCATGGTTGCCAAGTTCTACCTATGATGCTATTGTCATGCATGAACACTATATGCTATCCTACAGTGAACCACATGAACAAGCAGAATGGGTGGCCTATACCTTAAAAAAAAGCCATTTAACGTATGATGACCGTGAACGACCTTATTTTATAGAGGATCCTTATGTCACAACAAAATCTGCCGATTGGCGCAATTATAAGGGTTCTGGATATGATAGGGGTCATTTGTGTCCTGCAGGGGATCGGCGCTTTTCGGAGTATGCCTATAACGAAACGTTTTATACCAGCAATATTAGTCCGCAAGAAAAGTATTTTAACGCCGGTGTTTGGAATCGATTGGAACAAAAAGTGCGTCAATGGGCTAAAAAATATAAAACGGTTTCTGTAATAACCGGAGGAGTGTTAAAAGACACTTTTCACGAAATAGGTGAAGAGGATGTTACCGTTCCAGAGGCTTTTTACAAAGTGGTTATTCGAGAAAAAGGGCAAGAAATAAAAGTCCTTGCTTTTTTAATTCCACATGAAGAAAGTGACCAACCCTTAAAGAGTTTTTTGGTTCCATTACGAACAATAGAAACTAAAACAGGATTGGATTTCTTTTACAACACATCTGAAACGATGGATGGGTTAGAAACCTCTGTAAGTACTAGTGGGTGGGACTTTTAAAGTTCACTCAATCGTGCCGCATCAAATTTCAAAAAGACGAAGAGCATCGCGGTGAAGAAGATTAACCCAGAGCCCCCATAGCTAAAAAACGGAAGTGGAATTCCAACGGTAGGCAGTAGGCCTATAACCATACCGATATTTACGAAGTAATGAATTAGAAGAATGGAGATCATTCCATACCCGTACATTCGAGGGAATTCTTTTTTCTGCCGTTCGGCAAGTTGTATCAGACGTAGGAAAAAGAGCGTAAAAACAACAATAATTGAAACGGTGCCTACAAATCCCCACTCTTCACCAACAGAACTAAAAATATAGTCTGTGTGTTGTTCTGGTACAAAATCTCCCTTGGTACGAGTGCCTTCTAAAAATCCTTTTCCTAAAAACCCGCCAGATTCTATGGCTTTTTCTGCTTGATAGGTGTTATAACCAATGGTCTTTTTAATCTGCTCTAATCTAATAGGGTCTTTTTCTAAACCCAACCAAAGACTAAAACGATCTCTATGGCGCTGCTCAAAAACATCTGTGTACACAAAATTTACAGACAGCGAGAATCCCATGCAAACAATTAGAAATATCAGTAAAGGAAAGGTAGGTACCTTGAGATTGGGTTTTTTAAATAGAAAAAACAATGAAGTAAGAATCCCTAAACCGATGCCCACCCAAATAACTCCAAATTTTAAAGTGGCAACAAATAATAGAATAAAAAGCAATGCAAAACCTAAGTACTGCAAGGGAAACCCTTCTCTAAAGAGGACAAAGAATAAAGCAAAATAAACCAAAGCGCTGCCAGGGTCTGGTTGAGGTAATATTAGTAAGGCCGGAACAACAATAATTAATACAGCATAAAGCTGTGATTTTGGTTTTTTAAGATCGGTTTGTATGTCGCTTAAATATTTGGCAAGCGCCAAAGCGGTCGTGAGTTTTCCCAGTTCTGAAGGTTGAAAATTAAAAAAGCCTAAATCATACCAAGATTTAGCACCACCTATGGTTTTACCAAAAGCAAATAAGCCAATTAAAAAAACCAAGGAAACGATATAGAATAGACTTGAAAAACGTTCAAAAAAACTTGATTCTAACGACAAAATGAGAACTATGGCAACCAATGAAACCCCCATAAAAAATAGTTGCTTTCCATAGAGGGTAGACATGCTTAAGAGGGATACCTGATTTTCTGTGAGGGTAGTACTGTAAATATTTACCCATCCAAAAAAGACAAGAAGCACGTAGAGAAATACCGTAAGCCAATCTAATCTGCGCAGCACGCTATTACCAGACATACTCATTTATCTTAAAAGGTTCTCCACTGAAAGGTTTGGCATATTCGTGTTCTAATGTCTTTTCTAACATCTTTTTTTCCAAGTCCTTTCTGGTGATTTCTCCTTTTATATATTTCTCAATCATTAAGGACGCAATATGTCCTGCGTATCTAGCGCCGTAGTATCCATTTTCAATATAGACGGCAATGGCAATTTTTGGCTTATCAACCGGGGCAAAAGCAGTGAAAATAGAATGGTCTGTCAATTGTACGCGCTCTCCATTAATCTTTGTAAAATTTTCAACTGTACCTGTTTTACCAGCGATTTCTATTTCTGGAATACGAATCCATTTGGCTGTTCCGTATTTGTAAACATTAGACATCGCCTGAATCACTGGTCCAAAATGCTCTGGGCTTATTGTAGTATATCTACGTTGGGTGTAGTTGGCGTCTATATTGGTGCTGTTACCAACTTTTTTAATAATATGGGGGGTATAGAAATAACCACGATTGGCTATAGCAGCTGTCATGTTTGCTAGTTGTATTGGGGTAGCGGCTACTTCGCCTTGCCCAATAGAATTAGAAATTATGGTAGAAGAAGCCCACCTATTATCTCCGTACCATTTGTCGTAAAACGCTTTTCCAGGAATTCTACCAGGGGCTCCTGTTGGTAAATCAACCCCTAAATAATCTCCTAGTCCAAAACTTTTCATGTGCTTTTCCCAGGCATCCATCCCTTCATCTGTGGTGGAATATTTACCATATATCTTTCGAAAAGTACCTGCAAAATATGCATTACAGGAGCGAAAGATTCCAGAATTCATATCGCGAACTCCGCCGCCACAGTGACATCCTTTTTTCTGATTGCCTACATAAAAACCGTTGTAACAAGTAAACTTGGTTTTTTCGTCTATTACGCCTTCCTCTAAGGCTACCAAGGCGTTAAGTGTTTTAAAGGGAGAACCTGGGGAGGGTTGTGCTAAAATAGAGCGATCCCATGTAGGGCGTGTAATACTGTCGTAATGTAGTTTGCTATAATTTTTAGAACGTTCCCTTCCTACTAAGAGCGCGGGATCATAAGTGGGGCCAGAAATCATCGCAAGAATTTCTCCAGTCTCAGGTTCTATAGCAACTATACCACCTCGTTTGCCATGCATTAATCGTTCTCCATATTCTTGCAATGCTTTGTCTATGGTGATATGAATTTCTTTACCGAGTTCGGGTAAGGTGTCAAGGCGCCCACTTTTATAAGGGCCAATATCCTTGTTAAATCGGTTTTTCTGAATGTACTTTACCCCTTTTCGGCCACGTAGGATTTCTTCGTACTGTTTTTCGATTCCTGTTCTACCTTTTAACTCACCAGCTCGGTAATAGGGATTGGTCCGTAAATCCGATTCATTAACCTCACTAATGTATCCTAAAACATTGGCAGCACTATTGGTTTTATAATCACGCAACGATCGTTTTTGAATATAAAACCCTTGATATTTTCGCATTTTCTCCTGGAGACTAGCATAGTCTTCTTTAGCTAGTTGTGGGACCAATACGGAAGGAAGTCTTGGAGAATAACGGCGTGCTTTGTCAAGGCGTTTAAGAAAGGTTTCCTTGCTGATACTTAACAAATTACAAAACTCCAAAGTGTCTAAAGTGCGCGTCTCTCTAGGAATAACCATAACATCATAGGCAGGCTGGTTGCCTACAAGAAGTTTTCCGTCACGGTCGTATATATAGCCTCTCTCTGGATAATCGTATACTGCTTTGATTGCTGGATCTTCTAAGATCTGATCCGGTGAAAAACTAAACAGCTGCAAATAGGAAAGCCTACCAATAAAGGTAAATCCAATGACAATAATAAAGGAAGAAAGCAGTAGTCTTCTCATAATTTAATAGGTGCGTACAGTTTACTTATCGTATTCCCTTGCAAACAAAGAGCTTAAGAGGATACATAAAAATAACGTAACAATACCGGTAAACAGTATTTTCTTCAAAATTAAAAGGATATGAGAGAAACTTAAAATTTCAAAGGTGAAGAATACCAGGTGCTGTATAAGCACCATGAACAGTAAAAAAGTAATCCGTTGTATTCGGGTGGTATTCTTAAATGTAAATCCTTGAAACTCATAATTTGCTCCAAAACAAAAGCGCATGACCACCGGTCTAACATACGCTAAGGTTAATCCTGCCATGGCATGAAGTGCCATAGTATCTGAAAACATATCAATGACAAAACCTAAAAAGAATCCAAGAAATAAGAACAAAGGTCGGTTGGTTCTTATGGGGTACCAATAGAAAAATAGCACATAGATCATAGGATTAATAAAGCCCATAAACTGGAGTTTATTAAATAATAGCACCTGTGCGAGTACTAAAAGCACAAAACGAATACCATTTAAAAATACTGGGTTATTCCACATTTTGAGTGCGTTCTTGTAATTCTAAAATTTCTTGTCGGTCTTTATTTTTTATCACGTAAACATTCCTAAGATTGGCCATGTCATTTATAAGATCAACCTGAATATTGTAGGAACTTTGGTTCTGATTTAGATCGTATTGTTTAATGACTCCAATAGGAATGCCTTCAGGAAAGATACTAGACATGGCTCCTGTGGTAATGGTATCACCAACGGTCACGGTTGCAGATCTAGGAATATCTACTAACTGTACTACATCATAATCTTTAGCATCCCACTGTAAGGATCCGAAATAGTCAGTGTTTTTAATTTTAGCGTTGATATTGGATTTGGTATTTAAAACACTTTGAACAGTCGCATAACCTTGAGAGGTGTTTTCTACAATTCCCAAAATTCCTTCTGGGGTAATTACACCCATATCTTGGGTAATACCATCGCTTTGGCCTCGATTTATGGTAATGTAATTTCGAGGGGAAGAATACATGTTTTTTACAATCCTTGCATGAATGACCTCGTATTGACTGGTGAGATTAGAATCTTGAGGGGTCGTAGTTTCACTATTAAATAATTGCAATCGCAGCCTTTCGTTTTCTTGTACTAGAACGCTGTTTTCCTGCCGGAGGTTAAAATAATCGCTTACATTGGTTTGGGTAGATAAAATGCTTCCAAAAAGCGCTTTGGACGAATTAAAGAATTTAGATTGATGATAGGAGTGCGATCGTATCGTTAGTACCAGACAAATAAAAAACAACATCGCAAAAAGAAACGCATTTTTGAAATTGAGGATGAAGTTGATAATCCGCTGCATTTCTCCTTATTATAAGTCACCAACCAAACCGGCTAGTTTGCAATTATTTGATCAGTATGTTTTTGTAGCGCTCTAAATTTTTAAGTGCAATCCCAGTGCCACGAACAACAGCTCTAAGTGGATCTTCTGCGATGTAAACCGGTAAATCTGTTTTCTGTGATAGTCGTTTGTCTAAACCTCTTAACATAGAACCTCCTCCTGCTAAATAGATACCGGTATTATAGATATCTGCCGCTAATTCAGGAGGCGTTTGTGATAAGGTTTCCATGACCGCGTCTTCCACACGGAGAATACTTTTGTCTAACGCCTTGGCAATTTCACGGTATGAGACTTGAACTTGTTTGGGTTTTCCTGTAAGTAAATCTCTTCCTTGAATAAGTTTATCGTCCGGCGGAGTCTGTAGATCTTCGGTAGCAGAACCAATTTCTATTTTAATGGCCTCCGCAGTGCTTTCCCCTACATAGAGGTTATGCTGTGTGCGCATGTAATAGATGATGTCGTTTGTAAAGACGTCCCCTGCAATTTTTACAGATTTATCGCAAACAATTCCACCCAATGCAATGACTGCGATTTCGGTGGTCCCTCCACCAATATCTACAATCATGTTTCCTTTGGGCTGCATAATATCTAAGCCAATTCCTATGGCAGCAGCCATAGGTTCATGTATTAAGTATACTTCTTTACCATTAACCCGCTCTGCAGATTCTCTTACCGCACGCATTTCTACCTCTGTAATTCCCGAAGGGATGCAGATAACCATACGCAAGGCAGGAGGGAACCATTTCTTTTTTAATGCAGGAATGTTCTTAATGAACATATTGATCATCTTTTCAGAAGCATCAAAATCTGCAATTACCCCATCTTTTAAAGGACGAATGGTTTTAATATTCTCATGGGTTTTTCCCTGCATCATACTCGCTTCTCTCCCAACAGCTATTATTTTCCCAGATACCCGGTCTCTTGCTACGATAGAAGGGCTATCTACAACAACTTTATCTAAATGAATAATGAGGGTATTTGCAGTACCAAGGTCAATGGCTATTTCCTCGGTCATGAAATCGAAAAATCCCATAAATTGTGTTTAATATCGGATTAAAGGTAAATTTTATCGGCAAAAGTAGAAAAAATTAATGCTTAAAATGCCGAGTGCCTGTCATTACCATAGAAAGTCCATGCTCATCGCAGTAATCAATGCTCAATTGATCCTTAATGGAGCCTCCAGGTTGTATTACAGCGGTGATCCCTGCTTTATCCGCTATTTCCACACAATCGGGAAAAGGAAAAAAGGCATCACTAGCCATTACCGCTCCTTTTAAATCAAATTCAAAATGATTGGCTTTGTGAATGGCTTGGTTTAGGGCATCTACTCTGGAAGTTTGTCCTGTTCCACTCGCGCAAAGCTGTTTATTTTTAGCCAGAACGATGGTGTTACTTTTAGTATGCTTGCAGAGTTTAGAAGCAAAAATCAAATCTTCTAATTCTTGATCGGAAGGTTGCACTTTGGTAGCAGTAGTAAGATCATCTACCGTATCTGTTTTTGAGTCCTTCTCTTGTAATAAGGCGCCGTTGAGACAGGTTCTTACCAACATGTCTGGTAATGCAACTGGTTTTTGAATTAGGATAATCCGATTCTTTTTTCCTTTAAGTGTTTCTAAGGCCTCATCCGAGAAAGATGGTGCGATGACAACCTCACAGAAAAGCTTATGGATTTCTTCGGAAGTGGCTGCATCAATTTCTGTATTTGCAATGAGAATTCCTCCAAAAGCAGATACAGGATCTCCTGCTAGCGCGTCTACATAAGCCTCTTTAATTGTGGCCCGTGTTGCAAGTCCGCAGGCATTGTTATGCTTTAAAATTGCAAACGTGGGAGGATCATTTTTAAATTCTTCCATTAGATTTACCGCGGCATCTACATCTAATAGATTGTTATAAGAGAGCTCTTTGCCGTGTAACTTGGTAAACATGGCATTGAAATCACCAAAAAAGAATCCCTTTTGGTGCGGGTTTTCTCCATAGCGCAGAACAATCCCTTGCGTTTCACTTATTTTTAATGCTGCCTCTGCATGATCTTTATTAAAATAATTAAAGATGGCAGCGTCGTAGTGTGAAGATATGTTGAAGGCTTTAGTTGCAAACCATTTTCTATCTTCTAGAGTAGTCATTCCTTCTCCTGAAGTTATGACCTCTAAGAATCGTTCGTAGTCTTCCATGGAAGACACACAGAGCACATCTTTGTAGTTTTTAGCAGCAGCTCGTATTAAAGAAATACCACCAATATCTATTTTTTCAATGATATCTTGTTCAGAGGCGCCACTAGCCACCGTTTTTTCAAAGGGATAGAGGTCTACAATTACAATATCCAGTTGTGGAATATTAAATTCTTCCATCTGGGCTACATCCCCAGAATTGTCTTGTCTATTTAAAATACCTCCAAATACTTTTGGGTGCAAAGTTTTCACTCTTCCTCCGAGAATTGAAGGGTAGCTGGTAACATCTTCTACGGCAATTACATCAATCCCTAACTCTTTTATAAATTTTTCTGTTCCTCCTGTGGAATAAATTTGAACGCCAAGGGCGTCTAATTTTTTAACGATGGGTGCTAAACCTTCTTTATGAAAAACAGAAATAAGCGCCGAGGTGGCTTTTTTGGTGGTACTCATGGTTTTTTAAGCTGGAAAAATTAAGCCTCAAAAATACCGTTTTTGTGTGCAGCTTTTGTAATGGGTTATCAACAAAAACAGGGAAGTTTTAAAGAATAGCGGCCACTTGCTCATTAACCCATTCTAGCAATCGCTCGTCTTCTTCTGTAAAGGGGTCTGGCGTATTGGAGTCAATATCTATTTGCCCAATATTCTCACCATTTTTAAAAAGCGGTACCACAATTTCTGACTTTACGGTTAGGCTACATGCAATGTAATTATCCTGAGCATGCACATCTGGAACTACAAAGTTTTTATTGCTTTCTGCTACCTGACCACAAATCCCCTTACCAAACGGAATAATCGTATGATCGGTAGGTTCGCCTACATAAGGTCCTAATTTAAGCTCGCGCTTCTCTCCGTTTTTAAAATAGAAACCAACCCAATCATAGTAGGTAACTTCTTGTTGTAGAATCTCGCAGATCGAAGCCATTGCCTTCTCTGGTTGGCTCTTTTCTTTCGCAATTACCGTTGAAATCTTTTCCTTAAGCAGGTCCAGCATTTTTAAATCTTTAAAAGGTAAAAGTCGCAAAAAAATGAAAATAATTTCAGTTTAAAGCGATCACTTTATCTTCTGATATTATTTTTCCTCCAGGAGATACTCCTTCAATAATAATTCTAATGGATTTTTGATTGTCTTTAGGTACCAATAAAGAGGTTTCCCCTGAGTTGGTAGTCTTCCATCCAAGAATTCCAAAGTGTTCAAAACTAAGTGTATCCGTATTAAAATAGGCGGGTCTGTTAAAAGGTTTTGGGGGGTCGTAGCCTTTGTCAGCTATTATTTCTTTGCTGGTGATTTTATGCGGAGCTAAAGGCCTATTCCTATATTTTTCATTAGTAAAAACAACCAATAACATAGAACAACCAGCACCTCTATCCCAATAAATCTCATCTACATACTCCATTCTTATGTCTTCATACGGACTAAAAAATGCATCGTAGAAACCATCAAAAATAATTGCAGGAAAAATGGTGCCACATCGTTGACTTTTTTTGGCCATTTGGAGGGTTCCAGCCCTTCTACCTTTTGCGGTGGGACTAACTAAAATGGATTGAAATCCCTGGTTTCGAATGAAATCTTTTAAAGTATTCACCCCAATAGCACTATCTACTTTGACACCAAAAAAACCAGGAAAGAACTTTTCATAGCTTAACTTTTTAGCTGTAACAGTCACTTCCTCCAGCTGTTGTGTATTTTGCGAAGCGACCGCCATTTCAAAGAGTTCTTCCGCATCTTTGTCGGTTTTATGTACATCACTGGTTTTAAAGCGATGCCTGAAATTTTTAATAGCAGGTTTTATGGTATAGCTGAAGTTTGCCTTTTGTGGTTTGCCATTGTCTCCTATGAGAGACAGGTTTAGTTTACTACCCTTAAACATACTTAGTTCGTGGAAAACAAATTTTCCGTTTACAACGGGCGCACTACGCATCACCTCATTTTCTTTGGAGTAAAGCAATACACTTTGAGGCTTTGATTTTGTACTTATTTGTTCTACAACTCCTTCTAAGGCTCCCGTAAAGAAATTAGAATCTGGTACTACTAAATTTTTGTTTAGAATATGCTTCCAATTATACTTTGGGGTGGCAAATAGAGTCACTTTATCTATAAATTCGAGATCTTGAAAAGTGCTAAAGTCTTCTTTCCATAACGCACTCCAATCGGCACCTTCAAAATAAGATTCTAGATGCAAGGCAAAAAAGGCATTTTTACGGTGGTGCTGCGCTTTGGTATTTCCAGGAAGTACTGAAATACTCAGTTTCTGATTTTGAAAGTCGCCATTATTTTTTGGGTTTAAGGATACCAATAAGGAGTCATTTTTAGAAGCGGCCTGGGTAATTTCTATAGAATTTAAAGGCTCGTTGCTTGGCTGAAAGAATATGCGTTCTGCTTGCACTGAACCGTAACTATCTAAAATGGATATGGAATTCATTCCCTCGGTTAGAAGTGAATAGGGAATTTTTAACTGCGATGTTGTACTAGCATTCTGTTGCGCTAGAACAAATGGCAGTATATTCTTGTCTTTGTGTAATAGTAAATAGAGTGGATTGTTGCTTTTATTGCTTTTTACCCGGGTGTCAAAAACATTAATCAATACTTCTTCTCTC
>CAZRPJ010000016.1:35381-58302 GCA_964601965.1 uncultured Croceivirga sp.
GCCATTCTGTAATCTACCATCAATTAAATTTCCTCCTTCAATCACCACAGCAACTTCTGGTTTCTCATTTCTCTTGCGATACTCATAATTAGAAAAGTCGCCATTAGAAAAGTTTGTAATTAGAATAGGATACTTGGTGGACGTATCTTCCTCAAAGCCTTGCATAGAAGAAGTATACGCTTGCAAAAAATACAATCCTGTTGGGAGGGTATTGGCTAAAAAGAGGTCACCGGCGCCCAGGCCGTTTTCATATAATATTGTTTTTTGAAGTAGAAGTTCTCCGTTTGGTTGAATCAAGTCTACATAAATAAACTCTTGTCCTTCACTGCTATTATTTTTGGTTTGATTGAATAGAAAAGCACTAAACCATATATGTTCACCTGCAGCAAACACAGTCTTATTTAAATGTATATGAACATTTTTTCGGTCTACTTTAAAGTAATCTTCGTACCCTTTTACCAGCGTTTGTAAATCGAGCGTATTGGATTGACAATGGAGTAATGTTTGAGTCAAGAAGCAGAAAAAAAGGACCGAATTTCTAAACATTGCTTTTTTCTTAAAGATAACTCAATCTACCCATCCAAAGTTAAAATATGTGTTAAACCTCTTAGGATTAGCGGGTTTCGAAGTATCTTTGCATAACAATGGAAGCAATTAGAAAATGTATTTCTTTCTTACTAGCCATGCTAGTGCTTTTATCTACGGTTTCATGGACTGTTGAGAAGCACCTGTGTATGGGTAGGGTTATGGACGTTGCTTTTTTTCATGAGGCCGATAATTGTGGCATGGAAGAAGCCATGGCTGCAATGGGATATGATGAAGAAGCGAAACATTGTTGCGACAACGAGTCTTTTGTTATTGAAGGGCAAGACGATCTTAATTTAACATGGGAAGAACTTACAGTTTCTACTCAAGTATTTCTTTCCACCTTTGTATACACTTATTTTCATTTAGAAGGCTTCTCCGAAGAGGAGAACAACCTTTCTAAAGAATATCCACCTCCCTTACTCGTGCAAGATTTAACTATTTTGCATGAAGTCTTTTTGATTTGATACCCTTTCTAAACAGCACTCAACTGTTTTTAAAGGAATTATGTATTAAATCTAAAACACAATGAAATTATATTATTTATGTATCCTCCTCATTCTGGGAACTACTTTTTTGCAGGCCCAGGATAAAATAGAAGGAATGGTAATGGAAGCCAATGAGCAAGGAAAACATCTTGGTCTTTCAGGTGCCAACGTTTATTGGTTAAATTCTCCAATAGGCACTATTACCAACGATGAAGGGCTATTTAGCATTCCCTTCGATTCTAAATACAACAAATTAGTGATAAGCTATATCGGTTTTAAAACCGATACGCTTACCATAAACGAACCAAAAATGGTGCATCATTGGCTAACCCCATCGAATCAGTTAGATGAGGTGGAGGTACGCCAGGAAAGAGAAGCCGTGGAGAAGACGTACTTTTCTGCTCAAAATGTGGTTACTGTAAACAGTGCAGAGCTTTTAAAAGCGGCTTGTTGTAATCTGTCTGAAAGTTTTGAAACCAATCCAGCTATTGATGTAAACTTTAATGATGCCCTTACCGGTACCAAACAGATTCAAATGTTGGGGTTAACAAGTCCGTACTTGCTCATTACCCAAGAGAATATTCCCATGGTTCGAGGCGCGTCTCAAACTTATGGATTAACCTTTACTCCAGGTACATGGGTAGAAAGCATACAAATTACCAAAGGCGCAGGAAGCGTGGTTAATGGTTTTGAAAGTATTTCTGGACAAATCAATACTGAGCTTGTGAAACCTTTGACCGATACCCCTTTATTTATAAACGGGTATGGGAATTTAAATGGACGAACAGAGTTAAACATCCATAGTAATCACAAAGTGTCAGACACTTGGAGTACTGGGTTGTATGTACACGGGAATTTAAGAACTGCAGAGGTTGATAATAATGAAGACGGATTTTTAGATGTGCCAATAGCCAATCAAATAAATATTCAAAATAGATGGCAATATCAAAACCCAGAAAAGGGTTGGGTAAGCTTTCTTAATTTCCGTTTTTTAAATGATGAAAAACAGGTTGGGCAACTTGGATTTAACCCAGATGAAGATCGATTTACCGGTGCGATATGGGGTAGTGAGATTGATACTCGCCGTTTTGATACAGCCTTGAAGTTAGGGTATGTTTTTCCCGAACTGCCTTTTCAAAGCATAGGATTTCAAGCCTCGTATAGTAATCACGAGCAAGATTCTTATTATGGTTTAAATACCTATGATATTAACCATGAAAGTGTATACTCGAATCTCATTTTTAATTCAATAATAGGTAGCACACAGCATAAGTTTAAAGCGGGTCTAACCATGGCTTATGATAAGTATTCAGAATTGGTAAATAACATCAACTTTGAACGCAGTGATACGTCTGCCGGTGCATTTTTTGAATATAGCTATGATGATCTAGAGCGACTAAGTCTAACAGCCGGCCTTCGGGTGGATACCCACAACCGATTGGGGAATTTTATTACTCCAAGAGTACACCTACGCTATACTCCTTGGGAGCTTGGTAGTTTTAGAGGATCCTTTGGTATAGGAAGAAGGGCCGCGAATATTTTTGCAGAAAACCAGCAATTATTTGGTTCTTCTAGAGCCATTAGACTCCTAGGGAATGGCGGACCAATTTATGGTTTTGACCCTGAAAAGGCGACTAACTTTGGGTTGAGCTTTATTCAAGGATTTACTCTTTTTGAGCGCAAAGGAAACCTTACAGTGGATTTTTATAGAACCAATTTTGAGAACCAGGTGGTAGTTGATTGGGAAAATCCTAGAGAGATAACCTTTACAAACTTGGAAGGAGAAAGCTTTGCAAACAGCTTACAGATAGAGCTCAACCAAGAACTCTTACCTCGTTTAGATTTACGAATGGCATACAAATACTACGATGTCAAGACCCAATACCAAACAGGGTTGCTGCAAAAACCCTTGGTGGCTAGGAATCGCTTTTTTGTAAATCTTGGATACGAGACTGAGGTTACTACCAAAGGAGGCCAATGGCGATTTGATTACACATTAAATAGCGTGGGTGAGCAACGACTTCCTAGTACGGACGCCAACCCTGTACCCTTACAATTAGGAGATTTTGTAGAGGGATATAGTCTTATGAATGCACAAATCACAAAAGTGTTTTCTAAGTCGTTTGAAGTATACGTGGGGGGTGAAAATTTAACGGCAGTGACTCAACCCAATCCAGTTTTAGGGGCCAACGATCCTTTTGGATCAAATTTTGATACTACCATTGTGTATGCACCTATTCTAGGAAGAATGGTATATGCTGGTTTTAGAATTAAATCTTAAATAACTTTATAAAAAATAGAAAAGATGAAGAATATTAGTACGCTACTCATTGTTTTATTGACCGTTGTTACGGCTTTTGGTCAAGAGAAGAATAAGAAAATGAGCTTTGAAGTAGATGGGCGCTGTGAAATGTGCAAAATGCGAATAGAGAAAGCGGCCTTAGGGGTGCCCGGTGTAAAATTTGCAACCTGGGATATTCCTTCTCACGAACTTTCTTTAGTAGTAGACGAACGTAAAACAAATGCCATGCAGATTAAATCTGCATTAGTGCAAGTAGGTCACGACACCAAAGAATTAAAAGCTACACAGGAGGCCTATGATAAAGTACATCCTTGTTGCAAATATCGGGATGACGATGCTGTAGAAACACCAAAACACTAAGGTGGAGCAGACTTTTGTGATTAGTGGAATGACGTGCGGAGGCTGTGTTGCTGCAGTCACCAAAAACCTTTCTGAAGTAGATGGGGTAACGGATGTCGTGGTAGACCTTGCTAGTGGGAAGACCACGATTACTATGCAAAAGGCAGTATCCCTGGATGCTTTAAAAAAGGTATTGGGTGCTAAATATCAAATTCAGCAAGAAGCTATTAAACCTGCAGATTCGATAGTAGGAAATGAAGAAGTGAGTAAATTAAAACAACTACGACCCTTATTGCTCATTTTTGCGTATCTCATTGCTGCATCTATCCTTTTAAATTATAAGGATTGGAATTGGAGTGAAGCGATGCTCGATTTTATGGGGTTATTTTATATCGTTTTTAGCTTCTTTAAATTTCTGGATCTAAAAGGGTTTCCGGCAAGTTTTAGCATGTACGATCCCTTGGCCAAAGCAGTACCTTTTTATGGATGGGTATATCCTTTCTTAGAGCTGCTTTTAGGTTTGATGTTTTTAATGCGAATTGAACTAAAAATAGCCTTGCTAGTGACTGTTGTGGTATTAGGAATCACTACTATTGGTGTGACTAGAACCCTGCTTCAAAAGAAAGCAATACAGTGTGCCTGTTTAGGGACCGCCTTAAAACTACCGATGACCGAAGCAACCTTCATCGAGAATTCGGTAATGCTGGTCATGGCAGTTATAATGTTACTTTAAACTTTTAATAGATTATACAAAAAAACGCCCTGAATTTCAGGGCGTTTTCAATTTCAATAGTTCTACACAAACAAGCTTTAATTAATGCCTGTCGGTGCTACCGACTACATCATTCCGGGCATACCACCGCCGCCCATTGGAGGCATGGCTGGGGTATCTTCCTTTATGTCTGTTAGGGCACACTCTGTTGTTAAAATCATACCAGAAACAGAAGCAGCATTTTCTAAGGCAACACGTGTTACTTTCTTAGGATCAATAATTCCCGCTTTCATCATTTCTACATATTTATCAGATTTGGCATCGTATCCAAAATCTCCTTTTCCTTCTAAGATTTTAGCTACCACTACTGATCCCTCACCACCTGCGTTTTCAACAATGGTTCGGATTGGCGATTCTACCGCTCTAGTCACAATTTGTAACCCAGTTGCTTCATCGTCATTTTCAGTTTCTACCTTTTTAAGAACAGATTTTGCGCGTACTAAAGCGACACCACCACCTGCTACAATTCCTTCTTCAACTGCAGCGCGTGTGGCATGTAAGGCATCATCTACACGATCTTTCTTTTCCTTCATTTCAACCTCAGAAGCAGCACCTACGTATAGCACAGCGACACCACCAGCTAATTTTGCCAAACGTTCTTGCAACTTCTCTTTGTCGTAATCAGACGTAGTTGCTTCAATTTGAGATTTAATCTGGTTAACACGCGTTTTAATATTCTTAGCAGATCCAGATCCGTTTACAATCGTAGTATTGTCCTTATCAATCGTTACACGCTCAGTAGTTCCTAACATGTCTACGGTTGCATTTTCTAAAGAGAATCCTCTTTCTTCAGAAATAACCGTACCATTAGTAAGGATCGCGATATCTTCTAACATCGCTTTTCTTCGGTCTCCAAAACCAGGAGCTTTTACAGCTGCAATCTTTAAAGAACCACGTAATTTGTTCACTACTAGAGTGGCTAATGCTTCACCATCAACATCTTCTGCAATAATTAAAAGTGGCTTACCAGATTGTGCTACGGGCTCAAGAACAGGAAGAAGATCTTTCATAGAAGAAATCTTCTTATCAAATAACAAGATGAAAGGATTCTCCAAATCTGCAATCATCTTTTCAGAATCAGTTACAAAATATGGAGAAAGGTATCCTCTATCGAACTGCATTCCTTCTACTACATCTACGTAGGTGTCCGTTCCTTTTGCCTCTTCTACGGTGATCACACCTTCTTTGCCAACTTTGTCAAAAGCTTGTGCGATTAAATCACCAATAGCCTCATCGTTATTTGCAGAAATGGCTGCTACTTGCTTGATTTTTTCAGAAGAGTCACCTACTTTTTTAGATTGCTTGGCCAAATCGGCAACAATTGCTTCTACCGCTTTGTCAATCCCTCTTTTTAAATCCATTGGGTTGGCACCGGCAGCAACGTTTTTTAAACCTTCTTTTACGATGGCTTGTGCAAGCACGGTAGCTGTTGTAGTACCATCACCTGCCAAATCATTGGTCTTAGAAGCAACTTCTTTCACCATCTGTGCACCCATGTTTTCAAGGGCATCTTCTAATTCTATTTCTTTCGCTACTGTAACACCATCTTTAGTCACCTGTGGTGCGCCAAAAGATTTGCTAATAATTACGTTTCTTCCTTTTGGACCTAGCGTTACCTTCACTGCATTGGCTAAAGCGTCTACACCGCGCTTTAGGCCATCTCTTGCATCTATATCAAATGTTATGTCTTTTGCCATGATATGCTTTTATTTAATCACCCAAGGAATGGGCTTTTTTGATTCATTATTCAGTTTATTCTATACAATTGCGAGGATATCACTTTCCCTCATGATCAAGTAATCAACACCATCTAATTTTAAATCTGTACCAGCATATTTGCCATATAATACAGAATCGCCCACGCTAACAGTCATGTCTACATCTTTGGTACCAGGCCCAACAGCAACGACTTTTCCTTTTTGTGGTTTTTCTTTAGCAGTATCAGGAATGATGATTCCAGAAGCCGTTTTGGTTTCGGCTGCCATAGGTTCAATTACTACCCTATCTGCCAATGGTTTAATATTCAATTTCGCCATTTGTATAAATTTTTAGGTTTTATTTTATCAATTCTGCATTCCGAAAGACAGAAATTGTGCCATGCTCTAAAAACTGACAATGTGTTAAACGAAAAATGCCAGCTTGTCATTTAAGCTGGCATTTTTGCTCATTAAAAGTATGTCTTACTGAATGGTGTCCAAAGAGTTGTCAGTGCCTGGTGTTTGTTCAGGAACTGTTTCTGGTACCGTTTCAGGAATGGTATTTTCAATATCATCACCCTGCAAAAGCTTCGAGTCTGCCGAGCTATAATTGCCTTTTAAAGCAACATTTGATAATAAGATTAATACGATGAGTAACCCTGCCAATGTCCAAGTACTTCGGTCTAGGAAATCACCTGTTTTCTTAACACCACCAGCTACTTGCTGACCTCCGCCTCCAAAAGAAGAAGAAAGGCCACCCCCTTTTGGGTTTTGTACCATAATGACCAAAACCAATAGAAGGCAAACAAGGATAATCAACACCAAAAAAATAGAAAACGTACTCATTTTAATCCTTTTGTTTTTGCAGTTTTTTCACTGCGTTAATTCGGTCGGCAAAGAAACCACTTTTTTCTGGATATTTCAAACTCAATATTTTATAGGCCTGAATGGCTTTTTTATACTTCTTCTGCTCTAAATACACTTTCGCTAAGGTCTCTGTCATGAGCTCCGAAGTATCTATCTTCACTGATTCTTTTATGTTCACTTTGAGCGCTGTTTCTTCTTTGGGAACAATTTTAGGATTGTTCTCAATAAACTTATCTAATAGCTCAAATTTTTTCTTTTTATCCAGGGTTGGCGCTTCCTCTTTTATTTCTTCCCGCTGAATGGGTTTCATTTTGGTGAGTTGCAACCATTCAGAAAAAGAATGTCGTTCTTCTTTGGTGAATGTTAAAGGTTTGCCCAACTCCAATTCCTTTTCTGCAACTTGTTCTTCTTCTTTTTCTTCCGGTTTATCATGGAACAAAGCTGGATCTAGAATCTTCTCTGCATGGCCAATATTTTGCGGTAAAGGCGCTTCTTCTGTTTCTCCTAAAATTATCTCGGTATCTGGATTGGGTTCTATTTCTTCTGAAATGGTTTCTTTCTCCTCTAATTGGGTTTCGCGCCCGCTAAGTGAATTGGCAATATGGTTTTGATCAAATTCTTTGGAAGTGATGTAATCGAACAAAATTTCCCGATCTGTAGTATGGGCAGCTGCCACCTTTAAAGCGCCATTGTATTTATAAGATTCCAGATTTTTTAACCCCTTAAGATGAAGGGCTCTTGCCGCTTGAAAATAAGGATACTCTTCCAAAATAGTCTCTAATTCTCTAGTTTCACTAGGAGAGAGAATCGTAGTTGGATTTTGTAAGAGTGCTTTAAAATCTGAAACGTTCATTTTTTACCAATCTGCTAATGAGGTATTAAATATATCTTGAGTGATTCTTTCAAACAACACTTCGTGCGCTTCACTTTTCACATTTTCTAACAGGGAGGTTCCCGGAAAATCATAGAAAAAGGAAAACCGCTGATCAAAATCTGAATCTTCTTTGGTTTTATTGTAGAAGCGTACCTGCACGGTCATGGTTAGCCGGTTTTGAGCCGCAGTTTGGTTGGCCGATGCACTCATGGGCGAAACACGGTATTCCACAATTTCTCCTTCGTACACCAAATCGCCGTTATTACTGGTAAGATTTAAGCTCGTTAAATTGGTAATGAGGTCCTGCAGCGCATTGGTAAAGTCCCGATCTAGCCCTGGCTCTATGGTAGAACCTGGACTCTGATCTGCATAATTCTGAAAGAAATTTACTTGAACAGATTCTGCAGTACCCGTACTGGCGCCAGAAAAGTTATAAATGCCACAACCGTTTAACAATAAAAGCAAGCAAAAGGAGGTAAGGATTAAAAGCTTTTTCATGGAATAAATTTACTAGCTAATTACTAAAGATCGTACTGTTTTATTTTTCGGTACAAGGTGCGTTCTGAAATTCCCAGTTCAGAGGCCGCAGCTTTTCGTTTACCTCGGTTCCGTTCTAAAGATTTCTTGATAAGTTCAATTTCTTTTTCTTGAAGAGAAAGTGTTTCTTCTTCTTCAATTTCTTCGGCAAAATGATATCTATCTTCAACGGTAGGGACTCTTTCTACCGATACATTTTCTACAACCGGTTCTGGGAGACTTAAAACTTCGGTTACTGTTTCCTCCGCAGGTACCGACTCTTTTTTATCTCCATAAATTTTACGGATGAGGGTTTCATTTTCTTCCTGCACTTTTTCCGAATTATCTCCTTTTAACAATTCTAAGGTGAGCTTTTTTAGATCGTTGAGATCACTTTTCATATCAAAAAGTACCTTATACAATATCTCACGCTCCGTACTAAAATCACTCTCTTTTTCTGAAGCGTTTACGACAGCAGGTAAATTAGTACTGCTCATATTGGGCAAATATCCGTGCAGGGTACTGCCCGTAATATCTCTATTGCTTTCTAAAACAGAAATTTGCTCGGCAATATTTCGTAGCTGCCTAATATTCCCTGGCCATCGATGTTTTAACAATAATTGAATGGCATCTTCGGAAAGACGTACCGTTGGCATTTTATACTTCTGTCCAAAATCTGAGGCGAACTTTCTAAATAATAAATGAATATCATCTTGTCGTTCTCTCAGGGGCGGGATATTTATTTCTACCGTGCTTAACCGATAGTAAAGATCTTCACGAAATTTTTCCTTTTTAATGGCTTCAAACATATTAATGTTGGTAGCCGCTACGATGCGTACATCGGTTTTTTGAACTTGGGAAGATCCTACTTTTAAGAATTCTCCATTTTCTAAAACCCGCAATAATCGAACTTGGGTAGTAAGGGGCAATTCGCCTACTTCGTCCAAGAAAATAGTTCCTCCATCGGCCACTTCAAAATACCCACTTCTGGTTTGTGTAGCTCCTGTAAATGCTCCTTTTTCATGTCCGAATAACTCACTATCAATAGTGCCTTCTGGTATAGCACCGCAGTTCACGGCAATGTATTTTGCGTGCTTTCTATGAGACAGTGAATGGATTATTTTAGGAATGGATTCTTTACCAACCCCACTTTCTCCTGTCACCAACACAGAAATATCTGTAGGTGCCACTTGCATGGCTTTTTCTAGGGCACGATTAAACTTCGCATCGTTCCCAATGAGTTCAAATCGTTGTTTAATGGCTTGTACGCTTTCCATTTAATTGTTTTCGCTGTAACCAACTGCCGTTCCTAATAAGGTGGCAGAAGTACAATCGTTGATATTTACGTTTACAAAATCCCCTACTTTGTAGTTTTCTTTTGGAAAGACTACAACAGTGTTTTGAGAGTTACGTCCCATCCAATGCGCATCAGACTTTTTAGAAGTGCCTTCAATGAGTACTTCTTCCACTTTTCCAACATGTTGCTGGGTACGATAGAGGCCATGTTGTTGCTGCAGGTCTATTATTTCTCGTAACCGTCTTTTCTTGGTAGCCTCCGGGACATTGTCTTCCATTTTACGTGCAGCCATGGTGCCCGGTCTTTCTGAATAGGCGAACATAAACCCGAAATCATACTTCACATATTCCATGAGTGATAAGGTGTCTTTATGATCTTCTTCGGTTTCTGTTGGGAAGCCTGCAATCATATCTTGACTTATAGCACAGTCTGGAATAATACGGCGAATATTATCAATAAGCTCAAAATACTCCTCCCGCGTGTGCAGGCGGTTCATTTCTTTTAAAATACGGTTGCTACCACTTTGTACAGGTAAATGGATGTAGTTACAAATGTTCCGGAATTTCGCCATGGTTTCAATGACGTCTAGCGTCATGTCCTGCGGATTTGAGGTAGAAAAGCGAATGCGCATTTTAGGTTGTGCTAAGGCTACCAACTCCAATAGTTTTGCAAAATTAACCGCGGTCGCTTTTTGCATGGAACTGGCTTTTTCAAAATCTTTTTTGAGTCCACCTCCATACCATAAATAGCTATCTACATTTTGTCCTAGTAGTGTAATTTCCTTGAATCCTTTTTCCCATAACTCGTTTACTTCACTAATAATTGATTGTGGATCTCTACTGCGTTCTCTTCCTCGCGTAAAAGGAACCACGCAGAAAGTGCACATATTATCGCAGCCTCGGGTAATGGATACAAAGGCGGTGACTCCATTAGAATTTAACCGAACCGGAGCAACATCGCCATACGTCTCTTCTTTAGAAAGGATGACATTCACTGCATTTCTTCCCTCATCAATTTCCTGGATAAGATTAGGAAGATCCTTATAGGCATCTGGACCAACGACCATGTCAACAATTTTTTCTTCTTCGAGAAACTTGCTTTTTAGTCGTTCTGCCATACAACCTAGAACACCCACCTTCATGCCCGGGTTCACTTTTTTAACAGCGTTAAATTTTTCAAGACGTTTTCTAACTGTCTGTTCTGCTTTTTCTCTAATTGAACAGGTGTTTACTAAAACTAGGTCTGCCTCCGTTAATTCGTTGGTAGTATTAAAGCCTTCTTTAGCCAAGATAGATGCTACTATTTCGCTATCAGAAAAATTCATCTGACAGCCATAGCTTTCTATATAAAGTTTTCTTGAATTGTCTGCTTGTTGATCCAGAGCTACTGTAGTGCCCTGTTTTCCCTCCTCAATAATCTTTTCCGTTTGTTGATTGTTCATACTTCCTAAAAAATCAAGACTGCAAAGATAATGCTTAAGCTAAAAGTATGACAATTTGACAGTAAAATTTTAACGAACCATACACGCAACTTTGTTGAAGAAATACCATCTTTTTAGCGCCATTTAAATAAATAACTTCAACAAAAAACGAAAAAATGAAAAAGAAGATTGTACTAATAGGATTGTTACTCCTGGGAGTCTTTCAAAGTTGTAACGACTCAGATGATTTACCAGAGGGCGTTAATGAATACGTAATAGCTACTCCTTTAACTACGGATTTGGTGACATTCAAGGAAGAAGCTGTGGAAGTAACTGATCCCGTTCCAATAGTGGAGTCTGGAAAAATTTATGCCTACAAAAACTACCTTTTTGTAAATGATGTGTACAGAGGCCTCCATGTCATAGATAATAGCAACCCAGAAGCTCCAGAGCCCATGAAGTTCATTAAGCTAGAGGGTAATAATGATATCTCTATTAAAAATGATCGTTTGTATGCCGATAGCTATGGTGACTTGGTGATCATGGACATCTCAGACCTTAATAATATTGGTGATATCAAGAGAATGGAGAACGCCATTTATCAAGAATTTTGGTGTACGGTTGGTTTTGATATCAGCTGGCCTCAGGCAGATGCATTTGATTATGAAGGGGTGGATGCGAGCAGGCATGCAATTATTGGATGGGAGACAAAAACCGTACGCATGACGGCCGAAGAATTTAATACAAAATATGGATTTGCGTTTTTCGAAGATGATGCAGCTTCTGTTAGCGATTCGGCCACTCCAGAAACTGGACAAGGTGGTTCCTTGGCTCGTTTTCGCATTGTGGGAGATTACTTGTATGCTGTTGAATGGGCCAGCATTAATGTGTTTGATATTTCTAATTTAGATGCCCCTGAGGTCCTAGACGAAGTATATGTAAACGGAATCGTTGAAACCATTTTTAGTCAAGGAGAGCTTCTTTTTTTAGGGGGAACTCAGGGCATGTATATATATGATATCTCTAATCCAGCAGCCCCCACCTTTGTGTCAGATTTTGAACATGGCACTGCCTGTGATCCGGTAGTAGTAGATGGCAATTATGCCTATGTAACACTGCGCGGTGGAAATTTTTGTGGGTCTGTAGAAAGCGGCTTGTACATTGTGGATTTATCTGATATTCAGAATCCAGAACTTGCTGTCATTTACCCTATGGACCAACCTTATGGGTTAGGAGTGAAAGACGATCAGCTTTATATCTGTGATGGCCCGTCTGGATTGCGAGTTTTTGATAAGTCGAACGCACCCAACATTGAACCACTCAACCATTTTGAAGGAATTGATACCTATGATGTCATTCCTATGGAAGATAAACTAATAATGGTTGGTAATAAGATTGTGTATCAATATCGTTATGTGGCTAATGATATTGAATTAATGAGCACATTACTTTTAGAATAAAGGCATGCCAATATTAGGTAGGCTACTTTATCTTAAGAAAGAAAAATGGTGGATACGTTACCAAACAAAACAAGGAATGCAACTATATAATTGCATAGAATTATATCTGAAGGCAAACGTTTTAACGATGCAAGTTCTGAACCTTGTTTTGAGTAAAACCATCTTTACAGCCCCCTACAGATTTATTAATTAATCAAAAATCTAAAAAATGAAAAAAAAGATCATTTTAATTGGGGGATTACTTTCCTGTTTTATGACGCTAATTTTGGCGGCTTGCTCTACCGAAAATGACCCGATCGATTTGGAGGCTGAGCTTAACGAACTTATTGCTTTGTCTGAAAGTGTGGTTTGTGAGGATAGCTCCTCATGGAGAATTACCGGTTTGGGATCGAAACCCTGCGGAGGTCCTTCCGGTTACATTGCCTATTCTGTGCAAATTGATACGATAGAATTTCTAAATAAAGTGAATGAATACAATGAGGCTGTGAGGGCTCAAAATGAACGAGAACAGCTTGTATCAGACTGCTCGGTACCAATTCCACCTTATGCTATTCAATGCCAAGATGGTAAGGCTGTATTAATATATGAAGCTTGTGACTTAGAGCCAGATCCTGGGCCTTGTTTTGCAGCAATCACCAGGTTTTATTACGACAAAGATGAGCAGAAATGCAAAGAGTTTATCTGGGGCGGTTGTGATGGAACTGTTCCTTTTGAAACCATGGAAGCCTGTCAGCAGTGTGAAGACAGATAATGCAAATAATGCTCTAAATGATAACATTATAATAACAGAATATCCCGTTTTTTACGGGATATTTTTATGGTTCCAGAGCTTTGTTGAATAATTGGAATTAAAAATTTGACATACTTTTGTTGCCTATAAATCCGATCGAATGCCCAAGAACTTAGTCATTGTTGAGTCCCCAGCCAAGGCAAAAACCATTGAAAAATTTTTAGGAAAAGACTATCAAGTAGAGTCTAGTTTTGGACATATTGCAGACTTACCTTCTAAAGAATTGGGGGTAGATGTAGAAAAAGATTTTGCACCAAAGTATATTGTTGATAAAGAGAAAAAGGCGCTAGTTAAGAAACTAAAAGACCTCGCCAAAAAAGCAGAAATTATTTGGTTGGCTAGTGATGAAGATCGGGAAGGAGAAGCTATTTCTTGGCACTTGGCAGAACAACTGGGTTTAGACAAAGCGAAGACAAAGCGTATTGTATTCAACTCCATTACCAAATCGGCCATACAAAAAGCCATTGAGAATCCTCGCACCATAAATTATGATTTGGTTAATGCGCAACAAGCAAGAAGAGTATTAGATCGTTTGGTTGGGTACGAGTTATCTCCTGTTTTATGGAAAAAAATTAAACCAGGATTATCCGCAGGAAGAGTTCAATCGGTTGCGGTTCGTTTAATTGTAGAACGAGAGCGAGAAATAGATGCTTTTACACCGCAGGCAAGCTTTAGAATTAAAGCCTCTTTTAGAACCGCGAATGGCAAAAATTTTGATGCCAAATTGAACAAGGCTTTTGAGAGTAAGGCAGCTGCCCAAGAATTTCTGAATAAAAATATCGATGCAGATTTTTCAGTTTCTAAACTGGATAAAAAACCTGCTAAAAAATCACCAGCGGCTCCTTTTACAACTTCTACCTTACAACAGGAAGCCTCTAGAAAGCTCTATTTTTCCGTGGGGCGTACCATGCAAGTTGCACAACGTTTGTACGAAGCTGGTCTAATCACCTACATGAGAACAGACAGTGTGAACCTTTCTCAAGAAGCACTAAATGCTGCAAAAAGCGCTATTGTTTCTAACTATGGCGAAGAATATAGTACGGTGCGTAATTACACTGGTAAATCTAAAGGAGCGCAAGAAGCCCACGAGGCCATTAGACCTACAGATATGAACCTGCAATCGCCTAGTTTAGAACGCGATCAGGCTAAATTGTACGAACTTATTTGGAAACGAACGCTGGCATCACAGATGAGCGACGCGCAGTTAGAACGTACCAACGTTAAAATTCAAGCAAATACACATGGTGAAGAATTTAGCGCAAATGGTGAGGTGGTCACTTTTGATGGTTTTCTAAAAGTTTATCTGGAAGGGGTAGATGAAGAAGATGCTGTAGAGCAGGAGGGTATGCTACCAGCCATGAAAATAGATGAGGTTTTAGAAAATAATTTTATTACGGCTACCGAGCGTTTTACCCGACCACCGTACCGATATACAGAGGCATCTTTAGTGAAGAAGTTAGAAGAGCTAGGAATTGGAAGACCCTCTACCTATGCACCTACCATTTCTACTATTCAGAATAGAGGGTACGTACAAAAAGGCACCATTGAAGGGAGCGAACGAGCCTACATAGAATTGGTGTTGGAGAAAGGAGCGCTACAAGAAAAGAACCTTACAGAAATGGTAGGATCAGATAAAGGAAAACTGGTGCCTACTGATATTGGGATGATCGTGAATGACTTTTTAGTGAATCATTTTACAACCATCTTAGATTACAATTTTACGGCGAAACTTGAGGAGGATTTTGATGAGATTGCCTCCGGTGATGAAGATTGGCAGAAAGTAATGCGTACGTTTTACAAAGACTTTCATCCTACTGTTTTAGATGTTGAAGAGAATGCGGAACGTGCCAGTGGAGAACGTGTTCTAGGGACAGACCCTAAAACAGGGAGACAGGTTGCTGCAAGATTGGGGAGATTTGGACCAATGGTGCAAATAGGAACAGTAGAAGAAGAGGAGAAACCTCTCTTTGCGAGTTTACTACCGGAACAATCCATTGCCACTATCACTTTTGAAGAGGCTTTAGAACTTTTCCAATTGCCTAAGAAATTAGGAGTGTACGAAGGAGAAGAGGTTGAAACCAATGTGGGACGTTATGGACCCTACGTGCGTTTTGGAAAGAAATTCATTTCGTTGGCAAAAGGAGAAAGTGCTTTTGATGTAGATATGGATCGTGCCATTGAACTTATAAAAGAAAAGCAAAAGGCAGACGCCCCTATAGCACAATATGAAGGGAAAGATGTCACCAAAGGAGTGGGACGTTTTGGACCTTTTATAAAATGGGATGGACTTTTTATTAATGTGAATAAGAAGTACGATTTTGATCATCTTTCTCAGGCCGATGTAGAAGAACTTATAGAAGCCAAGAAACAAAAGGAGAAAGAGAAACTAGTTCAATCATGGCCGGAAGAAGGAATTCGTATCGAGAAGGCAAGGTGGGGAAGGCACAATATAATTAAAGGAAGAATCAAGGTAGAACTAGCCAAAGATGTAGATGCTGCAAAAATGAGTTTAGAAGCAGCTAAAGAATTGATTGAAAAAAAGACCCCCAAAAAGAAAACTAAAACAAAAGCAAAAGCTAAATAACATACGCTAGACTATGGCATTCGATTTTTTAGTGCCCGTGAGTGAAAAGGTGTTAGCCTTTTCCGAGTTTTTACCCCCGCAAGCACTGGGAAAAAGTATTTACAAACACACAGAGAAAAAAGGCTTGCCCGTATTTGCAAACGCTACGGTTGCCATTTTTGGAGTCCTAGAATCTAGGAATGCTTTTGAAAAACGTCCTGAAAAGATTGATACAGATGCTATTCGTATAGAATTGTATCGGCTAATGATGGGGAATTGGAATTCTACCATTATAGATATCGGAGACGTGGAAGAAGGAAATACAGTAGAAGACACCTATTTTGTTGTGAAGCAAATTATGGCGGGGCTACTAGAAGAAAAAATTATACCTATAATAATAGGAGCTACTCAGGATATCACGTTTCCAACCTATCGCGCTTTTGATGGAATCAAGGATATGATTAATCTGGTATCTATAGATAGCCGTTTTGATTTTGGGGAGGATGATGAATTAATCTCATCGGAATCCTATATGAGTAGAATCATTACAGACAAACCAAACAACCTTTATAATTTTTCCAACCTAGGTTACCAAAGCTATTTCAATGCCCAAGAAGAAATAGACTTAATGGAACGACTGTTTTTTGATGCCTATCGTTTGGGAGACATCATATCAGACATTACCATGGCAGAACCCATTCTAAGAAATGCCCATTTGGTGAGCTTAGACATGCGAGCGGTAAAAGCAAGTGAGATGGGCGTCACTTCTAATTTCTCCCCCAATGGATTTGACGGCAGAGAGATTTGTGCCATAGCACGCTACGCAGGAATTAGTGACAAAGCACGGGTGTTTGGTATTTATGAAATGGAAAATACCCCCCTTTCATTTCAGTTGGTAGCGCAGATCATTTGGTATTTTATCGAAGGTCTTAGTTTTAGAATTCAAGAAGTACCGAGTTCTAACGATGAGGACTTTACAAAATTTACAGTCCCTACGGATACCGAAGAATTAATCTTCTTTAAAAGCCATGTTACCGAGCGTTGGTGGGTAGAAGTACCCTCTATTTTACCAGAGCATACTAAAAATAATTCGGTGGCGTTATTACCATGCACTCAACAGGACTATTTAGAGGCATGCAACCAAAATATTCCTGAGCGGTGGCTTAAAGCTTATAAGAAAGGCTTGAACTAAACAAAATATTTTTGGTGCATAAACTGTATTCACACAATAATTTAATCAAATTAAAGTTTTGTGATTATGAAATTGTGTTGCACAGTTTACAATCTTAAATCGAAAATTTAACCTAAAGTATGAGAAAGCTATTATTATCGTCTCTAGTACTTGTTTTTTTATTGACCAGCTGCGGGTCAAAATCAAGGTCTAAAGGGGAATTAGTTGGTGTGCAAGGGAAAAAATGGTATCCCGAGAAACCGTATGGAATGGAATTGATTCCTCGAGGGTCCTTTATAATGGGTAAAGCCGATGAGGATCAGGCAAAAATTTTAAACGCCCCTACCAGAACAGTAACCGTGCGATCCTTTTATATGGACGATACGGAAATTACCAACAGTGAATACCGTCAATTTGTAGAATGGGTAAAAGACTCCGTAGCCAGAACCAAAATGGCCATTTTGGCCGATGAGCTAGGTCTTGGACCAGAAGATGACGATACCATTGGTGAATTTGCCTTTAAAAGTGCAGATACCACCAAACTTTCTGTTTGGGAGAAATACAAAATTGATAATTACCTAGGTATGGGAGATGACCCATACGAAGGGTATGCGCTCAATAAAGAAGTGGATTTAGTTTGGGATACCGATGATTATCCGGACGAATTCTACGCAGAGGTAATGGATTCTCTTTACTTATCTGAAGAGGAAACATACAATGGACAGCGCACTATTGATGTAAAACAGTTGAAATATAAATACAACTGGATGGACATCGAGGCAGCCGCTAGAGCCAAATCTGGAAAGCGCAGCGATTTTATCAAATCAGAACAATTAGAAATCTATCCAGATACCACTGTTTGGATTAGAGATTTTGAGTATTCTTACAATGAACCAATGCATAACGATTATTTCTGGCATGATGCGTACAGTGATTACCCTGTAGTTGGGGTAAACTGGCAACAAGCCAAGGCTTTTTGTCATTGGAGAACCAAGTTTAAAAACGACGATCAAAAAAGTCGTGGAAAGCAATTTGTAAATCAATTTAGATTACCTACCGAAGCAGAATGGGAGTATGCAGCAAGAGGTGGTATTGAAGGAGGTACTTATCCATGGGGTGGTCCTTATGTAATTAGTGATACTGGTTGTTTCATGGCCAACTTTAAGCCACAACGTGGAGATTATGCCGCAGATGCAGCGTTATATACCGTTGAGGCCAAGTCTTACGAGCCTAACGAATACAACTTATACAATATGGCTGGGAATGTTTCAGAATGGACAAATTCTAGCTATGATCCAGGAGCGTATGAGTACGTTTCTACAATGAACCCTAATGCCGGTTCTGGTCAGAATAAGCGTAAAGTAATCCGAGGTGGCTCTTGGAAAGATGTTGCCTACTTCTTACAAGTAAGTACACGTGATTACGAATACCAAGATTCTGCAAGAAGTTATATCGGCTTTAGAACCGTACAAGACTACATGGGAGAAGAAGATTCTACACGTGGTAACAACGGATTATAATTAAAACACAAGAATTTCATTTACAAAGAATAGTAACCAATTCTTATTTATATACTTAATTAAAACTAAAATTATGGCACAGTCAAAATCAACAAAAAAACTGTTTAACATGGCCTACGGGCTAGGTGCATCGGTGGTAATTATCGGTGCGTTATTTAAGATCCTTCACTGGGAATTTGGACCACTAACTGGTGGACTATTATTAGCAGTAGGTCTTATTACAGAAGCATTAATTTTCGCAATCTCTGCTTTTGAGCCAGTAGATGATGAGTACGATTGGTCTTTAGTGTACCCAGAGTTAGCTAACGGTCAAC
Source organism: uncultured Croceivirga sp. (assembly GCA_964601965.1). GTDB lineage: Bacteria > Bacteroidota > Bacteroidia > Flavobacteriales > Flavobacteriaceae > Croceivirga. The sequence goes on from CAZRPJ010000016.1 coordinate 54,357, forward strand.
AAACGAAAGGAAAGAAAAACGATGCAAAACAAGCACAAGAAGCAGAAGGTATTCTTTCTAAGAAATTAGATGAGATGTTAAAAGAAGCTAACATCGATTCTCAGTTATTCAATAGCTTAGGTGAGAGTATCAAGAGTTTTGAAGGAGCTGCTAAGAACATCGCTCCTACAACAGATGCGATCCAGAATACTCAGAAGTACTCTGAAGAATTATCACATGCTGCAGCTCAAATGGAGTCTTTAAACAGCTTGTATAAAGTACAATTAGAAAGTGCTAGCCGTCAAGCTTCAATTAACGAAGAGGTAGTACAAAATGCAGGTGCATTAAAAGAGCAAATGGAATCTTTAGCTACCAACCTTTCTTCATTAAATGGAGTGTATGGTGGTATGTTGTCTGCAATGTCCAAAAACTAATTAGGGCCCCAATTAAACCAAACTTTAATCACATTTAATTAAATCTAATTAGTAAAAATGGCAGGAGGAAAACAGACACCACGTCAGAAGATGATCAACCTTATGTACTTGATCTTCATCGCGATGTTGGCCTTAAATATGAGCAAGGAGGTTCTTGCAGCGTTCGGTCTTATGAACGAAAAGCTAGAACAATCCAATGCTAAAACAGACGAAAACAACTTGGCGTTCTTTGAGAACCTAGCCACCAAAGCTTCAGAAAATGAAGCGGAGTATGGTGCTCTTTACAAGAATGCACAGACTGTAAAAGAACTCTCTACGAAGTATTACAACTACCTAGAAGGTTTGAAAAAAGATATGACTGCAGATTTGGAAGATCCCAAAGATTATGTAGTGATGGATAAATCAGACTTTTTAGACAACTTGTTCTTTCAAGGAGATAACTTAAAGCCAGAAGGAAAAAAATTCCTTGATATGATTAACAGCTACAGAGATGGGGTTGTTGGCGAACTTCCAGAAGGAAAGTTTGAAGATATCAAAGAAGCAGTTTCTACTCGTTTCTCTACAGGAGATGCAGAGGGTAAAGTAGAAAAGCGTGATGGTACACGCCAAGATTGGATTAACTACCATTTCGAAGGATTTCCTTTAGTAGCATCTTTAACAAAGATCACGCAATTACAAGCAGATATCAAGGCAACTGAACAAGAGGTACTTAAAGGCCTGTTAGAAGGAAACCTTACTGCAGCTGTTTCTTTAAAGAACTTTGCTACTTCATTGAATGCTTCTAAATCTGCATTCTACAGTGGTGAAAAGTACGATGGTAAAATTATCATTAGTAAAACAGATAAGACATCTACTCCAGTAAGAGCAGAATTAACATTAGATGGTAGAAAACTAGCTGAAGGGAAAGATTTCCGTTTAGAAGCTGGTGGTGTACAGATGTTAATTAGTGCTGGATCTGCCGGAGATCATGAAGTAGCAGGGATGCTTTACTTTATGCAAGATGGAAAGGAAATTGAAGTTCCTGTATCTAACAAGTTTGCAACAATTAACAAGCCAAATGCAGCAGTTATTTCTGCAGATAAAATGAATGTTGTTTATCGTGGTGTTGCAAACCCAATGACTATTTCTATTCCTGGAATTCCAGATAACAAAGTAAGTGCATCTGCTCCTGGTTTAAGAAATGTAAGCGGTAGTAAATATGTAATGAATCCTGGAACTGGTAGACAAGTTACTATTAGTGCTTCTGGTGTATTGCCAGATGGGCAACGTATTAGTACGCCTGCTACCTTCCGTATTAAAGATATTCCAAGACCAGCAGGTACCATCCGTGGGGAAGCTGGAAGCATTAAAATGCCTAGAAGAAACTTGGAAATCTCTACGATTGGTTCCATGTTGGAAGACTTCGACTTCGATTTAAATCTTGCAGTAAGCGGATTTAAGTTTAAAGTTCCTGGTCAGCCTACCGTAAGTGTAAATGGAAATAAATTGGATGCCAGAGCCAAGTCTGCTCTTAAGAGAGCGAAGCGTGGTGATGCCGTTCAGATTTTCGATATCAAAGCATATATTACTAATAACAAGAGCTACAAGTTGAAGAAAGTATCTCCTGTTGTTGTAGAATTGACAAACTAAGAATACCATGATGAATTGGAAAAATGTAATCTTAATTGCAGCGTTGGGAATCTTACCAGTTTCCCTGGTGGCTCAGGCAAATATTTTAAATGCCAAAAAGCCAGAAGAAATTGGTCAGAAAACCGAAGAGCAGATAGCGGCAGATGACGATGCCCCTTTAGAATACGGTTATGTAGATGACAGAGACATTCTTTGGTCTAAAACCGTATGGGAAACCATTGATTTAGATGAGCGTGTAAACTTTCCATTGTACTATCCTACAGATACGATAGGCATTGGATTAGACAGAAGGTCTCTTTACCATGTTTTAATGAAAAACATTAAAGACGGTACATTGACAGACGTTTACACCGATTCTTATTTCACTGAAAAGCGAAACTTTAGCGATCTTACAGCTACCTTACAAAAGGTAGATACCACAGACCTAGGGTATGAGCAATTGAACGCAGGAGAGCAAATTTCAGACGAGTTTATTAATCGTAGGGATATTTCTGCTGCAGATATTGAAGAATACCGCATAAAAGGAATCTGGTATTTTGATAAGCGCCAAGGCGAGCTAAAATATCGTTTGCTAGGAATCGCTCCTGTAGCACCAGACGTTAACTTTATTGATGACGAATCTGTTGATCCAGGTGAAAACAAAGTAGAATTGTTCTGGGTTTGGTACCCAAGTGCCAGGAACATTCTGCATAAAGCCAAAGTATTTAACAACCGAAATTCGGCGCAGCCACTTTCTTTTGATATGTTGTTAAATGCAAGACGGTTCAATGGTATTATCTACAAAGAAGATAATGTACATGGTGACCGAGAAATTAAAGATTACATTTTTGATAATGCCCTCTTCCAATTATTGGAGGCGAATCGTATTAAAGAAACGGTGCGCGATAGAGAGCAAGATATGTGGGCCTACTAGGCCATACCCGAATTTTCCAATTCAATAAGATAAACGTCCCGATCTATTCGGGACGTTTTTTTTGGTCATAACTATTCCTTACTCTGATTACTTCTCCCAGGTTTCATGATGCATATTTTTAAAGCAGTTTCTACCTTTGCAATATGCTAGACTATCTTGTTGTTGGGTTGGGACTTGCAGGAATTTCATTCTGTGAGCAGCTGGAGCAAAATGGCAAATCCTATAAGCTTATTTCAGATCATTCAGAACAAGCTTCCTTAGTCGCTGGGGGGCTTTATAACCCTACCATTCTCAAACGATTTACTATGGCATGGGAGGCTCATGCCCAAATGCAAATGGCGCTGCCATTTTATGAAAGGTTAGAGAAGAAACTGGGTACTACGCTTGATTATAAAGTTCCGGTATTACGAAGATTCGCCTCTGTAGAAGAACAAAACCAATGGTTTGAGGCCGCAGATAAACCTGGCCTTACCCACTATATTTTACCCAAAGTTTTAGAAAATAAGAATCCTGCCATAGAAGCACCCTTTGGTCTAGGAGAAGTGGCACAAACAGGACGTATTGATACTCAAGAATTACTTAAGGAATACAGCCGGTATTTAATGGACAAAGACTGTTTGTTAGAACAGACTTTTCTTTTTAAGGATTTGGAACTTCATGAAAATTTCATTCAATATCAGCAGTTAGAAGCAAGGCGACTTGTTTTTGCAGAAGGCTATGGTCTAAAACGAAATCCTTTCTTTTCCTATCTGCCATTGAATGGAACCAAAGGGGAACTGCTCACCATTCACGCCCCCGATTTAAAAGAAACGAGTGTCATTAAATCTTCTGTTTTTATCATTCCTTTAGGCAATGATCACTATAGAATAGGGGCCACCTATAAATGGAAAGACAAAACGAGTGTGCCAACCGCAGCAGCCAAAGAAGAGCTATTGACAAAGCTTAAAACCTTTCTTAAATGCGATTTTAAAGTAGTAAATCATGTAGCCGG
>CAZRPJ010000017.1:0-6671 GCA_964601965.1 uncultured Croceivirga sp.
GTTTTAGAGGTCAAGAGCCAAAGTTAGAAGCCCTTTTAGAACGTGCGGGACTCTTAAAAAACGCCTCTTAGAAAGAAAGACGTTAAAATTTAATTTGGGTTTTCAAGAAAGTTAGTGTTCATAAAAGAGTGGAATCGTATTTCTAACCTAGGCTTCATCGATTTTTTATCAATTGTAACTATTCTGTGATATTTCAAAGGGTTCTTTGTAGAATTTACAAATCGTCACAAAAACCTTAATTTTGATTTCACTAAAAAACCAAATGCCCAAAAACGAGTTAAATCCCAATACTTGGGTAGACCAGTATGCCGACTACCTCTTTAATTATGCTGTAGCTCGAGTGAGCGATGCAGAATTGGCAAAAGATCTGGTACAAGAAACTTTTATTGCGGGACTAAAATCTGCTAAGAACTACAAGGGTGATGCGGCAGAAAGGACCTGGTTAATTGCCATCTTGAAGCGCAAGGTAATTGACCATTATCGAAAAATAAATTCTAAAAAGGGAAAGGCCGAAGTAAGGATCAATTATTCTTCCGACGAAGGCGAAGGTGATTGGCTAGAAGAACGAGTTGCAGACCCTTTTAGTAAAGGTGGAGACGCCACAATAGAAAATGAAGAATTGGGTCTTGCCATACAAGATTGTATAGGCAAATTGCCAAAAAAACAAGCCATGGTTTTTAAAATGAAAACCATTCAAGGTATGAGTACCGAAGATATTTGTAATGAATTGGGAATTAATGCGTCCAATTTATGGGTAATGATCCACAGAGCGAGAACTTCGCTTATGGGATGTATGAATGAAAATTGGTTCTAATGAAGATTAATTGTGAGGAGGCTAGACATATTTGTGATAAATCACAATACAAAGAAGCCAGTTTATGGGAAATCATTAAGCTAAAGCTACACCATAGCTACTGCAAAGCTTGCCTAAAACATTCACGAAAGAATTCTAAACTTACCAAACTGTGTAGTAGTGGTAACCTACAAGTTTTGGATGAAGGAATTAAAAGTGAAATGAAAAAAGAGTTAGAAAAACAGCTCTAACGCTACATAGTCTATTCCCAATTTCAAGACTAAAAAAAAGATTGGAAGCGCCTCTACCCCCAACGAGGCAAAATAAGCAGATTGCACTTCTTTTGTTTTATAAAGCGCGAACATCAATAATATAGTAGTTAATATGCTAAAGGCATAACTGCCAAGATTCCATCCCATCGCTAAAAGACTAAATAACAAATAAAGGCCGCATAGGACATACCCCATGGCTTTTGTTTTCCTAATACCAAAACGTTGCGGCAGGGTGCGTAATTCAGGTTTATCATACTTCAAATCCCTAATTTCAAAAGGAATCATAAGAACGATCACTAATAAAAAAGTGGATAAAGACACCCAAAGTTCTTGTAAATTAAATGGTTGAAAGACCTCTAAAAGCGGCAGTAAAACGGTGAAGCCTGTCCATTCAAAAGCCACAATTATAACTTTAAGCCCCAAAACACTGCGCAGGTTTTTACTGGATGCACTTAAAGGAACTACATAAAAGACCGAAATCAAGGTAAGAACAATAAGTAATGGTAGTACCAGCCTCCCTAAATTTACTAGAAACCATAGTGCTGCAGCGAATGAAATAAAGCTAAAAATCTGAATGGGTTTGTGGGAAGGTTTGGCAACAATTAGGTATTTATCGGCCTCAACACCATATTTAACAAAATTATAGCAGACAATGGTGGCAAAAAATAAGAAGCCTGCCAGATTAAAATTCAATGGAATGTTCAATGTTTTTGCGTTAAGGACATATAATGCTACCACTGATAAAGCCACATGAATACTGGCATTCACGTAAAATCTAAAAAGTTGTTTTAAAAGCAACATTAAACAAAGATACGGCAGCGAGTTAGGAGGTTAATTTTTGGTTAACAACTTTGGCCGGGACCTAAGGTAAAATGGGGTTTTTCAGGCAAATAATCCCTAATTTTGTGCTTTTATTTTTGACATCAAATGAATACGGAATCTTTTGCCCTTCGCCATATAGGCGTACGTGAGGAAGACCTCAAAAAAATGTACGAAATCGTTGGAGTGAATTCACTCGATGAATTAGTAGAACAAACCATTCCTTCAGACATTTTATTAAAAGAAGGTTTAAATCTACCAGAAGCAATTAGTGAACCCGAATTTTTAGGGCTCATTGAAACGCTATCTGAGAAAAATAGAAATTTCAAATCGTACATAGGTCTTGGTTACCATGAAAGTGTGGTGCCTTCGGTGATCAAACGAAACATTCTTGAGAATCCAGGTTGGTATACGGCATATACGCCCTACCAAGCAGAAATTGCACAAGGCCGTCTTGAAGCGCTCTTAAATTACCAAACCATGGTATGCGATTTAACTGGTATGGAAATCGCAAATGCCTCCTTGTTAGACGAGAGTACAGCCGCCGCAGAAGCCATGACTATGTTATTTGATGTACGATCTCGTCAACAGAAGAAAGACGGGGTTTTAAAATTCTTTGTGTCTGAAGAGGTACTGCCACAAACCTTAAGTTTATTAGAGACCCGCTCAAAACCATTAGGGATAGAGTTGGTGGTGGGATCACCGGAGCATTTTAACTATGGTACAGACTTTTATGGAGCGCTTTTGCAGTATCCTGGAAAGTATGGACAAGTAAACGATTATGCCAACTTTGTAACCCAAGCTAAGGAAAACGACATTAAAGTTGCGGTTGCAGCAGATATTTTAAGTCTTGTATTGTTAACACCTCCTGGAGAATGGGGGGTAGATGTTGTTGTGGGTACTACCCAACGATTTGGTATTCCTCTAGGATATGGAGGACCCCATGCTGCATTTTTCGCTACCAAAGAGGTGTATAAAAGGAACATTCCAGGTAGAATTATTGGAATGACAAAGGATACCGATGGGAATCCCGCTCTTAGAATGGCACTGCAAACCAGAGAACAGCACATTAAAAGAGACAAGGCTACATCTAACATTTGTACAGCTCAAGTATTGCTAGCCATCATGGCCGGCATGTATGCAGTTTATCACGGCCCCAAAGGACTAAAAGATATTGCTACAAGAATCCATAACTACACAAAAACAGTTGCCCAAAGTATCGCGGCCTATGGCTTTGAACAACTGAATAGCACCTATTTTGACACGCTTTGTTTTAAGGTAGATAATTTACAATCCATTCGCACCATTTCAGAGTCAAAAGGTATTAACCTCAATTATATTGACGAGAGTACTATTTCTATCTCTTTAAATGAAGCGTTTACCAAAAAAGACATTAGACCACTTGTGAATTGTTTTGTTGAATCACAAGCATTGGATGAAGATGGAACAATTATAGAGAATGAAGGAGAAGTTATTAGCGGATCGCTCAAAAGAACAAGTGCCTTCTTAACCCACGAAACCTTTAATTCATATCATTCCGAAACCGAATTGATGCGCTATATTAAGAAATTAGAGCGTAAAGATTTAGCATTAAATCATAGCATGATTTCTCTTGGTAGTTGTACCATGAAACTTAATGCTGCAACGGAAATGTTGCCATTGAGTTGGGCAAAATGGGGAAATATTCACCCGTATGTACCGGTTGAACAAGCAGAAGGCTATCAATTGGTATTACGTGAACTAGAAGAACAATTAAATGTAATTACTGGTTTTGCTGGCACCTCCTTACAACCTAACTCTGGAGCCCAAGGGGAATACGCTGGACTTATGACCATAAGGGCATATCACCAAGCGCGTGGAGAAGGTCATAGGAATATCTGTATTATTCCTGCTTCTGCCCACGGTACCAATCCTGCTTCTGCTGTAATGGCAGGAATGAAAGTAGTGGTAACCAAGACTGATGAACAAGGAAATATTGATGTCATTGATTTAGAAGAAAAAGTAAATGAACATTCAGAGAATCTTGCGGCCTTAATGGTGACATATCCTTCTACTCATGGCGTTTTTGAATCGTCTATTCGCTATATCACTAAGTTAATACACGATCATGGGGGCCAAGTATACATGGATGGAGCTAACATGAATGCGCAAGTTGGGCTAACAAATCCCGCAACTATTGGAGCCGATGTATGCCATCTTAACCTCCATAAGACTTTTGCCATCCCTCATGGTGGTGGGGGTCCTGGAGTTGGGCCTATCTGTGTAGCCGAACAACTAAAACCATTTCTTCCAAAAAATCCGCTAATAGAAACGGGGGGTGAACAAGGAATTACGGCTATTTCTGCGGCTCCCTGGGGGAGTGCCTTGGCATGCTTAATTTCTTACGGATATATTAAAATGCTTGGGGCGGAAGGGCTTCAAAATGCCACCAAAATAGCGATCCTTAATGCCAATTACATTAAAGAACGTCTAAATGGTGCCTTTGATGTGCTTTACACGGGAGAGAACGGAAGAGCTGCCCATGAAATGATTATTGATTGTAGACCTTTTAAAGAAAAAGGAATCGAAGTTACGGATATCGCAAAACGATTAATGGACTATGGCTTTCACGCACCTACGGTGTCCTTCCCTGTTGCAGGTACAATGATGATTGAACCAACAGAAAGTGAAAGTTTGGCAGAGCTAGATCGTTTTTGCGATGCAATGATTAGTATACGCAGAGAGATTGAAGTAGCGGAAGTGTCGAATCCTAACAACGTATTAAAAAATTCGCCACACACCTTAAAAATGGTTACCGCAGATGAATGGAACTTCCCCTACTCTAGAAAAGAGGCAGCGTTTCCATTGGCATTTGTGAGTGAAAATAAGTTTTGGCCTTCGGTAAGACGTACGGACGAAGCCTTTGGCGATCGTAATCTCATATGTACCTGTCCGGCTATTGAAGAATACGCAGAGGTCTAGCCAAAGCCTTTAAATACTGAGAAAGCCATGTCTTTTAACAAATACGACATGGCTTTTTTATGAAAAATAGTTGCCCCTTTTTAATCTGAACATCGGGCAATTTATTATGCATGCATAAAAGAATTACACGAATCCGTTAAATTTCAAAAATTTTACGTTTCTATGGAAATTGCAATCACTGGAACTGGGAGTTATCTACCGTCTAACATTACTAAAAACGATGACTTTCTCGAACACAACTTTTTTGAAAGAGATGGAACTGCTCTAACCTATGGAAACGAAACTATTATAGAGAAGTTCACGGCGATCACAGGAATTTCTGAAAGGCGCTACGCTGATAAAAATCACAACACCTCGGATCTTGGTCTCTTTGCAGCACAAAAAGCCATAGAAGATGCAGGAATTGATAAGGAGGAGCTAGATTACATCATCTTCGCACATAATTTTGGAAACATCCCAGAAGGAGAAATACAAAGCGATCTTTTACCCAGTCTTGCTACACGCGTAAAACATGGCTTAGGAATTAAAAATCCTTCTTGTGTGGCCTATGACATGATTTTTGGCTGCCCCGGTTGGATTGAAGGTGTTATACAAGCCAAAGCGTTTATACAAAGCGGTATGGCAACAAAATGTTTGGTAATAGGTGGAGAAACACTTTCAAGAATAATAGACCCCAATGACCGGGATAGTATGATCTATGCAGATGGCGCAGGAGCAACCATTATTGAAAGAAGTACCGGAAATGGAAAGATACTGGGGCACGCAAGTCAAACGCATGCCAATGAAGAAGCCTATCACCTATTTTTCGACAAAAGTTACCATCCAGAAAGCAACCCAACTACCCGATACATAAAAATGTATGGCAGAAGGGTCTATGAATTTGCTTGCACGCATGTGCCATTAGCCATGAAAACATGCATGGACAAAAGCGAAATTTCCATAGATCGTTTAATAAAGATTTTCATTCATCAGGCTAATGAGAAAATGGATGAAGCGATTATAAAACGGTTTTACAGACTCTACAAAGAGACTCCACCCCCAGGAATAATGCCCATGATGATTCAGGAAACCGGCAATAGTTCCGTAGCTACGGTACCCACCTTGTTCGATTTGGTAAAAAAGGGTGCTTTGGAAAACCATGAAGTTTCTAAAGGAGACATTGTCCTTTTTGCAAGTGTTGGTGCTGGCATGAACATTAATTGTATCCTTTATCAAATTTAAAGGGGTCAATGGCTTTACTTTATTTTATTTGACTTCTATTGGGAATTGTGGATTGATTTTTAGAATTTGCTCCCATGTACGAAGGAAAATATCCTCACAAGCGTTACCGGCTTACCCTTGAATTTCTAAAAAAACATGTTCATCCAGAGCAGACCATTTTAGATCTTGGGGTCACCAATCCTTTTTCCAAAATTTTGCAAGACCAGGGATTCGAGGTTAGTAATACAAAGGGAGAAGACCTGGATATCGATTTTAGCAGCGTCCAGCAGTCTAATGCAGAAGTAGTTACAGCTTTTGAAATCTTTGAACATCTCGTTGCGCCCTACAATGTTTTAAGTAACATAAAAGCCAATAAATTGGTCGCTAGCATTCCGCTGCGCCTGTGGTTTTCCTCTGCCTACAGAAGTAAAACAGACCCATGGGACAGGCATTACCATGAATTTGAAGATTGGCAATTCGACTGGCTTTTAGAAAAAGCAGGTTGGAAGATTAAAGACCGTTTGAAGTGGACAAACCCCACTAAAAAAATTGGTATTAGACCTTTACTTCGGTATTTTACAAACCGTTACTACATTGTTTACGCAGAACGTGAAGTCTAACCGTCC
>CAZRPJ010000017.1:6771-52741 GCA_964601965.1 uncultured Croceivirga sp.
AAAGAACGTTTATGAAGTTCGTAGATTTACAATATGCGAGTTTGCATTATAATACCCGCCCATAACGAAGCAACACATATTTGCGACTGTCTGTATTCTTTTGTGATGCAAACCCATCCTCCTGAAGAGCTCATCGTTGTAGACGATGATTCAACCGACGACACCTATAATTTAGCCGCTGGCTTTGCCAAGGACCACCCTTGGATTAAAGTGGTGCAACACAAAAGCTCTAAAGAGCATCTCCCTGGCAGTAAAGTAATACAGGCGTTTAATTATGGTTTCGAGCATATTTCAATTGACTATGACCTAATTGGTAAGTTTGATGCTGATATCGTTTTACCCCACAACTATTTCGAAGCAATGCGCAATCAATTCAGGGCAAACTGGTTATTAGGGATGGCTTCTGGACTACTCCATATAGAAAAGAAAGGCAGCTGGATCTATGAAAATATTGCCAAGAAAAATCATGTGCGGGGACCTGTAAAACTTTATTACCGCCAAGTATTTGAATTAATGAATGGCCTTCGAATGGGCGTTGGATGGGACACGGTAGATGTATTGCTTTGTCAATACCATGATTTTGAAGTAAAAACGGATCCAAGTCTTCTAGTAAAACACTTGAGGCCTACTGGTCATGGCTATTCTAAGAAAAACTACAAAGACAAAGGAGAAGCCCTTTATAAAATGCGTTATGGGCTACCCTTAGCTAAAATCGCACTCTTAAAAATGGCCTTGCAATCGAAAAACCCTAAACTTTATATTCAAGGGATAATTGGATATTTAGGGGCATGGATAGGAAATAAAGACCGTTTTGTAACCAAAGAAGAAGGTAGGTTTATTCGCAAATTGCGATGGCGTGGAATTACCTCTAATTTAATCTAAAACTTCTGCAATGGGTCTTCCTGTTGTGCCGTTAGGAAAAGCCATTCCCAAAAGAACTGCTATGGTAGGAGCAATATCTGGTATTTCTGTTCTTACAGCTGTAGCACCCTTTTTAATTCCATTACCATAAAATAAGAGCGGCACATGCGTGTCATAGATCATAGGAGACCCATGAGTAGAACCTGTTTTAGGATAAGAAATATATCCAGGCTGTTGCACAAATACTACATCTCCTGATCTCTTTTGATGCCAACCTTGCTGAACAATGTAAGGAATTCCGGAGCTCCGGGCGTAACTGTTTTGCCATAATTGAAAGCCAGTAAACACCTTATCCATGTTAGGATAACTTAGAATTTCTAACGCAATTTCTTCCTGTACGTCATCTAAATCCATATCTAAGTTTTCAATGACTTTTCTATCAAGAAATACTTGATAATTACTAATGGTTTTAACCACATCTGTGGTTCCATATTTGTACTTTAAAAACTCATTAAACGTATTCTTCATGGTACCAAAATCAAGATACCCTGCAGGAATCTTTTGATCCTTTAGATAGGCTGGCACATGAACCGCACCATGGTCTGCTGTTAAAAAAACAGTATAGTTCCCTGCCCCTACTTTAGCATCTAAGGCATTCAACATTCTTGCTAAATCTTGATCTAACCTTAAATAGGTGTCTTGCACTTCCTTAGAATTAACACCAAACATATGGCCTACATAATCGGTGCTCGAAAAACTAACGGTTAAGAAATCGGTAATCTCATCTTCTCCAAGATCTTCATTTTCTAAAATTGCCAAGGCAAAATCTGCGGTAATGGCATTGCCGTATGCTGTAGCTCTTAAAATACTGGTGCCCCCGTTTTTATCCCAAAGGGCAGGAAGATCATGAGGAAAAGTAGTCGTTGCTTCCCCCCTAAAACGTCCTTCATAAATGTTTTGATCTGTGCCGCTCTCCGCGTATTCTGTAATTGGTTTTAAAGTGGTCCAAGGTTTCTTGTAAGCTGCTACAGCGCCAGAGGCATTATACTCTTGTACCCATTTCGGGAGTGCTTGCATGTAGTAAGAACTACTAATCCAATTTCCATCGGCACCGCCTTCAAACCAGTATGCTGCATTGGCCGTATGACCTCCAGGCAGTACTGCTCCCCTATCTTTTACCGCTACCGCTATGGTCTTACCTCTAAACTGTGTATGCAATCTGTTTTGGTCTGTAATAGTAGTGGTTAATAGGCGATGTGGTGACATTTTTCCTGCGGGTCCTAGCGTACCGACGGAAGTATAACTGTCATCAGAAACCACATACACTTCTTCATCGGCCTCTTTATCATACCAATCATTACCAATAATTCCGTGAACGGCAGGTGTTGTACCCGTATAAACAGAAGCATGACCTGGACCGGTGCTAGTGGGCGCATAATTAAAATGGTGGTTTTTACAATTGAACCCTTCATTGATCAATCGCTTAAAACCTCCTTCACCATAATGATTCCAAAAACGAGTAATGTAATCATAGCGCATTTGATCTACTACAACCCCAACCACCAACTTGGGAGCTTGGTTTTCAGTTGTTTCTACTATACTTTTCTTCGCTTTACTTTTTCGTTGGCCGTGTGAGGTATGCGTCCCTAATAAAATGGCTATCAGTAAAAAAGAAAATTGGAATACTCGCATGATTTTGGTTTTATGGCAGCAAAGCTATTCAATAAATCTAATTGATATTTTAATTAAAGGCTAAATGCTTTCAATATTCTTATTTTTACCGGGAACTAGCAAAGTGGAATGAAATATTTTGCAGCCGTTGGCAAGTACTTTATTATGATTTGGGAGGTCTTTAAAAAACCTACCAAATGGAGCATGATGCGCTCTTTAATTTTTAAGGAAATAGACGAGCTTATTTATGGTTCAATGGGCATCATCATTTTTATTTCTTTCTTTATTGGTGGGGTTGTAACCATACAAACCGCTCTTAACCTTACCAGTCCGTTTCTTCCTAAAAGCCTTATAGGTTTTGCAACCCGGCAGTCTGTTATTTTAGAATTCGCCCCCACTTTTACTTCAATTATCATGGTGGGGAAAGTAGGCTCCTACATTACTTCTAGTATTGGTACCATGCGGGTTACAGAACAAATAGACGCTTTGGAGGTAATGGGTGTTAACTCGTTAAACTATCTGGTATTCCCTAAAATAATCGCCATGTTATTTTTCCCTTTTGCGGTAGCAATTGCGATGTATATTGGCGTATTAGGAGGGTGGATCGCTGCGGTTTTTGGAGGTTATGCCCCAAGTGGAGAATTTATTAAGGGGCTTCAAATAGATTTTAAAGCCTTTCATGTAACCTATGCTTTTATTAAGACCCTGGTCTTCGCCTTTGTAATAGCGACCATCCCCTCATATTTTGGTTATTATATGAGAGGTGGCGCGCTGGAAGTAGGGAAAGCTGCCACCACCTCTTTTGTGTGGACGAGTGTAGTTATTATCATCTTAAATTATGTCCTTACCCAATTACTTTTAGGTCAATGATTGAAGTACAAGACATTCATAAATCATTTGGTGAAACCCATGTTCTTAAGGGGATCTCAACTTCTTTTGAGCAAGGAAAAACCAACCTAGTGATTGGGCAAAGTGGTTCTGGAAAAACGGTGTTTCTTAAATGCCTATTAGGCCTCTTTGTTCCCGAATCCGGTAATATTTGCTACAGCGGGAAAAACTATGCCGATTTAACTTCTGATGAACAACGTGATCTAAGACAAGATATGGGCATGGTATTTCAGGGCAGTGCGTTGTTTGATTCTATGACCGTAGAAGAAAATGTACGTTTTCCTTTAGAAATGTTCACCAAAAAAGACAAGGCTGAAATGCAAGAACGTGTAGATGTGGTCTTGCAACGTGTAGATCTGGTAGATGCCCACAAGAAATATCCTTCGGAAATATCTGGCGGAATGAAAAAAAGAGTGGCGATTGCACGTGCTATTGTTATGAATCCCACCTATCTTTTTTGTGATGAGCCCAATTCTGGGTTAGATCCTAAAACTGCTATCCTTATTGACAATTTAATTCAAGAAATCACCAAAGAGTTTAATATTACCACCGTTATTAATACCCATGACATGAATTCTGTTATGGAGATTGGAGAAAAAATTATTTTTCTTAAAAATGGTTTTAAAGAATGGGAAGGAACCAATAAGGAAATCTTTAAAACAGATAACGATGCGGTGACCAATTTTGTGTATTCTTCCGAGCTCTTCAAAAAGGTTCGGCAGATGTACATTGAAGAACGCAACTAAACGTCTTATTCAACTGTCTTTCTCTATTTACTAAACTAGTCTACTGCTTTAACAACCAAAGTAGAGTCTTGTAATCGAGTCTTTAACCAAGTGGTAAGTCTAGCCTGCTCGTTTTGTTGCTGAGTGGTTTTTATTCCTTTCTTCCAACTAACTTCAAATACGGGGAGGGTATCAATCTTATTAAAATCTGTGCGGATCTGATAGGCAAAACCAATGGTATTTAAGTTTTCATAATTAATCCTGGCTTCTTGTACCACTTCTTGAAAAGGAATCTTCATACGTTCAAGCGCAGTTAATTCCCTCACTTTATTCTGTAAATAACTAATCTGTTCTGTTCTACTTAACAAGTCTAAGGAATCTCTTTCGCGGAGGGCTTGCATATATTTTAATTCATCCAGGCTGCTATTTTTAGATTGATTAACGGTAACGACCGTATTTTTTAATCCTCTATAATCTTGTAATCTAGAATTTAAAATATTGAGGGTAGATTCTGGAATCTGATATTCTCCAAAGGAAAACAATTCAATTCTACTCTCCCCTTCGCGGTTATACTCCACATTTACATTTCGTTTTAAATACGATGCATTAGGCAAGCTTTCTAATTCTACATTCACAAACCGCTGTGCATCTGCAGAAAAACGACTTTCTAGAAGTGCATTGTAAAAAGTATACCCCGCCGGCAGCATCACCGCTAAACCAACTACAGAAGCGACTCTGGCAATAAACCTTCTTCTTCTAGAATTTGCATAACGCACCATTGGAAAGCGTAGGTACTTGATCACTAAGAAGGTGGCAAGCCCAATAAAAATGGTATTAATAGTAAACAGGTACATAGCCCCTAAGGCATAGAGTGGTTTACCAATTGCAAGACCAAAACCAACGGTACATAATGGTGGCATAAGCGCTGTGGCTATCGCTACTCCAAAAATCACACTTGCTATGGTTCCTTTCTTTGCACGGGCAATTACCAAGGCCAATCCACCAAAAAAGGCGATTAATACGTCTCTAATGTCTGGTTTGGTGCGTGCCAAAAGCTCCGAAGATTCATCTCGGAGTGGGAAAAATGCAAAAAATAGATAGGCTGTAAGCACACTTAGCACAACCATTACCACAAAGTTCTTTAGCGATCTTCTAAGTAGATCTACATCGTTTATGGCCAAGGACATGCCCATTCCTAAAATAGGACCCATTAACGGGGAAATAAGCATGGCGCCTATAACAACTGCGGTAGAATTGGCATTAAGTCCAACAGAGGCTATAAAAATGGAACAGATTAAAATCCAAGAAGTATGTCCTTTAAAAGGAATATCTGCAATGATCGACTCTTTGGTAGCAGCCGGATCGGTATTACTACGTATCTCGAGCAGTTCTAAAGTAAATTTTCGGACGCTTCCCAGCAATCCTTTAAAATCTTTTTTTACTTCTTCTGTATGGGCTTCGGAAGGGTTTTCATCTTCCTGAAATAAATTGTGGCTCATGGACTAGGCGTATTGATCCCCAAAGGCATCCTTCACATCGCCGCGTATCTTTTTAATGTCCTGTTGTTTGGCTTTTGGACAGATTAACAACACGTCTTCTTTATCAACAATGATAAAATCTTCTAATCCGTCCACAACAACAACTTTGTTTTTATTGGTTCGAATCATGTTCCCTTTGGCGTCCATTAAAACAGTAGCGGCATTTACCACTGCATTCTCATCTGCATCCTTATTCAACTTTTCATAGAGGGCACCCCAAGTTCCCAAGTCATTCCAGTCAAAGCTCGCTGGCAACGTGTAAATTGCTTTGGATTGTTCCAAGATAGCATAATCTATTGAAATGTTTTCCGCCTTAGGATAGTTCTCTTTGATAAAATCTTGCTCATCTCCCGTATTATAACAAGACATGCCCTCTTCAAACAAATCATATTGACTTGGCTGATATGATTTAAAAGCATCTACAATCGTCTTTACACTCCACATAAAAATACCTGCATTCCAAAGAAAATTCCCCTGTGCTAAAAAATCCTTCGCTGTTTCTAAATTTGGTTTCTCACGAAACTGAGCAACTTTCTTGATGGAAGTTTCATCAGTTTTTTGGTATTCTATGTATCCAAAACCGGTATTAGGATAGGTGGGTTGTATCCCTAATGTACACAATACGGCTTCCTTTTCGCACTTTTCAAAACAGGCTTTTACATCTTTTGCAAATGCTTCTTCATCCTCAATCCAGTGATCACTTGGCGCAACAATCATAACTGCATTGGGATTTAGTTTTTGAATTTTTAATGCGGCATACAGGATACACGGAGCTGTATTTCGCATCGCAGGTTCTAAAACCACTTGTTCTTGACTCACCATTGGTAACTGCTCCAACACCAACTCGTTGTAACGCTCATTGGTTAGGATCAAAATATTCTCTGTGGGAATAAATCTATTTAATCGATCAAATGTTTTCTGTATCAGACTTTTACCAGTCCCCAACATGTCATGAAACTGTTTAGGGTTGTCTGTAGTACTCACAGGCCAAAAGCGAGATCCGACTCCACCAGCCATTAAAACTGCGTAATAATTTTTATTCATGTTTTTTTAGTTGCTTATCAATTCTACTTGGGCATTTGGTTGAAATAAATATAACCTTCCGGTGGACATTTCTACACACTCAAAACGTTTTACACGCTTATTTCCCTTTTTAAATAACTTCCCATTATAGATTCTAAAAATACTTCCTTCAGGTAGTTCAAAAACGTAGGATTTTTCTGATTGTTGTTCTGGATCAAACGCTTGTAGAGCAATTGAAAGTTTGGCATCCGTGCTACTACTTGCCTTTGGGTTTCTAAAATGGTTTGCCAATAATGGCAAAAGGCTACTTGGGAAAATTTCTGGTCTTAAAAAAGGTATCATGCACTCTTGAAAGGTTTGCTTCCATTCATTTCCATGAGGTTTAATTTTTCTGCCAAATCGTTCAAAGGCTACCAAATGTGCTATTTCGTGTAGTAAGGTAATTAGAAAACGATATTTGTTAAGCGTGGCATTTACGGTTATGAGATGTTGTCCGCTGGGTAATCTCCTGTAATCTCCATGTCTCGTAACCCGATGATTTACTATTTTTAAATGCACCCCATGTTCTCTTATAAGTTCAAGACAAGGGGGCACTGCCCTTTCCGGAAGGTATTTTAATAAGGTGGAATCTCCCAAAGTGGCTTAATTTTACGCGAAGGTACATCCTAGTGATAAATTTGAACTTGTAAAATGTACTTATATTTATTTTTAAGAAAATTTGGCGATATGAGATCTTCATTTCAAGGGGTATTTTGCCTTTCGTTGCTCCTAATAGCTTGTTCAGAGCCTGTTACAAAAAATACTATTGAATCTATAATTGAAGAAAGCCCACAGATAGCGGGCAAAGAAGAATACCTAGCTTCTCCTTTCGTTACCGCAGGAAATAGGGTCTATATGGTGGGGCATCAAGATGGAACCTTTCCAGAACTTGGGTGGCATATTAAAGGAGAAATGGGCGGTATTTGGGATCATCCCATTAAGTTGATGGATGGGATTGACTTAGAACTTATAGCGGATAGTGAAGTTTATTCCTTAAACAATGCAAGTACCTTTACTAATTATCCATTTGCTAACAGTCATCTTTTTGAAATTGCCGATGAAAATCTTGTGGTAAGTCGTTTTCAGTTTGTGCCAGATGATGTGGAGGGCATGGTGGTGCAACTCACTGTAAAGAATACCTCCACGACTACCAACGAAGTTGGCATCACCTTTAGAGGAAACAGCGATTTAAGACCTACATGGTTGGGAGAACGCACAGAAATGATAGATGGAACAGATAAAGCACAATACCAAAAAGAGGCAGATGCCTGGATGATAAAAGATAGTTTAAACCCTTGGTTTACCACTTTTTCCTCAGAAAGAGCGCCTAGTGCCTACAAATCTTTAGCATCAAGTTATCAAGGAAAAGGAAGCGCAGCCGAATTAAGTTATGATTTTAGCATAGCCGGTAATTCCCAAGAAGTGATCACATTTTTTATAGCAGGCTCCTATACCTCCCAAAAAGAAGCCGAAGCGACTCGAGCGCATTTAAAAATGAATTGGCCACAGCTTTTACAAGATAAAAAAGCACGATATGAAC
This sequence comes from uncultured Croceivirga sp., assembly GCA_964601965.1. GTDB lineage: Bacteria > Bacteroidota > Bacteroidia > Flavobacteriales > Flavobacteriaceae > Croceivirga. Next base: position 15,057 of record CAZRPJ010000017.1, read on the forward strand.
AGCTAGCTGAACAAAGCAAACTAACCATTCCCGATAAAAAAATGCAGGAGACGTTCGAGTGGTTAAAGTACAATTGCGATTGGCTGGTGCGCACCGTGCCGGAAGTTGGGTCTGGGATTACAGCGGGTATTCCAGACTACCCTTGGTGGTTTGGAGTAGATAGCGAATACGCTTTAATGGGGTATATGGCCGTGGGTCAAGAATCTGCAGTTTACAATACCATTGCCCTATTAGACAGTGTGTCACAAGCTGTAAATGGCAACGGTAAAATTATCCATGAGATGTCCACGAATGGTGCTGTTTTTAATCCTGGAAATATTAACGAAACTCCACAATTTGCCTCTTTAATTTGGCAAATTTATCAGTGGAACGGAAATCAGGATTTTTTAGAGAAATACTTCCCAACCGTTGAAAAAGGCTTGGATTGGTTGATGAAAGAGAATGATACGGATGGCAATGGATTTCCAGAAGGATTTGGTATGATGGAAATTCATGGTTTGGACAGTGAAATGATTGATGTGGCAGCATATTCACAAAAGGGCTTTGCTGACGCCGCAAAAATGGCCCACGAATTAGGAAAACCAGCGCTTGCTTCTGCTTACGAGACCATTGCCAATGATCTAAAGGAAAAGATAAATAAGGATTTTTGGTCCGAAGATTTTAATTCGTTTGCTGATTTTATTGGCACCGATGAACAAGCACTACATCTTATAGAAGATGCGATTGTAAGAGCCGATACCTTAGATAAGCCATGGGCGATAAAAGAATTAGAAGCTACCCGCAGTTTCATTAAAAAGAATCCATCTTCCAAACCTAGGCCTTTTGTGATGCACCATAATTGGGTGGTTAATACTCCAATGGAGGTGGGTATCGCAGATTCACTAAAGGCCATAAAAGCACTAGAAACTGCCAAACAATTTGTGAATCCGTTTGGTGTCTTCGTTACTGGTATTGATAGAGATGCCTCTGCAGGTTCAGATGAAGGAGCCTACAAAGCACCCCCAATATTTACCTACACGGGAGCCGTAATGACGTTACCCACCGGTGTACAGGCACGCGCTGAGAATAATTATGGAAGACCTAACGAGGCGCTTAATTATCTAGAACGAATGACGCGTTCTTTTAGTTATGCTCTGCCTGGTAGTATGTACGAGGTATCACCAGATTTCGGAATGATGACACAGGCCTGGAATATTTACAGTTATGCCTACCCCATTGTGCATCAGTTTTTTGGAATTCAACCGAATGCTGCAAACAAAGAAATAGTGATACTACCTCAGATGCCTGATGCGTGGACTAATGCCTCTCTTGAAAACGTTAAAATTGGCTCCAATACCGTATCCATATATTTTGAAACAAATGAGGGTATCCAAACCTTACGTGTATTACAAAGTGAGGATTGGACCATAAAAATTAGTAAGCAAGACCATTCGGTGTTTACTTCAAATGATCCAGAGATCACCCTGCAACTATGATTTTTAAGAAGAACAATCAGGTTTCCTTCAATATCATAGGAATTCTCGTGGCAGTTTTACTAGTAGGCTGTAGTGCAACCACCTTTAAACGAAAGTGGACTTTAGAACAGGCACCAAAAACATTTACAGTGGTTTTTGAAACCACAAAAGGCCCCATGGAATTTCAAATAGAACGAAGGTATTCCCCAGAAGCGGTAGATCGTTTTTACCAACTTAGCAAGCATCACTATTTCGACAACAACTTCTTTTATAGAACAATTCCAAACTTTGTAGCGCAATTTGGCACCTACGACACCGTCATCCAACGAGCTTGGGAGCAGGCTGTTATTAAAGATGAACCCGTAGTTTTAGGAAATGCAAAGGGAACCATTAGCTTCGCCAGAAGTGGTCCTAACAGTAGAGGCACTGATTTATATATTAATCTAGTAGATAACCACCGTTTAGATACCATTAGTTACAATGACGTGGTTGGTTTCCCGGCCTTTGGCAAGCTCACTAAAGGCGAGAACGTTTTAGAACAATTGTACACCGGGTACTCTAGCACATCGGTAGATAGCTTGAATTGGATGTATAGAGATACCTTGCAATTTAAGACCTACTTTCCTAAACTAGATAGGATTAAACGAGTTACAATTCTTGAAAATTAAGGCGTGCTATTGCTTACTTGCAATACCTTGCCATTATAATATTGGTGCCCAGTAAGTGCAAAATCTTTCATATAATGTGCCATCTCCTTAGCAGTTAAAGGAGCTTTATAACCAGGAAAGGCTTCTTCCAGCATTTCTGTCTGCACTGCGCCAATAGCCAATGCATTAAAAGATGGACCGTTTTCTTTAAACTCCTCTGCCCAAAGCTCAGTTAAGGTAATTACGGCAGCTTTACTTGAACTGTAGGCAGCTAGGCCAGGGAATTTCATACTTCCCTGAATGCCCCCCATAGAACTCACAGTAACCACGTGCCCATCTTTTGGCATCTTGGGCAGCACCAAACGGGTTAATTCTGCTACTGCAAAAACATTTACTTTATAAACCTGTTCAAACGCATCTGTGGTCGTCTCTAAAAAAGGTTTATTTAATAAGGCTCCGGCGTTGTTAATTAACACATCAACCTGTTCCCATTCTGCAATGAATGCTTCTACTTTTTCATAATCTTCTTTATCACAAAGATCACAAGGGAAGGTAGCGATGTTAGCATGTCCAAGATCTAAAATAGGTCTAGGATTACGAGATAAGGCCAATACTTTATGCCCTTCATCTGCAAAAAGTTGTGCTAGCTCAAACCCAATACCTCTGCTAGTTCCAGTAATAATGATATTTTTTGTCATAATCATTTAGCCTTGCGCAAGGTTGTCGCAATAAGACTCTTTTTTATTGTAAAGTGATTTCTTGTTCGTCTGCATTCGCAATTCCCTCCACAACTGGGATCATTTTATTTACCACAGTGGTCATATGCTCAAAATCCATTTCGGAAACCTCATCATTTACTTTATGATAAAATTCAAAATTGGTGAAATCAAAGGTGCAATAGGTATGGGAAGGGATATTGAATTCTTTGTAGAAGTCGTAATTATCGGAACGTTGAAAAAGGCCATATTTCTGAGCAGTGGGTAAATAACCAATGAGATTATCTGCGGCATATTTATTGCTTACCTCAGCAAGATTCGATTTTTCATACCCTGTGATATAAAGCTCATATTTCTTTGATCGTAACGGCACCCCAACCATTTCAAAATTGAGCATTACATAAAGATTCAAATCTGCCGCTTTCATGTTTTTAGCCATATGCCTAGATCCTAACAGTCCTTTCTCTTCTGCACTGAACAATGCAAAAATTAAACTGCGCTTATTGGTTTTTTTGGTGCCAAAGTAACGAGCGAGTTCTAAAACAGTGGAGGTTCCAGATGCATTATCATTTGCCCCATTTGCTATATAATCCCCATTTTCGGGCTTTATAGTACCAATGTGATCATAGTGAGCGCCTAGAAGAATGTATTCATCTTTTAGTTTGGGATCATTGCCTTCCACAATCCCAACAATATTGTATGATGTCTTCTTATAATTGGTAAGGGTATCTCTATAACTAGCGTAGTATGGCAACACTGCGTGTTTTTTAAAATGCTTTTCAATGTATTGCGCTGCTAATTCAATCCCCTCAGAACCACTATCCCTGCCTTTTAATTCATCTGAAGCTAAATAGTTCATATGAGCTGCCACATCCTCCACGGCAGTAAAATCTTCCGGCATTTTCATTTTTAAACCATCAGGGCCTGCAGGTTCTGGCAAACTAGTATCTGCGGTATTTTGAGCTTCTTCTGCCGGCGTCTCCACCATCTTAGTAGTACCACAGGTTAATAGAACAAGAAAATATCCTAGGAGCAAAAAATGTTTCATATATCGTGATTTTTCAAGATGTATAAAGATAAAAAAAGCATCTGCCATAGACAGATGCTTTATATCATTCTTGTATAAGAGTACCTTTTAAGCCAACATGGTAACGGGATTTTCTAAAAATGCCCGTAAGGTTTGTAAAAACTGTGCCCCAGTGGCCCCATCTACCGTTCTATGGTCACATGCCAGGGTCACTTTCATGGTGCTTCCAGGTACAATCTCACCATTTTTAACAACTGGTTTTTCTACAATAGCACCCACAGATAAAATTGCAGAATTTGGCTGATTAATAATGGAGGTAAATTCTAATATACCAAACATACCAAGGTTAGAAACTGTAAACGTGCTTCCTTCCATTTCGTCTGGTTTTATTTTTTTGGTACGTGCTCTTCCTGCTAAATCTTTTACCGCCGCACCTATCTGCGTTAGACTCATCTGATCTGCAAATTTCAATACAGGCACAACCAATCCTTCATCAACTGCTACTGCTACCCCCATATGGATGTGATGATTGTAGCGTGTAGTATCTCCGTTCCAAGTAGTATTCACTTGCGGATGTTTCTTCAATGCCATGGCACAAGCCTTTAAAACCATATCATTAAAAGAAACTTTAGTATCTGGCAGGCCATTGATCTGACTTCTTGAAGCCTTTGCATTGGCCATGTCTACCTCAATTGTCAAATAGTAATGAGGTGCTGTAAATTTAGATTCACTTAAACGTTTGGCAATTACCTTACGCATGGTAGAATTCTTCACCTCTTCAGAACCTTCTTGACCTACCGGAAGTTGGACTGGCATTGCTGGTGCACTTTCTTCTTTGGTTGCTGCAACAGCTGCAGCTTCTTTAGATGGCGCTGCCGAAGGTTGATAGTTTTCTACATCTCTTTTAACAATTCTCCCATGATCTCCAGAACCATTCACTAATGCTAAATCAATTCCTTTGTCTGCTGCAATTTTCTTGGCTAGAGGAGAAGCTAAAATTCTACCTCCACTGCTAGTGGCCGCAGCTGGTGCAGCCGATGGTTCAGGCGCCGCTTGTGGTGCAGCCGGTGCTGCCTCCGCTACAGGAGTTTCTGCCGCAGCTTCATTCCCAGCAGGCTTGGCATTTAAAACAGCGTTCACGTCTGTTCCAGCCGGACCTATGATCGCCAAAAGCGAATCTACTGGAGCACCTTCTCCTTCTTGGATTCCTATATGTAGTAGGGTTCCAGAATAGAAAGACTCAAACTCCATGGTAGCCTTGTCCGTTTCTATTTCAGCTAAAATATCTCCTTCTTCTACTGTATCACCCACCTTTTTTAACCAAGAGGCCACGGTACCTTCTTCCATGGTATCACTCAAACGAGGCATGGTAATAATTTCCACACCTTCAGGTACAGGAGCAGATGATGCAGACGGAGCGGCCGTACTTTCAGTAGCTTCCGTAGCAGCGGTTTCTTCTTTTTCAACAGCCTCAGGAGCAGCAGCAGGAGCGCCATTTAAGAGCGCTGAAATATCTTCTCCTTCTTCACCAATAATGGCAAGTAAGGAATCTACTGGGGCACCATCTCCCTCTTGAATTCCAATATGAAGTAAGGTTCCTTCATGGAACGACTCGAACTCCATGGTAGCCTTATCCGTTTCTATTTCGGCAAGAATATCTCCCTCTTCTACTTTGTCCCCAACATTTTTAAGCCATTTGGCGACTGTTCCTTCTTCCATGGTGTCGCTCAACCGCGGCATGTTAATTACTTCTGCCATCTACTTTATAATTTGTGTGGTATAAATGGATAATTTTCTTGTTCGTAAACCATGTCATATAATTGCTGAACTGGCGGAAATTCCGATTCTTCGGCGAACTTCTCACACTCAGCAACAAGGTCTTTCACTCGTTTGTCAATGACCTTAATATCTTCTTCAGAAGCATAGTTCTTTTCAAGAATCACATCCTTCACCTGAGTTATTGGATCTATTTTCTTGTATTCTTCTACTTCTTCTTTTGTTCTATAATGCTGCGCATCAGACATAGAATGTCCTCGATATCGATACGTTTTCATCTCTAAAAAGGTAGGTCCTCCTCCAGTTCTAGCACGTTCAATTGCCTTGTCCATTTCTTTTGCTACAACCGCAGGATCCATGCCATCTACCGGTGCACATGGCATTTCGTATCCTAAACCAAGTTTCCAGATTTCAGTAGAATAAGAGGTTCTAGCTACTGAGGTCCCCATTGCATAGCCATTATTTTCGCAAATGAACACTACAGGCAGTTGCCAAAGCATTGCCAAATTAAAGGCTTCATGCAAAGATCCTTGTCTTACGGCACCATCTCCCATATAACAGAGGGTTACGGCATCTCTTTTAAAATACTTATCAGCAAAAGCCAAACCTGCTCCTAAGGGGATTTGCCCTCCTACAATTCCATGACCCCCATAAAAGCGATGTTCTTTGGAAAAAATATGCATCGATCCTCCCATACCTTTAGAGGTCCCTGTAACCTTCCCAAATAATTCGGCCATTACCATTTTAGGATCTACACCCATTCCTATGGGTTGCACGTGATTTCGGTAAGCTGTAATCATGCGGTCTTTGCTAAGATCCATAGCATGTAAAGCACCAGCTAATACCGCTTCTTGACCATTATATAGATGGAGAAATCCTCTTACTTTTTGTTGAATATAAACAGCAGCAAGTTTGTCTTCGAACTTGCGCCAAAAAAGCATATCCTCGTACCATTTAAGGTAAACCTCTTTTGTGATTTTCTTCATTAACTTGAATTGTTAGTTATCTGGCTTTTTTCAAGCGAAAAACAAAAATACACAAACATCTTTTGTGGAAAAAAAATAGGTCTAAGATTCCTATAAAAAAGAGCTGTCAAATCCTAGAGGCAATAGATCTGCGATTGCATTGCAGGCATAAATTGGCCCAGTCTGGCCTTTCATGAGGATTCGGATGGGAGATTTTTGCTTTTTTTCGTATTCAGAAATAGCTTGTCTACAAATGCCACAGGGAGCAGCCGGTTGCTCTAAAGGATTTTCCTTTGAACCGGCAGTAATCGCTATTGCTACTATCGCTTCTTTTGGAAAATTAGCCCCCGCATGAAATAACGCAACCCCTTCTGCACAAAGTCCCGCAGGAAAAGAGGCATTTTCTTGGTTACTTCCTAGGACAGTAGTACCATTTTCCAATAAAAGCGCAGCGCCCACGCTAAATTTAGAATAGGGAGAATGCGAATTCTTTCTAGCTTCCTCTGCTTGCTTTAGAAGAGCTGCGTCCTTTTCTGGTAGTTCATCTAAATCTTCATAAACGACCAGTTCAAAACCAATATGTTTTTTTTCCATATTCTTAGTCCTTCTCTAAAAATAAAAAACCTCGACGAGTGTCGAGGTTTTTTTATGGTATTATTCCTAAGATTAATTATTGTAAATCTCTTCTCCGAAATTAAACGTAAGGGAAAAACGCAGCGTATTTTCCAGCGGATTACGTACTTGTGAGGTAGAGAATAAGTAAGATAAATCTATCTGAGCGGCTTTAAATTTAAACCCTGCTCCTAAAGTAAAGTACTGTCTAGCCCCCTTGTTTTCGTTCTCATTAAAATAACCAGCACGTAACATAAAAGATTCTAAATAGCGGTACTCTGCTCCCATAGCCCAAGTCACTTCTTGTAACTCTTCACTAAATCCATCTGGTGCATCCCCAAAGGATTCAAAAACACCGCTAAAAAAACCTATTTGCTGATACTCATTATTGTCTTCTGCATCGATATCCCCGTCGCCATCAAAATCTCTTGGTGTTGGCACCAACAATTTGTTGAATTCTGTGTAAATACCTAAGACATTATCTGGATCGAAGATAAAATCAAAACCTCCACCAAAGCGTAAATTGGTGGGTAAGAAGTTCTCTTGCCCTCCTTCGTCATATTGTATACTTCCTCCAAGGTTAGAAATATTAAAGCCAGCTCTCCAACGACCGTTAAAAGAGTTGTATGCAATTTCTCTTGAGCGATAAAAACCTGCAATATCTACGGCAAAGGCATTCGCAGCCTGCGAATCTTGGGTACCTTCTTGAAATCTTAGATTGGAACTAATAAATCTACCCCCCACAGCCATTGAAAAAGTCTCACTTAGCTTCAAGGAGTATGATCCGTCAATGGCAAATTCATTAGGACTCACGGTAGTACCAGGGTCGTCTATTGACTGTCTCAATTCTACATCTCCTAAACTAAAAAACCGCAACCCAAAGGCAAAAGCGCTTTGATCGTTGATTTTGTTATATGCGTTTGCAGATAGTAATCCAATATCAGATACTATGCTCTCCAGGAAAGGCGTATAACTAACACCTATTCCAAACTTTCTGGTGGCGAAAGCGTATTTAGATGGATTCCATTGTTGTGAAAAAGCATCTACTGGTGTAGCAACTCCCATATCACCCAATCCAGCAGCTCTAGCGTCTGCTGCAATATTTAAAAAGGGTACGGCGGTAGTAATAGCCCGTTCTTGTTGTGCATTAATTGCTACTAAAGAAAAGCATAAGCACAAAAAAAGTAATTTCTTCATCTTCAATATTTAAACAATTGATGGGACAAAAGCTCATAACTGTTCTTGGTATGTGCAGCCCATTTATTGAAACTTATTTTTGATAACGCCGATATTACTAAAATCTTATGTGACAACCCATACTTTTCGACAAAAGTTCATTTAATTAAAATGTTTGGTCAATTAATCGTTTGATATACTAAGTTTTTAAAAGGTTCGTTCTAAAAACATGGTGCACGATAATGTCCGCTATTTTTTATTTACAAAGGATAAAATATTGTGTGCATTTTTTCGTTTTAATGCCGAAACTGGTTTAAATCAAATGAAACTAAAGTGCCATTTTCAGTGATGGTGCAGAACTCAAGTCTTATGAAAAAACACGTTGCAAAAGTTGTTCTTTCTTCCGCATTAGTTGTAGGAACACTTTCTAGTTGTAAAAATTCATCTTCTTCCTCTTCTAAGAATGTTTCCAGAGCCACAGGATGGAAAATAAATGCTAAAGAGGGTGGATTTCAATACAACTCAGATTTTAAAGAACAGGAAACTCCTCCAGGTACGGTATTTATAGAAGGAGGAACTTTTACAAAGGGAAAAGTGCAGGATGATATTATGCATGATTGGAATAATTCTCCTACACAACAGCACGTACAGTCTTTCTACATGGATGAAACGGAAGTTACCAATGTGATGTATCTAGAATACCTAGATTACATTAAAGCGGTATATCCACCAGAGAATCCCATGTATGAAAACATCTATAAAGGAGCTTTACCAGATACCTTGGTTTGGAGAAATCGTTTAGGATTTAACGAAACCATGACCAACAGCTATTTAAGACACCCTGCCTATGCAGAGTATCCTGTAGTTGGGGTAAACTGGGTACAAGCTACACAATATGCCGAATGGAGAACAGACCGTGTAAACGAGGCTATGCTAGAAAAAGAAGGGTATTTAGCACAAGACGCCAAATACAAAGTTCTTACTGGTGAAGTGCAAGGTACTTTTAGTACGGAGGCATATCTTAATAATCCAGAATCGGTGTACGGTGGTCAAATAGACTCCTTACAAGGGAAACAAAAACGTGATTCTATTAATGCTTTCGCGAAAAGAAGTAGCGGAATTATCCAACCAGAGTACCGCCTTCCTACTGAAACAGAATGGGAGTATGCTGCACAGGCATTAATTGGTACCAGAGAATACAACAACTACCGAGGAAGAAAGAAATATCCTTGGGAAGGAGATTATACCAGAAATGGGCAACGTGTTGGTCGTGGAGACCAGTTGGCCAACTTTAAGCAAGGAAAAGGTGATTACGGCGGAATCGCTGGATGGTCTGATGATGGGGCTGATATTACTGCCGAAGTGAAGTCGTACAAACCCAATGATTTCGGACTTTATGATATGGCTGGTAACGTGAGCGAATGGGTAGCAGATGTATATCGCCCAATTGTGGATGATGAGATCAGTGATTTCAATTATTACCGTGGTAATATTTATCTGAAAAAAGCAATAGGTGAAGATGGTAAAGTAGATATTTTGAGAGATGAAATTGTCTATGATACCTTACCTAACGGAAAAATTGTAGCAGTAAATCTTCCTGGGGAAATCAAAGAAATTCCAGTAGACGAACAAGAAACTTATTTAAGAACAAACTTTTCATCTAGTGATAACAGAGGGTATCGCGATGGAGATCCTGGATCGTCACGTTTCTTCGAGCGTTTCAGTGATGATGAAGAAGATAACAGAAAAATGTACGATTCTCCAACGCATAAGGTAGAGCGCGATTCTACTGGAAAACTTTTACGCCAGTACGATACCTCTAACTATAGAACCTCACTTATCAATGATGAAGTTCGTGTATACAAAGGAGGATCTTGGAGAGATAGAGCTTTCTGGTTAGATCCAGGACAGCGAAGATATCTTCCTCAGTACATGGCAACCGATGATATTGGATTTAGATGTGCCATCTCGCGTGTAGGTTCTAAATCTAAAACAAAAAACAAGACTGTAAGGCATAAAAAAGCCAGATAAAATATAAGGAATAAAAGGAAAGCCCTTGATGATGAGTCAAGGGCTTTTTTTATATTCGGGGTCATGAATTTGGAGCAACTTCACACACTATTTTTACAACACCCTCAGGTTACTACCGATACCCGTAAAATTGAAAAAGACAGCATCTTTTTCGCTTTAAAAGGACCAAATTTTAATGGAAATGCTTTCGCCACCGAAGCACTACAAAAAGGAGCTGCTTTTGCAGTGATTGATGAGGAAGCGTTTTTAAATGGAGAACGCACGATCTTGGTGGATGATGTGCTGGCTACCTTACAAGAATTGGCCACTTTTCACCGTAATTATTGCAAGGCAACCGTAATCTCACTGACAGGCAGTAATGGAAAGACAACCACAAAAGAACTTATCTATTCCGTACTTTCTAAAAAGTACAAAACCATTGCTACCCAAGGAAATCTCAACAATCATATTGGAGTCCCTCTAACCCTACTCACCATTCAAGAATCTACAGAAATGGCCATCGTAGAAATGGGGGCAAATCATCAAAAAGAAATTGAGGAGCTTTCGAATATTTCACAACCAGATTTTGGATACATTACCAATTTTGGAAAAGCCCACCTTGAAGGGTTTGGTGGTGTAGAAGGAGTTATTAAGGGAAAAAGTGAACTCTATGACTATTTACTAGCGAATGACAGACATGTGTTTCTAAATGGGGATGATCCCATCCAGAAAGACAAGTTGTCCGGATATATCAAAAAGATTGGATTTAGCCAGGAAGACAAGGATTTCTATCAAATTAAATCCCTTGGTGCCAACCCTTTTGTAAAATTGGCTTTTGAAAATCTTAAAATTAACACGCAACTCACAGGCGCTTATAATTTTCCTAATTGTGCCATTGCCGTTTTAATAGGAAAGTATTTTAATGTACCTCATGAGGAAATCCAAGAAGCCTTGGAGTCCTATGTGTCAGATAATAATCGTTCACAAATCTTAAAACACCAGGAGCACACCATACTATTGGATGCTTACAATGCGAATCCTACGAGCATGGAAGCGGCCTTAGAAAGCTTTGCCAAAATGGAGGCCATAGAAAAAATAGTGTTTTTAGGTGATATGTTTGAACTTGGAGAAGATGCCCTTAAAGAACATCAGTACATTGCCGAGGTTGCAAAAAGATTGAATTTTAAAAACGTGTATTTGGTAGGCGAGCATTTCAATAGCGTAACTACAGACTACAAAACGTTTCCTTCTTTTGAAGCACTAAAGAATTCTTTAGAGCTTTCAACCATGAACCCCGCTACAATTTTAATCAAAGGTTCTCGCGGCATGGCCATGGAACGGTTACTAAAGCTGCTATAAGCTTCCTAATTTTTTACTAAAATAGAGTCGTAGATGAAATGATTTAATCATTCTCACGAACTAACCCCTAGCTAAACCAATTAAAATGGAAAAGAATACAATTGTTTTTGATGGGGAATGTAATCTATGCAACGGCGTGGTAGGTTGGTTATTAAAATTTGCTCCAGCCCATTTATTTCATTTTGTTCCTTTTCAATCTCCAAAGGGGCAACAACTACTAAAGGAGTATGGATTCCCAACAAAGGAGTTAACTACGGTTATTTTATTCGATGAAAATGGACCACACACCCATTCTGATGGCTTCTTAGAAATTGTTGCTAAGATTCCGAAATGGCGCTTAGTGGCAGCCCTATTGGCATTTGTACCTAAAATAATTCGTGATACGGTCTACAATATCGCTTCAAGAAACAGAGTACGTTGGTTTGGTAAATCCAATGCGTGCACGGTAAGTTTTTAGCGAACTATTAAAAAAGAGAATTGACTTGCAAAACAAAAAGGGGCTAGAATCCCTGCCCCTTTTCTTCCCAAATTAACTTATTGACAAAACTTTCCAAAAGTTTTACCTACACTTATAAAACGTAGAAAATGTATTTATATTTTGATAATCAATGATTTAGCATTAATATAACGTTAAGAAAAATACTTTCTACCAACGCAAACTGGCTTACTAGTTTGAAAAATCTTTCTTCCAAAGATCTATCAATACTTATTAATTTTTAGATCGGAAAGTTTCCAATTTAAAAGGATTCTGCGCGTTATTGAATCAATAGAAGTGTAAATCCTTCCATTTTGAAATATTTAGAAATCAATGTATTGCTGTTTACGTCAGGACTTCCTAGATCTATTAAAAACTTTCTGATTTTATTGATCCTAGTCCCACTCTTTATCAATTCTTCTTTTGGACAGGCAGATAGCACTAAGATTAGTTCTTTTTGGCTTGTATACAAGATGGGGAGGTCTCACGCCAAGGTAGATGAGTTTAAAACTTGGGCAATGAGTGAAGGGCTTTCGAACATTTCATCCACCAGTAACAATACGTTTATTGGTTTTGATTTTCTATATCATCACAATCGCATGGTCTATGGTATTAATTCGGATATAGAATTACGAAACTTCAATGAGACAGAGCCCTATTTTTTTTCATTTACCTTTCGAGCTGGGTACACTGCTCTCCAACGTGAAAATTTTACCATAAAGACCCTTGGAGGTATTGGAGTAGGTTATGCCAACATACGATTTGAGAATGGTGAGCCCGAATCGATTGAAAACCTTGATGCTAATCTAAGTGACCCCTTAGCACGGGCAAGTATGATCGTAGGTCGTTTGGAAATAATGTCTAGCTATACGTTGGGAAAATTTAAATCTAAAAACTCAAATTCAGGAATTTATCCCTTGCTGTATTTTAACGCCGGAGTAACCCCTACCCTTAGTCATAACTCTTGGCGATATGGAGAGATTATTCTTGATATTGATGAAGGTGGTGACTTTGTTGGCCAACCAATTGATATTCCGCGCTTCTATAAAGCCAATTGGTTTGTTGCAATTGGTTTTGCCGTAGCTATTGGAAAACCCTGATTTCATGAGAAATCATATTTGATTTCGCAAAAGCTAAAATTACTTTTTAATAAGTGGAGTATACTGGATTCGAACCAGTGACCTCTGCCCTGTCAAGGCAGCGCTCTAAACCAACTGAGCTAATACTCCATTAAGGATTTACAAGATCGTAAAATGTTACCAATCGCCATACTCCGCAGAGTTTTTTTGAGTCTCATGCAAGGTGATGTGCAATTGTTGACCTTCCTCTAATTTTGGCTTTAGTAAATCGTAAATGATCTTCACAAAATATTCGGTAGAAGGTAAAAGGTCTTTAAACTCTGGGCAGTCTTCGTTTAAGTTTTTATGATCAAAACGTTCTTCTATTTCTGTTTTAATAAGGGTTCCCAAAACCGCTAAATCCATCACAAAACCGGTGTTAGGGTCTACTTCTCCCCGAATCCGAACCTCTAAATCAAAATTGTGCCCATGATAATATGGGCTATTGCACTTTCCAAAAACTTCTAGGTTCTTTTCATCACTCCAGGCAGGATTATGAAGCCTGTGTGCCGCATTAAAGTGTGCTTTTCTACAAATGGTTGCAATCATCTTCATCCAATTCTTTGGGCGCACAAAGGTACTTTAAAAAACTATTTTCATCACTGTTAATGGCCTTATCTCCAAAAGTGGTTCTTTCACTTACACTTCTCTTTGTACCTTAGAGAAGTAACAACCTCTCACCAATGAAAAGCTACCACCTTATCTCTTGCATCCTTGCAGCATTAGTAATTGTTTCTTGTACTAAAACCGCAGAGCAAGAAAAACCGCCTAACATAGTGATCATTCTAACGGATGACCAAGGTTGGGGGGACCTTAGTTTTCATGGAAATACTAATTTCCATACCCCACATATAGATTCCATAGCCTTGCAGGGCTGTGCTGTAGAAAATTTTTATGTGCAACCGGTTTGTTCACCTACCCGCGCAGAATTACTCACAGGACATTACGCGAGTAGCTTAGGGGTTTATGCTACTTCGGCTGGTGGTGAACGCATGAATCTGGGTATACCAACCCTTGCAGAAATTTTTAGAGAAGCTGGTTATACCACCGGTGCCTTTGGGAAATGGCACAATGGTACACAACCACCTTACCATCCTAATTCACGTGGCTTTCAAGAATTCTATGGGTTCTGTTCTGGTCATTGGGGAAATTACTTTAGTCCCATGCTAGAAAAAAATGGCGCCATTATAAAAGGGGAAGGCTTTTTAGTAGATGACCTCTTTAATCAAGCGATGTCTTTTATAGAAAATCAAAAAGATCCTTTTGTAGTATACCTCCCATTGAATACCCCGCATAGCCCTATGCAGTCGCCCGATTCTTTTTGGGAATCTGCGAAGGAACGAACTATAAAAATGACTTCGGACCAGGAGGAAGACCTCAACTTTACAAAAGCAGCGATTGCCATGGTTGAGAATATTGATTGGAATGTAGGGCGATTTACAAATTTCCTTCGCACTAAACAACTAGAAGAAAATACCATCGTAATTTTTATGTCTGATAATGGCCCAAATGGCTGGCGATGGAACGGACAAATGAAGGGTAAAAAGGGAAGTACTGATGAAGGTGGCGTAAAATCTCCTTTCTTTATAAAATGGCCCGAAAAAATTAAAAGTAGTACCACCTCCACCCAACTTATGGGTTCTGTGGACCTATTGCCAACTTTGGTAAATCTTACAAGCCTTCCCATACCAGAAGGACTAACCTTTCATGGCAAGGATTTAAGCTCCGCCTTTTTAGAATCTAACCACCAAGACCAACCCAATGTAGTATACAACCATTGGAATGGCAAGACTAGTATTCGCACAGGTCACTACCGCCTAGATGATACAAATCAATTGTACAACCTTAAAGAAGATCGTGGGCAAACACAAGACATTGGGGCCCTGGTCCCAGATATTAGAGATTCATTAATTCAATTAAAACAAACATGGCGCAGCACCCATAATTCTGCACCAGAACTAAATCCGAAACGCCCCTTTCCCATAGGGGATACGCTTCATGGATTTGCCCAATTACCTGCAAGAGATGGTATTGCACACGGAACCATCCTAAGAAGCAATCGTTGGCCTAATGATTCATTTTACACGAATTGGACACAAACTACCGATTCTATTACTTGGGATGTAGACGTTTTAAATGAGGGCGTTTTTGAAGTTTACCTGTATTACACCTGTAAACCAGAAGATATTGGTACAACCCTCTCTTTATCTTTAAACGGGAACGAAATACAACGTACTATATCCGAAGCGCATGATCCCCCACTCCAAGGGGCCTCAAAAGATCGGTATCCAAGAATGGAGGGCTATGTTAAAGAATTTAAACCTGTAAAAATGGGAGAACTAACCGCCACTAAAGGTCTTAGCACGCTTTCCCTAAAAGCCACCTCCATACCTGGAACGGCTTCTATAGATTTTAGACTGCTTTACTTTAAACGAAAAGGATCTTAAGTTAATAGATTGCCGTCATCATCCCATTCTGCGATGATATTGCGCTTGCTTTGGTCTACGCATTTAGCGATCCATTCAGGATCATACGCCATCCCATGCTGATCTAATACTTCTTGTGGTACGCCATCCCAAACATTAGGCATGTTTCCTTTATACCCCAGATCTGCAATACCTACTTTGGAGGTATAATATCCACAAACCACCAAGTTGCGCATTAAAGCAAAGAATTGAATTTCCAATGGCTGCTCATCAAGAGAAATGTCTGGATCATGCCAGCAAATAGTATCACATATCTGTTGCTGCTGTTCCAAGGTGGCCGACTTAAATTCCACTCCAAATAGAGTGTTAGATTGATGGTCTAACCACATTAATCCACCAAGCAAGGTCATTTGCATCTCTGGTATGTCCTTGCCCATAAATTCTATGAATTCAGGCACGTTTGCTTCTAGTGGTCCTCCATGAGGTTCTTTAGGTGGCAAAATAACTGTACTAAGTACAGAAATAGTTTCCATTTCGTGTGCATTAAAAAGCTGTTCTGCTTGTAACTTTTCCAATCGTTCCAGTTCTTCTGGGGTACGACCGAAATAACTTGTCTCCTCAATTTCTGGAAGATTATCTGCTGGATCCTCTACCTTGCAGCCATGAAATGCGATTGCTGATGCACTGGCCCCCAGAATAATGGTTTGTATACTCTTTCTCCGATCCATCCTTAGATATTTTGTTGTTTTAATTGTTCAATGATATAATCAGATGCGCGCCATGACAAGGCCAAAATAGTCCAGGTACAATTTTTATCAGCCTGAGAAACAAATGGACCTGCATCTACAATGAATACATTATCTGCATCATGTAATTGTTGAAACTTATTGGTAACCGAGGTTTTAGGATCGTCTCCCATGCGCGTGGTTCCTACTTCATGTATAATCTGCCCAGGCGCTAAGAGCCCATAGTCTTTGTCCTTTCCTGGTTTTTCTCCCAACAAATGTCCGCCCATATTATGAATGAGCTCTTCAAAGGTATCTTGCATATGTTTGGCCTGTTTTTTCTCATAATCAGACCATTTGTAGTTGAATTTCAGTACAGGTATCCCGTATTTATCAACCGTAGTTGGATCTATTTCACAATAGTTTTCTTTACGCGCAATGCCTTCGCCACGACCTCCAAAACCAATGACAGATCCATAATATTTTTTCACATCTTCTCGAAGTTGATCGCCGTAGCCACCCACTTTTAAGCCAAAAAACTTATTAAAGTCATTCGCATTAAAGCCAAATCCATAATTAGGCTGTCCCATACCGCCCCATACTTCAATATGGTACCCTCTAGGGAAATCTAATTGGGAATTATCGCCCCACCACGGAGAATAGACGTGCATGCCGCCCACCCCATCTTCGTTATAGGAAACTTTTCTATTCATTAAACCAGGAATAAAACCAGCGGCGCTGGCCCCAGTAGAATCATGCAAATATTTCCCTACCAAATCACTGCTATTACCCAATCCGTTGGGGTGTTGCTTGCTCTTAGAATTAAGTAGAATTCTAGCGGAACTACAAGCGGAGGCCGCCAAGATCACCACCTTGCCTTTTAATTTGTATTCCTTTCTATCTTCTTTATTTATGTAAGAAACTCCCGTAGCCTTGCCTTCTTCGTTCGTAGTTACTTCACGCACCATAGAGTTCACAAATAAGGTAACTCTACCTCCATTCTTTTGCGCTGGAAAAATTAAACAGCTTCCTGAAGAGAAATCGGCATAAACAGAACAGGACCGTCCACACTGTCCGCAGTAAAAGCAAATGCCACGTTCGTTATTAATACGCTTGGTAAGCATTGACATTCTAGCTGGGATCACGGGAATCCCCGTCTTCTTTGCGCCCTGAATGTAGAACAGCTCATGCAACCTGGGTTTGGGAGGCGGAAGAAAAAATCCATCTGGATCATTTTCTCGTCCTTCATTGGTACCAAATACCCCGATGAGTTTATCTAACTTATCGTAATAGGGTTTTACATCCTCATAACCAATGGGCCAATCATCCCCAAGCCCATCACGTGTTTTTCCTTTAAAATCTTTAGGACCAAAACGAAGGGAAATTCTTCCCCAATGATTGGTACGCCCTCCCAGCATACGAGAGCGCCACCACATAAACTCAGTGCCTTCCTCGTGGGTATAGGGCTCACCTTCTACCTCCCAATCGCCCCAAGACATATCCCATTCACCAAAGGCCCTGTCGGTATTCGCACCTCTTCTTGGCGATTCGTAAGGCCATTTTAACTGGGTTCTCGTTTTGGGGTCTGCAGGATCAAAATAGGGTCCGGCTTCTACTACAGCAACTTTAAAACCGGCATCTGCCAGTTGCTTGGTGGCCATCCCACCTCCGGCTCCTGAGCCGACAATGATAACATCAAATACTTCTGGATTCTCAATGATTTGCATGGGCTAGGAAAATATTTTATTCAACATGTTTGAAATTATAGAATTTTTTACGGTATGCACTAGGGGTTAATTTCTTTACCTTCTTAAAGATCCTATTGAAGTTGGCGATGTTGTTAAACCCACACATATAGGCAATTTCAGAGATGCTGTAATCCATCCCTGCTAATAGGCGCGCGGCATTATCAATTCGTACCTCATTTAGGTATTCAATAAAGGTGTGATTGGTAGTTTTCTTCATAAACCTATTAAAAGAAACCTTGCTCATATTTAACAATTGGGCTACCTCATCTAGAGTAATCTTCTTAGGATAATTCTGTTGTATGTAATTATAAAAGAGTTTTATTTTATCACTATTCTCAAAACCATCTACGGGTCTTTCTGCCGCCGATAATAAGCGCTGTCCAGAAGTTTTGGCCAAATCATAAAGAATGGAGAAAAGCTCAAAAAAGTAATCAATCCCGTCCAACTCAGAAACCGCTAATAATCGCGGTGCAATTGCTTTTACTTGTTCCTTTTCAAATAAAATTCCGTGCACAGATCGTTGAAATAACTCTTTGAGCGGGCGCATAAGACTACGCCGGAGCAAACTAGGACTGAACAAATCATCATGAAATTGAATGGTAACTTCTTGCACAGCATGGTCACAATTAAACATGTCCCAGCCGTGATACACATTAGGGCCCACCAAAACCAATTCAAAATCATCTATCTCTTCACTAGAGTACCCAACCGTTCTTCGCATACCCTTCCCATTCGCAATGAAATTGAGTTCCATTTCTGGATGAAAATGGATGGGATAATCAAAAGTATCCCGCACACGATTCATTACTAAAAAACTGTCTTGGTCAGAGAGTGAGGTGATTTCGCGTTGATATCTTAAGTTTTGTTCCACCTAGGTTGTTTGATACAATATTATACTTTTTTATCAATATGATTGTATCAGAATTCCTTGGATAAGACATCAACTAGGAAAGCTATTTAAGAAAAAAGTGATGAGAATCTTGTAAAATCAAGGCCTTCAGAGGAGTTTCAATCTATTTTTTTAACATTTATTTTAATTACATGTAAAGTTCACCCATGTATTCCTTAAAGGTTTCTAAATGTTAAAGAAACAATAATAATACAACAAAATGACAAAATAGTATATTTTCAGTGTCACAACAATGTATAATTTTATCACTTACTCTTTTAGGCAGCACACGACCTGTGCATCAACCGGCCGTAATAAGAACATAACTTAATTAAACTAAATGATTATGAAACAATCACATGAACAAGGCTTTTTCTACCTGACTAGAAAAACCATGAAAAGAGTGTCTAGTTTACTCCAGAGCAGTGTGCTGACATTTCTTTTGGTTTTTGGCTTTCAGGTGATACAAGCCAAAACCTCATCCAACGGGGTTGAAATTGGAATGTTACAGACTTCCATTTCAGGAACCGTAACGGATGCCGATGGCGCTCCACTTCCAGGAGCCAACGTGGTAGTAAAAGGAACTACCAATGGTACGCAAACCGATTTCGATGGAAATTATACTATCGATGCAGCCTCCGATGCAACCTTAGTATTTAGTTACATTGGTTTCGCCACACAAGAAGTACCGGTCAATGGCCAAACCACAGTGAACGTTCAGTTGTCTGAAGATGCCAACAAATTGGACGAAGTGGTAATCGTGGGTTACCAAACACAAACTCGTGGAGACCTAACAGGGTCTGTTGCCTCCGTAGATGTTTCTGAAGCAGCTAAGCAACCCGTAGTGAACGTTGCCGAAGCTTTAGAAGGTAGAGCAACCGGGGTTAGTATCACAAACAGTGGTGCACCAGGTAGCGCTCCTGTAGTTCGTATTCGTGGTTTAGGAACACCTAACAACAACAACCCACTTTATATTATAGATGGGGCACAAACGTTGGATCCTAACATTTTAAATACAATTAACCCTCAGGATATTGCACAGATCAACGTTCTAAAAGATGGTGCGGCTTCTATCTATGGTGCTAGAGCATCGAACGGGGTTATTATTATCACTACAAAGAGTGGTAGTTACAATCAAAATAAATTGTCAGTGAGTGTTGATGTTTCTACCGGTTTCAGTAGAGGAACAAGGCTTCCTGACATTCTAGGTGCTGAAGATCTAGGAAACGTATTTTTTGAAAGTTTAACCAATGACGCCATTAGAACGGGAGCAGATCCTGCTGGAATCACACATCCGCAGTATTTCCCTGCTGGAGGAGCTCCTCAAGTTCCATCCGCCTTATTAGGTGTTTCTTTTTTAGGTACCGGTGAAGCTGTTAATGCTCCTGTTCAACCAGGAGGTACTAACTGGTTGGATGAAATTTTTAGATCTGCACCAACGCAAAACGTTACTGCGAATTTTGCAAATGGTAATGAAACTTCTAAATATTCAGCAACCATTGGTTACTTAAACAGACAAGGTATTCTTAATGATGTTGGATTCAAAAGAGGACAAGTTCGGTTAAATTCTGAATTTAAAATTGGTGAAAGACTTACCATTGGTGAACACTTTAATGCCTCTTTTAGCAATAATCAAGGGAACGCAGATAACTCCATTCAATTTGCCTTTAGATCTAGCCCGCTGGTTCCAGTTTTTGACGATCAGGGAAGATTTGCAGGGGGTTATGCCAACTCAAATGGCCTTTCAAACTCAGAAAATCCTAGAGCTATATTAAGTAGAAATCAAGACGATTTCTTAAAGCAAACACGTATTATTGGTGACGTTTACGCCATCTTAAATATTACTGATGGACTAACAGCTAAGACAAGTATTGGTGGGGATATTAGCTATTTTAACAACAGAGATTTCCTAGCTAGAGATCCAGAATCTCCAGAACCAAGGGGAACTAATACGCTTACTGAACGAAATCAGCAAACCTATAACTGGGTTTGGACTAACACTTTAAATTACAATAAGACATTTGGAGATCACTCTGTAAATGCCTTATTCGGTTTAGAAGCAAATTCCAGCACTGGAAAAAGTTTACAAGTTGCAGCAACAGGATTCCTGTTTGAAACTCCAGATTTTTACTTATTGAGTAATGCATCAGGTGCCGCAATTGTAGATCCAGGCAACACTTTTGATTTTGAAAATACATTATCGTCTGTTTTTGGTTCGGTGAATTATTCCTACGCCAACAAGTATTTACTAAGTGCTACGGTACGTAGAGACCGTTCTTCAAGATTCCTTGGAGATAATCAAACTGGAGTTTTCCCAGCATTTAGTGGTGGTTGGGTTGTTAGTAACGAAGATTTCTTTCCACAAGACGGTTTAATCAACAGATTTAAGTTAAAAGCTTCTTGGGGAGCACTAGGTAACCAAGAATTACCAGTTAGTAACCCTTCAATCAATATTTCTAATCTAAATAATAGAATTGCAGATTATGTATTTGATGGAGGATCCAATGTACGTACTGGAGCACTACTAAGTGCCGTTGGTAATCCTGATTTAAAATGGGAAACCAGTGAAACATTTAACATTGGTGCGGAACTAGGATTGCTTGACAACGCATTATCTATTTCATTAGAATACTATCAGATTACAACGGAAGATCTTATCGTTCAAAATACCAACATTATCAGTGATACTGCAATTGACGCGCAACCTCCATTTGTGAATTCTGGATCGGTTGAAAACTCAGGTATTGATTTAGCGATTTCTTATCAAAAACAGCCAAGCACAGACTTTTCTTATGGGGTAGACCTTAATGTTTCTACTGTTAAAAATGAAGTAACTGCTTTAATTAATGATACTCCATTGATTGGTAACTCAGGATTCAGAGGTGGTGCAATAACCAGAACGGAAGTAGGACAACCAATATCTTCTTTCTATGGTAGAGTTGCAGATGGTATCTATCGTAGCGAAGCAGAGGTAGCTGCAGGACCAGACCAAGGGTTCGCAGATAACGCTGCAGGTGTTGGTAGACTTCGATATAGAGATTTAAATGGTGATGGTGTTATCAATGATGATGACCGTACGTTTATAGGGAATCCAACTCCAGACGTAACTTTTGGTTTAAACCTAAATGCGTCATACAAGAATTGGGACTTTAGTGCCTTTTTCTCTGGAACACTTGGAAACGACATTTATAACTATGACAAAATCTTTACTGATTTTGCAACATTCCCTAATGGAAATAGAAATGCACGAGTGTTAGATGCATTTAACCCAACCACTAATCCTAATGGTTCTCAACCAGCATTGAGTTTTACAGTATTGAATAATGAGACTGTTCCAAACTCTTTCTTAGTTGAAGATGGTTCTTTCGTTCGACTAAAGAACGTTGTATTGGGCTATACTTTGCCTAACCAGATTACCGATAAGTTAGGAGTTTCAAGTTTGCGTTTTTACTTAAATGCAAGTAACTTGTTCACAATTACAGGCTATGATGGTATTGATCCTGAGATACTTCCAAACAGTGGCGCTAATTCCGCGTTAACGTTAGGAGTGGATCAAAATACTTTCCCTTTATCCCAAATATTTCTTTTGGGCGTTAATTTAAAAATGTAAAAAAAATGAAAAAGAAACTTTTATTAGGAATTTTAGCAGTCTTCACAGTGCTTTCCTGTGGTGACGAATTTTCGACGACCCCCGCGGTTGGTGCCCTAAGTGATGAGACTTTGGCAAACCCAGCCGGTGTGGACTTATTGTTAACTGGAGCTTATTCTCTTTTAGATGGCGATAGAAACAATTTAAGTGGAAACCAATTCGGTCGTGGAGGTGATAACTGGTGGCTAGACGTAATGTCTGACGATGCTCACAAAGGGAGTACCGATAGTGATCAGGTAGAATTATTACAAATTGAAACCAATGATATCCAAACATCTAATGGATATTTTAGAGCCAAGTTCGGGGCATTATATGCTGGTGTAAACAGAGCAAATGCCGTACTTTCTGTAATTAGAGGAATTGATCAAGCTAGTCTTTTACCTTCAGAAGCGGCAGCTATCACCATTCAAGAAGGTGAAGCTCGATTCTTAAGAGGACACTTCTATTTTGAATTGACCAAGATTTGGGGCAACGTTGCAATAATTTCTGTTGACAACTATGATGCTCAAGAATTCAACCAACCTAATACAGGTCCCGCATGGGAGCAGATAGAGGCAGACTTCCAATTTGCTGTTGAAAATCTTCCTGCAACAAGGGCAGAACAACCAGATCCAGGAAGACCAACTCAGATGGTAGCTAGAGCATACTTAGGTAAAGCTCATTTGTACCAATCAGATTGGGCGAATGCGTTATCTGAATTAACCGCTGTGATCAATAGTGGTGAGTATTCTTTAGATGCAGAATATCTAAACAATTTTAATGCTGCAGGAGAAAATGGACCTGAATCCATTTTTGCCATCCAATTTGCAGCAGATGATGGACAATCTTTTAATGGTAATATAGGAGGTACACTGAACTTCCCTGGTGGTGGACCATTCGGTTCTTGCTGTGGATTTTATCAGCCAACTATCGATTTAGCAAATGCGTTCCGCGTAGATGCTAGTGGACTTCCATTATTTGATGCTTACAACGATGATGATTTCTTAAACGATTACGGAATCAATAGTGAAGATGCCTTTACGCCAGACACTACTACTCCAGTAGATCCACGTTTAGATTATACTGTTGGTAGAAGAGGTATTGATTATAACGGCTTTGGTGAGCATGTTGGAAAAGACTGGATTAGAGCTGGTTTCAGTGATATCTCAGGTCCTTATTTACCTAAAAAGAATGTGTACCAGGCAAGTGAAGTTGGAGACAACAGAGGTTCTGGAGCATGGGGTCAGGAGCATTCAGGAGTTAATTATAACATCATCCGCTATGCTGATGTATTGTTAATGGCTGCTGAAGCTGCTGTGGAGACTGGTGACTTAGCGTCTGCTCTAACCTACGTAAACGAGGTTAGAAATAGAGCTGCCAATACATCTGTTGTTCAAGCAGTAGATGGTAGTGGCCCAGCAGCTAACTACCAAGTAGGAGTATACGCTTCTTTCCCAGATGCTGGTTTTGCAAGAGATGCCGTACGTTTTGAAAGACGTGTAGAACTAGGTATGGAAGGACATCGTTTGTTCGACCTAAGAAGATGGGGCGTAACACAGTCTGTTTTAGAGGAATACTATGACAATGAAACCCGCACAATTACCAATTTTGGTGGTAAAGTATTGCCCTACCAGACAATCTTTGATTTATTACCAATACCTGTTGATGCCATTGGGTTAAGTGGCGGTGCGTTAACGCAAAATCCAGGTTACTAATAATATAAGTTTAGTTGAGTTTTTAGTTTAAGTTTAGCTAAAACAAACAGGGCATTTAACAGTGCCCTGTTTTTTATTTTAGTACTTTGAACCCTAGCTTTAATTTTCCAAAATTTCTATGATAATGCGCCGTTTTTGGAATTCATTACTTCTCCTTTCCATTATACTACTAACAGCAGCCTGTTCTAATAAAAAGGAAAAAACATCCACAGCTGCGATCTTTAAAAAATTAAATCCCAAACAAACTGGTGTCCAGTTTGAAAATACCTTAATAGAGAACGATTCACTGAATTATTTCACCTACGCCTATATTTATATGGGAGGAGGCATTTCTGTTGGAGACATCAATAATGATGGCCTTACAGATCTCTTCTTTACAGGGAATATGGTACCTAATAAACTGTATCTAAACAAAGGCAACCTGCAATTTGAAGATATAAGTGAATCAGCAGGAATTGACGGAGATTCTCGTTGGTACACTGGTACAACTATGGTAGATATTAACAACGATGGTTATTTGGATATCTATTGTTCCGTTGGCGGAAAATTTGGTCCCAAAGAAAATCAGCTTTTTATTAATAATGGAGACAACACTTTCACTGAAAAAGCGCAGGAATATGGCATTGCAGATCCTTCCAATAGTGTTCAAGCGACTTTCTTTGATTACGATTTGGATGGGGACCTTGATCTCTATGTTGCGAATTACCCGCCCACGCCCTTTGATGCACCGAATTATTTTTACCGCTTTAAGCAACTTAGTCAAAAACCGTTAGAGTCAGATCGACTCTTTAAAAATGAAGGAGAGCGCTTTACAGATGTGACTGAGGAAGCGGGCTTAAAAACCTTTGGTCTTTCTTTAAGTGCTACCGTAAGCGATCTTAATAAAGATGGATGGCCAGACATTTATGTATCCAATGATTTTAGCACACCGGATTATCTCTTTTACAACAACCAAGACGGCACCTTTACAGAAGCTGTCCGCCAAAGTACCAAAAACACCTCCTTTTATGGAATGGGGGTAGATATTGCCGATTTTAACAACGATGCTTTGCCAGACATTCTCCAAGTAGATATGACGGCTCAAATAAATAGGCGCTCCAAAGCAAATATGGCTAGTATGAATCCAAAACTGTTTTGGAGTACTGTAAATTCTGGTTTCCATTATCAATACATGCAAAATAGTTTGCAACTAAACAATGGCAACCTCATGGATTCTATCCCAGATTTTAGCAATATTTCTAGACTTGCCGGCGTATCTTCCACAGATTGGAGCTGGGGACCTCTATTTGCAGATCTTGACAACGACGGTTGGAAAGATATTTTTATTTCCAACGGCACTAGACGCGAAATTAACAATAGAGATTTCTTCTTAAAGCTAAAAGAGAGTGGCGTACCCAAGGATAGCACCTTGCAAAAATCACTACAAATTCCTTCCGAGAAAATTGATAATTATGCCCTTAGAAACAATAGGGATCTCACTTTTGATCGGGTCAACCAAGAATGGGGAATTGAACATGAGGGGTTTTCTAATGGGTCCGTATATGTTGATTTAGACAATGATGGGGATTTAGAGATCATTACCAACAACATAGATGATACCGCTACGATATTTGAAAACACGAGTGCAGAAAATACCAATTACTTAGCGCTTCAATTAAATGGCCCGGCCTCCAACAAAAATGGGCTCGGAAGTAAAATTTCCATATTCCATGGAACAGACTCCCAATACCAAGAACTTACTTTAACCCGCGGGTTCCAGTCTTCTGTAGCTCCAAGGGTGCATTTTGGTTTAGGAGCCGTTACTACTATTGATTCTTTAGAAATTGTCTGGCCAGACCAAACCAAACAAGTGCTTAGAGAAATACCTTCCAATCAATTATTGACGTTAAATCATGGAGAAGGCAGCACCGGAATGGAACAAGAAATAGCACCAAAGGAACAGCTGTTTTCTAAATCCACCACGGCTACAACCCTAACAGCACATTTCTACCGCGAAAACCTTTATGACGACTTTATCAATGAAATTTTACTGCCTCACCAAACGTCCATGTTTGGCCCTGCGATGGCGGTAGGAGATTTAGACGGTAACGGGCTGGATGATGTGGTTGTTGGAGGAGCTTATGGCTACGAAACCACAGTCTACTATCAAAAAGCAGACGGTTTTACTACCAAGGATATCCACCCCTTTGCATCAGACAAAAATTCGGAGGATATGGGAATCCATATTTTTGACGTGGAAGGTGATGGGGACAACGATCTATATATAGCTAGTGGTGGCAATGAATTTAAACCAGATGCAAAGGAGCTACAAGATCGTTTGTATTTAAATGATGGTAATGGCAACTTTGCCAAGGCGCTCACTGCTTTACCATCTCTACTAACAAGCAGTGGCCGTGTTCATAGCCATGATTATGATAAAGATGGTGACCTAGATTTGTTTGTTTCAGGAAGACTAGTCCCTGGGAATTATCCTGTCCCTGCAAATAGTTATCTATTAGAAAATATTTCGGCAAATGGGCAGGTGAAATTTGTAAATGCAAGTCCTAAAATTGCTCCCTTCCTTGAAGGAATAGGCATGGTTACTGATGCTAGTTGGCAGGATATCGATAACGACGGATGGACAGATCTTATCCTTTCTGGAGAGTGGATGAATGTCACCATTTTAAAAAATGACGCTGGCTATTTTAGCAACGCAACCGAAGCCTACGGTCTTAATGATTCAAGAGGCTGGTGGTTTAGTGTGGCCTCAGGCGATTTTGATAAAGATGGGGATATCGATTTTATTGCGGGCAACCTAGGACTTAATTATAAGTACAAGGCTACAGAAACAGAAACCTTTGATATATTCTTCAACGATTTTGACAATAACAATACGGGAGATATTGTCCTTAGCTATTACAATGAAGGGGAGCAGTTTCCTTTACGTGGCAGAGAATGTACCTCTCAGCAGATGCCGGGCATAAAGGACAAATTCAAAGATTACGAATCTTTTTCACAAGCCACCCTAGAAGATGTCTATTCTGAGAAGACCCTTGAAAATTCGTTGCATTATCAGGTAAAGTCTTTTGCGAGCGTTTATTTTGAAAACAAGGATGGGAAGTTTATTCCTCATGAACTCCCCCTAATGGCGCAACTATCTGCCATTAATAAGATTCTAGTAGAAGATTACAATAATGATGGCAATCTCGATGCATTAATCGCCGGTAATCTTTATGCGTCTGAAGTAGAAACTCCTAGAAACGACGCCGCTAACGGATTACTGCTGTTAGGGGATGGTACCGGTAACTTTACTCCTGTTCTTGCCAGAGAAAGTGGTTTCTATGCCCCAGGTGATGTAAAAGACATGGCAAAAATTACTATTGATGGTCAGGAGCATATCCTGCTTGCCAAAAACTCAGACTACCTACAGTTGGTAGCATTAAAAAAGGGCAGCTAATTGGCTGCCCTTTTAAAAAAACTTCTAGTTTCTTAGAGGTTATTCAAGCAATAATCTAATAATTCCGAATCAGCTGGCGGATTGGGAGATATATCCACTACCACGTTACCGTTAGCAGAAGTTACTTGCGCAGAAACTTCTTCATCAAAAGCACCTGAAGTAAAAACAATGGAAATTTCCATGGCATCTGCAGGTACAGTAAAGCTAGTACTGCCGGCAGAACCATCATCTAAGGTATAGCTCGTCGCTTCTCCATCAATTGTGACCACCAAAGCAGCGTCGTTCCAACCATCGCCAAAAGAATCTTGAAAATCAATGGTCCATTCCCCAGGTGTGGGCACCGTGGGAGGGCAAACCACTGTAGACATGTAGGCAAACGGAGAACTGAAGAATGAACCTCCAGATACCGTCCCTGCCGCATTGTTTGTAAACACCCTACCATCGGTAAGTTGTGCTTCCAACCTAAAATTAAAGACATCCCCGCCTTCTATATCGGCAAAATCAATTCCTGTGGCCGCCAAAGCGTCTGCAAAACTTACCACCAAATCTCCTCTAGGAAAACCAAAAGGTCCTACGCTAAACGCATCTGGCGATAAAGTAGTAATCTGTGTTTCTGCAGTACTTAAATCCCCACTATTTGTAGAATTATCGGTAAAAGCTACAAAGACTCTAATTTCAGAGAGCAAGTTTCCTTGTTCTTCGTCCTGTACTTCCAAGGTAACCCCCCACTCTGAGGTGGTATCAAAAATATTATAGCTTGAACTGATGGTGTTTACGGTGCGCAGTACCAGACCGCGTTCTACCGTATCAAATACCTCATCTATAATTTTATCATCTGCACTACAGGCAACCAACCAAATTCCCATAGCTAACAATATATAGTTCTTAATGTTTTTCATTCCTTTTCTTTTTTAAATTAATTGGCTATTGGAAATGCTGGCCCTGCCGGGTTATTGTCCCAAAATACTTGGACTGTGTGATCTGACTTCTGTGTGATATTAGGATTGGCCGTAACCGCCTGATTTGGGTAGAACATAGACCTTGGGAAAGCTCCCGGACTAGGCTCTCTATTGGGTTGTAAGGTAGTTGGGAAGCCCGTTCTTCTGTAAAAATTATAAGCTTCTATCCCGTTCCCATAATGTGCTACCAAATACTGTTCTGCCAACACATCCCATTTGTCATTTCCTGTAGCAGCATTAAAAGCTCCTACAATATCAGTTGCAAAATCAGATACCTCTCCCGCAGAAGGTTCAAAAGATAAATCACTTCCTGTATCGTTAGCTGCGGATGCTTGCACTTTTGCAATTTGCTTATTTAGCGCATTCTGTAAAGCACTCGCGGCTCCCACCATATCTCCTTCTGCCATGGCAATTTCTGCAATCCAAAAGTCTACCATAAAGGCATCTAGAATGGGGGTGATGCCTAAGCCACCTGCACCAAAGGAATTGGGATTGCTGTTTTGCGCGATGGAAACAAAACTATCGTCATCGAACTTACCTCCCGCAGGATACACCCCGTAGGTACTACGTAAGAGTCCATCTGGTGGGGTTCCCTCATCATCTCCATGATCCCTACCCCAGTAGCCATTAGGAAGATTGCAAAAAGTAAAACCTCCTGAAACGTAATGGGCGGGAGGTGTTTGTAAAGAACACCGTAACACCTCCTCATTAGGTGGATCTTCCTGTCCCGGAGAAGTAGGTTCCTGACGATAGAAATAATAACGAATCCTAGGATCATCACTGGTCTGCATAAGATTCATTAACCAATTAGAATTATAATCTCCAGCCCCTGCAGAAGCATAGTTTAAACCATAGCGCGGATGGCGTGTATCTGGTTGTGCTCCACTGGTACCGGGCCAGGTCCAATCGAAATCATCTGCATTGTCTTGAATGTAGTTGCCAGAAGCGATGATGGCATTAAAACTGTCAACAGCAGAAGCATCTACTAATCTACGCTGTACGTAAATCTTGAGCTTTAAGGTATTGGCTGCTTGCACCCACTTGCTATAATCATTCCCATAGAAATAATCTGTTGTTGGATTGGCAGCTGCGGTATTGGTGAAATTTACAATCGCTTGATCGAGTAAGCTCAGTGCCGCATCATACACAGAAGCCCCACTATCCAACGTTGGATTAATGATTTCTGGTGCCTGTACTGCTTCGGTATAGGGAATATCCCCAAAGAAATCTACTAGTGAAACAATTACGTAGGCTTCAACAAATTGCGCAATACCAATATGCCGTGTTAAGCCTGCTTCTTCTGCAGTGGGGGTCATATTACGAATATCAAAGAGAATCCCTCGGTAGGCATTATCCCATTCATCATCCGTATCAATATCCTGATACCCACTCTGGTAATCCCTACTATTGTAGGCCTGTAATCTGGTGAGTTCCATTCCGAGTACAGAAAGGCCATCACCATTTACATTCCCACCTGTTTGAAAATTATCTTGCGGATCTCCCGTCGCATCTCCATCAATATGCCGTGCAAAATCTTCTTGAATGGCATTCAAGAAAAAATCAGGACTCGCTTGGGAGGGCGTCAAGAAATTAGGGTCATTTCTTAAATCCAGCTCATTGGTCTCACAAGATGCTAGGATCAATACGACCGAAAAAGCTGCTATTTGTATGTATTTAAATGTATTCTTCATCTGTATATCAATTTTTTTCATCCTAAAAAGTGGCCTTTAAACTAAATCCGTAGCGTCTGGAACTTGGTCCGTTTAAGAAATCGAATCCAAATCCATTCCCCACCCCAGTACCGGATACATTCGGATCAAAATTGGCACCGTCCGGAGTGTTAATAGCATCCCACCAAAGGTTCTGCCCAGAAATGGTAAACGACAAGGCACCAAAGGGGGTTCTGTCCAAGAATTTCTGAGGGAAAGAATACCCCAGGGAAACTTCTTGAAGCCGTATTACAGTAGCATCGTACACTTGTAGCTCACTAGGGCCAAAGAGTACATTATTGAAGTAATAGTCAGAGTTATTGATCTGCACATCATTAGGGGTACCATCACTTTGCTTTACACCAGGAAGAATAAACGTGTTCTCCCTATCCAAAGTCTCGGTGATAAGTCCTCTACCTAAAAGAGTGGCGATTGTACTAGAATAAATGTCACCCCCTTGTGTATAATTTAGCTGAAAGCCTAAACTAAAGTTCTTGTAGGACAGGGTATTAATTAAGTTAGCTACCCAATCTGGGTTAGGATCTCCTATCACCCCATCTTGTGAATCTTGTACAAAATCGCCCACCGCATTGGTTACAAAATTGCCATTATCATCTCTTAGAATTCTACTTCCATAGATCACCCCTAAAGGTTGTCCTTCAATTGCAGCGTTTCCTAAATTCCCAAAACCGGAGTAGACAATTAAATCCGTGTCTTGTCCTAAATCGGTTACTTCGGTTTCATAGGCCGTAAAGTTGATGTTGGAACTCCAATCAAATCCATCTGTTTCACTGCGGATGAGATTAAGCCCTAAATCTATTTCAATCCCTTCTCCTTTAATTTCACCCACATTGGTGTTGGTCTGAAAGAATCCAGAAGCCGGGTCTAAGGGCTGCGTAACTATTAAATCGGTTGTGGTTCTTTGGTAGGCTGATACATCTAGACTAATGCGATTGTCCCACCAGCGTGATTCAATACCCACTTCTAATTCTTCTACTTGTTCCGGTTTTAGGTTGGGATTCCCGAGTGTTAATCCCGTTGAGTTAGTTACAATATTAACGCCCGTATTATCCTGAAAATCTTGGGTATCTAGTGCCAAACGGTTCGACACTGGATATGGATCCGAGTTTCTATCTGGGAATCCTGCCGATGTACCATATCCCGCTCTAATCTTAAGATAATTTAGAGCATCGCTCTTTAGTTCCTCAAAAGCCGTGGTAGGCACAAAAGACAAACTAGCACTTGGGTAGAATAATGAGCGGTTGTCTGGTGCTAGGTTAGAAACCCAATCGTTTCTAGCGGCCAAGGTTACGAAAAGAATATTATCATAATCGAACTCCGTCTGCCCATAAAAACCTACAACATTCCTTTCGGAGAAATTCTGAATTTCATTCTGATTCAAGAAGTTAAAGTGCTGCAACACGCCAAACACCTGTTGCCCATCACTAGATACCCCTTGTTGTTTAAAAATCTCGCGCCGTCCATTAAAACCTAGGTTAAAAGTAACCCCCACTTTTTCTGTAAGGTCATAATCGCCATTTAGAGCGATGTTATGATCCCAAATGGTGTTGTTATTATTCCAAGTTTCATAGATCCCACTCTGCAAACGAATGTCGTTGCTATTGCTATTTACCCCTCCGCGGTTCTGGAAGTTCACGTTGTCTTCACTAAAATTATCAATCCCCAGACGGTAAATAAGGTTCAAGTTGTCTGAAAAGGCATACTGCAAGGCCAAATTCCCAAAGACCCGGTTGGTCTCTTGGTTGGTCCCTGAGTTATTGATAGTCCATAAGGGGTGCTGAATGGAGTTATTCTGGCGGTAATACACGCTACTTCCATCAATTGGATTCTGAAACGGCAATCCAGCAATATCTACAGACCGCGGTGTAAAGAACAAATCTCCAAAAACAGAAGATCCGCTACCCGTGGCCCCATTTCCCTGACTCAAGGCTACAGGAGGTGAGATAAACTTTGTACGTGCGTAATTAATAGTACCTGAAACGGTCATCTTATTACTTAAGACCGCACGACCCCCAACTCCAAAATTATTTCGGTTAAGGCTATTACCAGGCGTAAAGCCGGTATCACTTAAATATCCGTAGTTGGCATTATAACTCACCTTTCCATCTTCCGAGGCGCCTGTAATATTTACTGATGTATTCACTACGGTCCCTGTTCTAAAGAAATTACCGAAGTTGTCATACGGCTGCCACTTATAGCGTGCCCCCTGAAATTCCGGAAAGGCCGCAGAAAAAGAGGCTGTAGAATACGGGTGCGGTAAAGTGCCTTGATCGTCAAAAGCACTGCTATTACCCCAACCGGCAACCCCATCTCTATCGAAACTCGGACCCCAATTACTAAAAAACCAACCAAAAGCCTGGTCAAAACCATTTCCGTATTGGTTCTGATACTCTGGCTGCGATGCCAGTTCATTAAAGAACATGGAGGTAGTAACCGTAACTTCCGTTTTTTTGGTACCAGCACCTCCGGTACCGGCTTTGGTAGTAATAAGGATGACTCCATTTCTACCTAAGGAACCATATAAGGTAGAAGCTGCCAATCCTTTTAGGACATTCACACTTTCAATACTATTAGGGTCTAGGTCTAAAAAGCGACTAGAACCGTTGTTCCCGTTTATAAAATCTTGTCGTGACCCTTGCCTGCCAGACGGATTGGTATCTGCATTGAAAGGCACCCCATCCACAATAAACAAAGGCTGATTGCTTTGGCTAAAAGAATTAAAGCCTCGAATAATGATATTGGTTCCCGAGCCAGAAAGTCCGCTTTGTTGGGTAATGTTTACCCCTGAAGCTTTCCCAGCTAGTACCCGACCAATATCGCCCTCGGCACGTTCCTCCAACTGTTCGGAACCCACCTCGGCAACTGCATACCCTAAGGCTTGCTTCTCCCGCTTAATTCCGAGAGCGGTAACCACCACCTCTTCTAAGGCTTGGGCATCTTCTTGCATCACCACATTAATGGTGTTAGAAGTTCCCACCACGACGCGCTCTGTTCGCTGCCCGATATAGGTGAATAATAGCGCCTGGCCTTCGGCTACGTTAATGGCATAATTTCCATCAAAGTCAGTCTGGGTACCATTGGTAGTGTTCTCTACAATAATGTTTACCCCGGGCAATGGCACACCCGCTTGGTCTACCACATTCCCTGTGACCGTTTTTTCTTGGGCTTGCAAAAATGCCGTTGCGCAAAGCAAAGCAATAAATGCCCCAAACAGTTTCTTTACTTTCATACGAGTTAAAAGTTTTGTTAGTAATTAATAAGCTATTGCAACTGAGAAAGGCGGGCGGGGAAGAGAAATATGATAGCTAATTCAAATAATACTTCTTGGAAGTAAACAAAACTTAAATGGAATCTTTTGTCTTTTAGAAGTAAGGCCTCTCACCGCCCTACCTTTACAATTGCATCACAAAGCAATCTATTAACCCACGGCTATGCGTACTTTTAAAACGGCGAGAACCGCAATTTTAAGGCGCCCCATGGGCAAGAACCCTTTTTAACATCTGTCAAAAGTTGGGTGACCAAAGCACCTCTAGTTTTCATTTGGATTACATAGTATAGGAACTTATGAAACAAAAAAAATCCTTTGCCCAACCTTGCAAAGGATTTTTATAGAAACACTTTAAAAGTGATTCCAGGTAACGATAAGCCTCTTAGGATGCCAATTGCGAACCTTGAAAATTATAGGCTGTCATAATTCTAAAATCGTTGGGACTTACCCCTGTATTTCTTTTGAACGCCATGTAAAAACTGTTTTTGCTATTAAAACCCACTTCGTACATAATGGCTTTTACGCTTAACATTGGATTATTAATTAGCAAGTTTTTGGCCTCTTCTATACGATAGCTATTAAGCAAGGCATAGAAGTTTTTAGCATAATAGGTATTGATCACCTCCGAAACTTTATAGCGGTCTTGTTGAATGAAGGTGGCGAGATCCCCCAGGCCTATTTCATTATTCCGGTATAATTTTTCGTGTCCCAATGCATAATCTATCCGTTGTTTAATGACCAAGGCTTGCTCTTGAGTAAGCCCAGATTTTTTGTATTTCTCGGTACTGTTCGATGTTGGTTCCATGGGTGCTCCTTCGCGTCGGTATCGCGCCATGATTTGTTTTAAAAGAAGTTTCATACTGATTGATGTTTTTAGATTGATACTTCTAGTTACCATCAATTCACGAGGTTTTGGTTGTATCCGATAAGAGTTTACTCCTGTTTTTTGGAAATTATCTGAAGGATATTGTCAAAAATTTAATTACATACGATTGATTATCAGTATTTTACAATTAAATTGAGAATGGTGTGAAAAAAATAAGAAAATCTAGTGGGTTACTAGGAATTTTTATCGGTAGGTTCAGATTTTGAGCGCCACCAGGTCGCCAAGGAAGACCCTGTGATGTTCATAAACGGACCAAAAACAGCTGGTGCTAAGCCCATGGTAGCCACCCGCCCCATTTCAAGGGCTATTCCAGAGGCCAAGCCCGCATTCTGCATGCCCACTTCAAAAGCAATGGTGCGTGCCGATTTTTTATCAAGTCCTACCAGTCGGCTGCCCCAATACCCAAATAAATAGCCACAGCAGTTATGTACTAAGACCACTGCAATCAAGGCCAAACCAATGGTTAAAAGCGAATCCCTTCCTGCCGCTGTGATTATGGTGATAATAAAGGTGATGCCAGCCATGGAAATTAACGGCATGGCCTTGTCCAACCAAGGAAAACGACCATGTGCTATCTTATTAAAAGCCAAGCCTAAGACAATAGGCAGAATAACGATTTTGAAAATACTCCAAAGCATGCCCAAAAAGTCAATGGGCACTAGCTGATCTGCCAATAGCTTCATTAAAAAAGGGGTAAAAAGCGGAGCCACTAGCGTTGCGACAGCCGTTAAGGTCAAGGAAAGTGCTAAGTTAGCCCCAGAGATATAGGCCATTACATTGGAAGCCAACCCACTGGGTGAACACCCTACTAAAATAATCCCGGCGGCTATTTCTGGTGGAAACCCGGAAAGATAGGCCAAACCATACCCCACCAGTGGCATGATAGAAAATTGGCAAACCACCCCGACTAATACTCCCTTAGGCATTTTTATCACCCCACGAAAATCTTGCAAGCTCATAGAGGTTCCCATTCCAAACATGATCACCATAAGCAAGGGAACTATAAGCTGCTTTAACTGGAAAGATCCTATTTGTACAAACCACTCTGGATAACACATAGAGGCAACGACCGCCGCAAAAATTAAGATGGTAAACGAAAATCCTTTTAAAAAAGAATGCGAACGCACTCCAAGGGCCAGACTTAAAAAGAATCCAATCGCCAAAAACCCCATTGGTGCTATATAGCCTATCACCCAACAAAGGACAAGCGCTACTAAAAGCAGAGCGCTGAGCACCAGTAATAATTTTCCATATTTTGCCACCATGCCTTAAATATAGGGTAGAATAGTAACTTTAAGGAGTACAAAGACCATGATATGAAACAAACCGCCGTCCTATTCGTACTCACGCTGTTAGCCCTATCCTTGACCAATTGTCGCCCAGCAGTGTCGTTGTTTCAACCAGAAAGCAACGATTGGGTAGAAGAAGGAAACGCGCAATGGACCAATACCAAGGGTGTTTGGCAAAACAATTGTACAGACTGCGAAGGGTTCTTAATGACTAAAACCAAATACGACAATTTTGAGCTACGCTTGGAGTTCTTTCCAGATCAAACTATTAATTCAGGGGTTTTTGTGCGCTGCAGCAAGGTGGCTTTAAGCGCAACGGAATGTCATGAAATGAATATTTGGGACCTACATCCCAACCAAGATTTTAGAACGGGGGCCATTGTCACCAAGGCACTGCCAAAAACCAATCTTAGTACAATTAACCGCTGGAACACTTATACCATTCGTTGCCAGGGCAATCAAGTGAAGGTCTGGATTAATAAGCAGCTAACCGCCACCTATGACGATCAAGAACTAACAAGCGGGTATATTGGGCTACAAGCCTTTGGCAAAGGCAGCATTCGATTTAGAAACATTCGTTTAAAGGAATTGTAGAAGGGAACAAAACGATTAGTAAAACGGTGGCTTTAAAGCACCGAGAGTTTCTGATTATCCTGAGTACTAGAAAAGGAATTCAACAAAAGAATAGGCATGACTACGATAAGGTATTTTAAAAGCAATTTATAGTATGATCAAAGGACTGTATGAAACGCATTTATATGTAGAAAATTTAGAAACCTCCATTGCCTTCTACACCAATGTACTGGGCCTCACTCAGTGCAGGTTTGGCGCAGAGCGCAGAACTGCCTTTTTCTGGATAGGAAAGGACAAACAGGCCATGTTAGGATTATGGGAAAAACCGAAGGAAGAAATTGATTTAAGGCACTTTGCTTTTGAATGTGATCCAGATTGGATCATAAACGAATCCGTAGACTTTTTAAAATCGCACCATTTAAACTTCTGGAATTTTTTACAAGAAGACCATGAAAAGCCCATGGTTTTTTGTTGGATGCCCGCAGTCTCCATCTATTTCAGTGACCCAGACGGACACTACCTTGAGTTTATTGGAATTCTACCCGGAAAAACCCAAGGGAATAATGAAAAGCGCGTTGTTACCTATGAGGAATGGCTTCAAATAAAGGAAGAGTAAGAACTGGTAAAGACAAAGAAAAAAAGCCTTCGATTTCTCGAAGGCTTTCTCTTAGTGGGCGCGAAGGGATTCGAACCCCTGACCCCCTGGGTGTAAACCAGGTGCTCTGAACCAACTGAGCTACGCGCCCCAAAATTGGAGTGCAAATATAGCACGAATTTTCTGTTTCCCTAACTAAAATGAAAATATTTTAAACAACCTCTGCTACCACAAAGGTACTACCTCCTACAAAGACTAAATCCTTTGGGCTTGCCTTCTTTAGCGCCTTTTGCAGTCCCTTCTGCACACTCTTATAGGTTTTCCCTTTTAAACCGAGCTTCGTTGCCGTTTCCTTGAGTGTCTCTTCATCCAGTCCACGGGGTACTTGAGGCTTTACAAAATAATAGCGGGCCTCTTTGGGAAAAAGCCTTAAAAGTGCCTCTAGATTTTTGTCTTTTACAAATCCTAGCACCACATGCAACT
>CAZRPJ010000018.1:0-50673 GCA_964601965.1 uncultured Croceivirga sp.
GTTAGCGCCGATGGTACTGCCACACCAGGTGGGAGAGTAGGTCGCCGCCTTCCTCAAAAGCACTTATCTAACTATGGATAAGTGCTTTTTTTATTTTTATACTTGTGAATACTCCCAAAGAAATACTAGAAGAACAATGGAATGCCTATTCTCACGCTCTTGGTATCATCTTAGGGCTTCTTGGTACTCTAGTACTCTTTTTACAAAAGCCAACTCAATTCGCTTCGTGGCCCTTTGCTATTTATTCCTTTTCAGTGATTCTATTATTCACTGCATCAACACTTTACCATAGTTTTTACCAGCCAGTCATTAAAGAGAAATTGCGAATTTTAGACCATATTTCTATCTATTATCTTATTGCTGGCACCTACACGCCAGTATGTTGGTTTTTACTCAAAGACTCTAAGGGTGTATTGTTATTAATTCTGGTATGGAGTATCGCGCTTATAGGTACTGGTTTAAAACTCTTTTTTACTGGGAAGTTTGAAGTACTTTCTTTAGTGCTCTACGGTGTGATGGGGTGGCTCATTGTAATTGATTTACCATTTCTGTTACAGAACTTCTCTGAATCTCAATTATTTTATTTAGCCTTAGGAGGTGTTTTCTATACACTTGGGATGGTTTTTTATGCTGTAAAAAAGATTCCCTTTAACCATCTAATCTGGCACTTCTTTGTATTGGGAGGCGCTATCAGTCATTGGTTTCTTGTCTTTAATTTAGTGTAGGCAACAAAAAACAGCTTAAACCAGCGTATCGCCTAGATATCCATTGAATGCGCAGCCTTGTCTAAGAATTGCCCCGCTTGAATCTATAAGAAATAAGCCAATCCAAATCCTACAATGATCACGAAGAGTTTTCTAAGATCAAAACTATGGCCTTTGGCGCTTTCAAATAATATTATGGTTGATATGTGTAAGAAGACCCCAACGGCCAGTGCAGTCAATTGAATGGAGTATTCCTGTAAAAAGGAACTTTCTGTGGCCAAATAGTTGCCCAGGGGCGTCATAAATGCAAAGAGCACAATAAATAAAAAACAAAGCCATTTATTGAGCTGTGAGTGCAATAAGAAGATAGATAAAATTAACGCCACAGGTACTTTGTGTACTAGTATACCAAGTAAAATACCATGATCTTCTGAGATTGGGATTCCTTCAATTAATGCGTGCAATGAAAGACTAATAAACAGTACTAATGGAAACTGATTTTTGGTTAACTCCCAATGCATATGGCCGTGCTCTGCGCCTTTAGAGAAAAATTCTAAAAATATCTGCACTAAGATTCCTAGCAAGATAAAAGTGGCATTGAATTTTAGATTGCCCTCTGCATACACTTTGGGAATTAACTCAAAAAAGGTCAAAGCCATTAAAAAGGCGCCACTGAATGCCAGAAGTAATTTTACATGCGATGGATTTTTGGGTTTTGTAATACGTACGAATCCAAAACTTAGGAGTACTGCAAGAACCAGAAAAAGGTAATTCATGAACGTGGCAGGTGTTGAAGGGGCAAAATTACCCTATTTTTGACACTTTTAGCGCAAATCTATGGGCGATAATTTTAGAATGTTGGCAAAGACGCTGTACGGTTTTGAACCCCTACTGGCCAAAGAACTCCGCAATTTGGGTGCGGGTAAAGTCAAAGAGGGGAACCGCATGGTTACTTTTGAAGGGGATCTTGGTTTTTTATACAAAGCCAATCTTTCCTTACGAACCGCCTTAAAAGTCTTTAAGCCAATTAAAAGGTTTAAAGTATTTAATGAAAAACAGTTGTATCAAGAACTGTTTGCCATTAATTGGCCCTCAATTTTTGACGCTGATTGTACGTTTGCCTTTGATACTACCTTGCATAGTGAAGTTTTTAAAAATTCTATGTTCGTATCGCTAAAGGCAAAAGATGCGCTGGTAGATAAATTTCGGGCGCATGCAGGGAAACGTCCAAATGTAGATTCTAGAAATGCCCAAGTGCGCATCAATATCCATATCCAGGACACGCTTTGTACGGTTTCTTTGGATAGTTCTGGAAATTCCTTACATCAAAGGGGGTATAAAAAAGAGGTAAACATAGCGCCTATAAATGAAGTTTTGGCAGCGGGCTTGTTATTACAAAGTGGCTGGGATGGGAATTCTTCTTTTTTAGATCCTATGTGCGGTAGTGGAACTATTTTAATAGAAGCTGCCATGATTGCGTGCAATATTCCTGCGAACATTAATCGTTCGCATTACGCATTTATGCATTGGAATGATTTTGATGCTGATTTATTTGATAAAATAGTGACGAGTAGTTTAAATCGTACAAGAGAATTTGAACATACCATTGTAGGATTTGATAAAGCTCCTTCCGCAGTGCGCAAGGCCACCGAAAATGTGGCACACGCCAAACTAGAGGAATATATTACGGTAGAACGGAACGATTTCTTTAGAACCCAGAAGCAAACGGCTGGCCCCTTGCATATGGTTTTTAACCCTCCGTACGGGGAAAGGCTTTCTATTGATATGCCTACTTTTTATGGTAAAATAGGTGATACCTTAAAGAATGGCTATCCAGGATCCAAAGTATGGTTTATAACAAGTAATTTAGAATCATTGAAGTACGTTGGCCTTCGTCCTTCAAGAAAGATCAAGGTTTACAACGGAAAACTTGAGTCGCGTCTGGTACATTACGAAATGTACGAAGGCAGTAAAAAACAAAAGGCAACGAAGTAAGCTATTCTTCTTCTCCTAAAGAATCTTCGGAATCTAAGGCCTCTTTAGCAAGCTTATTTTCCATAATATTTAGGTTTTTAAGCTTGGTTTGCCAGGTTTCTAATGCTTCTTTGTGTCTCGCTATGTTTTGGTGAACCTCTTTAACTACAGGACTGCTTTCAGAAGCGTTGGAGAAAAACAACAGGTTATTTTCTAACTGTCTAATCTCACTTTTACTCTCGTTGATTTTACGTTTAATAAACGTACGCTCATTACTTATTGCACGTTCATTATTATCTGACTTAGCGAGTTGTTTTATTTTATCTCCGTATTTAAGCAATTCGGATTCTTGCCGGCTTACATCCAACTTTTTAAATAAGGCGTCAATAATTTTATTGAACTTTCCATTAATATGGCGCTTGTTGTAAGGCACATGACCTATTCCCTTCCATTCTGCAATGAATTCTTTAATTTTTGGAAGGTCTTTTTGTTTGGTACCGGTAAGCTTAAATGTTTTTAAACGCTCTAAGCAGGCAGCTTTTGCTTCAAAATTTGCGTATTCTTCTTTGTGTGCGGCATTCTTTTCCGCATGCAAGCGATTAAAATAGTGGTTGCAGGCATCCTTAAACTCATTCCAGATCTTATCAGAATACTTCCTTGGTACATGGCCAATTTTTTTCCATTCGTTCTGTATGCGCTTCATTTCTGGTGTTGCGCTTTCATGGTCCTCGCTATCCTTCAGAGATTGGGCAATTTCTAGCAACTTTCTTTTCTTCTCTAAATTGATATGTTGCTCTTTCTTAAGGTCTTTGTAAAAATTGTTCTTTCCACGGTTAAAGGCCCTAACAGCCTCTTTAAAACGTGACCAAGTAGCTTCATTTACCTTTTGAGGTACTTTACCAGCTTTAAAAAATTCTTCTCTTAATGCTTCTACTTTTTTGATCTGAGCTTGGATTTCTTTATGGTTTTTACCAACCACATTGGCAACTTCCAAAATCTGAGCTATGATGCCATCTTTCTTCTCTAGGTTTTGCTCATAAGAAGCCTCTAACTTGGCAAAATGCTCTTGACGCCTGGCATGCATGGCTTTAGTAGCCTCACTGAACTTTTCCCAGATTTCTTCGCGCTGTTCTTTAGCAACTGGCCCAATTTCTTCCTTCCAAATTTTATGAAGGGTTTGCAATTCTCTAAATGCCTTGCCCAAATCTGGTTCATTTTGCAAAGCTTCGGCACGTTCAATGAGCTTCTGTTTTTCTTCTAGATTATGCTTAAAGTCTAAATCTCTTAATTCTCTATTTAGATGTAAAAAATCATAAAAACGCTCTACATGATGGTGATAGGTACGCCAGACATCATTATAACTGTTTCGAGGAATGGGGCCCGCATTGCGCCATTGTTCCTGAATATCTTTAAAGTTTTTGTAGGTGGTGTTAATGTCTTCTTCTACATTAACAAGACCCTTTAACTCTTCAATAAGAGTCAGTCTATTTTCAAAGTTCTGTTTTAATTGCTGCTCTAGATTCCGGTAATAAGTATCGCGTTTTTCGCGGAATTCCTTGAAAACTTCATTGAACTGTCTCTTAGTAACAGAATTGTACCGAAAGTCTATTTCATTACCACCTCCTGCTACAAATTCTTCTTTTTTATGTTCAATAAATTCTTGAAACTTTAGATCGAATTCATGTTTAATGGAATTGGCATGTTTATTTATCGCCTGAACCTTTTCATTTTTCACCAAACGCTGTAGTTCACCTACAAGATTTTCCATGCTCATAGCATGATAATCTAATAAGGGGATATGATGCCTTTTTTCATTGTCTTTGTCTTCGGCATCTTCGGCGTTTTCTAA
This sequence comes from uncultured Croceivirga sp., assembly GCA_964601965.1. Lineage (GTDB taxonomy): Bacteria > Bacteroidota > Bacteroidia > Flavobacteriales > Flavobacteriaceae > Croceivirga. The sequence continues at coordinate 4,528 of CAZRPJ010000018.1, forward strand.
ATCTATTTCCTCCTGAAGTTCTTCTGGGGTAGCAATTTCCTTTTCCTCAGATATAATAGCGGTTGCTTCGGAACTTGTTTCCTCCGATTTGGTTTCGGTTGCTTCGTTTACAACCTCGTTCGTTATTTCTGTTTGCCCCCCTACAGTTTCCTGTGGTTTTTGCGCTTCGTTGTCCATCACAAAGTTCTTTAAAGGTTAGATTGATGGCGATCATTGGTAAGTTAGCAAGAAAACCAACCACTAGCAAAAGTAAGGATTCTCTTTTTGCCACTTTTAAAAGGATCCCGCTAAAAAAAGTAATTGTTGATTTCTAGCTTAAACGGCACTATTCCAGATTTCCCAAGCTTTTTCTGCCTGAAACTCTAGCATGGGTAGGCCATTTTGTATTTGGGCCTGTCGTTTTTTCCCTTCTTTTAGAAAGGCTGTTTCCGCAGGGTTGTAAATGAGATCGAAGAGTACGTGTGTCTTATTGAGATATTCGTAAGGCAGGTTGGGTTTGTCCAGTACCTTGGGGAAAGTTCCAACAGGACTGCAATTGACGATAATTTGTACATGCTGTAAAACCTCTTTGGTAAGCTGATTGTAGCCCAAAATATTTTCTGAAGGGGATCTTGAAACGTACTGGTAGCTTATTCCCAATTTCTCTAAAACGAAAACTACCGCTTTAGAAGCACCACCGGTCCCTAAAATAAGCGCTTTTTTGTGAGAACTGTTTAATAGCGGTTCTATAGACCTTTTAAACCCGTAGGCATCTGTATTATGGCCAATTAAGCCTTTAGGAGTGAATTGAATAGTGTTTACAGCACCAATCTTTTTGGCATCTTCAGTTATGGAATCTAAATAGGGAATGACCTCCTCTTTGTAAGGGATAGTAACATTAAGTCCTCGAAGTTGGTTTTTATCTAATATATCTGGTAATTGGGTGATGGCCTCGATATCAAAATTTTCATAACTATGATCTTGCAGACCTAGCACCTCAAATTTATTAGCAAAATACCCTCGGGAGAACGAGTAGGAAATGTTTTTTCCGAGTAACCCGAAGCGATTCTTAGACTTTTTTGTTTCTACCATACCAATCTAAACTCAACAAAATGAAGATGCCAAAGATGATAAAAAAGATAGCACCCCAGGTATCCATGTCGGCACTATTTGGCCAATACCGCTGGTAATTAACAATAATGGGGTCTCCATTAGAATCTAAAATAGGATTTCCTCCCGCATTCAATTTAAAGATGGTTCGTTTCCAGGGCCAAATAACGCCTAGGGAACCTGTAATAAAACCTATTAAAACAGCTGTGGTGCTCTTTTTGTAATGTTTTAATAAGAAACCTAAAAAGTGAGATAATGTTACTAAGCCTGTGGCGGAACCCAAGGTAAAAACCAATAAGATTTTTAGAATATTTAATCGCTCTTGGTTTTCTACGAAGCTAAAATCACCTTGAAGAATCTCTGAAAAGGTATCATACAAGCTGTTAACAGAATCGACCAGTAACAGGACATAATTGCCTAAGAGGATTAAAATAAAGGAGCCAGATAATCCTGGTAGCGTCATGCCAGACACACTGATCATCCCACAAAAGAATATAAATATTAGGTTGTCATTTTCTTTGGCGGGACTTAAAAAACTGATAGAAATACCGATAACAAGTCCTATGATTCCTGCAGTGATCGTTTTTTTATTCCAACCGTCATAGCCTTTAGAGATATAATAAATAGAACCAATGATCATCCCAAAAAATGCAGACCACACATAGAGCTCTTTCTTTTCTAAGAAGAAATCTAACAACCGGGAAACACTAAAATAGCTGATGAGCATTCCAGTGATGAGTAAGATTAGGAAAGTGGCATTTGTGTAGCGATAAAAAGATTTAAAACGCCCGTTGAAAAGCAATTTTAAAGCCTTTAGATTAATTTTTTGAAGCGAATAAATAAACTCTTCATAAAAGCCCCCAACGAATGCAACAATACCTCCAGAAACTCCCGGCACCTTGTTGGCCGCTCCCATAAAGAGCCCCTTAATTACAAGATAGATTTTATCCCAGAGTGTTCTTGATGTATGCATAGTGCTACGAGCACTTATTTTTTTGTAGCTAAGCGCTCCAGGATAAAAATAAGGGAAAATCCTGCCACCGCTAAACCTATCGCCGCAAATAGTTGTGGGTCTTGCTCAAATGCGAATGGAGATACGTTGCGTTCTACAATGGGAATAATCTTATCATCGAAAACCTTTGTCTCTAAAACTTCTTTCCAAGGCCAAATTTTATTAAGAGATCCTAAAATAAATCCCGTCAAGAGGGCCAAAGTGCTGTTTTTATAATGATGAAACATCCATTTTAAAAGACGTGCAAAACTGAGTAATCCAAAAACGGCTCCTAATGCCACAGTTGCAATCATAACGAAATCTCTTTCATGCACTGCATCTAGAATTGTTTTGTAACTCCCTAATAAAACCAAAATAAACGCGCCTGAAATTCCTGGAAGAATCATAGCACAAACTGCTAAAGCACCGGATAAAAAGAGATAGGGAAGACTATCTACATTTTCATTTGGTGGAAGTGTTGTGATAAAATAGGCGACCGCTGCTCCTAGAACTAAAATTAGGATCACTCCTGCATTCCATTTCTTGATGGCTTTGCCCACAAGAAAAATACTGGCGAGTACTAATCCGAAGAAAAAAGACCAAAGCAACACCGGCTCATTTTCTAACAACCAGCTCAGGAACTTTGCAAGACTTAAAACACTACTAAAAATTCCGATAAACAGGGCCAATAAAAAATTGCCATTTATTTGAGCCCAGAGACTTTTAAATCCTTCTTTTCTCCATACGTTGATGAGTGAAGGTTTAATGGTATTTATTGAGCTAATGAGCTCTTCATATATTCCAGAAATAAAGGCAATGGTTCCACCAGATACTCCCGGGACCACATCTGCGGCACCCATGGCCATGCCTTTTAAGGTAATGAAGACATAGTCTACAAGCTTACGAGCCATACAAGAAAAATTTAGGCGTAATTAGGTAGAGGCTTTGTTGTTTGTTCTAAGACTTTTCCGAACCCAAGAAATATTTTCGAACTCTGGGAAAAGTTGTAGAAATATAACAGATTTTTCAGGGTTTAATTGTAAGGCCTCATTTAATTTTTCTTTTGCAAGATCTGGCTGATTCGTCTTGAGGTACAAACCCGAGAGTAAGTGGTTCAACACTAAATCTTCTGGGTAAAAATCTAATCCCTGATGCACCACCTGTAAGGCAGATTGATGGTCTTCGAGCTTCACTAAAATTTCTGCCCAATTTTGCCAGGTACTAAGTTCATAATTGCCTAGTTCAACTGCCTGTTTGTAGGCAAAATCAGCTTCGTCTAGCTCCTGCAGAACAAAGAAAATCTCAGCACTTTTTTTCCAGTATAGTGGGTTCTCTCCATCAATATTAATGGCCTTATTTATATACTTTAGAGCTTTTTGATAGTCTTTTTGCCTAAAATAATAATCTGTAATAGCCACCCATCCTTTATCTAACAAAGGATCTTCATGAACCGTATTGTAGTAATAGTATTTGGCCATGTCTTCGTTCCCCAATTTTTCATGACATTTCCCAATACGTAAATACGCATGCGAGGTAGGGTCATCTATTGAAATGGTTGTCTCGTAACACTCAATGGCCTCGTTGTATTTGCCCAGTTTTTCCAACACTCTACCTTTTTCAAAATAGGCACCCAAAAAGGTATCATCTGAAATTATTGCAAAATCAAAGGCGGCCAAGGCTTCAGTATGCATGTCTTTAGAGCAATACATTTTGCCTAATTGATGCCAGGCAACTTCGCAATATGGATTTCTTTCAAGATAATCGTTGAGATAGTGGATGGCACCATCGTAATCTTCTAGAAATTCAAAACAATACACCACGTTATAAAGCGAGGAATAATCACTTTCATCATAAGAAACACACTTAATAAAGCAGTTCTTAGCCTCTTCGAAGGCATCGAGAAATAAGTGTTCCATTCCCATTAAAGAATAAATATCAAAACTGTCTTCGGTGATAAGGAGCGCTTCTTTGAGCATCGAAATTGCTCCTTGATGGTCATCCTGTTTTGATAAGATGTTAGCGCGTTGAATGTAGATTTCTTCGTTTGAAGCATCTACTTCTTGCAACTCATCTAAAATAGCTTCTGCAGCTTGAAATTGATCTTCAAAAACAAGCACCTCCACCTTTAATAACTTGAGCTCCGCGGAGTGCGGATGCTGTTGCATTCCTATCTCAATGGCCTTCTTCCCAAGTGATACTTTTCCTTGGTTTAGGTAGTGATGAATAATTTCCTCAAAATCTTCGGAATCAAAAAAATAGACATCGTCTGTCTTTAACATTGACTCGAATTTTAAGATGGATTTATCAGGATTTTCGTTAGGGTCTAACGCCATAGAGCGAAGTTTGGTTTTACTATGGACTTAAAATTAGCCGTAAAATGGGCTCTTTCTCGTCCAAGAATTGGGTATGTTATTAACAAAGTAGTTAACAAGCCGCTTTTATTTCATCTAAAATTTCCAGAATTAGTTGACATGCTTTTCTAATTTCTTCTGTTGTGATGGTCAGGGGAGGAGATATGCGAACTGCCCTTGGTTCAAATAGTAACCAGAAGAGAATGAGTCTTCTTTTAGCCGCTGTTAGCACCAATTTATTTGTGAATTCTGCATTGTCAAGCATTAAAGCGAGCATCAACCCCTTTCCACGTATTTCTTTAATCAAAGGGTGTACCAAAAGCGTTCTAAAAAGAGCTTCTTTTTCCAGGGTACTTGGAATTATTTGGGTTTCAGTGAGTTCCTTTAAAGTCGCCAAACTGGCAGCTGCAATGACAGGATTGCCACCAAAGGTCGTAATATGCCCAAGCTTGGGATGGTCCATTAGTTGGGACATGAGTTTCGATGAAGCAATAAAAGCCCCACATGGAAGACCAGAGGCCATACCTTTCCCAATCACCAAAATGTCTGGGGTGCAATTGTAGTGTTCAAAAGCGAATAGCGCACCTGTACGTCCGAATCCTGGTTGAATTTCATCTAGGATTAATAAGGCCCCAGTTGCTTGGCAACGCTCTTTTACCTTTCTCAAATACTCTTTTTGTGGGAGAATAAATCCCGCACCTCCTTGAATAGTTTCTAAAACCACTGCTGCGGTCTTTTCGGTAATCTTCTCTAAGGCTTCTTCATTATTAAATGGGATGAAGTGAACGTCTGGGATAAGTGGTCTGAAAGCACCTTTTCGTTCTTCGAAACCCATAAGGCTTAAACTTCCCATGGTATTGCCATGATACGCATGTTCTGCTGCAATAATCTGCGATCTGCCAGTGACCCTTCTTGCCAATTTTAAGGCCCCTTCAATGGCTTCTGTACCAGAGTTAACCAGATAGGTAGTCTCAAGTGGTTCTGGCAAGTATGAGGCTAATAATTTGGTGTACTCAACAGCAGGTGTTTGTATGTATTCTCCATAGACCATTACATGCATGTAGGAGGCTGTTTGTTCTTGAATAGCTGCTACTACTTTAGGATGACAATGTCCCAAGCTGCAAGCAGAAACGCCCGCTACCAAATCTAAATGTGCGTTTCCTTCTTGATCATAGATATAGCTGCCAGAGGCGGCAGAAACTTCTAATGCCAATGGATGTGGTGTGGTCTGTGCTTGATATTTTAAAAAGTCGTGTTCCAGAGCAACTTAGTTTTTTCTGAAGGTAAGCGTAAAGTTTGAGCCTGCAATTATCCAGTTCTTTTAAGAACCGGTTTTTTAGGTTTGGTTGCTTTTTTATTGGTGCTAATTACCTCTTTGGATTTTGGAGTGGCTGGTTTTCCAGTGCTGCGTTCTAATTCCTCAGCATCAATATCTACGGCATCATCAATACCCCTAATTCGCACTAATTTAATGTTGTTGTCATCCTCATCAAAAATCTCGTCTTTCGTCATAATACGTTCCTCACCTCTCCAAATAAATCCTTTTAATTTTTTGGTATCAAATGGCCAATCTTCTTCAGGGAAAATATCGCCTTCCGGATCTACAAAAAAGGTAATATCCTCAATATCATTATTGGCCATTTCCAATCGTATTTTACTACAAATTGTTTTATCAATGCCAATCAATTCATTTTCATCATTGTAGAGGTAATAGATCACTTCGGTATTTTTTACCAGGTCCACAATCTTAAGCTCATTATCAATAAACTTCCCAAAAAGGTCCTTGCCTTTGGCTTGATTATAACCTTGCTTACCAATGGTGTCGAAGGCAATGATAAAGGCATTATCTATAACGAATAGAGAATCTAGTTTTTCGGTTTCTAAATCACTTTTTAGGTGAATACTATCACCGGTCATTTGATTGTCTACATTCCAAAGAATAGGATTGGTAATGAGTTTGGTGATACCTGTCTTTTCTGCAGAGTGAATAGAATCACACTTTCCACTGAGATCTGTTTTAAAGAATTTTGCGTTTCTAAAAGCACGAAGGATTCGATTTTCTGCAGGCCCGGTTACCATTAAGGTATCGCCATGAATATACAAGGAATCTTGTTGTACTAGATTAATCGCCACGGCTCTTTTAGTGGCAAAAACAGAGTCTTTCTCTTTAAAAACTTCTGCGTAGTGCGCCCGAATGACTCCGTTATTAACGGTATCCGTTACTTTGATATTATTTGTTGCAGATGCAAAGGATTTGAGCTTATCAAAATACACGCTATCGCCTTCAATGATGCGATTCCCATAATTTATTTTGGTATTCTTTACGCCATATCCCTGTTCAATTTTGGTGTCGTAGAATCCCCGTTCACAATAGATAGTATATTCTTCTCCCACAATGGTTGAGGGGCCATACATGTAGGCGTTTTTTGATTGTCTGTAGTAGTTTAGCTGCTCAGAATCAATGATATAATCCGGATTGTCTATGTGTACGTTTCTTTCGAATTGTACTTTCTTTAATTCCATAAAATACGTACCAATGATACTGGTAAGCACATTCACAGAATCCACAACTTTTCCTCCTGTATTGTAATAGGAATATTGCTTTTCACGATCAAAATATAAGGTGTCTGTGGTCAGCCTCATTTGGTTGTCCGTCAGGTCTACACTTTCCCAAGCCCTCGCTAATTTGGTATTCCCATCATAATCTAGCTTCCCACTATTCATTTCAATGGAATCTCCTTGTTGTAAGCGAACATTACCAATAGCTTTTAATTTGTTCTCTTTGGCGTAAAATACCGCCAGATCGCACCACAAATCAGCACCTTGATGTTCAAATTGTACTTGGCGTTCATTGTCCTTACTAAATATGGAGGCTCCGGGAAACTTTTCCTCGTTCTTTGTGAAGTTTGCTCCGTACACAATATTAATTTGTCTTCCTTCTGGTTCTTGGGCAGAAACCATAAAAAAAGACATCGAAAAGAAAACAAGAAACAGTTGTTTCAAGACCTAAAATTTTGGTCAAAAGTAGCATTTTTGAAAGAAGTGCTCCTTACAATTTAGAAAGGTTTATGGTTTTATGGGTTCTTCAAAAATACGTGCCCAATCTGCCTCTGCAGCCAGATACGCAAAAGAGAAGGGGTTTCCGTTAGTTAATAGCCGTTTGTATAGCCTTTTAGCGGTTATGGTATCCTTTTTTTCATATAAATACCAGTTGCCCAAGCCGTAATAGTACACGTCATCTGAAGAAGAGCCATCTCCCACCATTTTTAATTGATCTTCTGTGAGTTGGCCTTTGTAGAATAGACACATTTCATAGTACCGTGTGTTTTCAATAATGTCCATATTCTTATTAATGTCGGCTAGTATATTTAGGGCCTCCTCTTCGTTGTTCATCCGCCTTAAAATCATGTAAAGCCAATGCCCCCCAGAAACAAGATTGTCGTCATTTTTATTTGTAGTAGCTCGTTGGCTATAGGCATTCTGTGCTTTTGGGAGATTACCATTTAAGTAATATGCGAGCCCAAGATGGTACCAAATGTTTCCTTGCAGACTACTTATTGGAATATTTCTAGCGTTAGGAATGCCATCTGGTTCTACTCGATCTGGTTGGCCTTTTATTAAATCTGCCGCTTTCTCAAAATCGGCTATTGCTTTTTCATAGTCTCTTGTTGAAATGTATCGATGCCCTCTATGTCTATACATGCGAGCGTCGTTAGGAAACTTGGTAATACCTTCTGTAAAGATTGTTATTGCTTTTTGGTAGTGTCCTAGATATCCTGAGCGTCTTCCATACCAGATGATGGCTTCTGCACTATCTGGATATTTTTGAAACCTCTCTAAGGCTACTTGGTAATTTGTTTTGGCCTTCCCTTCTTTTATAGCAGGTGTTACTAAGGTATCACCTAACAAGGTAATGGCCTCAATAGACGGCGGAGTAGCTTTTTTAGAATCGGCTTGCCCGTTCTTGGACCTCTCTTTGCAACCGCAAACCAAAACAAAACAAGTAAGGAAAAGAAAACCGTGTCTAACTGGTTTAAAGCGTTTCATAAAAATTCCATTTACCTTCTTAAGGTACAAATAATTGAAATTTTTTCAGTAACGAACTAAAAGCGAATATGTGCTATGTTGGTATACTTAGATGGATTAAAGTCGAGCATAGCATTTATTAGTTGAAAGCCTTTAAATTCATTCAAATCTTCCGTGCTAATGACGCGTTCTTGTATATGTCCTTCATCCAATAAAAACGTTCGTTTGGTTCCTTTGAGCAAGTAGGTTTTAGGAGTAAACCAGTGGATACCATCAAAGAAAGCGATATTCGCATACGAACAGTCTGTAACCTGCTTATTTTTTATAATAAGCACATCGTCACAATCTTCGCGTTTCTCAAAGAGTTGATCTAAGGGCCCTCTGTCATCAAATTTAAGATCATAGTCAATAAGGTCGTCATGGATTATTTTTATAGTTCTTATTGGCCTTTGAGAATACTTGGAAAATGAAAAAGCAGTGGTCTCTTTATTGTATGAAACGCGCAGTTTAACTTTCCCTACTTTGTGCGCTTCGGGAATCTGAATATTTTGAAGCAGATCGTATGTAGGATCTTCCCAATAGAACTTTTTAAAAGATTTTGCGAATCGTTCTTGATGGTATTTGAGGTTCTGAATACTTCCGTCTTGAACACAAATACTCTCAAACAGTGGGAATGTAGATTTTTTTGATAAGTTCAATATACTCTTCTTTTACATTGCTTTGATGCGTTATTCCCCCGCCGCTTTTATACCAATACGCATCTCCAACTTTTTCTATAAATCGAATGGCGACACCGCAATCTATCTCTTCGCCGTCAAAGATCCCAAAAACTCCTGTATAAAAACCCCTTTCATAGTTTTCGCTTTCTTGTATGATTTTCAAGGTTTGTGGTTTAGGAGCCCCGCTTATTGATCCTGCGGGCAACATATTTAGCAAAAGGTTGCCAAAATTAGTTTTCCAGTCTTTTTGTAATCTTCCTCTAATTTCAGAACTCGTTTGCCAAATTTCTCCTTTTGCCGTTTTAATCTTTTGCAGATAACGAAATTTAAGGACTTCCACCTCCCGCGCCACCATGGAAATATCATTTCTGATAAGATCTACAATGGTATTGTGTTCTTGCTGTTCTTTAGGATCGCTTAGTAGGATTTCCTGTGCGTTTTCAATAGTAGCGTCAATGGTACCCTTCATAGGATATGAATAAATGCAATCTCCTTTTATTTTGATGAAGGATTCTGGTGAGAAACAAACAAATTGATGCTGGTAAAGTAATTTATACGGGGCATTTGCTGCTTGATAGATTTCACTTAAATCTGCCGAAGACTTTAACTTACTTGGGAACGTAAGATTTACTAAAAAGCTATTTCCTTTTTTCAGGTGATAAACCACATTTTCAAATCCTTTTAGGTACGATTCAAAAGGAAAGGGTTTTACATCAATGGTTGGCGTTTGCATTGAACTGACCTTGGGAACATTCCCGTCATTTGCTTTTCCGTTGACAGTAAAAAAGATGCCATTTTCTGCAGCTTCTTCAAAGGTGAATGCCTGCGCTATGCTTTTATCAAAATTGATGATAAATAGAAAAGGGGTATTATCTGCGAGAAGACGTTTGGTCTTCTCATTAAATAATAAGGCAGACATAGTTTTTTAGTCCCTATGGATGGTCTGTAGTCTATCTGGCCCTACGGATACAATTTTTATAGGCACGTTTAATTGAGCTTCTAAAAACGCAATGTATTCATTTAGGGTAGCTGGTAATTCCTCTGCCTTGGTCATCTTAGTTAGATCTTTAGACCAACCCTTTAACTCGGTGTAGACGGGCTTTACTTTATCCTCCTGAATATTATAAGGCAAATGCTGTATTTGTTTTCCATTGTACTCATAGGCGGTACAGACTTTGATTTTCTCGAATCCGCTGAGCACATCCGCTTTCATCATCATTAAATCCGTAACTCCATTAATCTGAACAGCATATTTTAAAGCCACTAAATCTAACCAACCACAACGTCTGGGTCTTCCAGTAGTAGCCCCAAACTCGTTGCCCACTCTACCCATAGTCTCTCCGTCTTTGTCAAATAGCTCCGTGGGAAATGGTCCGCTTCCAACTCTGGTTGTATACGCTTTAAAGATACCAAGTACGCTCCCTATTTTGCCTGGTGCCACTCCTAGACCGGTGCAGGCCCCCGCAGCAGTAGTATTAGATGAGGTTACATATGGGTAGGTTCCAAAATCAATATCTAACAGCGATCCTTGTGCACCTTCTGCAAGTATCTTTTTTCCAGATGCCATGGCATCAAAAACATACTGTTCGCTATCAATAAACTGCAGCTTTTTTAATGCCTCTATCCCCTCACAGAATTCCTCTTCAAGCTCTTTAAGGTCGTATTGAATATCTACATTGTAATAGTCAATCATGCTTTCATGCTTATTAGCCAAAGCACGGTATTTATCTTTCCAATCTGGGAATTCAAGATCCCCTACGCGCATCCCATTTCTGCCAGTTTTATCCATGTAGGTTGGTCCAATCCCTTTCAGTGTAGATCCAATTTTCGCCTTTCCTTTGGCGGTTTCAGATGCAGCATCTAATAAACGATGCGTAGGAAGGATTAAATGAGCCTTTCTAGATATAAGTAGCTTGGCCGCAATATCAATGTTGAATTTTTCTAGGTTGTCTAATTCTTTTTTGAAGATAACGGGATCAATTACCACACCATTTCCAACGACATTGATTGCATTTTTATGAAAAATACCACTAGGAATGGTATGCAAGACATGTTTTATACCATCAAACTCAAGGGTATGCCCTGCATTAGGACCGCCTTGAAAACGTGCTATAATATCATAGTCTCTGGTAAGTACATCAACAATTTTTCCTTTTCCTTCGTCTCCCCATTGGAGTCCAAGCAATAAATCTACCATGAAGTGGTTGGGTTAGTCAGTTACTTTATCTTCTTTGTTACGGGTGCCGTAAAAATACAAGGAATGGGTATTAATCTTAATATCAAAAACCTCCTCAATTGTCTTTTTTATAGATTGTATGCGAGGGTCGCAGAATTCTACAACTTCTCCGGTATCCGTTAAAATGACATGATCGTGTTGGCGGTCAAAATAAGACTTCTCATATTGGGCCTGTGCAGATCCAAATTGATGTTTACGCACTAGCTTGCACTCTAAAAGCAATTCAATAGTGTTGTACAAGGTGGCTCTACTAACGCGATAGTTTTTGGTTTTCATTTTTATGTAAAGAGATTCTACATCGAAATGATCATCACTGTTGTAAATTTCCTGTAAAATAGCGTAGCGTTCTGGGGTTTTTCGATGCCCATTTTCTTCTAAAAATGAAGTAAAAACGTTTTTAACTATCTCTTGGTCCTTGCTGTTGTCCATGTTCTTGAAACTCGTAAACGACAAATTTACATCGAATTAATTAAACTCGGGTCACCTTATCAATCCCTCCAATTTGTTTTAAACTTCCCATAAGTTTTTTAAGAATGGTATTGTTCTTAACCACCAGCGTAATTTTCCCTGTAAACGTGCCTCCTTCTGCGCTAAAGTTTAAATTTCGCATGTTTACATGCAAGTTGTCTGAGATGATGTTGGTAATTTCATTCACCAAACCTAGATTATCAATTCCGGTGATTTTTATATCCACCGTAAATTCCTCTTGGGTAGAATCTATCCACTTCGCAGACATAATCCTGTAGGCATAATTGCTCTGCAACTGTATGGCATTAGGGCAATCTTTTTTATGCACTTTTAACCCATCATTCGCACTTAAAAATGCAAAGACCTTATCTCCAGGTATAGGATTGCAACAACGTGATAGTTTGTAATTGAGTTTGTCTTCTTCTTGCCCAAATACCAACATGTCATAATTGTTGGTAATTTCTTCCTTATCTACTTCTTCAGGGGCCGGGCTTCTTCGAATTTTATTTTTAAAGAAGTTTAAGAAAGCGTTGTTGTAGGAAGAGGCAAAGTCTTTGATTTTTTGATTGTCAATAGACCCGTTTCCAACGCGGAAAAAGAGGTCTAGACTGGTTTTTAATTTAAAGAAGTTGACCATTTTATTGACCACATCTTCGTTTAAACTAATTTTTTGCGACTTTAATTTACGCCGCAACATTTCCTTGCCTTCGTCTGCAATTTCTTTTTGTTCTTCTTTGAGTGAGGATTTTATTTTGGCACGTGCACGGGCCGTAGTAGCATAATCAAGCCAGTTTTGATTGGGTTTTGAAGACTCTGAAGTCATGATTTCTACTTGGTCACCACTGTTTAAAACCGTATTTAGTGGAACCAGTTTCCCGTTGACTTTGGCACCTCTTGTTTTCATGCCAACCTCTGTATGGATGTTAAAAGCAAAATCAAGAGGGGTAGCTCCTTTTGGCAAGGATTTTAATTCTCCTTTAGGGGTAAAGACAAAGATCTCCTTGGAGTAGAGATTTAATTTAAACTCTTCTACAAAGTCTACCGCATTGCCATTTGCGTTTTCTAGTGCTTCTTGCAACCTGTTGAGCCATTGCTCTATTCCTTGTTCGTTTTGGGCACCGTGTTTGTATTTAAAATGCGCCGCATAGCCTTTCTCTGCTATTTCATGCATTCGCTCACTACGGATTTGTACTTCTACCCATTTCCCTTGCGGACCCATAACTGTGATATGCAATGCTTCGTACCCCGTAGATTTGGGGGAAGTGATCCAATCACGTAGCCGAATAGGATTGGGTGTAAAATGATCGGTAACTATGGAATAAATCTTCCAAGCTAGAAACTTTTCATTTTTCTTATCTGCTTTGTAGATAATTCTAATCGCGAACTTGTCATACACCTCATCAAACCCAATATTTTTTGAAGACATCTTTCTACGAATTGAAAAGATCGACTTCATCCGCCCTTTTATGTGGTAGTTAAGACCTTCTTCATCTAATGAATTCTCTATTACTTTAGAAAAGTCTTTGATGTATTGTTGCTGCTCTTCTTCTGTCTCTTCTATTTTTTCTAGAATATCATTGTACACATCTGGTTCGGTGTATTTTAAACTCAAGTCCTCTAATTGAGTTTTTATGTTGTACAATCCTATTCTGTGTGCGAGCGGGGCGTAAATGTAAAGCGTTTCCGAGGCAATTTTAACCTGCTTATACTCTGGCATTGAATCCATTGTAAGCATGTTGTGATAGCGATCGGCAATTTTTATAATAATAACGCGTACATCGTCATGCAGGGTAAGCAACATTTTACGGAAGTTTTCCGCTTGCTGACTGATGTTTTTGTCTTTTTTAAGGTGTGAAATTTTGGTGAGCCCATCTACAATTCTGGCTACGGTTTCACCAAACATTCGTTCAATGTCAGATAGGGTATAAGGCGTATCTTCTACCACGTCATGTAACAAAGCGGAAGCGATGGAAACAGCATCCAGACCAATTTCCGAAGCAACAATTTTAGCTACTGCAATAGGGTGGAAAATGTATGCCTCTCCTGATTTACGCCTCTGATCTTTATGGGCATCTACCGCAATATCAAAGGCAGAACGAATTAATCGCTTATCCTCCGCACTAAGCGTTTGATAGCTTATACGCAGCAATTCTTTGTATTGCTTCGCAATTTGCTTGTTCTCTTTTTCTATAGCTGCCTCCGTCATAGTAAATTAAAATTACCATATTCCTTACTTGGAAACAACAAAAATTATGCCTTAAGGTTCTTAATACGTGCTAAAAGAGGTGGATGAGAATAATGAACAAATACATAAGCGGGATGAGGTGTTAAGTTGCTTAAATTGTTCTTAGAGAGCTTTTTTAAAGAGCTGATTAATGGCGATGAGGCAAAGGTTTCCTTGGCATAATTATCTGCTTGAAATTCAAATTTTCTAGATAAATAATTCATTATCAGCCCTGTAGTGATGGAGATGGGGCTGTATAAAAGGAAAAATGCCATAAGACCTGCGTGAAAACTAGGAGTCTCAACCCCCAAAGCCATGGACAAAGCTGGAAGTTGAATACATAGGGATAGTAAATAGAGAAGTAAGCCTGTCAATATGACCGATGATAGCATATTAAAAACAATGTGTTTTCTTTTATAATGCCCCACTTCATGTGCTAAAACAGCCACAATTTCGTCTTCTTCTAAATCCTGTAATAGGGTATCATACAAGGTTACTCGTTTCTGCTTCCCAAAACCAGAGAAATAGGCATTGGCCTTAGTAGATCTTTTAGAGCCGTCTATGACAAATACATGCTGTAATTCAAACCCAACCTTTTGCGCATAGCCTTCAATGGCCGATTTTAATTGCCCTGCACCTAGCGGTGTTTGTTTGTTAAATAACGGCACCAATAATTTGCTGTAAAAAAGATTCATAAATAACATGAGAAGGGTCGCTACGAGCCATGCATAGATCCAAAAGCTGGTTCCTACCCACGTATAAAACCATAGAAACAAAGCGAGAATACCTCCTCCTAACAAGATGGAAAGGAGTCCACTCTTAAAGATATCAGAAAAGAAGGTGGCTTTTGTGGTGGTATTAAATCCATATTTCTCTTCTATGGTAAAGGTATTGTAATATGAAAACGGAAAAGAGAGCATTGTACTTCCTAGGGCAAGAATTCCAAAAAATCCAAGGGTTCTCACGTATGTATTGGAAGAATAATCAGCAACCAAATTATCAACGATGGCAAATCCGTCTAGAAAGAGAAATGCTAAGACAAGTAGTAACATGATCCCGTCTTTTAGAAGGCCAAAGCGATATTTTTCTTGATGGTATTTGCTTGCTTTTTCATACTCATCGGGATCAAAAACATCTGCTAATTCCTGGGGTACATCTTTAAGAAAGTTCTTTGCGTTTAGAAAATCTAAGAAGGTATCCAATAGGTATTGTAACACTAGGATTGTAACAATGGCATAAAATAAAAATTCGGCTGTCATAATCTATAAATCCCGTTGTCGTTTTGCCTCAAATATAAGTATTGCAGCAGACACAGAAACATTTAAAGAATCTACTTGTCCCTGCATGGGAATAATGATGTTTTGATCGGAATTTACAAGCCAAGCATCGCTTAAACCGGTTGCTTCTGTTCCAACAACGATAGCAGAAGGTTCTGTGTAATTCACTGTGCTATATATCCTGGAGGCTGTGAGTGCCGCACAATAGATCTTAATTTGGTGGTCATGTAAAAAATTGATGATCTCCTGGGTGGTGGCCGTGGCAATAGGGGAGGTAAAGACACATCCAACACTTGACCTAATGATATTGGGATTGTACAGATCTGTTTTAGGATTCGCAATAATTACGGCATCTAGCTTTGCGGCATCGGCCGTGCGTAAGAGCGCCCCAATATTTCCAGGTTTTTCAGGGGCTTCTGCCACAAGAATTAAGGGATTTTTATCTAAGACCAAAGTAGTCAATGCATGGTCTTGAGTTTTGGCAATGGCCAGAACTCCTTCTGTAGAGCCCCGATAGGCTATTTTTTCATAGAGTTCTTTGGTTACATGTGTAGTGGGTACATTGAATTTTTTAGCTACCCAAGAATCTGCTATTTCTGGACAAAGTATTACTTCAATTAATTCATAACCCGCATTCGTCGCTAAGGTTATTTCCTGTTGCCCTTCAATTACAAATTCTCCCAGTTGTTTGCGTTCTCTTGATTTTTCTTTGAGACGCACCAACTTTTTAATGAGTGGGTTTTGTAAACTGGCGATAGATTTTATCTCATTCATAGGTCAGACTTCGCTGATATTTTCATTGCATTAATTGCTACAAGCAATAATCTTCCTGCTTACGGCAACGAATTTGTTTTGGTACTTACATTTGAGTGTCATAGACCACCGGAAATTGGGCGGGTATAGCTTCTTTTGATTCTCCCAAATTTTGGCGAAGGTCAATTTCTATTCCTCTGGCAATCGTTGAAATTGGAACGTCATTGGCGGAACCTTCAAAAGGGTTTTCTCCTGTTCTTCCTATACGTTCCATTGTATGAAATATCCAGGCAACCGCCACATAAAAAGGCAATGCTAACCACATAAAGTAACGGCCTAGCAATGGAAATTTTTCAATTATTTCGTTACCTATTTCACCAAATTGCGGTACCAAAGCAAACGGTAGAAGCGTTACAAAAACCCACATGAAATAATGATTTAAGGTCGCAAAATGCCTGGGATAGGGGAAATTTTTAATGCGTTCAGATTTCCCTTGTAAGGTAAAAAGTTCTTCTAGCACTCCTTCTAATTGTAAAAAGGAAAATTCCCAGAGCAATCCCTTTTCCTTTAATCTCCGTAGGTGGTGTGATTGTAAATAGAGTAGTGCGGTTTGTTTGTTCCCTTTGTCTAGGGTATAGGCTAAGTCTTCTTTAGATAGATAGGGTGCTAGTTCTTTTTCAATGGGTGATGTGCGTTCTGGTGGTTGCAAAAATTTAGACCATTCTCGGTTAGAACGTTCGTTCATAACCGTTTCCCAGGGCTTTGGAGCTCGCATGGCATACCTAAGTGCTACCATCCAAGCTATGTGGCGATACGTGAGTGTTTTAATCTCTTTTTTGAGCTGTGTCTCGCTCACTTCTTCATCGCAATACTCATTGGTAATCATGTCTTGCACGAACATCCCAAAGGTTCTTGAAGTGTTTACAACACCTCCCCATATTTTACGCGCCTCCCAAATTCGTCCATATGCTGAGTTATTCTGAAAACCAATAACAAAGGCAACAGCGGTACCAATGAGAGCTAAGGGTGTCCATGGAATTTTTATCCAGAAGAGATCAAGAAAAAAATACAAGCAAACAATGATCAGGCAGTACAGTGTAAACAGAAAGGTCTCAAAACGAGTCCATTTAAACATGTCCCAAGCCTTGTAAACTTTTTTAGTGTACATGGGTTTAGATTAGATTGTGATTAAAGATACTAGTTTACTAGAATTCGATCATGTTGCGGAAGTGGCTAGACAATTTTATTTTTTATGAAAAGGAAGTTTAAGTTTTGATTATTAAATGGTTTGAACGCACCTAAAGAGGATTTAATAAGTGCTGTATTGCTAGTTTTGTTAAAAACAGAAGCTATGACCATTTTTATTGATATGGATGAGGTAATTGCAGATACTTATCAAGCGCATATTGATATTTATCAGCAAGAATTTGGAGGCTCTTTTGATAAAAAAGCCTGTTCGGGAAACGAATTTTGGATGATGGTTCCAGAAGCACACCAATCGAGCGTTAAAGGGCATGCGCATAGAGTTGGTTTCTTTCGCGACTTAAAAGTAATCCCAGATAGCCAAAAGGTTTTAGAAGAACTTTTTAAAAAGCACGAAGTATTTATTGCCAGTGCAGCCATGCAATTCCCTTATTCTTTAAAGGAAAAATCTGATTGGTTGGATCGTTATTTTCATTTTATTCCATGGCAGCATCGTATACTTTGCGGTCATAAACATATTCTTAAAGGAGATCTATTAATTGACGATCGATCCTTTAATCTCAAGAATTTTGAAGGCCAACGTCTCCTTTTTACTTCTCCTCACAATACAGAAACCAGAGAATTTGAGCGAGTTTCCTCCTGGAACGAAATAGCTTCCCTACTTTTATAACATGCAGAAATCCTTTGTTTTATTCGTATTGGTTTTTGTTTTTCATTCTTGCGCAAGTCAGCACCAGGTGGTAGAAGGCATTCAAAAGATTGAACGTGAAGATGAATTGCGGTACTATTTATTTTATCCAGAAGACTATGAACCAGGGGGGAAACCTATGGGGCTATTACTCTTTTTACATGGCGGTGGGGAATCTGGTCAAGAGTTTTCTACTTTAAAAAAGAATGGACCCCCCAAAATGATGGCAGATGGGTATCCTTTTCCTTTCTTGGTATTGGCCCCTCAAAACCCGTATGAAAAGAAATGGTGGGACGTGCGTGCCGTTTATGAACTTTTACAAGAAGTCATCGCTACAAATAATGTAGATACCCAACGAATTTATTTAACTGGCCTAAGTAGAGGTGGCAGTGCTGCATGGGAACTTGCCGTACAGTATCCGGATACTTTTGCGGCCTTAGCAGTGGTGTGCGGTATGGCACCAACACCTTACGCACATTGGATTAATAAATCCATGCCCATTTGGGTATTTCATGGAGATGAAGATCCGGTAATCCCAGTTTCGGAATCTGATGCTATGGTGGCTAAACTAAAAGCTTTGGGACGGATCGTTAAGTATGACAGATTTAAAGGGGTTGGGCACAATTCTTGGGATAGGGCCTATGCAAACGACAGTTTGTATACTTGGCTGGCTCAACAAAAATTAAACAAATGAGACACCTTCTTTTTCTTGTAGTATTATGTGCTATTGGGTGCAAAAATCCACCAACAAACACCTCACCAAAGGAGAAAGAAAAAACAGCAGTGAATTTAAACGACCCGCAAGATTCACTTACCAATTCTTCTTCGGAAAATTTTGAAGTGGTACAATCAATAGCACCATTGGATTCGTTGAATTCCTTGGCCGATACCACCTTTGTGAGATTACGTGATTTTAGTTTGGATTTTGCCTATGATCTTCGTTATGCCACTACAAATAATTTTTTAAAAGCAAAGGTTTATAATTGCGCTGAATGTTATACACGGGTAAAAACAGCTAAGGCACTGATCGCAGCCAATAAAGAGTTCTTAGCTAAGGGCTACCGTATTAAGTTTTTTGATTGCTATCGCCCCAATTCAGTACAATACAAAATGTGGGAGCTAGTCCCTAATCCTCAGTATGTAGCGAACCCAGTAAAAGGTTCTATTCACAATAAAGGGGGCGCTGTTGATATAACTTTAGAAGATAGCAATGGAGAAGAATTAGATATGGGTACAGATTTTGATTTCTTCGGGAAGCGAGCCTATCATGATAATTTAGATTTACCTAAAGAGGTTTTGGCCAATAGAAAACTCCTTAAAAATACCATGGAAAAACATGGATTTTGGTCTATAAGAACCGAATGGTGGCATTATAATCTATCCGCGGGTTCCAATGATAAAGTTGCGAATTTCACTTGGCCTTGCCCGTAATGCGCGAACATTTAATAATAATTTTTTTATCGTCAAGATCAGTAGTAAAAAATAGGTAGTGGTCCCCGCCATCTGCTATTTTTAGTTTTTTACGAATCATTGCTACCGACTCTGGAAAGTTTCTTATACTCACATTGGCCTTTTTTATTCCCCATGCTTTAAAGGTTTTTCTATGGTAGGGTATGGTTGCCTCTATTTTAAAACAACGTCCAGGAAAAGTCTCAAGTAAATCTTCTGAGGTGTAAAGGTGACTGTGCACATGGAGTTTTTGGATCTTAAGACGTGAAGCCGTTAGCTGAAAAGCGCCCGCTTTAAGAAGGGCAGCGTTAGGTTCGTACAGAAATTTTTGTGGTTTGGAAAATGTAGTATTGGCACTTTTTTCTTCCTCTAAGAAAAACTGAAATTGTTGGGTAGTTTCTCCCTGTAGATTTACTGTTTTAATGAGCGGTGCTCCTGAGGCCTTTTTGTTTAGAACCCAAAGAACTTCTTTCACTTCATTTTTTAAAGCAAGAATATGTATCTCTTTAACATGGGCTAATTCTTTTAAACCTTGAGAAAGGTCTAAAAGTGGAGACGTCTTGATTAATATATTTTCACAACGTGGTATCCATCTTTCTAGATGCGCTGTCACATTTGGCAGGCAATCTTTCAAAAGAAAAACCTTGCCTTTAAGATCATTTCTTCTCGAGGGATCTACATACATCCAATCTATTGGTTTTTGAAAATTTTCAAGAAAAGTAATCCCATCGGTAGCCTCACATTGCACGTTGGTAACATTCAACACAGAAAAATTATAGGCCACCACTTCCGATAAATTTTCATTGATTTCGCAATGGACTACAGATTCCATTTTTTTAGAAAAGAAAAAGCTATCCACTCCCATTCCCCCGGACAGATCTATTAGGGTGTTTCCAGAGACTATCTTTGCTTTGTAGGCCGCGGTTGCTTCGGAACTTGCTTGTTCTACATGCAATTTATTTGGGTAGTAAATACCTGAAGTCTGAAACCAGGTTGGTAGCTTGAATCGGCATTTTTTTTTAGCCTCAAGCTGTGTAACTAATTCTTGCTGTGTTATGGTTGAGAAGTGTGGTTTTTGGAGCAATACTGACACTGTGTCAGTATCCCAATTATTTTTTATAAATTGTTGAGGACCAGTCTTTAAAATATCTTTATTCAAACTAAAACTTATACATTCTTAGTGAATTTCTTTACAAAGGTATTTTCTCTTAAAAACTCCTTTAAAATCACCTTTATAGCGGTGTATCCTGGTACAGCAACGACCATGCCCACCACGCCAAAAAGGAGTCCGGCAATTATGATTACTAAGAAAATTTCTAATGGATGAGAACGCACACTGGTTGAAAAAATAAAGGGTTGTGAAAAGAAATTATCAACCATTTGCCCAATGAAAATTCCAATAAATACATAGGCTGCTTTTGGTAAAATAACACTACTGAAATCCATTCCTAAATGCGAAGTCATGGTGAGTGTAATCATGATTACGCCTCCTATGATAGGACCTATGTACGGTATGATATTGAAGAGAGCGCAAAGAAATGCGATTACGATGGCATTATCTACACCCACGATCAATAAGGTGACGGTGTATATGATAAAAAGTATGGTAAGCTGAACTAAAATTCCAATAAAGTATCGCGATAACAGATTGTTTATTTTATCAATGGATACTACCAAACTTCCTTCCTTTCTTTTAGGGATAAATGTGAGCAGTCCGTTTTGTAATAGTTTGCTATCCTTTAAAAAGAAAAAAGAAATAAATAGCACTGAAAATAACCCAATACTAAAGCTGCTCAATACATTTAAAAAGGAGTTTAAAATATTCGGTATAAAATTTAAATTCAGGCCTTCTAGCACACTTTTTTCCAGGTCGGAGTTTTTTAGTAGGCTGTCCAAATCAGCTGTGGACGCTCCTAAATATTCTAAGATTTCTAAATAAAGCGTATTGACATCTGCCTTTAGTGCATTAATGTCTAGAAGCGATAGACTTCTACCTTGCTCATTAATTAAGGGAACAAATAATGCAATAATTCCCAATAGGATCGCAACAAATAAAACCATTGTTAAAATAACCGCGAGCGTATTGGGGAATTTCAATTTTCTGCGCAGAAAAAGTACAATGGGCCTGCCCAATAGCGCTATTACTGCGGCAATAGCCAAATAGGCAATAACCGATTGTATTTGGTACAAGAAATAGCAAAGAAGGACTATACCAACAATAATTCCAACCGCACGTAGAATACCATTGGCTATTATTTTAGAATTTGCATTCATTTTATAAAGGCATAATTAATAATATTGGCGCCCATTTCTAAGGCCTTTCGTCGCACATCTTCTGGGTCATTATGTACTGAGGGATCTTCCCAGCCGTCCCCCAGATCGCTCTCAAAAGTAAATAAAACTAACAGCCTCCCTTCTTCAATAATAGCAAGTGCTTGTGGGCGTTTTCCATCATGCTCATGAATTTTAGGGAGTCCATCTGTAAAGGTGAACTTTTGGGAAAAGATGGGATGGTCTTTGCCAAGTTCTTCTAGCTCTTTTTCGGGAAATACTTTTTTAAGCTCTCTACGTAAATAAGGTTCCATGCCATAGTTGTCATCGATATGCAAGAATCCTCCACTCATAAGATAGGCTCTTAAATTTTGTGCCTCTGACGCCGAAAAGAAAACATTGCCATGCCCAGTCATATGAACATAGGGGTACGAAAAAAGATCTTCACTTCCCGTTTCTACGGTGGCAGGTTTGGGAGATATTCGCGTCCCTATGCTTTCATTACAAAATTCAATGAGATTTGGCAGGGCCGTAGGATTCGAGTACCAATCACCTCCACCGCCATATTTAAGAATGGCAATTTCTTGGGCAGTACTTGCCTGAATCACAAAAAAAGTTAAAACCACCAAGTAGTGCGTAAGTCGGCACTGAATTCTACGATTAATCATACCAATCAAAGTTAAACTATTCATGGTTAAGAAAATTCTAATTCTAAGTAGCTTGTTTTTTAGTGTGAGTTCCATGGTTTTGTTTGAAGTAACTACTTCAGAAACTTCAGTCGAAAACGAACCAACGACTTATAAACCCATTGTAGTTTTAGAATTGTTTACTTCACAGGGATGTTCTTCTTGTCCTCCAGCGGATGCGCTTCTAGAGAAAGCCAAAAACACGTATCCAGACCAGGTTTATGCATTATCGTATCATGTAGATTACTGGAATTATATTGGCTGGGAAGATCCTTTTAGTCATCCCAACTATGCGAAAAAACAAGCCGCTTACAATCGTAAATTTCGGTATCACAGCAATTATACCCCTGAGATGGTCGTGAATGGCAAGGAACATTTTGTAGGTTCTAATGCTGCAAAGCTTTCAAATAAAATAGCAGTTTTTGGGGAACAAACTCCAGAGAATGAAATCACGTTAGAAGCTGTGAATAAACAATCGAATACAGTAAAATTTCAATATTCTCTTAAAGGGCCTCTTGACAATAAAACACTTCGGGTAGTGCTGGTTTTAGACAAAAGAGTAACGGCCGTGAAAAGGGGTGAGAATAGAAATAGAACCCTTACCAATGCCAATATTGTTATACAGGAGACCTTTCTTCAGGTGGAAGGCGCCAGCGGAAAAGGTACCATCCAATTACCGAGTGGAATTAGTAGTAAGGAAACTCTTCAACTAATGGTCCTTTTAGAAAACGATTCCTTAGATATCACAGCGGCAGAAAAATACGCCCTTTAGCTATTAATGGTGGCGACTACAGAGCAAGCAACGATTCCTGCGGTTTCTGTGCGCAGCCTGTTCTTTCCTAAAGAGACTGGTAAAAACCCCTGATTCAGCGATAATTTAACCTCAGAGCCCGAGAAGTCGCCTTCTGGACCTATTAAAACCACAATGTCCTTATCGGCTTGAACTTTACGTTTTAACTCTAATTTTTCAGAGTCATGGCAATGCGCGATAAACTTTAAATCGCCCGTAACCTTTTCGACAAAATCGTTGAATGGGGTCAACGGATTTAATTTTGGTAAAAAGGTCTGTAACGACTGCTTCATCGCAGCTTGTAAAACTCTTTCGTAACGGGCGGGTTTAATAACCTTACGTTCCGAGTGTTCACAAAGAATGGGTGTGATTTCTGTAACACCAATTTCAGTAGCTTTTTCTAAAAACCACTCCATTCTATCATTCATTTTTGTGGGTGCAATAGCAATGTGTAGGCTATGCAAACTTGGGATGGTTCTTTCTTCTGAAAGGATCTGTGCCTTGCATTTTTTCGCATTTGCATCTAGAATTTTGGCTTCAAAAAGAGATCCCCTTCCATTTGTAATCATTAAAACATCTCCTTCTTTTTTCCGGAGCACTTTTGCAATATGCTTGCTTTCTTCTTCCGTAAAAAAGAATTGCTTAAAACTATTATCTAGGCTAGGGTTGTAAAATAGCTGCATTATTCTCCTAATTTGTTTTTAGCATGTTCCAGACCAAGTTCAATAAAGGCGAATAATTGTTCCTCAGAAACATATCCGGCTTCAGAAACAAAAATAAATTCCTTCATAGCACGGCCGGTAAAATTCATAGGTCGCACATGTGGCTTCTTCAGTAGGTCTTGCATCTTTTCAGAAACTACGCGCACCATTAGATCGTTATTAATGGCACCAATGGCCATTTTACCTTTGTAAAGAAATGCTATACCTCCAAACATTTTTTTGGGTGTAAAACCCTCTGGGTAGAGGGTAAGTGCGTTTTCTATTCTGGTTGCTAATTCTTGATTGTACGCCACGTTTAGATAGGATATCTTGCTTTCGCGGCAATATTTTGTTCCGCAAAATCTTTATCAAGATATTTATAATAACCCACAATGCCAATCATAGCAGCATTATCGGTGCAATATTCAAACTTTGGGATATGCGTTTTCCACCCCATTGTTTTTTCACCTGCCTGAATGCGTTTTCTTATTTCAGAATTTGCAGATACCCCGCCGCCAATAGCAATTTCTTTAATGCCCGTTTCTTTAGAAGCTGTGGTTAATTTTTCTAGTAGAATAGATGCAATAGTGTG
This sequence comes from uncultured Croceivirga sp., assembly GCA_964601965.1. Lineage (GTDB taxonomy): Bacteria > Bacteroidota > Bacteroidia > Flavobacteriales > Flavobacteriaceae > Croceivirga. The sequence goes on from CAZRPJ010000018.1 coordinate 29,042, forward strand.
TTGTATAGAGGCACAAATATTGTTCAAGTTCTCTGCGATAAAGTTGGGATTCTTTTGGCTATTTCGTTGAATAAAATAGAGGATGCTTGTTTTTAGACCGCTAAAACTAAAATTTAATCCAGCTACTTTGGGCTTTGGAAACTGAAATGCAGTTGGGTTGCCTTTTTGCGCATAGGTATCTATTAAAGGGCCACCTGGATAGGGCAGTCCTAAAAGTTTAGCACTTTTATCAAAAGCCTCACCCACAGCGTCATCTAAAGTTTCTCCTAAGATCTCCATATGATTATAATCGAGCACTTTAACAATCTGGGTGTGCCCACCACTTATGGTCAAAGCCAAAAAAGGAAAACTTGGAACATCCGAGTCCTTTTCAGTAATAAAATGCGCCAAAATATGGGCCTGCATATGATTGACTTCTAGCAAGGGAATGTTCAATCCTAAGGATAAGGATTTTGCGAACGAGGTGCCCACTAAAAGTGATCCCAAGAGTCCAGGACCTCTAGTGAAAGCTATGGCAGACAGCTGTTTTTTGTCGATATTTGCTTGAGCTAAGGCTTGGTGAACAACGGGTACAATATTTTGTTGGTGTGCCCTAGAAGCAAGTTCAGGGACTACCCCGCCATATTTTTCGTGAATTTCTTGGCCGGCAACCACATTACTGAGCACGCAAGTATCGTGCAATACAGCAGCAGAGGTATCGTCACAAGAAGATTCAATGGCTAAAATGTATTTTCCTGTTGAATTCAAGGGCTTTGGAACAAAAATTGCCGTGCAAAGATAAAAGGTATCACGCGATCAAAAAACTAAGGAAAATAATAGTTCGTTTACTCCTCTTCATTTTGTTGATAGGAGTGCTTACTACGCTCATATTTTCGTTGCCCATTGTACAAACTGAATTAGCAAAATATGCTACAGAAAGTATTAATGAAGAGTTTGGGACAAATATTACTATAGACCGTCTTCGGTTTTCACCTTTTACGTTGGGCGCCTCTATTAAAGATATCTATGTAGAAGACTATCAGCAAGATACTTTGATCCATATTGAAAAGCTTTCTACTTCAATTGCCAATCTTAAAAAAATGGTAGAGGGAGATCTTGAGTTTGGCGAAATGGACGTAGAGGGCCTCTTTCTTAATTTACGCACCTACGCCGGAGAGCGAGATACCAATTTGGATGTTTTTATAGATAAGTTGGATGATGGGAAGCCAAGAGATCCAGGGACTCCTCCATTTTTTATGAGTGCGTCTGAAATTAATGTGGCCAACGGCAGATTTAGGCTTACTGATGACAATTTTGAAACTCCTACGGTTTTAAATTTTAGCGACTTAAGCATTGCCTCTACAGATTTTCAAATTTTAGGTCCAGAGGTAGATCTAAAAATCAATGCCATGGCTTTAACTAGCGGAAGAGGCGTTTCCTTAGAAAAACTAGAGACGCAGTTTAGGTATACCAAACAACAAATGCGATTTGATTCGCTTTCTATAAAAACACCAGAATCACTTCTTAAAGGAGCGTTAGTATTTGATTATAATCGTGAAGATTTTGCCGACTTTTTAAATAAGGTGAAGGTCAATGCGCAGTTTAATGAGTCTGTGGTTGCCTTTAATGAGCTTAATCTGTATTTTGATGAATTTGGAAGTAACCGTACCGCAACTTTTTCCACCAACGTATCGGGTGTTCTTAATGATTTAAGTTTTAATGAGCTGCTTTTGTTTTCTGATAATACTGGAGTGCGTGGCGATTTCACCTTTAAAAATCTATTTAGGGATGAAGTTCCCTTTAAAATGGAGGCTAACATGAAAAATGTCTCCTCCAGTTATTATCAATTACGAGCCTTGTTACCTGAAATTTTGGGAGAAAATATCCTGCCTACTTCATTTAAAAAGTTTGGCCAATTTACCATTCGTGGGGTATCTGAGGTAACGGAGACTTCCATTGATGCCCAAATAAACTTAAATACCGCTATTGGAAGTTCGTATTCTGACTTACAAATGACCAATATTGATAATATAGATGACGCTTCGTATCGCGGATTTATTTCTTTAATTGATTTTAATCTGGGGGATTTTATTGATGATCCTAAGTTTGGTACAACCACCTTAGACGTAAATGTAGAAGGGAGAGGTTTTATAGCAGAATACCTTAATACGGAAGCTATTGGTGATGTGTACTCCATGGAGTTTAATGGCTATCAATACAAAGACATTAAACTTTCGGGAATTATTAAAGAAGAATTATTTGATGGCTCGTTAATTAGTAACGATGAAAATTTAAAGCTGAATTTTAAAGGATTGGCGGATTTCAGTCAAGAAGAGAACAATTTCAATTTCATCGCCTCGGTAGATTATGCAGATTTGAAAACCTTGAATTTTATTGAGGATGAGGTCTCTGTTTTTAAAGGCGATGTTAATATGGATATCACAGGTAATTCCTTAGATAATATTGTGGGAGACGTGAAATTCTCAAGAACGCAATATCAAAACCAAAACGACACCTATCAATTCACAGACTTCGCTATTTCATCCACCTTTGAAAAAGATAGCATTCGCAACATACAAATCATTTCTCCAGATATTATTACTGGGTATATGAAAGGAAACTTTAAAGTGGAGGAGTTAGGGCGTTTGTTACAAAACTCTATTGGTAGTATTTACACCAACTATAGACCTTATGAAATTTCTGAGGGGCAAAATTTAGACTTCAACTTTAGAATCTACAATAAGATCGTGGAAGTATTTTTTCCGCAAGTTGCTTTTGGGCCAGATACCTTTATTAGAGGAAATATAAAATCTGATGAGGGTGATTTTAAGCTCACGTTTAAATCTCCCAGCATCAATGCCTTTAAGAATAGATTTGATCAGGTAGAACTTTTAATAGACAACAAGAATCCATTGTTCAATACCTTTCTTACGGTAGAAGATATGTCTACTGTGTACTATGATGTGAAGGATTTTAATCTCATCAACACTACCTTAAAAGACACCTTGTTTTTTAGAACAGAATTTAAAGGGGGTAGCCAGTATAATGACAGCTATAACTTAAATTTTTATCACACCTTTAATAAAGAGAATAAGTCGGTAATTGGTTTAAAAACCTCCGATGTAAACTTTAAAGGGAACAAATGGGTATTGAACAAGTCAGGAGATAAGAAAAACAAAGTAATCTTAAATAGAACACTAGATAGCATCCAGATTGAAGAGATTGTTATGGATAATAACAATAGTGAACAAATACGGCTCAAAGGACAATTAGCAGATTCTACCTACAAAGATTTAGATCTTCGGTTTAAAATTGTTTCTCTGGATAAGATTACCCCAGCAATAGACAGCCTAAAGCTTGATGGAGAAGTAAATGGATTTTTAAACATTTTGCAAAAGGATGGTAAGTATCTTCCTTCCTCAAGTATGCTCATTAATGATTTTGCTATTAATGAAATGGTCATGGGTGATATGGAATTGGTGATCTTTGGTAATAATGACCTAACACAGTTTGGGGTTAATTCTTGGATTAATCAAGACGGGGCAGAAAAGTTTAGCTTAAACGGGAATATAAACAACGGAAGAACCGAAACAACATTAGATTTACTGGCCTCTTTTAACGATTTTGATTTGGCACCATTTGCTCCCTTGGGAGAAGATATAATTTCTAATATTCGAGGTTTTATAGACGGTAATGCACGCATCACTGGCAATGCCAACAATCCTGATATTGATGGCGCTCTTTCTTTGAATGATGCCGGCATGGGAGTTCCCTATTTAAATGTAGATTATGCCTTTGCACCCTTTTCTAGGATTCGCATGTTCGACCAGACTTTTTATTTTGAAACCATAGAATTGAACGACGTTGCCGAAAATACGCGGGCCTATTTAGACGGTACCATCTCCCACACAGGTTTCGGGGATTGGACATTGGATTTAGAGGTAGACACCAGATCCAATCGGTTTTTAATATTAAATACAGAATATGATGAGGAGGCACTGTATTATGGAACCGGATTCGCGAATGGTAAAGGCGCCATATTTGGCCCGACGAATGCCCTTAATATAGAATTTGAAGGATCTACAGCGCGGGGCACCTCTTTAAAAATACCCCTATCGGATGTTACGAGCGTTGGTGACTATTCCTTTATCAATTTTATTGAAAAGAATGAAGCGAAAGCCATTGCTGCTGAACGCGTTTTAGAAGATTATGAAGGCTTAGAAATGACATTCGACCTGTCGGTTACTCCGGAAGCCGAAGTGGAGATCGTAGTAGATCAAGAAAACAAGAGTTCATTAAAGGGAACAGGTGAAGGGCTGTTATTAATGGAAATTAACACCAACGGTAAATTCAATATGTATGGTGAATTTGTGGTGGTAACTGGAGAATACCGTTTTAGGCGTGCCGGTCTTATAGATAAAACTTTTACTGTGCGCCCCGGAGGTACTATTTTATGGGAGCGTGATCCTTTGGCTGCGCAGTTGAATATGCAAGCCGTCTACTCCTTAACCGCGAATCCAGCTCCTTTATTAGATAATCCTGGCAACACCTCAAGAAGAATCCCTACGGAGGTAGTGGTGCGTCTAGATGGCGAATTAGAAAGTCCTACCATTGCGTTTGATATTGAATTCCCCGGCACAAGTTCTGTATTAAAATCAGAATTAGAATACCGATTACAAGACCCTACCATAGAAAGTAATAATGCATTCTTCCTTTTAGCACAAGGTACTTTTGTTAACGAGACCTCTGGGCTTAACCAACAGGCTGTGACTGGAAATTTAATACAAACGGCCTCTGGCCTGCTCAATCAAGTGTTAGGTGGGAATGATGATAAGCTGAACTTTGGACTTTCCTACGAACAAGGTTTTCAGGATGCCAACGCAGGCATTGATACAGAAGATAGAATTGGGGTCACCGTTTCTACGCAAATATCAGACCGGGTGTTGGTAAATGGTAGAGTAGGAGTACCGGTGGGCGGAGTATCCGAAACGGTGGTTGCGGGAGATGTAGAAGTGCAGGTACTTTTAAATGAGGAAGGTACGCTTAGCGCCAAAATCTTTAATAGAGAAAACGAAATTCAACAATTCTTGGCAGAAAGACAGGGATATACCCAGGGCATTGGTTTATCCTACCAAGTAGACTTCAATAATTTTAGAGAATTAATGGCACAAATCTTTAAACCAAGAAAGAAAAGGGCCAAGGAAGTTCCTCAAGAAATTAAAGCTTCTTCCGTAATGGGACAAGATAGTCTTATACGCTTTCGCTCTAAAACCACCTCCGTACAAAATAAGAGGTAGGGAATTGTCATTTTTAGGTACAATTTTTCTACGAAAACGTTTGAAAATCACTTTGTAATGCAAACTAAGACATACCTCATTTTTTTATTAGGGGAAGTTTGCTAGTTTTGACGTTCAAATTAAAAAATGCCGGAAGAAATAAAGACAATAGCAGTGCTAACCTCTGGAGGCGATTCGCCCGGAATGAATGCTGCAATTCGTTCAGTGGTAAGGTCTTGCGCATACATGAAAATAAAATGTATGGCAATTTACAGAGGCTATCAGGGAATGATAGATGGCGATTTTAAGGAAATGAACGCCCGAAGCGTTAATAACATTATTAACAAAGGAGGTACGATACTTAAATCTGCTCGGTGCAAAGAATTCAGAACACCAGAAGGAAGAAAGAAAGCTGTTGCACAATTAAAGAAAAATAAAGTGGACGCCTTGGTGGTCATTGGAGGCAATGGAAGCTTTACGGGTGCTCTTAAATTAAACGAAGAATTTAATTTTCCTGTAATGGGTATCCCTGGTACCATTGATAATGATATTCTAGGGACCTCTTACACTATAGGTTTTGATACTGCTATCAACACTGTGGTAGAAGTGATTGATAAAATCAGGGATACAGCGAGTTCTCACAACCGATTGTTCTTTGTGGAAGTAATGGGGAGAGACGTTGGCCATATTGCATTAAATGCTGGGGTAGGCGCAGGAGCCGAAGAGATCTTGATACCCGAACAAAACCTAGGATTAGATAGACTTTTAGATTCTCTTAAACGTAGTAAGAAATCTGGTAAATCGTCCAGCATCGTTATTGTTGCAGAAGGCGATAAGACCGGTAAAAATGTATTTGAACTAAAGGAATATGTAGAAGAACACCTTCCTATTTATGACGTGCGCGTTTCCGTACTCGGGCATATGCAACGTGGTGGAAATCCAACTTGTTTTGATAGGGTATTAGCCAGTAGAATGGGCGTACGTGCAGTAGAGGCACTTTTAGAAGGAAAAACAAATTACATGGTGGGAATTAGAGATAATCAGCTAATTCTAACACCAATTAGCGAAGCAATTAAAGCACATACAGCGGTCGATGAGGAACTTATTCGCGTTTCCGACATTATGACCACATAACAACTAAAATTAGAACACATGGCACAAGTAAAAATTGGAATCAACGGATTTGGAAGAATCGGTAGATTGGTATTTAGAGCATCTGTAAAAAGGGACAATGTAGAGGTTGTAGCAATCAATGACCTTTTAGATGTAGAGCATCTTGCCTATCTATTAGAGTATGATTCCGTTCATGGAAGATTTGACGGAACTGTAGAAGTAAAAGACGGACATTTAGTAGTAAATGGCAAAACAATAAGAATTACGGCAGAGCGTGACCCTAAAAACCTAAAGTGGGATGAAGTAGGCGCGAGTATTGTGGCAGAATGTACTGGAATCTTTACTACCCTAGATATGGCACAGTCTCATATTGATGGAGGTGCAGAAAAAGTAGTAATCTCCGCTCCATCTAAAGACGCCCCAATGTTCGTTATGGGCGTAAACCATCAAGATGTAAAAGCATCGGATACCATCGTATCAAATGCTTCTTGTACCACTAACTGTTTGGCGCCATTAGCGAAAGTGCTAGATGATAACTTTGGAATTGTAGAAGGTTTAATGACTACTGTTCACGCCACTACAGCAACACAAATGACCGTAGATGGTCCTTCTAGAAAAGATTATAGAGGTGGTAGAAGTGCTATGCTAAATATTATTCCTGCTTCAACAGGAGCTGCCAAAGCGGTGACTAAAGTAATTCCTGCTTTGCAAGGAAAACTTACTGGAATGGCATTTAGAGTACCTACGGCGGATGTATCTGTGGTAGACTTAACCGTACGCCTAGAGAAAAACACTTCTTACGAGGAAATTAAAAAGGTTTTTAAGGAAGCTTCTGAAGGTGCCATGAAAGGGATTTTAGGATATACAGAAGAACCTGTAGTCTCTCAGGATTTCGTTTCAGACGCACGCACCAGTATTTTTGATGCCGGCGCTGGTATTGAACTAAACGAGAACTTTTTTAAAGTGATTTCTTGGTACGATAACGAAGCTGGGTATTCTAATAAATTGGTTGACCTAGCAGAGCACGTAGCAGCTCTTTAATTCTTACAAAAACAGCTATTCCTGAAAGTTTGGTGTAAAAGCCTTATTTTCAGGAATATTTTTTTCTCAAAAGAATGATTTTAATCGTTGATAGTGGTGCAACCAAATCTGATTGGATTGCGCTCGATGAAAGTGGGGAGCAGCTGTTCGTTACCCAGACTCTTGGACTAAGTCCAGAGGTTCTTACCAGGGCAGTAATAGAAGACCGTCTTGCCAATAATTTTGAACTCTCTAAAAACAAGGAGGCTGTTAGCCAATTGTATTTTTATGGAGCTGGGTGTGGTACCAACAGAATGAAGAGCTTTTTAAAAGAAATTTTTGCGGATTTCTTTCCTAATGCAAAAGCTGAGGTCCGTGAAGATACCTACGCGGCCATTTACTCGACCACGAAAATTGGTCATCAAGGTATTGTTTGTATCCTGGGCACAGGTTCTAATTGCAGTTATTATGATGGTCATCAATTGTTTCAAAAAGTAACCTCTTTAGGGTATATTTTAATGGACGATGGTAGTGGTAATTTCTTTGGAAGAAAATTACTTCGCGATTACTATTTTCATAAAATGCCGCAAGATTTAGGGATAAAATTTGCCAAGGAATACGAACTGGAAGCAGACACCATTAAACATAATCTGTACAAGCAACCAAATCCTAATACGTATTTAGCCACTTTTGCACGTTTTATTATTGAAAACAAAGAGCACCCCTATTGCAGAGGAGTGATTGATAAAGGTTTTCAGCAGTTCGTAAACAATTATATCATGCAATTTGAATTGGCTACCAAGGTGCCTATTCATTTTGTAGGAAGTATTGCGCACTTTTTAAGAGAAGAATTGGCCACTGTAGTAGAGCGTAACGATCTTATTTTAGGTGTCATTAGACGCAGACCAATTGACGGTCTGGTAGAATTTCACCAAAGCACCATTTAGTACAGGCCTAAATTCACATTTAGAATTTAACGGCAATCATTGAGATTTCTACGTTTACGAACATAGGTAAATTCGCTACCTCCACCGTTTCTCTGGCGGGTGCCGTAGCAGCGTCGAAATAACTCCCGTATACCTCATTTACAAGAGAAAATTGATGCATATCTTTTAGAAAGATAGACGTCTTTACAACATTCTCGAAGGTAAGCCCTGCTTCTTTTAAAATGGCCCCTAAATTTTCCATGCATTGCTTAGCTTCGGCTTGTACGTCGCCTTCAACTAATTTACCTGTTGCAGGATTAATAGGTGTCTGCCCCGAAATATATAAGGTATCTTTTATAAAGATGGCTTGATTGTAAGGCCCAATGGGTGCGGGTGCATCTGAGGTGGTAATGATGGTTTTCATGAGATCACTATTTATGCTAAAAAGGTACTGCAACTTTGGGAACAAGCACAGTTTTTACTGCAAAATAATTATCGAATATTTCGCTGGCTACGTTGCTCCCATTTTAAATCACTTAAAATGGAACTGCTAATTCCTATAAAGAAATCCCAGCGTTCATTTCTACCAAAGGGAACCCAATTAAAGCGCAAGTCAAAACTTTTAAGGTTTCGTCTAAATCGTAGTTGGGTCTGTGCAAAACCATTATTTACAAAATCGTAGCCAGAAGAAACGCCAACATCCCACCTGGGAGATAGCTGAACATCACCACCAAACATTAAAGAAGCATTGTTAATTTCGTTTTGCCGGTTAGAATTAAGATACCCCACCGCCAGTTGTATATTTAAATTCCAGGGGATACTGGTTCCATAAATAGGATTTTCAATATCGCTCTCGTCTTTTCCTTCATAACTCGCCCGTTCATCAAATCCAGCACCAAATAAATTATCTGTTCTACCACCACTCACCGCTCGGTAATCATCACTTGCTTCCCTTGCTTCATCCCGGGGTGGCCCCGTCTTTTTAAAAGTCTCATTACTTATGGAATAGCGCATGTTAAAAGAAGCACGAGTTAATCGTAATAAACTACCTCCGTTAGAAACATTAAACGTATTGATGCGCCTGCCGTTGTTGTCTATTGCATAGGGATCTAAACTTCCTGAGAAGTTTATGTTCATTTTATTATTGAAGAGTTGTGTACCTCCATTAAAACTTAGGGGTGCTAATTTCAATGAATCGGCCTCAAAATTATAAGAGGTGGCAAAATTTAGATTACTTAGAATTGGTATTTTTTTCGGTTCTAAAGCTGTGGAATCTTTATCTCTCACTTTTGCTTCAATGGTATTTTGTAGTGAAAAAGTAATTGCATTAGAAGGGTTTAAGCTAGGGGCTCCATTCAAAGTACCTTCAAACCTACTGTACAAAATCTCCTCATCATCATTATTTAAGTAGGTATCATAAAACTGTTCAAAAGACGGGGTAATGTTCCACCCGATCTGAGGGCGCATTACATGGCGTATCGCTTGAATTTTTTTATCCTCTCCAAAATTAAAAGTTCCGTATAGTGTTGTTCCAATACTAGCATTAAACCCATAGGTATTGTATCGATCAAAACCACTAATAGTATCTAAGACCACCTCTCGGTTGCTTTCTGGATCATCGGGGTCAAGCCCCCGTTCAAAAGTTTCTAAAGACCACACATCTTCATAATTACCTCCAACTGAAATACTGAAATATTTAGCTACTTTAAAGTTGGTATTGAAGGGTAGCGTGTGTCTTGCCCCGGCTCGTGCATTTTCAAACATACGACCTGTAAGGAAATCTTCATCGTTGGTGGTGATTCTATTTTCTGCCCTAAAGTTGTATTGAAAGTTGAAGTTTTTAACCAGACCTTTCTTAATACCATCTCTTTTCGCAAATGGGAATATACGCTCCATACTGGCCTGAAGGGTGGGCAGGGTTAGAGAAATGTTGTCTACGTCTGTATCCCTATTGGCGCTGGTATTTTGATTATGAGAAGCGGTGAGGTTGATGTTCACCGACGGATACTCCGGAAATGTTTTAGAATAGGTTATGGACGAGGATAAGTTATTATTCTGCGTGTTCTGAACGTTCACCTGATTGAATGAATTGGTAAAGTACTGACTACTCCCCAAATTTACACTTGCGGAAAACCTAGAATTCGGATTCGCTTTGGGATCCTGAGAATGCGAAATTTGAATATTATACAAGGAGGTTCTACTAAAATCATCGAACCCTTTTTGACTAAATATTTGGTTCTCAAATCTAAAGTTAATATTGCCTCGATAGCGATAGCGCTTGGAGTAAATAGATTGGGTTCTAAAACCATAACTACCATTGGTAAAGAAGTCACCCATAAAGCTAAAATCTACATATTCATTAATGGGTAGATAGTAGCCTCCATTTTGAATGGCAAAGCCCCTTCTAGGATCTTGGGTGATGGTAGGAAAAATTAAACCAGCTGTACGCCCAGTGGTTAAAGGGAAATATGCAAAGGGAAGTGCAATTGGCGTAGGAACATCTACCAAGTACATATTTGAATAACCCGCGATGATCTTTTTTCCAGGAACAAACTTGGCCTTTCGTATGCGAATGTAGTAGTCAGGATCCAGGGTGTCTTTAGAAGTTGTAATCTTTCCGTCTTTAAGGAAATAGACAGAATCGTTTTCTTTTTTGGTTACCTCTGCTAAAACTTTCATGGCGTCATTTCCAAAAGATCCAGCCCCAGCGTTTTGTTCAGTACGAGAATTCCAGATAAGTGCTTTTTGGGTATCAAAATTGAACCGAATGGAATCTGGAATTACAATTTGATCTCCCTGTTTAAAGTAGGGGAGTTGGGTGTAGGTGCCGGTAGAATCTTTAATACGTCCAGCATAGACTTCGTTTTTCACATAGTCCATTACAATTATCCCGGCCTTTAATTCGGTATCCTGATAATAAATTTCAGCCTCGTCATACAGGTAAATTTTCTGATCTTTTTGACTGAGTTTCACGTAATCTTTGGCCTTGTATTTAATGGCTCCAAGGAGCAATTTCTTTTTGGTTTTAGAAGAATCTACGGCCATAGAATCCACCAAAATAGAATCCGTAGCTATACTGGGTGGTGGTAGCGGAGCACTTATGGTATCTTGAAGACGTTTTATGGGCAAAGGGACTATTTGGTCTTCCTGCGCCAAACCCCAATGGCCCAACAGCACCAAAAACAATAGGAAAGGGAGATGGAGTTTGTTTGTATGCAAAGCGATAAATCCTATTTTTGTAAAGGTTTGGCTTAGTTTTTGGTGGTCAAACTTACATATATTTTTTGTTCCCTTTGTGCGGTGTTACCATAAATTTAACCCACAGGGATGTCCTGAATACAACACTTTTTATGAAAGGCAAACGGCATTTAATTATCATATTTTTAGGGTGTATCCTTCTTCTTTCTTCATTTATCAAAAATGATACCGAACCCAAAGAGAAATTTATTGTAGTCTTAGATGCTGGTCACGGGGGGCATGATCCAGGGAATATCGGCAACGGCTACCTGGAAAAGAATATCGCACTCAATGTAGTACTTAAAGTGGGTGAGATTTTAGAGGAGGACCCTAATATTGAGGTGATTTATACTAGAAAAGACGACACTTTTATTGATTTGTTTGTTCGTGGGGAAGTAGCCAATAAAGCAAATGCAGATCTGTTTGTTTCAGTTCACTGTAATGCACACAATTCCGATGCCAACGGGGCAGAGACCTGGGTTTTAAGCCTATCTGGGAATAATAAAAACATGGAAGTTGCTAAAAAGGAAAACTCCGTAATCTATCTAGAAGACAATTACGAGGAAAAATACAGCGACTATGACATTAATTCTCCAGAGTTTGTGATTGGTTCTACTATCATGCAAGAAGAGTTTCTAGATCAAAGTATCGCAATTGCGAAGTTGGTTCAAGACAATTTTGTAAAAAAACTGCGTAGAAGAGATAGAAAGGTAAAACAAGCTGCGTTCATTGTTTTGCATCAAACTTTTATGCCCAGCGTATTGGTAGAGCTAGGCTTCTTAACTAATAAAAATGAAGGTAACTACTTAAATTCTGGTAAAGGTCAGCGAGAAATGGCTCTGGCCATCGCCAACGCCGTGTTAACGTATAAAGACGGAGTAGATGCCAATCTTATCGAATTGGAGCCAATAAACAACAGTCCAATTCCACCACTACCTAAGGAGGAGGTGGTTCAAGCTTCTGAAGAAACTACTAAGGCACCTGTGGTGGATACTAAAATTCCCGAGCAGAAAAAAGAAGTGGTCGTTGAAAAAAAGGAAGAATCTCCCAACCCTCCAAGCAAAAGCAGTATAGTTTTTAAGGTGCAAATCATGGCGAGTTCCAAGTCAATTGAATTGAGTCCTTCGAATTTTAATGGACTTAAAAACGTGGCTAAAGAACCCTATAAAACCATGTTTCGCTACATGTATGGAAGTGCGGATACCTATTCCCTTGCAAAACAATTAAAGGCGGAGGCAGACACCAAAGGCTACAACTCCTCGTATATCGTTGCTTACAAAAACGGGGAACGCGTTCCTTTAAATGAAGCCTTAAATTCTGGATCTACGCAGTAGGCCTCTAAAATTATTCCTAATTTTGTTAGAAACAGTAAATACATTCTCTTGAAGTTATCCCGGGAAGTAAAGACAGGAATTTTAGTGCTATTAGGAATTCTTGCGGTCATTATGGGCTTTAGTTATCTAAAGTCCTCTTCAATATTTGATAATTCACGAACTTTTTATGCGGTCTACGAGCATGTAGGTGGGTTGCAGTCAGGCACTCAAGTATCATTAAATGGACTAGTGGTTGGAAACGTTTCTAGCATTCGTTTTAAAGATGCTTCTGGAAAATTGCTGGTGACTTTTGTGGTGAACAATGAATTTGAATTTTCGGAAAACAGTAAAGTAGAATTATTTGATACCGGAATAATCGGTGGGAAGGGGCTACAGATCATCCCAGCTTTTGATGGGGGGCCAAATGCCAAATCTGGAGATACCTTGGCCACTTCCAGTAAACCCGGTCTTACGGAGCTTGTACAGCAGAAATTAACGCCTCTACAAATGAGCTTAGAGAGTACGTTTTCGGATGCAGATACGTTGTTGACCAATATCAACTCTATCCTTGACGACGGCACTAAAAGAGATTTAAGGCAAAGTATTGCGAATCTAAATGTGCTACTGAGTACTTTTCAAGGAAGCGCTACCAAATTAAATACCTTGCTAGAGGAGAACGGATCGCAATTAGACAGTACATTGAAGAACGTAAATACCATCACCAATAACTTTGCTAAAATATCAGATACCTTGGCCAATGCCGGAATTGGTCAATCTATTACGGACTTGCAAAAAACGGTAGCAAGTTTAAATATGGTGCTTGGAAAAATTGAACGTGGTGAGGGGACATTAGGAAAAATGGCTTCGGATGAAGAACTCTACAACAACCTAACGGAAGTTTCGAGAGAACTCGATTTATTGCTTCAAGATTTCCGACTAAACCCGAAGCGTTACGTGAATGTGTCTGTTTTTGGTAAAAAACAAAAAGAATACGAATTGCCAGAAAACGATCCGGCAGTAAATCAGCAATAAGCATGCAGTATATTCCCAATATCGTTTTCGCGATCGCCTTATTTTTTGGTATAGGGTTTTTCGTAAGAAATGTAAAAAAGCTTACTAGAAATATTAAACTGGGCCGGGATGTTGCTATCGAGGGTCCCACCAGTGAACGCTGGAAAAATATGTCTCGTATTGCATTAGGGCAAACAAAAATGGTGGTACGTCCTATTGCCGGGATTATGCACATCATTGTCTATGTTGGGTTTGTTATAATAAACATCGAGGTATTAGAAATTATAATTGATGGCCTCTTAGGAACGCATCGTATTTTCTCCTTTATGGGAGGGCTCTACGATTTTTTAATTGGTTCTTTTGAGATTCTAGCCTTTTTAGTCATTGTTGCCGTGGTGGTATTTTGGTTACGAAGAAATGCACTTCGCCTACAACGATTCATAAAACCAGAGATGGAAGGTTGGCCCAAGAAAGATGGGAATCTTATTCTTTATATAGAATTGGTATTAATGTTCCTTTTCCTAACCATGAATGCTACAGATTATCAATTGCAGCAGCTGGGGGCAGAGCACTATGTTAAGGCGGGTGCGTATCCTATAAGTCAATTTATTGCGCCATTGTTCAGTGGTTTGCCTGAGGCAACCTTAGTTCTGATAGAAAGAGGCGCTTGGTGGATGCATATTTTAGGCATTTTATTCTTCTTGAATTATCTCTATTATTCCAAACACCTACATATTTTATTGGCGTTCCCGAATACCTTTTACGGGAAGTTAAGTCCACAAGGAAAGTTTAATAATTTGGAAGCGGTCACCAATGAAGTGAAACTCATGTTAGACCCTTCTGCCGATCCTTTTGCCGCTGCACCTGAAGATGCGGAAGAACCTGAAAAATTTGGCGCATCAGATGTGATGGATCTTAATTGGGTTCAATTAATGAATGCCTACACCTGCACGGAGTGCGGGCGTTGTACTTCTGAATGCCCAGCGAATCAAACTGGGAAAAAGCTGTCGCCAAGAAAGATTATGATGGATACCCGAGACCGTTTGGAAGAAGTTGGCAGAAATATGGATGCCAATAAGGGCGAGTTTGTACCAGATGGCAAGCAGCTTTTGGGAGATTATATTACAAATGAAGAATTATGGGCATGCACCACTTGTAATGCTTGCGTACAAGCGTGCCCAGTAAGTATAGATCCACTTTCTATTATTATGGATATGAGGCGTTATTTGGTCATGGAACAGTCTGCAGCGCCCATGGAACTTAATAACATGATGTCCAACATTGAAAATAATGGAGCACCGTGGCCGTATAATCAAATGGACCGTTTAAACTGGGTGAACGAATAATACTATTGCTATGAGTGAAGGTTTAATTGTTAGAACTATGGAAGACTTCGCCAGTAAGGGCGAGACACCAGAAATTCTCTTTTGGGTGGGTTCTGCAGGAAGCTATGATGATAGGGCGAAGAAAATATCTAGAGCCTTTGTGAAGATTCTTAATAAGGCTGAGGTTAATTTCGCTGTTTTAGGACCTGAGGAAAGCAATACCGGTGACGTTGCCAAGCGTGCAGGAAATGAATTTCTTTTTCAGATGCAGGCCATGATGAATATTGAAGTGCTTAATGGTTATGAGATAAAGCGCATTGTGACCTGTGATCCTCATTCATTCAATACCATTAAAAATGAATATCCCAGTTTAGGGGGTGCATACGAAGTGGTGCACCATACCCAATATATTCAGGAGCTAATTGAAAAAGGCAGATTGTCTGTGGCAGGAGAAGAGTACAAGGGAAAACGCATTACGTTTCATGATCCATGTTATTTAGGACGTGCGAATGGGGTGTTTGAAGCGCCAAGAGCAGTGCTAAAAAAGACCAATGCCACGCTTACCGAGATGAAAAGACACAAAAAAACAGCGTTATGCTGTGGTGCTGGAGGTGCACAAATGTTTAAGGAGCCAGAAAAGGGGGATATGGATATTAATGTTATGCGCACCAAAGATGCCTTAGAAACCAATCCTAATATTATCGCTACAGGTTGCCCATACTGCAATACTATGATGACAGATGGAATTAAGGCGCATGAAAAAGAAGCAACAGTTACCGTATTAGATGTTGCAGAATTAATTGCCAATTCGCTGTAACATGTTAGTAGATTTTCAAGACTTACCGGAAAGCGCACGAATCTGGATTTATCAATCTAACCGATCTTTTTCTGAGGAAGAAGTGCAGCTAATAACCGAAGAGACCAAGCAATTTTTAACCCAATGGACAGCGCACGGAGCAGATTTAAAAGCCGGTTTTGAAATGCCGTATCGGCGTTTTATTGTTATTGGGTTAGATCAATCCCTAAATGCTGCTTCTGGTTGTTCAATTGATGCATCCGTACATTTTATTCAGCAACTAGAAAAGCGCTTTCAAATAGATCTTTTAGATAAAATGAACGTCTCTTACAAGCAAGGTGATTTTGTTGCTTACAAACCATTGAAGGACTTTAAAAAGATGGCAAAGGAACGAGCGGTTTCTAAAAATACTATTGTTTTTAACAATCTCGTAGCAACCAAACAGGAGTATTTAGAGAGCTGGGAAATACCTGCATCAGAGAGTTGGCATGCCCGTTTTATGTAAATACATCCCTAAAAAACGTTTGTACACCACATTTTTAGGGCTTTTTTCGACCAAATGCATATTTTTGGTACATAAGTTGAACCCAACAATTTATGATTAAAAAATACTATTGCTTAACCCTTATTTGTTTTGCGACACTTTTTTCATTTGGTCAAGATCCACTATTAGCTCCAGATGAGGATGCCCAAAGTCAGTGGGTGAATAGTGTGTACGCATCGATGACTTTAGAACAAAAGGTAGGGCAACTCTTTATGATTAGTGTTTCTTCTAATCAAAACAAGGAGGCTTTAGCTTCTTTGAAGCAGTTGGTGCAAGAACAACAATTAGGAGGCGTAATTTTTTCTCGAGGCGGCCCCATAAGACAAGCTCAACTCACCAATGAATTTCAAGCAAGTGCCACTACGCCTTTGTTGATAGGAATGGATGCAGAATGGGGATTGGCCATGCGACTTGACTCAACCTTTGCCTTTCCTTGGAATATGACCTTAGGGGCCATTGAAAATGATTCAATTATTGAGCATATAGGGTACCGTATGGGTATTCATGCCAAGCGATTGGGAGTACATATAAATTTTGCTCCAGATATTGATGTGAACGTCAATCCAAAAAATCCGATCATAGGAAATCGATCTTTTGGAGAAAATGTTGAAAATGTAGCCTGCAAAGGAGCGGCCATTATGAAAGGAATGCATAAAGCGGGAGTATTAACTTCCGGGAAACACTTTCCAGGTCACGGAGATACTGCAACCGACTCACATCATTCATTGCCATTTTTAGATTTTACAAAAGAACGTTTGGATAGCGTTGAATTACAACCCTATAAAGAACTCATAGGACAAGGGTTAACTAGCGTTATGGTTGGACATTTAGATATACCCAGTTTGGAGTCACGACCTGGATTTCCTTCCTCACTCTCTAAACCTATCATTACCAAGCTATTAAAACAAGAACTAGGATTTAAAGGGTTGGTGTTCACTGACGCGTTAAATATGAAGGCGGTCGCGGCTTTTGCACCAGAGGGCGAAGTAGAGCTAAGTGCTTTTCTCGCCGGGAATGACATGCTTTTAATGCCGGCAGACGTAATTAGTGCTAAGAATAAGATTCTTGAAGCTTGTAAAAACCAACGTATCACGGAAGCTCGTTTAGAGCAATCTGTAAAGAAAATTTTAAAAGCCAAGTATAAGGCAGGACTTCATAACTATCGCCCTGTAGTATTAGAAAATCTTTTCGAGGATTTAAATACTACAGAAGATCAATTGTTATACGAAGAGGCAATTGAAAACGCCATAACTGTTGTTAAGAATCGATTTTCTTTAATACCGATTAGAAAATTAGATAACAAGAAAATCGCCTATGTTCAATTCGGTGATGCCGATGGTTCAGCATTTTACAAAGCACTATCGAAATACGGAGATGTTACTCAAATAACAGCCAAAGACATGGCTGGATATCGCAATCAGCTAAGAGAATATAATTTGGTGGTCATAGGCATGCATAAAAGCAATGAGAGCCCTTGGAAGAGCCATCGCTTTAGTGAGAACGAACTCTTTTGGTTGCAAGAGATTTCAAGAATGCGCACCCATAATACCCTGCTCGCAGTTTTTACAAAACCCTACGCCTTACTAGATGTTATTAATTTCGAAACCATTGACGGTGTGGTGGTTTCCTATCAAAACAGTACCACCGCTCAGGAAAAAACTGCAGAAGTACTTTTTGGCGCACTAGGAGCCAAGGGCGCTTTACCGGTAACTGCAAACGCACAGTTTCCTGTTAATACGGGGATTAAAACGAAACCTATTGCACGTTTAGGCTATAGCATTCCAGAACGAGTTGGAATCGATTCTAAGCGCCTTGCTCAGGTAGATACCTTGGTAAAACACGGCTTAGATTCTTTAATGTACCCAGGAGCACAGGTACTAATTGCTAAAAAGGGGAAAGTTATTTACCAAAAAAGTTTTGGGCATCCTACCTACACCGCCACAGAAACCGTTACAGATGACCATATTTATGATCTTGCTTCTTTAACCAAAATATTGGGGACCTTGCCCTTAGTGATGAAAATGGAAGAAGAAGGAAAAATAGCCCTAAACACTACTTTTCAAGAATTGGTTCCGGCATATCAGGAATCAGAGCTAAAAGATGTAACCGTATTAAAAGCCTTGTCACATTATGGTAGGTTACCTGCTTGGATTGCTTTTTATGCTAGTACCTTGGATGAAAATAAAAAACCATCCGACCTTTTTTATAAGCGATTCAAAACAGATGATTACTCTATTAAGGTAATTGATGGCTTGTACTTGGCTAATTTTTACCAAGATTCTATCTACAATAGAATAGGAAGGCAAGAACTAAAATCAAACAGATATCGGTACAGTGATGTTCCATATTATGTAATTAAAAAATACATTGAGGATACAAATGGGGCGCCCTTAGATACCCAGTTAAATGAATTCCTACTGAAATCTATGGGTACTTCACGATTGATGTACAACCCTATTAAACGCATTGATCGAGAGGAAATAGTGCCTACCGAAGAAGACAATTATTTTAGATACCAAACAGTGCATGGCTATGTACATGATATGGGTGCAGCTATGCAAGGCGGTGTAGGCGGTCATGCCGGTCTATTTGGTAATGCCAATGATGTGGCAAAAATTATGCAAATGTATTTGCAAGGAGGCTATTACGGTGGAGAACGTTATTTTGATGCCCGTACCATTAAAAAATTCAACACCTGCTATTTCTGTGATAAAAAAGTCCGTAGAGGCGTGGGATTTGATAAACCCCAGTTAGAAGATAAAGGCCCCACTTGTGGCTGTGTGTCTCGAGAAAGTTTTGGGCATAGTGGTTTTACTGGAACTTATACATGGGCAGATCCTGAGGAAGAATTGGTGTACGTTTTTCTTTCCAATAGAACCTACCCAACCATGAGTAACACCCTCTTAGTGAAATCAGGTCTACGTACTAGGATACAGCAAGCTATTTATGATTCTATTATCAATTAGCTTAAAAATATTACCCTACTTTTAACAAATGAAAATTGCAATAGTCTGTTACCCCACCTTTGGAGGTAGTGGTGTGGTGGCCACAGAATTAGGTATAGCGCTGGCTGAGCGCGGCCACGAAGTTCATTTTGTCACATACCAACAACCCGTTCGTCTGGGCCTCCTAAATAATAATATCTATTTTCATGAAGTACACGTACCAGAATATCCCTTGTTTCGCTATCAGCCCTACGAATTAGCCCTCTCAAGTAAGTTGGTAGACACTATAAAACATTATGGTATTGAACTTTTACACGTGCATTATGCCATACCTCATGCCTATGCGGGTTATATGGCGAAGAAAATGCTTAAGGAGGAAAATATTTACATTCCTATGATTACCACGCTGCATGGTACAGATATTACCTTAGTGGGCAATCATCCATTTTATAAATCTGCTGTTACTTTTAGTATTAATAAATCCGATGTGGTTACTTCTGTTTCAGAGGACTTAAAAAACAAAACACTCGACATTTTTGAAGTTACCAATGAAATTGAAGTGATTCCGAATTTCATAGATTCCAAGAAATACAGCAACTCTTTTACCGATTGCCAACGTTCTTTAATGGCACCAGATGGAGAAAAAATTATAACGCACATCAGCAATTTCAGAAAAGTTAAGCGAATACCAGATGTGATAAGTGTTTTTCATAAAGTCTTGCAAGAAGTACCATCAAAACTCATTATGGTTGGTGAAGGACCAGAAAAAGAAAAGGCAGAGTTGCAATGTGAGCAATTAGGAATAGAAGAGCATGTTTTGTTCCTCGGGAATAGTAATGAAATAGATCGTATTCTTTGCTTTTCAGATTTATTTATTCTGCCTTCAGAAACAGAGAGTTTTGGATTGGCAGCTCTAGAAGCAATGGCCAATAAGGTGGCAGTAATTTCAAGCAACACAGGAGGTATTCCAGAAGTCAACAAGCACGGTGAAAGTGGGTTTTTAAGTGCAGTAGGAGACGTTGAGGAGATGGCAAAAAACGCCGTTTACCTTTTAAAGGATGAGCAACTGCTAGAGAAATTTAAAGAGAATGCTCAAAAAATAGCGAAGCAGTTTGAACTTCAAAATATTTTACCACTTTATGAGGAAGTTTACGAAAAGGCCTATAATTCAAGGTTTAAAAATTCGTATTAATGAAGTGGCTGCCTTTTCTAATTCTTTTTGTTCTTAGTTCTTGTAAAAGTCAACAAGTAGATGAGGTAAAAGATGATAGACTTCAGCTAATTTACCAGAGTGATTTTTTTCCGGTAGACTCTGCCCAAACACTTATAATTCGGGATCAAAAATCTTTGAATAAGTTTTATTCTAAACTTAATAAGACTAGAAAGCCGGGCATCCCTATTCCGTCCGTTGATTTTTCTGAGAAATGGGTTTTAGTGGCCTGCCTTGGTGCTTCAAAAAATGTTTCTGTACCGAAAATGGAAGTAAATAAAGAAACGTCTGTTTCAATAGAAATTGGAGTTGAAAGGACGAAAAAAAATGCCCTCACTTCCACTGAAAACTATCCAGTTTGCCTCTATTCATTTCCAATAACTGATAAAAAGCTTACAATTCATTTAGACTGA
Source organism: uncultured Croceivirga sp. (assembly GCA_964601965.1). Lineage (GTDB taxonomy): Bacteria > Bacteroidota > Bacteroidia > Flavobacteriales > Flavobacteriaceae > Croceivirga. Next base: position 50,150 of record CAZRPJ010000018.1, read on the forward strand.
ATTCGTGCATTTTATCGTCTTTAATGGACATTAAATCACCTTTTTTTAGAAATAAGGTCAATTGGTCTACTTTTGTTGCAATAAGCTCCAAATTATTACAACATGAAGTTCTCCAGATTCTGCCTTTTGGCTGTGTTCCTTGTTCCATTATGTGGTTTTTCTCAGAAACCAGAGCTAACAGAAAAAGATAGTATAATTCAAAGCTCTTGGATCTTTGGCATTGGTTTTAATGCTGTTGACGACGCGGGCTCAGAATTTAGCAATCTCTTTGATATTGAAGACAATTGGAATTTTGTTCCATTTCCCTCGCGAGTAAGTATCGGTAGATATTTTAAAAGTGGCTTAGGGTTAGAAGCCATTGGGTCTTACAATCAATACCAAGAAGGAAAAACCATTGATAACGTTGTCATTGCAGAGGATATAGATTATTACGCGATTGATTTGCGTGTGAGTTATGACTTAAACAAAATACTTGGAGAAACAGGATGGTTTGACCCATATGTAGGAATTGGAGCTGGGTATAC
>CAZRPJ010000019.1:0-23624 GCA_964601965.1 uncultured Croceivirga sp.
CAACTTTCCCAAAAACAAACAGGTTCTTTGTTTTAAAGGGGATGGGAGCTGAAGCATCTTTTGGAAAAAAGCTGCCGGTCACTTGACCGCGCATTAGAATGAAGTCTCCTGCCTCTTCTATTTCTACAACTTTATGTTTCATTTGTACGCTGCCATAGGTACGTTGCAGTTCTAAATACCTTTTTAGAGCTTCTTTTCCAACATGTACTTCAGAATTAGGAGCCATATGTACCACTTCGTCATCATACACCTTGAGCTGTTCACTTACCGGAATCACTGTATCATCTATGACAGCCAGAATATCAGTAATCTCCTTGTTAAGCTTCGTTTCAGATGGTACCACTCGCACAAATGTACCTTCATAAAACAGCCCTGTCTGTTCGTTCATTGAATTATATTGTACCGATTTCATATGATAGGTATCTGGATCTAGCCAGCGATAATTGTAGATGCGATAGGTGTTCTTAGGTTCTCCTTCGAAATTAATTTTTAAGCGCACATTTCCTTCTTTAGAAACAGATCCTTCCCCTACTCCTGCCCGTATTTCTCCAAAACTTGAAAGATGATTTACAACCTTACTTACCGGGTTATAAGACCAGAAGATTTGCCCATTGGGGGGTGGTCCATCAATGATTGATAGCAACGTGTTGGCAGTATTTAAGGCTGTGGTAACCGTATGATGCCCAGGAATTTGCAGAGTGTCTGTGGTTCCTCCCCAGTTTTGTATCCATTCCTCATTCTGCAGTGTCCAAGCTCCCACAAATTTTGAAAACGGATTCTGTTCAAGAAGTTGGTTGGTACCATTTGCTTGGTACTGAATAGTGGTAGCCTGTGAAAATAGCGCTAAGCTTTGTAGGCAACAAAAAAGTAAGCTGCCAAGCAATCGGGTGTACATGTGTGCGTTCTTTGATGGTTATGATGAACCATAAAGTAAAGCACTTAATGCCTAGATTCCAAAACCTTTACAACATCTTTAAGTGCATAACCTTTGGCCTGTAATAAAATGAGGTAGTGAAATAGCAGGTCCGCACTTTCATTTAAAAACAATTCTTCATTAGAATCCTTAGCTTCAATCACTGTTTCAACAGCCTCCTCTCCTACTTTCTGTGCTATTTTGTTAATGCCTTTTCTAAACAAAGAAGCCACATAACTTTTCTCATCTTCTTGGTTTTCTTTACGAGAGCGGATAACTCCCTCTAATTGCGTTAAAAACCCATATTCTTGTTGGTTGGCCTCTCCCCAGCAGGTATCCGTGCCCGTATGGCAGGTAGGACCTACTGGGTTCGCAAGTACCAATAGACTATCATTATCGCAATCTACTTTTAAGTCTACCAGTTCTAAGAAATTACCACTCTCTTCTCCTTTGGTCCATAACCTTTCTTTACTTCTACTATAAAAGGTCACCTTTTTGGTTTCTATGGTTTTGTTGTAGGCGGCCTCATTCATATACCCAAGCATAAGCACATTTTTGGTAGTAGCATCTTGAATAATGGCTGGTACTAAGCCGTTCTGATCCTTATTAAAAGCTATATTCATTTTCTTGAGTTCAACGATTCGTATTAATTCTGTCTTTCTGAGCATGCGGTTGTGAAATGACTAAAAATTCCAACTCAGCTTCAGTTTTATTTTTTATTTGATGCACTTGATTCTTTTGAATATGAATTCCTTCATGTTTCCTAATTGTGTGAACCGTTCCTTCGATTTCAAAGGTGGCTTCTCCCTTTAGAATATAAAAGAATTGCTGGCTCTTTTCGTGTTTGTGTGCCACTTCTTCTGTATGCGGAGGCATAGACTCCTGTATAACGCTCAATGTAGGTTCATTCACTAAATGCCAACCTAAGCAATCCTTTCCCCATGGATACGGTGCTATATGTTCTTTTGATCTTTTCATTCGTTTTTACCCAGGAATTTAATTACCTACGCATGGGAATTCCTTGATTGCTTAAGGTGTCTTTCAGGTCTTTGATCTCAATTTCTTTAAAATGAAATACGCTGGCAGCCAAGGCTGCATCTGCTTTTCCTAATTCAAAGGTATCTGTAAAGTGCTGTATTTTTCCTGCACCTCCAGAAGCAATTACAGGAATAGAAACGAGCTGCGATAATTTAGCAAGTGCCTCATTTGCAAAACCATTTTTAGTGCCATCATGATCCATACTGGTAAATAGAATTTCTCCAGCTCCGCGTTGCGCAACTTCTTGTGCCCACTCAAACAAATCGAGTTCTGTGGGTACTTTACCCCCTACTAAATGCACTTTCCAAGCGCCTTCAATAAATTTGGCGTCTATGGCAACTACAATGCATTGAGAGCCAAATTTGGCCACCAACTCGTTGATGAGTTCTGGTCGTTTTACTGCTGAAGAGTTCACGGATACCTTATCCGCGCCATTTTTAAGCAAAATATCCACATCTTCTACCGAAGAGATGCCCCCACCAACTGTGAAAGGAATGTTTAGCTGCTCCGCAACCCGATACACCAAATCTGCTAAGGTTTTGCGTTTCTGCTCGGTGGCAGAAATGTCTAAAAACACTAACTCATCAGCGCCTTCCTCTGCATAGCGCTGGGCTAATTCTACTGGATCACCTGCATCTCTGAGCGCCACAAAATTGACACCCTTCACGGTTCTCCCATCTTTAATATCCAAACAAGGAATGATTCGTTTTGTTAGCATGTATACTACTTAGCAGTTTAAATCCCTATTTAATGAAAGGGTTATTGATCGTTTAACGTATTTAAATTATGTCCATCATAAAATCCTAAAGCTTCATCCTGCAACAATTTTACCCAGAAAGCAATTTGACCTGTATGATACGAAAAGTGCTCTACCACATGCACCATATTTCCAATGCCAGAAAAATCAAACCCTTGCACTTGTTTGTGTGCCAACATACGCTGCATAGATACACTTGAAAAAGAATTCTTTACATGGGTTACAGTCTTCTGTAGTAATTCTAAAAGTTCTGACTTTGTAAAGCCTCCTTCGGTAGAAAACTCTTGGTCTCTATTGCGCTCATCCGGTGTTTCTTGCAACGATGCAATGCCATACTGTGTCATATTTCCGCATAAATGCAAAACTAAATTCCCAATACTATTTAATGAACTATTGGGCTTTTGCCATAGCTGCGCCTCGGAGATTTTCTCCATGGAAATGGTTATCATCCGTAAACTTTCGTCCATTCTATAAGAGCAATTATCTACAAATTCTTTCTGAAAGGCGCTTAGATTATCCATGGTGTACAATATAATTTTCTAGTTCCTTTAGCGCAATACGGTTCTCGTAAATTGCTTTTCCAATAATCACTCCTTCACAACCAATTTCAGCCAATCGCGGCAATTCGTCAAAACTTGAAATACCCCCGCTAGCAATTAATTTAATTCCATTTTCTTCAACATCAATAACACCGCTACCCCCTATTTCGGTCCTTGTGACTTTTGTATTTTGTAATAGCCTTTTGTAAAGATCAAACGCAGGGCCCTCCAACATGCCATCTTTAGAGATATCTGTACATATTACGTACTGTATGCCTTGTTTCTGATACTTCTTTACAAAGGGAATGAGCTCTTGTTTTGAGGATTCTTGCCAGCCAGACACCGCAATCTTTTCATTCATCGCATCAGCTCCCAAAATAATTTTCTGTGCACCATAGCGCTTTAACCACCCTAAAAAGGTGTCTTTATCTTTTACGGCGATACTACCACCCGTTATTTGCGATGCACCACTCTCAAATGCAATATGCAAATCCTCATCAGTTTTTAAACCGCCTCCAAAATCGATACGTAAATTGGTTTTAGACGCTATTTCTTCTAAGACCTTGTGGTTTACAATATGTTTGGATTTTGCACCGTCTAAATCTACCAAATGCAAGTATTGAATACCGTGATCTTCAAAGGTTTTGGCTACCTCCAAAGGATGTTCATTGTATACCTTTTTTGTTGCATAATCTCCTTTAGAGAGTCGGACACATTTTCCTTCTATAATGTCTATGGCAGGAATTATTCTCATACACTGTTCTTTTTAAACATCCAGGTATTGGGAGATGGAATTTCAGTAAATCCAAATTGCCCATACAAGCCGTGTGCATCATTCGTTCTAAGGCCAAATCCGTTCACCTCTTTTAAGTCGGGATAGTCAAGAATCGTTTGCACCAAAGTCTTGCCTATTCCTTTCCCCTTGTATGGTTCATCAATAAAAAGATCCATAATCCATGCAAAAACTACAAAATCCGTCGCTACTCTAGCAAATCCTATTTGTTCATTAGCAGCATTAAAGACGCTAAAACAAAGGGAGTGTTCAATAGCTTTTAACACGTCTTCTTTGGACCTACCTTTTGACCAATATGCCTTCTCAGATAAGTATTGATGTACAAATTGGGTATCAATTTGTGTACGATCCGTACTTATGCGTATCGATTCCTGGCTCATAACTCCAGGAAATTTTTCAAAATTTTTGCCCCATAAGCTCCTGACTTTTCTGGATGAAACTGTACTCCATAAAAGTTGTCTTTATGCAATGCCGCGCTATATGTTAAGCCGTAGGTACTTGTCGCAATAGTTTCAGCAGCTTTAGGCGCATAAAAACTATGTACCAAGTAAATAAAATCTTCCTGTAGCCCTTTAAATAAAGGAGATTGAAGATTTTCAATCTTATTCCATCCTATTTGTGGCACTTTTAATGAACTAGTAAACTTCACCACTTCCGTATCAAAAATTCCCAACCCTTTGGTGCCACCTTCTTCGGAAGAATTACACATAAGCTGCATTCCCAGGCAAATACCTAGCACCGGTTGTTGTAGTTGGGCAATACTATCATGTAAACCACTTTCCCAAAGCTTGCTCATAGCGCTGCTAGCTTCCCCAACTCCTGGGAAAATCACTTTATCCGCGTTTTGAATGGTTGTTATATCGTCTGATAACACCGCATCTACCCCCAACCGTTGAAAAGCAAACTTTATGCTTTGGATATTTCCAGCTCCATAATTTATAATTACCAACTTCATAATAATCCTTTTGTACTGGGTAATACCATGTTGTTGGGATCTCTTTTAACTGCCATCTTTATGGATTTGGCAAAGGCTTTAAATATGGATTCTATCTTATGGTGCTCATTGGTACCCTCTGCTTTTATATTGAGATTTGCTTTGGCTCCGTCGCTAAAAGATTTGAAAAAGTGATGAAACATTTCTGTAGGCATATCACCCACCATTTCACGCTTGAATTCTGCTTCCCAAACCAGCCAGTTTCTTCCGCCAAAGTCAAGAGCAACCTGTGCCAAGCAATCGTCCATTGGCAAGCTAAAGCCATAACGTTCCATACCCAGTTTATTACCAAGTGCTTCGCTAAAGACTTCTCCTAAGGCAATACCTGTATCTTCAATGGTATGGTGCTCGTCTACTTCTAAATCGCCTTGTACCTTGATTGTTAAATCCATCTGTCCGTGTCTTGCTAATTGATCGAGCATGTGATCAAAGAACTTAAGACCCGTATCAATATCAGATTGACCACTTCCATCTAAATCCAAAGCGATACTGATATCTGTTTCCTTGGTGGTCCTTTTAATGGTTGCAGTCCGTGTGGTAAGCCTTAGAAATTCATATATCGCTTCCCAATCATTGGTTTGCAAAGCGATAACGTTGGCCAAAGCCGCTTCTGAGACCGTGATTTCATCTGTACCAAGCGCTGTTTTATCATCAATAAAAATACCTTTACTCCCCAAATTTTTAGCCAACTCCATATCTGTAAGGCGATCTCCAATAACATACGAGTTTGCCAAATCGTAAGATCCATCAAGATAGGAGGTTAATAAACCAGTATTAGGTTTTCTTGTAGGGGCGTTATCCTTGGCAAAGGTGCGGTCTATAAGTATTTCATTAAATACTACACCTTCATTTTCTAAAGACTGTAGAATAAAGTTGTGTACTGGCCAAAAGGTAGGCTCTGGAAAAGCGTCAGTTCCGAGACCGTCTTGATTGGTTACCATCACTAACTCAAAATCTAGTTCTTTGGCAATTTTACCTAGGAACATAAATACTTTTGGATAGAATACTAGTTTCTCAAAAGCATCTAATTGTTCATCGCCGGGTTCTTTTGCTAGGGTGCCATCTCGATCGATAAAAAGTACGCGTTTAGCCATGGCTTAAATCTTTTAATGCGGTAATTAATTTTATAGTTTCTTCTGAAGTACCTACGGTAAACCGTAAGGTATTATCACATAAGGGTTGGGTGCTACGATTGCGAACAACAATTCCTTTTTCTATGAGCTGGTTGTACCGTAAAGGAGCATCATCTACACGAGCCAGCACAAAGTTTGCATCACTAGGAAATAACTGTTTTACAAATGGAATGGTCATCAAAGCTTGCACTAAGCTAGTGCGCTCTTTTAAAATAGTAGCTACCTCCTGTTGCACCGATTCTGAATCACTCACGCGTTGCAATGCTCTTTCTTGAGTAAGTTCATTGACATTATAAGGCGGTTTTATTTTATTTAATACCGAAATAATCGCTGTAGATGCCATAACCATCCCTAAACGTATCCCGGCCATTCCATAGGCTTTAGACAAGGTTTGGGTAACCACCAAATTAGGATATTCATCCAAACGATGTACCCATGAATCCTTTTGTGCAAAATCTATATAGGCCTCGTCGATGACCACTAATCCTTGGAAGTCCTCCAGCAATTGCTGTATCGCCTCTGGGTTGAAAGCATTGCCCGTTGGGTTGTTAGGAGAGCAGATAAAAAGAAGTTTGGTTTTAGAATCTACCTCCTTTAAAATGGCTTCTACTCGGGGTTGAAAATCCTTAGATAATAGCACTTCTTTATTCTTCACCGCATTGGTTGCCGCCAACACCTTGTACATCCCGTAGGTAGGCGGTAGTGTGATAATGGTATCTTCATGGGGTTCACAAAAAGCACGAAATAAAAGATCGAGCACTTCATCGCTGCCATTCCCAAGCAACAATTGCGAAGGTTGAATACTCCGTTGCATGGCCAACACCTCTTTTAAAGAACGTTGCTGTGGATCTGGATACCTATTAACACCGTTCTCAAAAGGATTTTCATTGGCGTCTAAGAAGACCATATCCTTATCAAAATCCTTAAACTCATCCCTGGCCGAAGCATAGGGCTTTAAAGATTGCACGTTTTCACGTATTAAAGATGCTATGTTAAACGTGTTTTTCATCTACTGTTTCATTGCATTAAGTCGCAGTGTTACCGCATTTTTATGTGCCTGTAACCCTTCTGCCTCTGCCATTAATTCTACTGCTGGACCTAAGTTTTGTAAACCTTGCTCTGAAATTTTCTGAAAGGTCATACTTTTCATAAAACTGTCTAGATTCACACCACTATACTGCTTGGCGTACCCATTGGTAGGCAGGGTGTGGTTAGTGCCTGAGGCATAATCACCCGCACTTTCCGGAGTAAAATTTCCAATGAACACCGATCCTGCATTCATAGTATTTTGCACATAAAAATCTTCATTTTCTACACAAACAATGTAATGTTCCGGACCGTATTCATTGATAATCGCCAAGGCCGTTTCATCATCCTCTACATAAATCAATCGGCTATTCTCAATGGCTTTCGCCGCAATTTCCTTTCTTGGCAAGGCAGGAAGCTGCAGTGCCAGTTCCTTTTCTACCTCTTTTAAGAACGCCTGAGAGGTGGAAACCAACACCACTTGACTATCTACCCCATGTTCTGCTTGACTCAGCAAATCCGAAGCCACAAAGGCAGCATTAGCACTCGCATCGGCGACCACTAACAATTCACTAGGACCCGCTGGCATATCAATAGCCACGCCCAAGGTAGTTGCGTATTGTTTGGCCACAGTAACGTACTGATTTCCTGGCCCAAATAATTTGTACACTTTAGGAATAGTCTCGGTACCCAAGGTCATTCCTGCGATTGCTTGAATGCCGCCCGCCTTAAATATTTTGGTAACCCCACAAAGCTGTGCGGTGTATAAAATAACGGGGCTAATGTTCCCATTAGAATCTGGAGGGCTGCACATTACAATTTCCTGACAACCAGCAATTCTAGCTGGTATCGCTAACATAAGGATGGTAGAAAATAAGGGCGCTGTTCCGCCAGGGATATAAAGCCCTACCTTTTGAATGGGGCGTTTTTCTTGCCAGCAAGCTACCCCAGGCATCGTCTCTACAGCTATAGTCTCTGTGCGCTGCGCTGCATGGAATGCTTCAATATTATTTTTTGCCTTAGCAATTGCGGCTTGCAGTTCTGCCGGCACTTGGGTATGAGCATCTTTTAATTCATCTGCAGTTACTGCTAGGGAATCCAATTTGGCCCCATCAAATTTTTGGGTATAGTCTATTAAGGCAGTATCGCCATCTTCGCCCACAGCAGCAAATACTTCTTTAACTATGGGTTCGATTTCCGAAAAAGACTGTGTTGGTCTGGCAAGAATAGTAGGCCATTCAGAAGGAACAGGTCGCGTATAGATTTTCATTAGAGTACCATTTTTTCAATCGGACACACCAAAATACCTTCGGCACCCGCCAATTTAAGTTCGTCAATCACTTCCCAAAACGTATCCTTGTTAATTACTGTATGCACAGAACTCCATCCCTCATCTGCCAGTGGTAATACGGTAGGGCTGCGCATTCCTGGAAGGATTTTAATCACCGCGTCTAAAGAATCATTGGGCACATTCATAAGTACATAGCGATTTTTACGCGCCTGTAACACAGATTGTATTCTAAAGGTAAGCTTGTCTAAAATGGCCTTTCTTTCGGCATCAATTTTAGGTGATACTGCTAAAACTGCTTCGCTTTTCAAAAGGACTTCTACCTCCCGCAAATTGTTCTTAAATAGGGTGCTACCACTAGAAACAATGTCACAAATAACATCTGCCAAGCCAATATTTGGTGCAATTTCTACAGATCCGTTAATCAAGTGGATGTCTGCTTTTATCCCCCATTGGTCCAGGAATTTACGAACGGTGTTAGGGTACGAGGTTGCAATACGCTTTCCTTCAAAATCCTTATAACTAGTATACTCTTGTTCCTTGGGGATAGCCATGGACACCTTGCATTTAGAAAACCCAAGTTTTTCACTAACGGCAATGCCTTCTCCTTTTTCAAATAATACATTCTCACCAATGATAGCGATATCTACTACCCCATCATTTAGATATTGTGGAATGTCTCCATTACGGAGGTAGAACACTTCCAAAGGAAAGTTTCTTGAACTGGCCTTTAATTGGTCTTTTCCATTGTCAATGCCAATGCCACACTCCTTTAAAATACGCAAGGAGTCTTCATTTAAACGGCCACTTTTCTGAATCGCAATTCTTAATTTCATGGTATCTTTTTGCATAAAAAAACCCGCTTGATTGCTCAAACGGGTTAGGTTATTTTGAATTACACAAAATATCATTACCTCGCCTGAGCGATGCAAGTGATATGATGATGTGTAACGTGATTTCTCATTCTGTGGACGAAGTTAAAATTTAATTTTTATACTAAAAAACAATTTTAATTATTTCCTAAGATTAAAGGCAGTCCATCGTCACCAGAACCTACCACAACTACTTTGGCATTTGGGGACTGTGAAAGTTTTAATGTGGCCTCAATCCCTTTGTCCTGTAAAATCTTGTCGGTTAAAGACGCACTAAGAATTTTATTAGCATCTGCCTTTCCTTGTGCTTCAATTCGTTGTCTCTCTGCCTCTTTTTCTGCAGTAACCAAACGGAATTCGTATTCCAAAGACTCTTGTTCTTGCTTTAGTTTACGTTCAATTGCTTCTTTAATAGTTGGCGGTAAGGTCACATCACGCACCAGAATCTCATCTAAAACAATGTGTTGGTCAGCTACTATCTTTTTGGTTTCCTCAAAAATTTCTTGCTGAATGGCATCTCGCTTACTGGAGTATAACTGTTCTGGTGTATACCTTCCCACAACCGAACGCGCCGCTGAACGTATGGTAGGGAGTAAAATTCTATCTAAATACCCTTCACCAATTTGTTGATGTAATTGACCAAGTTCATCATACTGTGGCATGTACCAAGCCGAAGCATCTAATTGAATATCAAGACCGTTAGAGGAGAGTACTTTCATTTTCTCAAAGACTTCTTGTCTTCTAACCTCGTAAACATATACTTTGTTCCAAGGTGCTACTAAATGAAAACCTTCTCCCAAAGGCGGTTGGTCTGTCACTACTCCTCCTCCAAAGCGTTTCCAAAGGACTCCAGCCTCACCAGCTCCAATGTTTACAGCTGATCTTGAGATAAGTAGAAAAATAAAAATGATTGCTACTACCGTAGGTAATGCAATTTTTGGTAATCTATCCATGTGTTCTATTCTTTTAAATTAATCCGTTGTATTTTCTTAAAAACCATTCTGTAGCCAGTGCCAAAACCATAATGGCTAACACTACGCTAAAATCTATTAAAGATACTACATTCTTGGTGCTTTTTTGAACAGGTAGAAACTGATTATTGGCTAATAAATCGTTAATTAATTCCTGTTCTTGGTCAGGGTAATAGGCCTTACCGCCATTATTGGTAGCTACCCGTTCTAATTTTTTAGCATTGGCACTGAGGAACTGCTGTTCTACATCGAAATCTAGGATTCTAAAACTTCCAGATTTGGACAAACGCTCTCTTGTTTCGGTCACTGTAAAAGTATAATCGCCTTTTTCTAAATCCTGAAGGTCTACTTGAAAATGATTGCCGGACAACAGCATAGGAACCTCCCTGACCAGCCCTTCCGCATTATTTAATTGCAGCGACAAAGTTGCATCAGGATCAAAATCGAATGCTTTATCAAAAAAAGAAGCACGTATTTGGGCTTCCGAAGCGTTTTCAAAAACGTTTTTATACGCTAGTTGCAAACGTTCTTTTTTAGTGGCGTTGGCAAGGTAAAACAAGAGTTTACCAATCATCTCGTCAAAGTTGCTAAAGTCTTGATTGTTTCGGTAGGTGGCCATCCGCCATTTCCAGATATTCTCCCCTAAAAGGAAAGCCCGCCTGTCGTCTCCTTCCAAAATAAAGAATAAAGGGTCATTGAGGGAAACTCCTTTAATCTGTTGATAGGCAAGCACCTTGGCTTCTTGCGTTATTAAAAGATCACCCAATTGTCCTTGTAAAGGTGGAAATCCTTCAAAAGAAAAGGACGCCGTATCAAATAAGTCGAATGCAGCATTTTTAACCCCTAAGATTTCCTCTTCTTGACCAAAAGACTCCAAAGACAACCCACGCTCTCTGCTCGTTAAAAAACTCCAATCTGTTTGTGATCCCGTGATGGTGAAGGATCCACCGCCACGTTCTGAAATAAAATCGTAAATGGGAGTGAAACTCGCATCAGGTTGGTATAATATGAAGACGTCTACCGACTCTAGTGTAGTAATAGGTTCATTAGGAGCTAAATATTGTACCTCTCGCTGTTCGTTTGATTCAATCGCCGCTTTTAAAGTCCCTAAATCGGGATGCTTGAAAGAAGAGACAATACCAACCACTGTTTTTTCATCAATCACCTCAATGGCAACTGCCTTGTTGTTATTAAGTTCGTTCTTTTCGTTAGGTAAAGGGGTGAGCTCCAAGGCAATTTCTTTAATCCCAGTGCTCTGCGCTTGCAGTAATACATTAACCAATTTCGCACGCTCTCTTTGAGAAAAATTAATAATTTCTCGGTGAACCACTCGTCCTTCCAAACGAATTCTAAATTCTGTACGCTGCGTATTGCTGCCATTGTACAAAAGCTGTGCTTCTAGCGGAAATTGATTGTCTAAAAAGGCATATTTATTAGTATTAATGAGCCCAATGGACAAATCTTCATATTGGGTGGTATCTCCAACCACAATTGTATTTAATTGGTCTTGCGAATCGAGTTCAAAGTATTCGTAATCCCTACCCAAGGTTTGATTGCCATCACTCAACAAGACCACTGCATTTGGGGTGCCGCGGTATGTTTCTTTTAAAGACGCTAACGCCTTAGAAATATTTGTAATAGAACCACTAGACTGTAGGCTATCTAAGGGCGTGACAGCATTTGTAAAACCAAAAGTCGCTATTGTAAAACGTTCGTTAAGTTCCTGGGAAGTGCTTATATTTTCAATCGCTAATTGTAACTCCTCGGTAGCCTGCAGATGCGCAATTGAAGACGAAGCATCTGCTAATACCAAAAGATTCGGTTTTTCTGTGTAGTAGGAATTCTTTGTAAACTTTGGATTAATCAATAACAAGAACCCACAAAAAAGCAACACAAAGCGCAGCACTGCTAGCGCTGTTTTAATTCTTTTTGACAAGGTAGCTTGTCTATATTGCCACAAAGCAACACCCAGCGCCACTACAAAAGCAGCAAGAAGCAAGAGCAAGGTCTGGGTTTGCATAGGCTATAAATTAGGTTAGCATTCCACCATCTACATTCAGTACTTGGCCGGTAACATAAGCCGAAAGATCAGCCGCCAAAAAGAGGCATGCATTGGCCACATCTTCTGGGGTTCCGCCGCGTTTTAATGGAATCGCATCGCGCCAACCTTGTACCGTTTTTTCATCTAATTTATCGGTCATTTCGGTCTCGATAAAACCTGGCGCAATAGCATTACAACGAATATTTCTAGAGCCCAACTCTAAGGCAACCGACTTAGTAAAACCAATCATTCCAGCCTTGGAAGCCGCATAGTTCGTTTGGCCGGCGTTTCCTTTAACTCCTACCACACTACTCATATTTATAATGGAACCAGCGCGTTGTTTTAATAGGGTTCGTTGCACAGCTTTGGTCATATTAAAGACCGATTTTAGATTGACTTCAATCACCTTATCAAAATCGTCCTCACCCATTCGCATTAACAAATTGTCTTTGGTAATACCTGCATTATTGATAAGCACATCTATTCCACCAAAATCTTCTAAGACACTGGCCACTAGTTGTTCGGCTTCTTCAAAACTGGCGGCATTGCTTTTATAGGCCTTTGCATTAACCCCTAGGGCTTTTAATTCTTCTTCTAATGCTATAGCAGGCGCTTCGCTAGAACTATAGGTAAAGGCAACATTTGCACCATGGGCAGCAAATACTTGAGCAATTCCTTTTCCAATTCCTCTACTGGCACCAGTAATTATGACGTTCTTATTTTCTAAAAGTTTCATTGCTATTATTTTGGGTTGGTAATCTTCAAATATAGGATTTGTGCTGCGATAAGCACATAAAAAAATCCCGAGACATTCGGGATTTAGTATTGTTTTAACGGATGTTGGTTAGCCCATCACTTTCTTTACGGTCACACCAATCTCGGCAGGCGAATCTACCACATGGATGCCACACTCGCGCATAATGCGCTTTTTGGCTTGGGCTGTATCATCGCTACCCCCTACAATTGCACCTGCATGTCCCATAGTACGTCCCGCAGGAGCAGTCTCACCAGCGATGAATCCTACGATAGGTTTATCACTGCCGCTTTCTTTGTACCAATTGGCAGCGTCTGCTTCTAATTGTCCTCCAATCTCACCAATCATAACAACGCATTTGGTTTCTGGATCGTTGATTAGTAACTCCACAGCTTCTTTGGTGGTAGTACCAATAATTGGGTCTCCTCCAATACCAATCGCCGTGGTAATGCCTAATCCTTGGCGTACAACTTGGTCTGCAGCTTCATAGGTCAATGTTCCTGATTTAGAAACGATGCCCACATTTCCTTCTTTAAAAACAAAACCTGGCATAATGCCCACTTTGGCCTCGCCTGGAGTAATCACTCCTGGGCAGTTAGGACCAATCAAAGTACAATCAAGGTCTTTTATGTAATTGTTGGCTTTTACCATATCTGCTACTGGAATACCCTCTGTAATTGTAATAATCACTTTAATTCCTGCATTCCCAGCTTCCATGATAGCATCCGCAGCAAATGCGGGTGGTACAAAAATAATAGTGGTATCTGCTCCTACCTTTTCTACAGCTTCTGCCACCGTATTAAAGACAGGTTTTCCTAGGTGTTCTTGCCCTCCTTTTCCCGGGGTTACACCACCAACGATGTTGGTGCCGTATTCTATCATCTGCTCGGCATGGAACGTTCCTTCACTTCCTGTAAAGCCCTGTACAATTATTTTTGAGTCTTTATTGACCAATACACTCATGGGTTATTTCTTTAAAAAGTTGGACAAAAATAGGGTTTCGGCAAGGAATAATAAAGCCGTAGGATTTAAATGTTCTTTACTTTTTCCAGAATAGAAGGAATCTGTCGTACGCTTGCCAGTTGTTTTAGCTTTTCGCGAGCCTCTTCTGCCGGACTTCCAAAATAGGTTGTACCTCCTTTAAGGGTCTTAGAAATTCCACTTTGCGCCATTACTACCGCCTTTGCACCAATAGTAATACCACTAATTACTCCTACTTGGCCCCAAAGGGTAACCTCATCTTCAATAACCACACAACCTGCAATTCCACATTGCGAAGCAATTAGGCATCGCTCACCTATTACAGTATCATGCCCTACCTGAATTTGGTTGTCTAATTTGGTACCTTTCTTAATGGTGGTATCGCCGGTAACTCCTTTATCAATCGTGCAACCAGCACCTATCTCTACTTGGTCTTCAATAAGCACGCGCCCTACGGATAAGAATTTATCCCATTGGTTGTTGCGCTTGTTGTAATAAAAGGCATCACCGCCTAAAACGGTTCCACTATGGATTATTACATTGTCTCCAATCACGCAATTATCATAAAGCGTGACATTCGCATGTATAAGACAGTTTTTTCCAATCTGCACATTATTTCCAATAAACACATTGGGTTGTATAATGCTACCCTCTCCTACAGTGGCAGAAGCTGCAATACTGGCACTGGCTTTTTGAAATGCATTAAACCTTTGCCCCAAACGGTTAAAATCTTTGAATGGATCCTCTGAAATTAAAAGCGCTTTGCCTTCTGGGCATTCTACTCTTTTATTAATGAGCACAGTAGTTGCGGCAGAATCCAAGGCCTTTTGGTAGTATTTAGGGTGGTCAACAAAAACCATATCTCCTTTTTCTACCACATGAATTTCATTCATGCCCAGGACTTCAAAATTGGGGTCACCCACAAACTCAACACCCAACCATTGGGCAATTTCTTCTAGGGTATGGGGCCTGGGAAATTTCATAACAGATTATTCCTTTGCGCGTTCCTGGTACGATCCTGAAGCAGTATCGATCTTAATCTTATCACCCTCGTTAATGAAAAGTGGAACATTAATTCTTGCTCCAGTCTCCACTGTTGCAGGTTTGGTAGCGTTGGTAGCAGTATTCCCTTTAACCCCTGGCTCTGTGTGAGTTACCTCAAGAATTACACTTGCCGGCATTTCTACAGACAACGGCATTTGGTCTTCAGTATTGAAAATAATAGTGACTATCTCCCCTTCTTTCATTAGCTCTGGAGAATCTAGAGAGTCTTTTTGTAGCGCGATCTGATTGTAATCATCTGTATTCATAAAATGAAAAGTATCACCCTCTGGATATAGGTACTGATAAGAACGCGTTTCTACGCGTACATCTTCTATTTTATGACCCGCAGAGAAGGTATTATCTAATACTTTTCCCGTAGTCACACTTTTTAATTTGGTGCGCACAAAAGCTGGACCTTTCCCCGGTTTAACGTGAAGAAATTCTACAATTTTATAAATGTCGTTGTTGTACTTGATGCACAAGCCTTTTCTAATATCTGAAGTATTTGCCATAATTAATTGTTGCTAAAATATCCTTTCATTATCCCACGCTGGGAATCCCTTATAAATTGAAGTATTTCATCGCGCTCAGGAGTTGCTTCCACTTCCGCTTCTATAATTTCTGCTGCTTGTGAGTTGTTGTACTGTCTTTGGTACAGCAAGCGATAAATATTTTGTATTTCTCTAATCTTTTCAGAGGTAAAGCCTCTACGTCTTAGTCCTACTGAATTTATTCCAACATAAGACAACGGCTCACGAGCCGCTTTTACAAAGGGTGGTACATCTTTACGCACCAAAGAACCTCCAGTAACAAAAGCGTGTCTCCCTACAGAAACAAATTGGTGTACCGCTACCATACCTGCCAATACCACATTCTCTCCTATAGTTACGTGTCCAGCAAGGGTAGAATTGTTACTAAAAATACAGCCATCTCCTACTAAACAATCGTGCGCTACGTGGCTGTATGCCATTATTAAGCAGTTATTTCCAATAACCGTTTTCATCCGGTCTGTAGTGCCTTTATTAATAGTGGCACATTCTCTAATAGTGGTATTATCTCCTATATGTACCGTGGTATCTTCACCTTTGTATTTTAAATCTTGTGGAATGGCAGAAATGACTGCACCTGGATAAATGTTGCAGTTTTTTCCAATTCGGGCACCTTCCATAATAGTTACGTTAGAACCAATCCAAGTTCCTTCTCCAATAGTCACGTTATTATGGATGGTAGTGAACGGTTCTATCACCACATTTTTAGCGATTTTCGCTCCGGGATGTACGTATGCTAAGGGTTGGTTCATACTAATTGCCTTTTACTTTGGTGATTTGTGCCATGATTTCTGCTTCTGAAACCAACCGCCCATTTGCATAGGCGCGAGCTTGCATCTGGCAGATTCCTCTACGAATAGGCGATAGCAAGTCTAGTTTAAATATTAAAGTATCTCCAGGAACCACTTGATGCTTGTAACGCACATTATCAATTTTTAATAAATACGTGAGATAGTTTTCTGGATCCGGCACTGTACTTAGTACTAAAATACCACCGGTTTGGGCCATCGCTTCTATTTGAAGCACTCCAGGCATTACTGGGGCACCAGGGAAATGCCCCACAAAGAAGGGCTCATTCATGGTTACATTTTTAATACCTATTACATGCTCTTCTGAGAGTTCCAGGATACGGTCTACCAACAAAAATGGTGGCCGGTGTGGCAACATCTCCATTATCTGGTTGATGTCTTTCACTGGAGGGGCGTGCAAGTCTACGTCCGGCACATAATTGCGACGTTCTTGCTTGATTATCTTTTGAAGTTTTTTAGCAAACTGAGTATTTACAAAATGCCCTGGCTTGTTCGCGATTACTTTTCCTCGAATGCGAGTGCCTGTTAAGGCTAAATCCCCAACTACATCCAACAATTTATGACGTGCTGCTTCATTTGGTTGATGCAACGTTAGATTGTCTAAAATCCCATTGGGTTTTACTGAGAGCTTTTCTTTATCAAAGGCTTTCTCTAGCTTCTTCATAGTAGCTTCGGAGATTTCCTTATCAACATACACAATGGCATTGTTTAGATCGCCGCCTTTAATCAACCCATGCTCTAGCAACATTTCTAGTTCATGTAAAAAACTAAAAGTCCGAGCGTTTGAAATTTCCTCCTTGAAATCGGACATATGCTCCAAAGTAGCATTCTGAGTACCTAATACCTTCGTACCAAAATCAACCATGGTGGTGATTTGATATTCAGCGGCGGGAATGATCGTTATTTCGCTACCAGAGGCTTCGTCCTTGTAGGAGATAACGTCTTTTAAAATATACTCGTCGCGTTCTGCATCTTGTTCAACTATACCAGCGTCTTCAATGGCTTCAACAAAGAACTTAGAAGAACCATCCATGATGGGTGGTTCCGGTGCGTTGAGCTCAATTAGTACATTGTCTATATCCATCCCTACCAAAGCAGCTAATACATGCTCAGAGGTTTGGATCTTTACTCCGTTTTTTTCTAGGTTGGTTCCACGTTGCGTATTTACAACATACGAAGCGTTTGCTTCTATCACAGGTTCTCCTTCTAAGTCTACCCGTTTAAACGCAAACCCATGGTTTTCCTTAGCAGGAACAAAAGTCATGGTCACGTCTTCTCCGGTATGGAGACCTACACCTTTTAAAGTCACTGACTTAGCAATGGTTTTTTGCTTAGTGCTGTTGGCTTTCATGGTTAAATTTCTTTTCCAGTTCGTTAACTTGATTGACGAGTTTAGGCAAATTTTTGAAGTGCACGTACGACTTGTTATAGTCGCCATAATTTAATGCAGGGGATCCTTGCAATACTTCATCATCTTTAATGTTTCTTCCAATGCCCGACTGCGCCTGAATACGTACTCTATCCCCTATGGTTATATGGCCCACAATACCAACCTGCCCTCCTATTAGGCAGTGTTTCCCGATTTTAGTTGAACCTGCAATTCCAGTCTGTGCTGCAATGGCAGTATGTTCACCAATCTCTACGTTATGAGCAATTTGAATTTGATTGTCTAGTTTTACGCCCTTGCGTAAAATGGTAGATCCTAGGGTAGCTCGGTCTATGGTAGTACCGGCACCTACATCTACATTATCTTCCAAGATCACATTACCAGTTTGCGGCACTTTGCTATACTCTCCTTTTTCATTAGGGGTAAATCCAAAACCATCGGCTCCAATAATAGCACCGCTATGAATAACACACCCATTCCCGATAATTGATTCTGAATAGATTTTAGACCCCGCAAAAAGAATGCAATTGTCACCGATAGTCACATTGTCCCCCACATAAACATTGGGATACACCTTTACATTGGCGCCAATTTGTACGTTGTCTCCTAAATAAGAAAAGGCCCCCAAATAAAATCCTTCTCCGTATTTGGCGGATTCAGAGACAAAACTGGGTTGTTCTACACCTGTTTTGTTATTTTTTACTTGGTTGTAGTATTCCAATAGCTTGGAGAACGATTTGTAAGCATCCTCTACTTTGATAAGTGTGGTGCTTAAATCTTGTTCGGGTTCAAAGTCCTTATTTACAATGGTAATACTGGCCTTGGTAGTATAAATAAAGGAGGTGTACTTAGGATTGGCCAAAAAAGTAAGACTGCCTTTTTCTCCCTCTTCAATCTTTGAAAGTTTGTGTACCGTAATCTGGGCATTTCCCACTACTTCTCCTTCAAGAATTCCGGCAATTTGGGTGGCAGTAAACTTCATTGCGGCAAAAGTAAGAAAATTTGTTAAACGCTTGCCTTTGGATAACAGGCATAGTATTTCACAACTTTTTTAGAAAGTGCTTCTAAATTAAAATGGTCAGAGGCCTTTGCTACATCTACTAACTTGCCATTTTTTCTTAAAATATGAATGTTTTGATCTTCTGCATTGTAGGCCTGATTGCTTATTTCACCCTTAAACAAAAAGTAGTCTAATTCATCTTCTTGAATAGGCAAATGCTTTAATACCCATTCTTTTTTCTGATGCAACTTCTCTTCGGCAATAGGCTTGTCTTTTATCTTAATTTTTAGAAGATCTCGATGCAATAACCTCCGTGATAGATCCGAAAGGATAAAGTCTGTATGAAATTGCCACGCCTTTAAACTCGCCATGACGTCTACATCATCTAACTGAGCAAAATGATCCAGACTACTGCGATCCATGGTAGGATAGCTATTCTTCAAGACTTCAACAAAGCGAGGCGATCCTTCCAAAACGATACCTTTCTGCACTAATTCCTTGGCCCTATTTATGAGCTTTATAAGAAGTAACTCCGCTACCAAACTAGTCTTGTGCAAATACACCTGCCAGTACATAAAACGCCGTGCCATTAAAAACTTCTCTACGGAGTATAGCCCCTTTTCTTCTACTACCAATTCATTATCGGCTACATTGAGCATGGTTATTAAACGTTCCGAACTTATGTTTCCTTCAGTAACTCCCGTGTAGAAACTATCCCTTTTTAGGTAATCTAGCCGATCCATATCTAGCTGACTGGATACTAACTGATTTAAATATTGCTTGGGATGTACTCCTTTAAAAATGGCAATAGCAGTCTCTAAAGCACCATCGCAGGTCTTATTTAACTCCTCCATAAAAAGCAGCGATAATTGTTCATGGCTGCAATTAGGAATTAAAGCATGTTCCAAGGCATGAGAAAAAGGACCATGCCCAATATCATGCAATAAAATAGCGCATAGAAGGCCTTTCTCTTCTTCTGGAGTAATTGAAACCCCTTTAAACTTCAGGACATTAATGGCTTTTTGCATAAGATGCATGCAGCCTAATGCGTGGTGAAAACGCGTGTGTTGTGCACCGGGATATACCAAATAAGAAAGTCCCATTTGTGAGATGCGTCGCAGACGCTGAAAATAGGGATGCCCAATTAATTTAAAAATCAATTCATTGGGGGTGCCAATAAATCCATAGATAGGATCGTTAAATATTTTAAGCTTGTTGGTCTGTGACAATAGGCTTATTTTAAGGACGCAAAGATAGCACTATAATGAGCATGAAAAAGATTTCCATTCTGTGGGTCGATGACGAGATCGATCTTTTAAAACCCCACATCCTATTTTTAGAAGGCAAAGGTTACCAACTTACCACCGCTCAAAGTGGCCAAGAGGCACTGAACGAGGTAGAAGCCAATAGTTTCGATATCGTTTTTTTAGATGAAAACATGCCAGGGCTTTCTGGTTTAGACACCTTGGGTGAGATTAAACAACGAGACGCTTCCCTCCCTGTGGTGATGATTACCAAGAGTGAGGAGGAGTATATTATGGAAGAGGCTATTGGAAGTAAGATTGCAGATTATTTGATTAAACCGGTAAATCCCAATCAAATACTCTTATCCTTAAAGAAAAACTTGGATCATTCTCGTTTAGTTTCTGAGCGGACCACGGCCAATTACCAACAAGAATTTCGCAAAATAGCCATGGATTTATCGATGGTGAATAGTTGGGAAGAATGGGCAGAACTCTATCAAAAATTAATATTCTGGGAATTGCAGCTCGAAGAAATTGAGGATCAGAGCATGTTTGAAATTCTAGAATCGCAAAAAGTAGAAGCGAACTCGCAGTTTAGCAAGTTTGTAGACAAACAATATCGTTCCTGGTTTGAAGAAGACGAGGGACCAATTCTATCGCACACACTCTTTAAAAAATTGGTAGTTCCAGAATTAAAGGGATCTAAAACCTTGCTGGTGGTTATTGATAACCTGCGCTATGATCAATGGCTAGCCTTTGAAGATGTGGTATCTAACTTTTACAGAAAGAAGTCGGAGCAGGCCTATTTTAGTTTATTGCCAACCGCCACGCAATATGCCCGAAATGCAATCTTTTCTGGCCTAACCCCTTTAGAAATGTCCAAGCGCCATCCTGATTGGTGGAAAAACGATACAGATGAAGGAGGGAAAAACCTATTTGAATCGGAATTTCTGGGCGCCCAATTACAACGATTGGGATTAAATTTAAAATGGGAATACCATAAAATAAGCAGTCTAAAACAAGGCAAGCAACTTGCCCAAAACTTTAAAGCACAAAAAGACAATGATCTTACGGCTATTGTCTACAATTTTGTAGACATGCTTTCTCATTCCAAAACAGAAATGGAAGTCATTCGGGAATTAGCAAGTAATGATAAAGCCTATCGCTCCCTTACATTAAGCTGGTTTAAAAACTCTCCTTTGTTAGAAATAATTCAAAAGGCGCAGGCAATGGGCATGAAATTAATTATTACCACAGATCATGGAACCATTAATGTAAAGCAACCTTCTAAGGTGATAGGAGATCGTGAGACCAGTCTTAATCTTCGCTATAAAACAGGAAGAAGCCTTTCCTATAATGAAAAAGAAGTACTAGCCACCAAAGAACCGGGCAAAGTACATTTGCCAAGTATTAATATGAGTAGTTCGTACATTTTTGCCAAGAACGATCTGTTCTTTGCCTACCCAAATAACTACAATCACTATGTAAGCTACTACCGGAACACCTACCAGCATGGTGGCATTTCATTGGAAGAAATGATCATCCCGTTTGTAGTGTTGGATGCAAAATAAGGTGTAAAGCGAACCTATTTTTAAATTCACTTGCACTAAGAGAGTATCTGCTGCGAAGCCCTTCAGTTAGCTACTATTTCCTATAAAAAAACATACGTTTGGAGGAAAACCACAAATTTTATGAAGGGAATCCCCAGAATTACTTTATCTTCGTGCTGCTAGCCATAGGACATAATTGATGTTATTATGAAAACAGTCGACCGTCTTATGCAATTTATTGCACATGAAGGACTAAGTGCACGTAAATTTGATCTTTCCATCGGAGCCAGCAACGGCTACACCTTACGGATGAAAAAAAACCATGCTTCTATTGGTAGTGATGTTATTGAAACTATCATTCGTACCTATCCACAACTTAACTTAATCTGGTTAATGACAGGAAGAGGAGAAATGCTAAACCCGGAGGATGAATCACTTGCAGATGCACACCTAACCCCTGCTCATTTAGATGAAATTGAGCGTGTTGTTAATGATAAGATTCGCGCACGTCAAGAGCGTGAGCTTTTAGAATTACTGCAAGAAGTTACAGCAGAGATACGCAGTCGTAGTCAGGTATAAGTACAGTATACTTTTCTCGTGCTGGAAGCTTTCCTTACTTTTATGGTCATTATTGCTTAAATGACCTAAAAAGAGTATTGTCTTGAATCAAACCTTCTCACTCCAAAACATTGAGGACATACCTGCGCTCTTATTGAAAGAGCATAGTTGCTTTGCCTTTTATGGAGACATGGGAGTGGGGAAAACAACCCTAATTAAAAAGCTCTTATTAGAAATAGGCGTTACCGATGCTGGCCACAGCCCTACATTTGGACTTGTAAACGAGTACCAAGATGCCCATGGGAATCCGCTTGCCTACCATTACGACTTTTACCGTTTAACGAATTTAGAAGAGGCCTTAGATTTAGGATTAGAAGACTACTTTATGCAAGATGTGTATCATTTTATAGAATGGCCAGAGCGTATTTCGGAATTATTACCTCCTGATTTTTTAGCTGTGCATTTGTACTTTGTCGATGAAACCACTCGTCGTATCGAATATTAAGGACTACAAAGCAGCTGTTAAAACAAGTTTCATACCTTCAAAGGAACTATTTGTTCTCCCGATAAAATGGTTAAAATTTCGGATGAAATGCAAAATACTTCGGTGAAATGCATTTTTGCATGAAATCTTTTCCTACATTTGTGGTTGAATGAATTCATTTATTAACCAAAAATTTTAGTACGATGAACACTAAGAAAGTAATTTTTGGGTTTTTGGCTGTCGCAATGTTGCTTGCTTCAACAGTAGCGGCTTATGCAGTTGATGGTCAAGACACTGGAGTTAAAAGAAAGCACACAATGCAAGAGAAAAAATCTTAGAGTAGCTTTATTTAACCAAAACTAAAGGGCGACAAAATATGTTCGCCCTTTTTTCGTTTTTAAGGTTATATACCAAGTCAAATGTCTATAAGATCTAAAGGAAGTAAGCTTGCTAGGAAACGAATTATCATTGAGACTTTCGTTGCCTTTCTCATTTTGCTGTCACCTTTTATTTTTAAAAGCCATGAATATTTACCAGATGATGAGACCGTGGAGACAGTGACGTTTTTATGGTTTGAAATTGGTAAAAATGGTTTTCCCTCCATTGAAGGACATGCTTGGTTCATTGTTGGAAAATTGGTGCCATTATATTTATTACTCGTTTGGTTTTTAACCTGCAAGCATTGGTGGTATCATATCATTTTGATTCCAATTCTCATGTATGCATTTCAATTATTTGAAGTGTACTTTTATGAAGATGAAACTATTGACAGCGAGAATGTCATGTGGCTTCTCCCCATTTGTATTATCTTAATACCCTTTGTATATTTCATTCGTCTTAAACTCTATGACAAGCACGTACATGGCATTGACCTAGAAGCCATGGATACCGAACTACGCA
>CAZRPJ010000019.1:23724-48139 GCA_964601965.1 uncultured Croceivirga sp.
TATGACAAGCACGTACATGGCATTGACCTAGAAGCCATGGATACCGAACTACGCATTTTAAAAGAGAAGGAAGAATTGCGTAAAGAGCGCCAAAAGCTAGAAGAGCGCAAAACGACCCTTTCAAAAAAAATGTAACTTTGAGGTAAAGCCATCTAGAGTACATGGACCAACCTTCCTCACCGTTTAGTAAACAACAATTACTTCCACAAGAAGAAACCTTAGAACTCCTAAAACAAAAAGGAGAACTCTTTATTGGGATTCCTAAAGAAAATCAATACCAAGAAAAACGTATTTGCCTAACCCCAGATGCAGTTAATGCCATTACGGCACACGGCCATAGAGTATTGTTAGAAAGTGGCGCTGGAGAAGGGGCTAATTATACCGACAAAGACTATACAGAGGCCGGCGCAGAAATTACCAACGATACCAAAAAGGTTTTTTCCTGCCCTCTTATTTTAAAAGTAGAACCCCCTACCCTTGCAGAAATAGATCTATTAAATCCGCAAGCCACTATTATTTCTGCCTTACAGATAAAAACACAATCAAAAAAGTATTTTGAGCACTTAGCAAAAAAGCGCATCACCGCGATTGCTTTTGAATATATCCGTGATGAAGATGGAAAATTCCCTGCTGTTCGTTCTTTGAGTGAAATTGCTGGTATCTCCTCTATTCTCATCGCTGCAGAATTAATGGCTGTAACCAACAAAGGAAATGGTCTCATGTTTGGCAATATTAGCGGGGTACCACCGGTAGAAGTGGTGATCATTGGCGCCGGTACTGTTGGCGAATTTGCTGCAAGATCTGCCCTGGGATTGGGAGCAAATATTAAAGTGTTTGATAATTCTATTACCAAACTACGGAACATACAAACCAACCTAAACCAAACGGTTTACACCTCTACCATACAACCTAAAAACCTACTAAAGGCATTGAAGCGTTGTGATGTGGCTATTGGAGCCACCCGTGGTAAAGACCGTTCCCCAGTGGTGGTATCTACAGGAATGGTAGAAAACATGAAAAAAGGAGCCGTGATCATTGATGTTTCCATTGATATGGGTGGCTGTTTTGAAACGTCTGAGGTTACCGATCATGACAAACCTACCTTTGAAAAATATGGAGTGATCCATTATGGAGTACCCAATATTCCGTCTCGTTATCCTAGAACCTCTACTATTTCTATAAGTAATATCTTTACACCGTATTTATTGAAAATTGGTGAGGATGGTGGCTTAGAGCATTCCTTGCGCTTTGACAAAGGCTTACGCAATGGATTGTATATGTACCACGGCATCTTAACCAATAAATCGGTTGGGGACTGGTTTGGCCTGTCTTACAATGATATTAACTTCTTAATTTTTTAATGGATAGCGGATTTTTAAAACGCTTAGGCTGGTATCTTGTTGGTTTTTCTATTGGCCTAGTATTCTTAGTATTCTTTATTAAAAAGAAATCTGGTGAAACCGGAATTGAACTGTGTTATTTTCCCAATTGCCGGGTATTAAAAGACATTCGTTCTAAACCCATTCAATATGCAAATGGTTTAGAGGTTACTGTTGCAAAAGATTCTGTGTATTGGCGCTCTTTTTTTAAAGAAGGGTCCATAGATTTTGGAAATAGTGATACCAAAACCTCTCCCTGCAAAACCTATCGAATAGAAAATGAGCAGGAAGAATTTATAACGGTGAAAAACTGTCCAGAAGGTGTGGAAGTTCTAAGCTTGGAACGCCCTTAGATTTTTCTACGTTTCTTTTCTTTTTTTAGTAATTCTAGCTCACGTGTTGTTTGTCCAGCTACCGAAGTATTTTCTTCAGCTCTTCGAATTAAGTAAGGCATAACATCGCGCACAGGCCCATAGGGAAGGTATTTGGCAACATTGTAACCATGCTCTGAAAGGTTATAACTAATATGATCACTCATCCCGAAAAGCTGTCCAAACCAAATACGTCCATCTCCTGCCGATACTCCTTTTTCGTGGAGTAGATTCATGAGTTTATAAGAACTTTCTTCATTGTGGGTGCCTGCGAAAATGGAAAACACATCCATATGGTCTGCCATGAAGGTGATGGCTGCATCAAAATTTTCATCGGTAGCTTGCTTAGATGCGCAAATAGGTGTTTCATAACCCTGTTCTTTCGCCCGTGTGTTTTCTTTTTCCATATATGCCCCCCGAACGGCTTTGATACCAACTTTAAATCCTTCCTTACTAGCTACTTGTTGTAGCTGTTTTAAGAAGTCTAGTCGATCCCAACGGTATAATTGGGCTGTATTAAAAACCACGGCACGCTGCTTGTTATATTTTCGCATCATCTCCAAGCACAATTCGTCTGCGGCGTCTTGTATCCAACTTTCTTCCGCATCAATAAGTAAACAAACGTCAAGGTCGTAGGCTTTTTTACATGCCTGATCATACCTATTTCGTACACGCTCCCACTCTGCTGTCTCTTCTTCGGTTAATGGTGCTCCCGTATTTTTCTTTTCTAAGAGTGCGAACCGCCCAAAAGCGGTAGGTTTAAATACAGCGAAAGGGATGGCTTCTTTTTCTTTTACAAAATCTAGGACCTTTAAAATATTAGCTAGGGCGCCATCTAATCTATTCTCTTGCTGTTGTCCTTCTACGGAATAATCTAGGATAGAACAAACTCCTTTTTGGTACATTTTATCAATAATGGGCAAACAGTCTTCTTCGTTCACACCTCCGCAGAAGTGATCAAAAACAGTAGCCCGTATCAGTCCTTCTACCGGTAAATGTGCATTAATAGCGAAATTGGTCACTGCCGTTCCAATGCGCACTAAAGGCTCGTTCGCAATTAACTTAAAAAGAAAATATGCCCGTTCCAGCTCAGAATCACTTTTTAAAGCAAAGGCTGTTGCAGTATCTTCAAAAATCCGTTCCATAGTTATCAAATTCCTAATCCGACAAAGATAAGGAGGTGTTCCATTTTCTTTTTGTCAATTTATAGCTTTCTTTGACCTATAATTATGCGCATATGGAATCTGTTGTAGATGCAACCCATGAAATTCATTTTAATGAAATTGCCCAAGCAGTTTTGGCACAACGCCTTGAGCAGGGTGCCTTTTCTAAGGTTTTTGTGTTGGTTGACGAAAATACAAAAGCGCATTGCCTTCCCGTATTTAAGAAGCTTTGTTCCTACCCCATTGATGAAGTGATCACAATTAAAGCAGGAGAGGTTTATAAGACCATTGAAACTTGTTTGCAAGTATGGACCGAGTTATCGCAACTGGGCGCCGACCGAAAGAGCTTGCTTATAAATCTTGGTGGTGGAGTAGTTACAGATTTAGGAGGCTTTGTAGCTGCTAGTTTTAAACGGGGTATTCCTTTTATCAATATTCCAACAACGCTATTAGCCATGGTTGATGCCTCTGTTGGTGGAAAAACTGGGGTAGATCTAGGGGCGCTTAAAAATCAAGTTGGCGTTATTGAACAACCGGAAATGGTCTTAATTTTTCCTGAGTTCTTAAACACCCTGGAGGAACGACAACGCATTAGCGGATTTGCAGAAATGCTCAAGCATGGGTTAATCATGGATGAAGGGTATTGGAAAAACTTAAGTGGGCCTGATTATGATCCCTTAGCGGATGCACCTATAAAAACATCCATTGCAATTAAGGGAAAAATTGTAGCTGAAGATCCTACCGAACAAAACATTCGAAAAAAATTAAATTTCGGACACACCTTAGGGCACGCGATTGAATCGTACTTTTTAACGGAGTCAGAACGCAAGACACTCTTGCATGGGGAGGCGATTGCCATTGGGATGGTGCTAGAAGCCTACCTCTCTCACCAGCTAACAGGGCTTTCTAAGGTGGAATTGGATGAGATCAAACGAATCTTCTCAAATCACTTTACGCCTGTAAAATTTACAAGGGCTGAGATTGACACGATTCTTGAATTATTAAAGCACGATAAAAAGAACGCCCGTGGGCAAATTAATTTTGTGCTTTTAAATAGTATTGGAAAAGCCGTAATTGATGTGCAAGTGCCTACGGATATTTTAAAGGCATCTTTCCTTTACTACATGGAAGCGTAACTTCATATACTTTTATTTGCACTTTACAACTCTTTGCATTTGTAGGCTCCTAATTTTTATAGATTTAGGTATCTAACATAAACAGACCTACCATGAGAAGAGTTATAGTAGATTACAAGCGCTTAGACCGGGATGTGGCGGCCCTTTTAATTGATTTATATCCACACGGTTATGGAGACGATGATATCATTGTTTTAAAGAAACCTAACGGAGAATTAATAGAAGCGGTGGAGGTACGCACAGACGATACTATATTCTTAGTAAAAATTAGCAAAAGCTTAGCCAACTTCATTTCTAACTTCGAGGAGAATATGGAAAAAGGACTGGACAACGCTCCGGAGCCTACCTTAGCCGGTGAAACTCAAGAAATGCCAAGCACTGCCGAAGGCGAATTCCCTACTGATCGGGAAGAGCTGGAATAAAAGCTACAAATAGCGTTCCTGTAGGATGTTGAGGTGATGGGCTTGGTGCCCACAAATAACATATCCTAGTGCGCGCACACTCATATTGGCCCCATTGGCGGTGCCAGAACGCAGTAATTCTTCCTCATTAAAAGATTTAAAAAGGGCAATCGTGGCCTGACGTATCGTACGGAACTCTTCAAATAAAGCCCCTAATTCTCTTTCATTAGCCCTACTCGTAGGCACATAATCATCCTGCTCAAATCCTTTCAATTCGGTTTTATCATTTCTTGCGAAGCGCAATGCTCTGTATTGAAAAACCCGTTCTGCATCCATTAAATGAACTAGCACTTCTGCAACAGTCCACTTTCCTTCTGCATACGAGAAGGTCATTTTAGTAGTTGGGATGCCTGGGACAAAAGATTCTAATTGTTCCAGACTACTTTGCAAAGCTTGATTTAAATCATTCTTGCTAACCATAGCAATATAGCCCCCATAATATGGATGGTATTCTGAAGCTTGTAACACGATAAAAAGGTACTAGAGTTCGTTGAATATGGTATGCATCAAACGCTTCTTGTCGTTGATGCTTTCTTCTAAGGAAATCATAGTTTCTGTTCTACTAATACCATCAATATCATCAATCTTAAAAATGATATTCTTTGCGTGTGTGGTATCCCTCGCACGGATTTTACAGAAAATATTGAATTTACCTGTAGTAATATGAGCAACTGTTACGTATGGAATTTGCGTTAAACGCTCTAAAACAAATTTAGTTTGATGCGTTTTCTCTAAAAATATTCCAACGTAAGCGATAAAAGAGTACCCCAGTTTTACATAATCCAGTGTTAAAGAAGAACCTTTTATAATTCCTGCTTCTTCCATTTTCTTAACACGCACGTGCACGGTACCGGCAGAGATCAAAAGCTTCTTCGCAATATCCGTAAAAGGCGTACGAGTATTGTCAATTAACATATCTAGGATCTGGTGGTCTATTTCGTCTAGTTTTACTTTGCTCATTACAAAAGAATTTGCAGTAAAATTAAGCAATTAAGAAATAAAACGTAATCAAAGCCCCGTTTTTTTAATAATTCTGTAAGAATTTAAGCGCAAGTTCACTTCCCAGCATATTGAAAACCTGAATATTATTTACAATTGTAAATTTTTGAAGGCAATTCAATGCTTCAACAAAAATACATTTGTAAGCTGTTTTTTACAATTGTGCTCATTTTAAAAAATAAAACTCATAATTTATTATATATCAGTAGTATAAAATACTTTACCTCTATTATTAAAATAAGTACTATTCGTTTTTTTAACATCTTTTGAAGTATAAAATACTTCTGTTTTGTCTAGCGCTTAATTACATTTGTAATCTTAGCTATGATAGATAGAATTAAGAAAATAATGTCGCATTTTGGGCTCTCGCCCACTGCTTTAGCAGACCGTATTGGGGTGCCCAGGTCTAGTATTTCTCACCTATTATCCGGTAGAAACAAGCCTAGTTTAGATTTTGTAATGAAGCTTGCAGATGCCTATCCGGAGATTAATCTTTATTGGTTACTGCGTGGAGAAGGCACCTTCCCTTCTACTCTCAAAAAAGAAACCTCCAGAATTAAAAAGGTAGAAGCTGTAGAACCTGCTTTAAACATTGCTCCATCCAATAAGAAAACTAAATCAAAAGAAGTAGCCAAGATAGTTTGGTTCTACGGAGATGGTACTTTTGAAACTTTTACGCCGAAATAGCATTATTTTTGCGGTATGAATGATCCCTATCACGTTACCCCTTTCCTTTTTGTGGGTATTCTTTTTTGTTTTTTACTGAGTTGCTCCACTCCGCCAGAGCGTAATTGCGCCGATTTTAAGGAGGGTACTTTTCAATTTTCTACTTTGGTAGATGGAGATTCTTTAACAACCACCTTTGTGCGGAAAGGAAATCTAGAAATAGATTACTTTAACGGGAAACAAGATAGTTCTTCTGTTCGCTGGATTAATGATTGTGAGTACATCATTAAAAAATTACATCCTAAAAATCGAGCTGAAGAAAAATCGGTCCATATAAAAATTCTGACCACCACTGATCGCTCTTACACCTTTGAGTTTAGCGCTGTTGGTGAAACTAAAAAACTACGAGGTACTGCCTATAAAACTCCCTAACCATGTTTGAAATTTTTTCAAGTCCAGACGCCTGGATGGCACTATTGACGCTAACCTTCTTAGAGATCATCTTAGGTATTGATAATATTATCTTTATCACCATTGCTGCTGGTAAGCTAGAACAAAAAGATCGTAAAAAAGCCACCAACCTGGGCTTAGTATTGGCTATGGCCATGCGTATCGTGTTGTTATTTGGTATAACCTGGTTGGTATCCTTGAAAAAACCTTTTTTAGTCCTTAGTGAATCTTGGATACATGGTGGAATAAGCTGGCAAGCTCTAATCTTATTCTTAGGAGGCCTGTTTTTACTCTACAAGAGTACGAAAGAGATTCATGAAAAGATTGAGGATCGCGGTCATGACGAACGCGAAGTAAAAAAAGGCCGTTCTTCTTCCTTAGGCAATGCTATTGTGCAGATCACTGTGATTAACATCGTTTTTTCATTCGACTCTATACTTACCGCTATAGGAATGACTAATGGAATTTCTCCCAACCCAAATGATGCCTTAATTCTAATGATTGTAGCAGTTGTAATTTCTGTGGTTATTATGTTGCTCTTTGCGAATCCCGTTGGAGAATTTGTAAATAGACACCCCTCTATTCAGGTGCTAGGCCTATCCTTTTTAATTCTCATTGGATTTATGCTAATTGCAGAAGCAGCCCATCTATCTCACCTGGTGGTATTCGATAACGAAGTAGGATCTATCCCTAAAGGATATTTGTATTTCGCCATTGCCTTCTCACTAATGGTAGAATTCCTTGACATGCGTATGATGCGCAATAAAAAACGGAAGCGGGCTACTGAAGATTTAGTAGAAGATTAATTAGGACGCTCAAAAGCCAGCGTTGGCGAAACTTCCTTTTGCTTTTCAAACAAGGCTTGCTGTTGCTTTACAGTTAGCGTACTACCGTCATGGCTCCACCCTGGAGGGCCAAAAATGTACATTAACTTATGCGAAAGCTTATTCGACTTTTTAACGTCTTTCCAAATGTCTTTGAATTCGTGGGTAAGGATTACTATTGGATTATAGGATTCCGGAGAATGAATGACCCCATATTTTACGGTTATTTCATCATCGAGTTCCTTCCAGGTACCAAATACTTTATCGAAAATATTGAGGATCCCTCCATGATTTTTATCTAAGTACTCCACATTTTGAGAGTGATGCACCTGATGCATGGTGTGCGTATTTAATATCTTTTCCAAAAAGCCCAGTTTAGGGATGTAGACCGAATGCAATTGAAACTGCCATAAGGCTTCAATTCCTAAACAAACCAACACCATTTCAGGAGGAAAGCCAATGGCTGGCATCCACATATAGAAAAGCGGTTTATACAGAATGGTAAACCACCCGTTTCGAACGGCGGTCCCTAGATTAAAGTTGTCTGAAGAGTGGTGAACGATATGGGCAGCCCACAAAATACGAATCTCATGGTTGGCTCTATGAAACCAGTAATAGGTAAAATCATCTGCTAGCATGCATAACAACCAAATGTACCATTGGTAGCCAAAAGATTCGAATCCCAGAAAATTTTGACGCACCCCATTTTCCACAATAGGATTGCACAACTCATATACCCCTTCAAAAAGAACAATTGCGAAGATTACCTTAAATAAAGGCCCTAACAGTGCAGAACCCACTCCCATAAAACCACTAGCTGCTAAATCCTTCCATTCATACAAATGGTCATCACCATGTGTTTTACTGTAGGTTAATTCTAGTAAAATAAAGGCAATAAAAACAGGCACGCCATACACTAGCGGGTTGGTGAATTCCATAAATAACTGATTAAATTTTCAAGGGAACGGTTAATGAGTTCGTTAAGATAA
This sequence comes from uncultured Croceivirga sp., assembly GCA_964601965.1. Classification (GTDB taxonomy): domain Bacteria; phylum Bacteroidota; class Bacteroidia; order Flavobacteriales; family Flavobacteriaceae; genus Croceivirga. Next base: position 32,163 of record CAZRPJ010000019.1, read on the forward strand.
GGTTAATTAGGTTTAAAACAATGTGGGTTGTTCAGAATCATTATTTTTTGGGCCATTTTCATTCGTATCATTGGATTTTAATGATTCTTCATCTACCACTTCTATGTCGCTCAGTGAAGGCGCTTCTTCTTCCACATAGGGCAATGGATCTAAGACAGTAAAGTTTTTGACTTTCAATGCTGTTAGCTGATTCCCCATTGCTTTTATTCCTTTAACGGAAATAAAGGATTCTAAGTCTACAGTTTCATTAGGCTTCTGATCTTTTCCTCGTTGTTTGGCAAATTCCAATTCTACCACGGGACGCCAATCTGTAGCGATAATCTCTAGCTGCGTTTTTGGGTGTTCTGTGACCACCAACTCTTCCTTACCCGTGTTTTCAATAAGGAATCGTTTGGTGTAATAGCGTTCTTTTTCTCCTTCATAATAAATCACCGTAATAGGTTTGTTAGGATGCCATTTTTCTAACACTATCATGTCATCATCAAAACGGGTATTTAGATCTGGCAAAATGGTTTTTACCACGCCTCGTTGATTGGCAACCAACAAACGGTCTTCTGCTCTAAACTCGCCTAACAACTCCCCTCGTTCATCTACATTAAGCCTTTGTACCACCTCGTCGAACCAAATCTTTCGAGGTTTTAGAGTAGAAAGTCCTTTCTCCTTTAATTCTATCCGTTTTACAGGATATTTGGTAACAATATTTCCTTTGGAAGCCCTTCCTTTTATAAGCACATCTGCAAAATCTAAATCCCACTTAAGCTTTTTAATACTACCGGAATTTCTCAAGTGCACGGTAATAACTTCGGCCTCTCCATTAGGATTAGAGCTAAAATAGAGCACCTCTGAGCTGGCTTTGCCATTGGTTAGATCGTACATCTTATCTCTGGTAATGGCTGTAACATTAAAACGCTTAATATAACTAGCGCCACCCCTACCATCTTTATACACCATGTTATAAGTGGTGCGCTTGTCTTTCTTTTTAAAGACCGCTACATGAATAATATTCTTGTCTATAAAGGTTTTTGCATCTACCCGCGTTACCATCATGCCTCCCTTTTTGGTAAATACAATAATATCATCAATGTCACTACAATCCGTAACGTATTCATCTCGGCGCAGGGAAGTACCAATAAAGCCTTCTTCTCTATTTACATAGAGTTTCGTATTTCTAATAACCACCTTGGTAGCTTCAATATCATCAAAAATTCGAATCTCAGATTTGCGCTCTCTGCCCTTTCCATACTTCTTTTTAAGCTCCTTGAAATAATCAATTGCGAAGTCAATAAGATGCGCTAAGTGATTCTTAGTCTCTTCAATACGATCTTCTAAACTTTCAATTTGTTGCTTGGCTTTATCTAGATCGAACTTCGAGATTCGCTTGATTCGAATTTCTGTCAAACGTGTAATGTCTTCTACCGTTACAGCCCGTTTTAGGTGCTTGGTGTGCGGTTTTAGCCCTTTATCAATGGCAGCAATGACACCTTCCCAAGTCTCCTCTTCTTCAATATCACGGTAAATTCTATTCTCTATAAAGATGCGCTCAAGGGAAGCAAAATGCCACTGTTCCTCTAGTTCATTGAGCTGAATTTCTAATTCTTGCTTTAAAAGTTCTACTGTATTGTCTGTAGAACGACGCAAGACTTCGCTAACCCCTAAAAAGATTGGCTTGTTGTCTTCAATAATGCACGAAAGCGGCGAAATAGAAGATTCGCAGGCGGTAAAGGCATACAAGGCATCAATGGTTTTATCTGGTGAAATACCACTGGGGATATGCACCAAGATTTCTACTTCTGCTGCCGTATTATCTTCAATTTTTTTGATTTTGATTTTACCCTTATCGTTAGCTTTAAGAATAGAATCAATCAACGAGCTGGTATTTGTAGAAAAAGGAATCTCGCGTATTACCAAGGTATTTTTATCAAGGCTTTCAATTTTAGCCCGTACGCGAATCTTACCACCACGCAGCCCGTCATTATAATTGGTAACATCAATAATACCCGCTGTTGGAAAATCTGGAAACAGTTTAAAACGTTGCCCTTTCAAATGCTTTATTGAAGCATCTATGAGTTCATTGAAATTATGAGGTAGAATTTTAGTTGAAAGTCCTACAGCAATTCCTTCGGCCCCTTGCGCCAAAAGCAATGGAAATTTAACAGGCAGGTTCACCGGTTCTTTCTTACGGCCATCATACGAAAGCTGCCAGTCTGTGATTTTTGGACTAAATACTACATCAAGCGCAAACTTAGAAAGGCGCGCCTCTATATATCGCGAAGCTGCAGCGCTATCACCGGTTAAAATATTACCCCAGTTTCCTTGCGTATCGATAAGCAGGTCTTTCTGCCCAATTTGTACCATGGCATCCCCGATGCTCGCATCTCCATGGGGGTGGTATTGCATAGTATGACCTACTACATTGGCCACTTTATTATACCGGCCGTCATCTAATTCCTTTAAGGAGTGCATGATCCTACGCTGAACAGGTTTAAAACCATCTTCAATTGCGGGAACTGCACGTTCTAAGATGACATAGGAGGCATAATCTAAAAACCAATCCTTATACATCCCCGTAACACGGGTAAGGGAATCATCTTGAGGCAATTCATTCTCAGGCACCTGCTCTTCATTCATCTCACCGTTCTCTTCCATGTATCCTATACGCTGTTTTACAGTTGATTTTCTTCAACTAAATCAAGTTCTACTTTAAGGTTGTTAATAATGAATTTTTGACGGTCAGGAGTATTCTTGCCCATATAGAATTGCAAGAGTTGATCAATAGACATCGCCTTATCTAACATCACCGGTTCTAAACGAATATCGTCTCCAATAAAATGTTTAAACTCATCTGGTGAAATTTCTCCTAATCCCTTAAAACGTGTTATTTCTGGTTTACCCGAAAGTTTTTCTATCGCAGCCCTTTTTTCTTCTTCGGAATAACAATAAATAGTTTCCTTTTTATTACGCACTCTAAAGAGCGGAGTCTGCAAAATATAAAGATGATTTTCTTTTATAAGTTCTGGGAAGAATTGCAAAAAGAAAGTGATGAGTAATAGCCGAATATGCATCCCATCCACATCGGCGTCCGTAGCGATTACGATATTATTATATCGGAGATCTTCTAAGGAGTCTTCGATATTGAGCGCCGCTTGGAGTAAATTAAACTCTTCATTTTCGTACACGATCTTTTTAGACATGCCATACGAATTCAATGGTTTTCCACGCAAACTAAAAACGGCTTGGGTGTTTACGTCCCGTGATTTTGTAATGGAACCCGATGCAGAATCTCCCTCCGTAATAAAAAGGGTGGTTTCTAGTCTTCGGTCCTTTTTTAAATCGCCCAGATGCACTCGGCAATCCCGAAGCTTTTTGTTATGTAAACTAGCTTTCTTAGCCCGTTCCCGCGCTAGTTTCCGAATGCCCGATAATTCTTTTCGTTCTTTTTCTGCCTGTTGAATTTTTCGTAAAATGGCATCTTTTACAGCGGGATTCTTATGCAAAAAGTTGTCTAGATAACGACCAATAAAGTCATTGATATAGGTACGAACGGTTGGCAAATCACCGCCCATGTCGGTAGAACCCAATTTGGTTTTTGTCTGGCTCTCAAATACAGGCTCCATCACTTTAATAGATATGGCAGAAATAATGGATTTACGAATATCGGAAGCGTCAAAGTTTTTATTAAAGTGCTCGCGAATCGTTTTTACAATTGCTTCGCGAAACGCCGCTTGATGCGTTCCTCCTTGGGTGGTATGCTGCCCGTTTACAAAAGAATGGTACTCTTCACTATACTGTGTCTTACTGTGCGTAATAGCCACTTCAATATCATTCCCCTTCAAATGAATGATAGGATACAAAAAGTCTTCCTGATTGTTGTTGTCTTCTAGGAGGTCCTTTAATCCATTCTCTGAATGGTATTTCTCTCCATTAAAAACAATAGTTAACCCGGGATTTAGGTACACATAATTTTTGAGCATGCGTTCTACATACTCATTGCGGTACTTGTACTTTTTAAAGATGGTTTCATCGGGAACAAAACTTACCAATGTCCCTCTACGCTTGGAAGAATCTACCAAATCTTCATTGACTAGGTTTCCGGTATTAAATTCGGCTGTTTTAGACTGTCCATCTCGTGTAGACTCTACTTTAAAGTACGTAGATAAGGCATTTACCGCCTTGGTCCCTACCCCGTTAAGTCCTACCGATTTTTTAAAGGCGCGGGTGTCGTATTTCCCTCCCGTATTCATTTTAGATACCACATCTACCACCTTGCCTAAAGGAATACCCCGACCGTAATCCCTTACTTTAACCTCTTTTTCTTTAATGGTTATTTCAATGGTCTTACCGGAGCCCATGACAAACTCATCAATGCAGTTATCAATGACTTCTTTAAGTAAGATATAAATACCATCATCTGCAGAAGATCCATCGCCCAGTTTTCCAATATACATACCAGGACGCATGCGGATGTGCTCTTTCCAATCGAGAGAGCGAATGTTATCTTCGGTATATTGCGTTTGCGCCATTAAAAACGGGATTATCCCGACTAATATAAAGTTTCGAGGGAAAAATCAAAATGCCCCTCGATGAAAGTAATCAACAATAAAAAATTATGATTGTTGATAGTCTCAACTCTTTTTCCTTGCTTTTCCCTTAATTGAAAGATAAGTCACCCCAGCTATTACCACTAACATGCCTAAAATTTGTAGTGCATTTAGTTTTTCATCCAAAAAAATAAAAGCCAACACGATGGTCGAGACCGGACCTAAACTTCCTAAAATTGAAAAATTAGAAGCACCGAGTCGCTTAATGGATTCTGACACTAAGAATGAAGGGATTAAAGTAGCAATAATGGCCATGAGAATTCCATAGAGATACACCTGCCAAGGAAAATGCCAAAGCTGCCAATTGCCTTGAAAACTGTAATGCAAAAGCACACAACAGGTAGAAACAATCATAGCATAACACGTAAAACGCAGTACTCCGTATTTAGGAATAAGCCAACCACTACCTACTAAATAAGAGGCATACGTAATAGCACTTAAAAGCACCAAAAATCCGCCCCAAAGGGTTTTATTTCCTGAAAACTCCAGTTCACTCCAAAAAGTAATAAGCACCCCTATGTAGGTAATACCAATGGCTATTGCTTGTGGTTTAGAAATACGGTCCTTAAAAAAGAGATACCCCAACAATACTACAATAGTTGGATACACAAATAGTATGATTCTTTCTAATCCTGCTTTAATGAAATTGAGTCCTAAGAAATCGAAATAACTCGCCAAATAATAGCCTAAGAACCCAAAAATAAGGATCCAAAAACCGTCCTTTTTGGTGGGTATGCGCTTTTCTTTTCGTTGTATTACCCATAAAATGCCCACATAAAAAGGCACTGAAAATAACATTCGGAAAAGCAACAATTCTAAGGTATCTACCTCGTAACGGTAGGCTAACTTTACCAAAATGGCTTTTGTAGAAAAAAGAACCACCCCTAGAATCCCAAGGATAATTCCCATACTTCTATAACTGGTAGTATTCGCCATATTCCAAAGCTATGGACTTATGGCCTTAATAATCTCTAAGAATTAGAGATCCTATGACGTTCAGGGATTAGACGTTGAATCTAAAGTGCATAACATCACCGTCTTGCACTATGTATTCCTTACCCTCCACACGCATTTTACCTGCTTCTTTTACTTTGGCTTCACTACCCAGCGACACATAATCATTGTATGAAATCACCTCTGCACGGATAAAGCCCTTCTCAAAATCAGTATGAATAACGCCTGCGGCTTGTGGTGCGGTGGCTCCTTTCTTAATGGTCCATGCACGAACCTCTTTTTCACCAGCCGTAAAATAGGTTTCTAAGTTCAGCAAGCTGTATGCCCCACGAATAAGCTTAGAAGATCCTGGTTCACTCAATCCTAAATCTTCAAGAAACATCTGGCGTTCTTCAAAGGTTTCTAGCTCGGTAATATCGGCTTCTGTGCCAACCGCTAGAAAAATAACTTCGGCATTTTCATGCTTTACGGCTTCTTTTACCTGCTCCACGTAGGCATTCCCAGCTACAGCTCCTGCCTCGTCCACATTACAAACGTACATCACAGGTTTATCTGTAATTAATTGCAACGGTTTTACAAATGCGATGTACGCGTTTTCATCTACCTCAATAGCTCTTACAGATTGCCCACTTTCTAAACCTTCTTTAAGGCTCGTTAGCACAGCGGCTTCCATTTGGGCGTCTTTGTTGCCTGTTTTAGCGGCACGCTTAACTTTATCTAGTTTCTTTTCAACACTTTCAAGATCCTTTAATTGCAACTCCATGTCAATGGTTTCTTTGTCGCGAATAGGATCTACAGAACCGTCTACATGCACCACATTGTCATTATCAAAACAACGAAGAACGTGCAGAATGGCATCGGTTTCACGGATATTCCCTAAAAATTGGTTTCCCAATCCTTCTCCTTTACTAGCCCCTTTAACAAGCCCCGCAATGTCTACAATTTCCACAGTAGCTGGAATTACCTGCTGCGGATTTACCAACTCCTCTAGCTTTTCTAATCGCTGGTCTGGGACATTAACCACCCCAATATTAGGTTCTATGGTACAAAAAGGAAAGTTTGCGCTTTGCGCTTTTGCATTCGATAAACAATTAAATAGCGTTGATTTACCAACGTTGGGAAGGCCCACAATACCCGCTTTCATACTTCAATTTTAAGGCTGCAAATATAACGGGAAGTTTAAAGACTTCCTTACCCGCCACGTAATAAGTTAAAGGCAAACAACACCAAAATGGTAATTACCCCAATAATGGCGAGGGCAGAAAGGAAACACCCTACTTTCATCCATACTCCGGAATATTCTTCTGTGGCTTTTGACATGGCCTCAAAATTAAGATATCTGCTTCGCTGCGGCAACAATTGCTAGGGATTTTGATATATTTAGAGCTATGCAAAAAGTAGTCCTGCAAGGAATTTTATACGATGAAAAATCCTCCTTTTTAAGAGGTCCAGCCTTGGCACCACCAATAATTAGAGAAGCGTACTCCTCCGATTCTGCGAATTTATATGCCGAAAATGGCATGCTTATTTCTGCAGATTGCCTTTTAGACAAAGGTGATTTTACAATAGGCGACTATTTTGAAATTGAAGCCATTACCCATACTCATTTAAAAGAAGGCCTACCGCTAATAACCTTAGGAGGAGATCATTCTATTTCCTATCCAGTTGTAAAAGCTTTTCACCAACACCGAGGGCCGTTTCCAATTCTTCATATTGACGCACATAGCGACTTGTATAAAGATTTTGAAGGGGATCCCTATTCACATGCCTGCCCTTTTTATAATATTTTAAAAGAGGATCTATGTACAAGTTTAACCCAGGTTGGGGTGCGCACTTTAAATGATGAGCAGCGCCAAAACGTTCAAAATTTTGGGGTGTACTGCTGTGAGATGAAGGATTTCGAAAGTTTTAAAATGCCCGCTTTTACGAGTCCTATTTACTTGTCTCTAGATATAGATGCCTTAGATCCTGCCTTTGCCCCAGGAGTCTCCCATCATGAACCTGGAGGCCTTTCTACCAGGCAGCTTTTGCAGTTAATTCAAGATATTCCAGTGCCTATTTTGGGAGCAGATATTGTAGAATACAATCCAACCCGCGATATTCAAGATATGACTGCGATGGTTTGTGGTAAGTTATTTAAGGAAATTGTTTCGAAAATGCTCCCGAATTAACTGTCAGGGTGCATGAATTTTTGCTTGCCAAGAAGTTCATCTTCGGTCTCTACCCTATCCTCGTCAGGTACGCAACAGTCTACAGGACAAACGGCCGCACATTGCGGTTCTTCATGGAAGCCCATACATTCAGTACACTTGTCTGGTGCTATATAATAGATTTCATCACTAATGGGCTCCTGTACATCATCAGCATTCACCGCCTTTCCGTCCGGAAGCACCACATCGCCCTCTAGGGAAGTACCATCACTGTATCGCCATTCATCAGCCCCTTCATAAATTGCTGTATTTGGGCATTCTGGTTCACAAGCACCACAGTTGATGCATTCATCGGTTATAATGATTGCCATATCAAATCCTTTTTCAATGCGTAGTTTTGCACAAAATTAAATGCTAACAAGATAGTCTACAAATAAAAGCATGGCTTATCCAGAACATTTAAGGGCTTTTGTGCAACTTGGCGCCTTATTTAACGAATTTTGTGATAGTGATACTATTGAAAAGAACCCCTGGCTTCAAAAATTAGAGGCAGCAGTGATACAGGCAGAACAAGAAAATAAATGGTACACTCAAGAAAATCTTCGCTTTGCAATGCAGGCATGGGCGTCCCTTTTAAAGGAAGATGCATTAACATCCTGGCTAGTACCTTATAGTACCCAAGCGGCAAAGACTCCCAAAAGAGTGGCTTTAGTAATGGCTGGAAATATTCCTATGGTAGGTTTCCATGATTTTCTCTCTGTACTGCTCTCTGGACATATTGTGGTAGGAAAACTTTCTTCAAACGATAAGGTACTGCTCCCCTTCATTAGGGAGTTTTTAATTGCCCAAGCGCCAGAGTTCGAAGAGAAAATTACATTTACAGAAGAACGTCTTGGAGATTTCGAGGCGGCCATCGCTACCGGAAGCACCAACACCGGAAGATATTTTGACTATTACTTTGGGAAATACCCCAATATCATTCGTAAAAACAGAAACTCTGTCGCGGTACTTACTGGCAATGAAACGCCCGCCCAACTCGAGGCTTTAGGCGAAGATATTTTTAGATATTTTGGTTTAGGATGTCGCAGCGTTTCCAAACTGTTTGTCCCCGAGGGATATAATTTTGATGCCTTTTACCAAGCGCAATTCCACTGGAAAACCGTCCTAGAGCATCATAAATATGTGAATAACTACGACTACAACAAAGCGGTTTATCTCATGTCTGAAAACGCCATCTTAGACAACGGGTTTTTAATTCTAAAAGAAGATCCTCAATATGCTTCACCTATTGCCACCCTTTTCTATGAGTATTATTCTAGTGAATCGGATTTAAAAGAACGACTTCAACAAGATGCTGAAGCAATACAATGTGTAGTTGCAGATGGTTTTATAGAAAATGAAATTGCCTTTGGCGAAACCCAATCTCCAAGCCTAACAGATTATGCAGATGGTGTGAACACCCTGGCATTTTTGGCCCAATTGTAACTTCATAAGGGTGTAGGCAATCCATAAAAATTTCAGACCTTTGCCCAGCAAAAAACGAAACACCCCGATCGCAAAAACAATCAAAATGAAAAAACACAACTTTAGCGCAGGTCCCTGTATACTCCCAGAATCCGTCATGAAAAAAGCTTCTGAAGCTGTAGTAGAATTAGACGGCATTGGCCTTTCGCTTATAGAAATCTCCCATAGAAGTAAAGAATTTGTGGCCATTATGGAACAAGCTCGGTCTCTTGCACTTGAATTATTGGGTTTAGAAGGCAAAGGATACCAAGCGCTGTTTTTACAAGGAGGGGCAAGTTCACAATTCTTAAATGTGGCCTACAATTTTCTTGATAACAAGGCGGGGTATGTCAATACAGGTACATGGAGTTTAAAAGCAATCAAAGAAGCTAGACTCTTTGGCGAGGTCTTAGAAGTGGCCTCTTCTCAAGAAGACAACTTTAATTACATTCCTAAAGGTTATGATATCCCTAAGGACTTAGATTATTTACACCTTACCTCAAACAATACCATTTTTGGAACACAGATCAAGGAATTTCCCAGGACCAATGTGCCTTTGGTATGCGATATGAGTTCTGATATTTTTTCACGACAACTGGATTTTTCGAAGTTTGATCTTATTTATGCGGGTGCTCAAAAAAATATGGGCCCTGCAGGGACCACCTTGGTTGTTGTAAAAGAAGATGCGCTTGGAAAAGTGTCACGTAAAATTCCTTCTATGCTAGACTACCAAGTACATCTGGGTAAGGATAGCATGTTCAATACGCCCCCTGTTTTTGCAGTGTACGTTTCCATGCTTACCATGCAATGGTTAAAAGATTTAGGAGGCATTGCTGCCATTGAAGAGATTAATGAGAAGAAAGCCAATCTTATCTATTCAGAAATAGAACTAAACCCAGTATTCTCGGGCTTTGCTGCAAAAGAAGACCGCTCTACCATGAATGCTACCTTCAATATCACAGACGATACGTTGAAAGAACTTTTTGACGATATGTGCAAGGAGGCAGGAATCAACGGCATTAACGGACACCGATCTGTTGGAGGCTACCGGGCTTCAATGTACAATGCGTTGCCGCTAGAAAGTGTTGGGGTTTTGGTGGATATTATGAGTGAATTAGAACGAAAAGGATAAGGAATGAAAGTATTGGCGAATGATGGTATCGCAGCCGAGGGAAAAGCAAAATTAGAAGGTGCAGGTTTTGAAGTACTAGAAACCACGGTAGCTCAAGAACAATTAGCAAACTATATCAATGAGCAGAAGATAGCAGCACTTTTAGTACGCAGTGCCACGCAAGTGGACAAAGCTTTAATTGATGCCTGCCCTGAATTAAAAGTAATTGGCCGCGGCGGCGTTGGGATGGACAATATAGATGTGGCATACGCCCAATCTAAAAATATACATGTCATTAATACGCCTGCTGCCTCGTCAGAATCGGTGGCAGAATTGGTGATGGGACATCTGTTAAACGGTGTACGTTTTTTAGCCGATGCGAATAGAAATATGCCCTTGGAGGGGGATAGTAAATTTAAACTGCTTAAAAAATCCTATCAAAAAGGACAAGAATTAAAAGGCAAGACGCTAGGAATTATTGGTTTTGGAAGAATTGGAGAGGCTGTTGCCCAACGTGCCATTGGTATGGGCATGAAGGTTGTATTTCATGACCATCATCCAGATAAGCGCACTTTTACCTTAGATTTCTTTGATGGGCAACAACTGGAATTCTCCTTAGAAGGAATTAGTATGGATGCTCTTTTAGCACAATCAGATTTTATTTCCATTCATGTACCAAGTACCAACGGGTATGTTATTAGTGATAAGGAAATTGAAAAGATGAAGTCCGGTGCGGGTATCATCAACGCGGCTCGCGGGGGGGTCTTGGACGAAGTTGCACTCGTAGATGCACTAAATAGTGGCAAACTGTCTTTTGCAGGGCTTGATGTTTTTGAATCTGAGCCTACACCGGAAATAAAGATTCTTATGCATCCGCAGATATCACTCTCTCCCCATGTTGGTGGTTCTACTGTAGAAGCACAAACCAGAATTGGTGAAGAATTGGCTACTCAAGTCATTGATCTTCTGAATTAATTACGGTTTCGTAATCTAAAATCAATTCCAGTTTTGTACTTTACTCCTCCAATGTAAACACTAAAAATATGTCAGGATTATTAGAATTATTAAATAGCCCAATGGGCAAACAATTGGTGAGTGGCGTAGCTGGGCAAACCAAGCAATCAGAAAGCCAAACAGCCGATGTCCTTTCTATGGCGATGCCTATTTTAATGGGTGCCATGAAACGCAATACGTCTACCCCAGGCGGTGCGCAAGGGCTTATGAATGCATTGTCTTCCAAACATGACGGGAGCATCTTAGATAATTTAGGAGGTTTATTCAGCGGTGGCGTCGATCAAGAAGTTATGGACGATGGTGCCGGAATTCTAGGCCATATTTTGGGGAGCAAACAACCTCAAGTAGAAAATGCTTTAAGTGCTAAATCCGGTTTAGATGCCGGTGCCATTGCACAAATATTAAAAGTGGCAGCGCCTATTCTTTTAGGGTATTTAGGAAAACAAACAAGACAACAAAACGTCTCTAGTCCTGATGCTCTTTCAGGTCTGTTAGGCGGTCTAATGGGCGGTGGGAGCGCCGCTAACAAGCAGCAATCACTAATTGAATCATTGCTAGACAGCGATGGCGACGGAAGCTACATAGATGACCTTGCAGGAATGGTACTCAATAGCGGAGGACAAAAGAAAGGAGGCCTTGGCGGCCTACTTGGAGGACTATTTGGCAAATAATAGCACACCAAAAGGATATAAAGCCGTTTGAAAATCAAACGGCTTTTTTTATTACTACTACTGAAGTCTTCAGAACATCAGTATTTTTGCAGCTGCTTATGAACTTGAAAAACATACGAGAACGCTGGGATATTCAAAAGGATTGGCAACTCCTCTTTCCCTTTTTGGGAGTGATCTTAATGGGTGTTGTCGCTTATATTTTTGCTCGACGCTTTTTGCATCTTTTTCAACTGAACAATACTATTTGGGAATGGCCTTTTACGATATTGGCCACCGCTGGCATCTACTATATACAGCTACGGTTCTTTATTTGGTGTTTTAAAAAATTAGCTAATAAATGGGTGGTGCAATTCCGCTGGGAAATGATCGCTATATTCATTGTCTTCGCAATAACGGGGAGTATTTCGGCCAAATTAGCCGCCCCGCTTACCAATCTTCTTGGCATGACACAGGAAAGCACCAACCCATGGATCTTTTGGCCCGTGCGTATTTTTATCATCTTACCCATTTATCAAGTACTACTCGTAGGATTCGGTTGGCTGTTTGGGCAATTCACCTTCTTTTGGGCCTTTGAAAAGAAAATGCTCTCCCGTATGGGACTGGGATTTCTTTTCAAATAAACATTATGACTTTCTTAACATTCCTAGTTTCCACAAAAAAGTTAGCTTTGTCACTTATGGAATTGAAAAGATCCATAGTTGCTTTTCTTTTACTGACTTTGTTAGCCCTCAAAGTTTCAGCCTTTCACGTGTATTCACATCATTCAGATGACACCACTTCAGAGGCTTGCGAACAGTGCGAACATTTCTTTCAAGGACAACCAGATGAATTTACCGTTGTACCATTTGTTGAAATTCCAGAGAAAAGCACATATACAGTACCTACTTTAAAAGAAACTACTTTTAAGGTGGAAGCTGTACGCAGCATGGTTTTAGCACATCCCTATTGCAGACCTCCCCCTGCTTTCTTAGCCTAAGATTTTAGCACTACAAGAACTCTTCTCCCAATCGGAGCATCCATTTCCTTTATGAAATATTTATTCATTAGCATGCTGTTTTTCAGCAATTTATACTTTTTGTCAGCACAAGATTGCACGGCCAGTCTTAGAGGAACGATTACGGATTATCACAATAAATCGTCTCTAAGCAATGCGTCTGTTTTGGTCATTGGTAAAGCCCTGACAGTTTACAGCGACGCAAATGGCAATTATACGCTGTCTGGCCTTTGTGAAGGAAAGTATGAATTAGAGGTAAGCCATCCTTCTTGTGCTACACAAATTATCCCTATTACCATTGAAGGAAAAACCCGATTAGATATTACCCTGGAGCACCATTTAGAGGAATTAAAAGAAGTGAAAGTTGTAGGAGATGCAGTTTACGATAAAACCAATTCTGCGCAGGAAGTAAATCTAAGTACCGACCGTATTGAAAATTTTAGCACCGCCACCCTTGGTGATGCTTTAAAAGAATTAGGCGGCGTGTCTACCTTAAATACAGGAGCCACAATCGTTAAGCCAGCTATTCATGGATTAAATGGTAGTCGTGTACTTATTTTGAATGACGGGGTGCGCATGCAAGATATGGAATGGGGTGATGAACATGCCCCGAATATTGATATTAACTCTGCCGGTAGCATTAAGGTGATTAAAGGAGCCTCTGCCCTTCAATACGGTGGTGATGCTATTGGTGGCACTATCATCTTAGAACCCACGAATTTTGCTGTTAAGGACACCCTTTTTGGAAAGACATTATTAAATGGAGTGAGTAATGGTCGAGGTGGTAATATTTCCTCAGAACTCACCCGAGTATATAAAAATGGGTTCTTTGTAAGGGGGCAAGGGGCATACAAACGCCTTGGTGATCAAGAAGCGCCAGACTATGTTTTATCAAATACTGGGATACAAGAGACTGGTGCCACATTTGAAGTGGGCAAACGATCTTTTGAATGGGGATTCTCTGGAAAATATTCATATTACAACGCTGAAATTGCCATATTAAGAGCCTCCCACATTGGTAATGTAGACGATCTTATTAGAAGTATAAACAGCGGTGAGCCACAGGTTATTAGACCTTTTACCTATGATTTGGGCAATCCAAGGCAAGATGTTACACACCATTTAGGAAAATTTGAATTCTATAAACGTTTTCAAGGTCTTGGAAAACTTACCGTGCAATACGACTTTCAAAACAATCGCCGTCTTGAGTTTGATGTGCGTCGCGGAGAGCGTGGCGACCGAGCTTCCTTGGACTTAGAACTTACCACGCATACCCTAGCAACCGACTTTAAGTGGGACAGTGATGCCTCATTACAATTACAAGTTGGTCTCATGGGTAGGTATCAAGACAATTTTGCAAATCCAGACACAGGCGTTAGAAGACTTATACCAGACTATGAAAAATACGATCTTGGCACCTATGTAATTGGGGAATATTCCATAAATCAAGACTGGACGTTAGATGCTGGGCTTCGGTACGATTTCACGCGAATCGACGCCTTAAAGTTTTATCAAACCTCGCGATGGGAAGAACGAGGTTATGATCAAGATTTTCCCGAATTAGTTCTAGAAGACCGAGGCACTCAGTTACTTACCAATCCTGTATTTGATTACAACAATCTTTCAGGAACTGTTGGTTTTAAATACAGCCCAACCAATGATCGCCAATTAAAGTTTAATTATGCCTTCGCCCAACGGGCTCCCAACCCGGCAGAGTTATTCAGCGATGGACTTCATCATTCAGCGGCGCGCATAGAATTAGGTGATCTTAGGATTGAAAGTGAAACCTCTAATAAATTCATGATGTCTTATCAAAGAGATTATGATCGTTGGGGTTTTGCCCTAGAGCCGTATGCAAATTTTATTGACAACTTTATCTTATTAGAACCAACAGGGGTTGAATTCACTATAAGAGGTGCTTTTCCGGTATGGAGCTACCGACAAACAGATGTTCGAATTCTTGGTCTTGACCTCTCTGCTTATAGCGATTGGACAGAACGCTGGCGTACAGAACATCAATTCTCATTGGTGAAAGGGACGGATGTTACGCAAGACTTAGCATTAATAAACATTCCTGCGGCTAATTTTTCTAATAAGATTCAATACACCATACCGCAATGGAACGGCCTAACATTTTCATTACAAAGCCAGTATGTATTTGAACAAAATGAAGTACCCCCAAATATCACTGTTTTCTCACCGGAACAACAGGAAGAGGTGCTGTTAGAAATAAATACAGCTCCAGAAGCCTACCATCTATTAAATTTTAACTCAAGAGCTCAATTTAGTTTAGGTCGCACTAAGCTAACGACTGTGCTCACTATCAACAATATACTAGATACAACATTTAGAGACTACCTAAATCGGCAACGCTATTTTGCGGATGATTTGGGCAGAAACATCATTTTACAATTAAAACTCAATTATTAATCTTTAACCATTTTTTCTTGTTATGAAAACAATTAAATTATTATCCCTACTAGCCTTGAGCGGTGTATTATTCACAGCATGTTCTGATGATGATGATGGCACGCCAGAAGAGGTAAATGAAGAAGAAACAATTACCACAATGACAGTGACTTTAGTACCTCAAGGAGGCGGAGACACTATTACCTTACAAAGTCAAGATTTAGACGGTGATGGTCCAAACGCTCCAACAGTAACGGTATCTGGAAACCTTGCCGGAAACACCACCTATGATGGTACCATCGTCTTGTTAAATGAAACTGAAACTCCTGCCGAAGTAATTACTGAAGAAGTGGCTGAAGAAGATGACGAACATCAATTTTTCTTTGGAATCACAGGTTCTATAAACGCGGTAACCTACGGTGATTTTGACGGTGATGGAAATCCACTAGGAATTACATTTGACTTGGAAACAAGCACCGCAGGAGCTGCATCCCTTACTATCACATTGCGTCATGAGCCTAAAAAGCCAAACGATGGTACATTGGCAGATGCTGGTGGTGAAACAGATATTGC
>CAZRPJ010000020.1:0-47065 GCA_964601965.1 uncultured Croceivirga sp.
ACTAAACTTAAAAATTAATTTTTATGAAGATTACGCTACTTAAAAGCTTGTTGCTGCTCGGCGCATTTGTATGCTTCGGCGCGGTTCAGGCCCAGACAGTATCGGGTACAGTTTCGGATTCTAGTGGTCCGTTACCTGGAGCAAGTGTCGTGGTGAAAGGTACTACCAATGGTACCCAAACCGATTTCGACGGTAATTATACCTTAAATGATGTAGCAGGCGATGCTACTTTGGTATTTAGTTACATTGGTTATGCTTCTATGGAAGTAGCCGTTAATGGTCAATCTACCATTAATGTTACTTTACAAGAAGACGCCACAGCCTTGGACGAAGTTGTAATTATTGGTTATGGTCAAACGACTGTTAAAGATGCAACGGGTTCTGTTGCAGCAGTAACTGCCGAAGACTTTAACGGTGGTGTAATTGCTTCACCAGAACAATTAATTCAAGGTAAGACCGCTGGTGTTAACATTCAACAAACAAGTGGTGAGCCAGGTGCTGGTATCCAAGTTAACATTCGGGGTTCTAACTCCGTTCGTGCTAACAACAATCCATTATTTGTTGTAGATGGAGTGCCATTATTTGGTGAGAACACAGATGCACAGGGTACTACTGGTGGAGGAGCAAGAAACGGAGATGTTGGTAACCCTCTTAACTTCTTGAATCCAAGTGACATTGAAAGTATCAGTGTTTTAAAAGATGCTTCTGCTACTGCAATCTACGGTTCTCGTGGTGCAAACGGTGTTGTTATCATTACTACCAAAAGTGGTCGTGGTGGACAAGGAGGAACTTGGGAATTTTCTTCTAACCTAAGTATCTCTACACCTAGAAGTACTTTTGATCTTTTAGACAGAGACGAATATCTTTCTGCAGTTACCCAGTTTGGTGGTAACGCTTCTGCAAATGATTTCGGTGGTAACACAGATTGGCAAGAAGCGGTTCTTAGAACAGCAGCTTCTACTAACCAAAACATTGCCTACTCTCAAAACTACGGTCAAGGTAACATCAGAGCTACCTTCGGATACCAAAAGCAATTTGGTGTTGTTGAAAAGTCTGAATTTGAGCGTATTACAGGTAGAATTAATTGGAATCACAGATTCTTAGATGACAAATTAATCGTAGGTGTACAAACTTCTGTTTCGCGCGTAAACAGAGATCAACCGCCAATCGATGCAGGTGCTGGTTTCCGTGGAGATATCCTTGGTGCTGCTTATTCTGCAAACCCAACTTGGCCAAACGATCCTAATTTCGATGACGGAGGAACTCAAGTACTACCTGCTAACTATTTAGCAAATACTCAAAACCGTACAAACACTAATAGATTCCTTTTAAATGGATCTGTTGAGTACAAGTTTACTCCTGAGTTTTCTGCGAAAGTGAATGCTGGTTACGACCGTTCAAAATCAGATAACATTTCAGTTCTTTCTGGTAACTTGTTAAACTTCAATGGTATTGAAGGACTTGGTTTCGGTACTTTCAACACATTAGAGCGTGAGAACAACACTCTTGAAGCTACTCTTAGCTACGTGAAGGCGTTTGAAAACTCTAACTTAGATGTTGTTGTTGGTTATGCTTTCCAAGATTTCAGAACGTATGGAAGAAACGCTACTGGTAGAGGTTTTGGTACCGCTGATTTAAACGAAATGGGAAGAGATCTTTTAGCTACTGTGAAAGATGCACAGTCTACCATTGATGGAAACTTCCAGCAGTTCTTCTACGATGTGGATGATCCTTCAATGACAGTGAACAGATTGTTCCCTAATTCATCTGATCAAGTTGCTTATCAGTTCTCAAGAGAGATTTCTGCTCTTTACGCTGATACTTTTGACAATACAGACGAATTACAGTCATTCTTTGGAAGAATTAACTACAGTATTGCTAACAAATACTTATTTACTGCTACAATGAGAGCGGATGGTTCTTCTCGTTTTGGTCCTGATAACCAATACGGATATTTCCCTTCTGGTGCTTTTGCATGGCAGATTGCTGAAGAAGATTTTATTGGAGACAATGTTTCTACACTTAAGCTAAGATTAAGTGCGGGTATCACTGGTAACCAAGCTGGTCTTGGATACGGTAACTTCGTTGCAAGACAGCGTTACGCAGAACCAGGTATTCAAGAGAACCTTCAGATTAACCCAACTGGATTGGTAATTGTTTCTACAGATGAACCAAGTCTTAAGTGGGAAACAACTACTGAATTCAACGTTGGTTTAGATTTCGGTTTCAACAATGATCGTTTCAATGGTAGTGTTGATGTGTATAAGAGGGACACGGATGATCTTTTAATTAGAACTCCCCCACCATTCCCAGCAACTACTCCATTCCAGTTTAGAAACCAAGATGCAACAATCGTTAACCAAGGGGTTGAAGTTGCTTTAGGATATGACTTTATCCAATCAGAGGATGTGAATTTCTCTGCCAACTTCAATATTGCTTACAACGACAACGAGATCCAAGATTTCGCTGGAGCTATTAACGCAGGACCAATTAACGGACCAGGTTTATCTGGTGCATTTGCTCAGCGTTTTGAGTCTGGAGTATCCATATTCTCTTACTATATGGCAGAATTCCTTGGATTTGATAGCTCTGGAAACCCTATCTACGAAGATGTTGATGGGAACGGAATTGGAGATCCTGATGCTGACAAGAAATTTGTAGGTGAGGACGCTCTTCCAGATATCACTACTGGTCTTTCATTAAACTTAAGTGTTAAGAACTGGGATTTTAGCACGTACTTCTCAGGTCAGTTTGGATTCTCTGTTTACAACAACACAGCGAACTCATTCTTTAACGCTGGTCAGATTGGTACTGCTAGAAACGTAACTCAAAATGTTGTAACAAGCGGTGAAGATCCAGGTGCATCTACTGCTGTTTCTACTCGTTTCTTAGAAAGTGGTGATTTTGTTCGTCTACAGAACGCAACCATTGGATACAATTGGCCTCTAAAAGAAGACAGCGCATTCAAAAGTCTGCGTTTGTCCTTAACTGGTCAGAATTTATTCTTGATAACTGACTATAGCGGTATCGATCCTGAAGTATCTGTAGCAACAGGGAATCTGAATGCAGCTGAACTACCTACTAGAGGTATTGACTGGGCAGCATTCCCGAATCCTACAACGATTACTTTCGGAATCAACGCTTCTTTTTAATTAAAAAATTGTAAAAGACATGAAAAGAAACTTTTTTAAATTTTATGGATTGACTTTCCTATCCGTACTTGTATTAGCTTCTTGTACTGATTTGGAAATTGAAGAATCTGATTCCGTAATTACGGAAGGATTCCAAGGGCTGGCAGATCCCGCTTCTGCTGTTGATCAGCTTTACGGTAACGTTGCCGGACAGCTTGGAGATCAGGCAAATGTTTACGCAATGCGTGAAGTAACTTCTGATGCATTATTGATTCCAACTCGTGGTGCTGACTGGGGAGATAACGGACGTTGGAGAAAATTGCACCAACACGAATGGGGTCTTGAAGAAATTGACATCATCACTCCTTTTGAGCAATTTAACTCAAACCAGTTATTAGCCTCTCAAATTTTAGATAGTAGAAGTAGCCCTTCTGGTGAAGATGCTGCGAACGCAAGCTTCTTAAGAGCATATTCAATGTGGACTATCTTAGATTTATATGGTCAAGTACCTTTTAGAGATACTTCTTTACCATCATCCTCTATTCCAGAGGTATTATCTGGAGCTGCTGCTGTAGATTTTATCTTAGCTGATTTGGATGCTGCTATTGCTGGACTACCTACTGCTGCAGGTGGTAGTGGTGCTCCTCTAGAAAGAGCTAGCAAAGCTGCTGCTCGCTTCTTAAAAGCAAAAGTTCTTTTAAATCGTCATATCTATGACAACCAATTAACTGGTGGAGGTGGAGCTCCTAGCTCTGCAGATATGGCTGAAGTTATTTCTTTAGTTGATGCTATTGCTGCAGACGGATTTGCGCTTCAAGCAGGATATTTTGATATCTTCCGTGATAGCCCAGACAGTGAAACTATCTGGTGGACTCCTTCTGGAGTTGGAAACAGAATCTTTAACGGATTACACTACAACTCTACTAGCATCGGAGGTGGTGGTTGGAACGGATTCAGTACTCTTGCTGAGTACTACGACCTTTTCGAAGGTAGTTCAACTAGCAACCGTGTAGAAACTGACCTTACTCCTCTTGATGGACAAGAAGAGCGTAGAGGTGGTGTTCCTTCTGAAGGTCTTCCTTTTACAGGACGTCCTGGTACTGAAGATGCCGATGGTTTTGAGAACGGATCTAACGTTGGATTTGGTTTCCTAATCGGACAGCAATATGCACTAGACGGAACTCCATTAACTGACAGACAAGGTGCTCCTTTGCAGTTCAGCCGTGAGTTTGTTGATGGTACAGGTGCTCCTAACCTTATTAACAACAACGAACAAACAGGTATCCGTGTAATGAAATACAATCCACGTTTCGGAGGATTTACTGGTCACAGTGTTCAATTCCGTTACGCTGATGCTCACTTAATGAAGGCTGAGGCAATGCTTAGAAGTGGTGGTAACCCAACTGCAATGGTGAACGAATTACGTACCATTCGTGGTGTTGCTCCTCTAGGTGCTGTTGGTGAGGCTGAATTAGCTGACGAACGAGCTAGAGAATTATTCGTAGAAGGATGGAGACGTAACGATATGATTCGTTTCGGACAATACCTAAGAGGATGGGAATTTAAAAGTGCAACAGAAACTGGTAACACTACCCGTTTGTTGTTCCCAATTCCACTACCTCAAATTTTGGCAAACCCAAATTTGGTACAGAATCCTGGATACTAAGAAATCACTTTCTTAACATACAAAACCCGCTCAATGAGCGGGTTTTTTTATGCCATTAATTTTTTATTATCAATTTCAACCCAAATGTTTCTTTAATTTGCGCTCGCTTTTTGGGTATGAGATCTATTTACACATTTTGCATAATAGCAAGTTGCTTTCTTGTTGTGAGTTCCTGTGCCAAAGAGGAACGCAATTTCCTTGCGCTTGATGCAGAAAAGACAGGCGTTTACTTCCAAAATACACTTACTCCTTCCCCAGAACTTAATATTCTTAATTATCTCTATTATTACAATGGCGCCGGTGTTCTTGCTGCCGATTTTAATAATGATGGAAAGATTGATCTATTTTTTACTGGGAATCAAGTCGCAGATGTCCTCTATTTAAATCAAGGAAATTTCAACTTTACGAAAGGACAGGAGTTCCCCAAAAATTTAAAGAATGGCAATTGGTCTACCGGAGCCACCTATGTAGACATTAATAATGATGGACTCCTGGATATCTACATCTGCAAAGCATCTGGATACGGCGCTTTAAAAGGCCGCAATCAATTATGGGTGAATCAAGGTACCGACAAAAACCAACTACCTTCCTTTAAAGAAGAGGCATCTAAATATGGGCTTGATTTTTTAGGTTTAAGTACACATGCAGCATTTTTTGATTATGATTTGGATGGTGATTTAGACCTCTATCTTCTTAACCATTCCGTACATCCCAACAGAAACTATGGCCATGGTGGTCTTCGAGAAGGGTACCACCCACAATTTGGCGATGTTTTATTCCAAAACAATAATGGATACTTTGAAGATAGAAGCGAAGAAGCTGGGATATTTCAAGGTCGAATTGGGTACGGATTAGGGCTCAGTATTGGGGATATTAACGGAGATCAATATCCAGATATTTATGTTGGGAATGATTTTTTTGAAAACGACTATCTCTATTTAAACCAAAAAGACGGCACTTTTAGGGAGGTTATTTCTAACGACCCTCTTCAACTGGGACATACCACCCACTACTCTATGGGAAATTCCCTAGCGGATTTGAATAACGACGGAAAATTAGATATTCTCTCTTTAGACATGCTTCCGGAAAATCTAAAGACATACAAAACTTCAGGACTGGAATATGGGTATCCTATTTACAGACAATACTTAGCAAAGAACTACGCCCCCCAATACATGCAAAATACACTCCATATCAATATTGATGGCGAACGCTTCTCTGAGATTGCCCAATTGTCGGGAATAGCAGCCACAGAATGGTCTTGGGGAGTACTCCCAGCAGATTTTGACAATGATGGCCTTACAGACATCTTTATCTCTAATGGTATCCTTGGCGCAACCAATGACATGGATTACATGAACTTCATTGCCAATGAAGACATTCAAAAAAGAATTGATAAGGGCATGGCTAAAACTGACTTGCCCCTAACCAAAGAAATCCCTGAAAAAAAAGTTCCAAACTATTTTTTCAGCAATACCGGAGACTTACAGTTCATAAATCAAACCTCTTCTTGGTTTGACAAAAACCCCACCTTTAGTCATGGCAGTGTCTATGCCGACCTTGATAACGATGGTGACCTAGATTTGGTGGTTAATAATACCAATGACCCTGTTGGTATATTTAAAAATAACAGTCCTCTCTCAAATTCATTAAAAGTACAATTTAGAGGGTCTTCTAAAAACCAGTTGGGTATCGGTGCAACGGTGTCACTATTCGGAACTCAGAATCAGACCCAACAGAATTTTCCTGTAAAAGGATACCTATCTACCGTACCACCAGAATTACATTTTGGAGTAGGGACTGATACTCTCATCGATTCCCTTATTGTGAACTGGCCAGACGGAAAACAACAAAAATTAGTACAAGTCCCCGCCAATAAGCCGCTAACGCTGGCGTATGAAAACGCCTCCTTTGAAGCGATTGAAATCACAAAAAGAGGACCTGCTATAACGAAGTATTCCGTTCTGGATTCAATTATTGATTTTAAGCACCAAGAAAATGTTTCAGTAGATTTTGACCGTGAACCACTCATCCCCTATGCCGGTTCTAATGAAGGTCCTTCCATTGCTATTGCTGATGTAAACCATGACCAACGAGAAGATATTTTCATTGGGGGAGCTAAAAAACAACCCAGTGCATTATTCTTCCAGGATGCTGATGGAGGGTTTCAGCAAGTGAAAACCAATGTGTTTGAACCCCTTGCCATTAGAGAAGTCACGGCGTCTACTTTTTTTGATGCAAATGGTGATGGTTGGTTAGACCTTCTTGTCGGCTACGGCGGTAATGAATTTCAATCTGGCAAAAATTTACATCCCGAACTTTTTATTAACCAACAGGGAACGTTACATCGTCTACCTTCTGCCATCCCACCTGCACTTGAAGCTAATATTTCGGATATAGAAGCAACTGATTTAGATGGGGACGGAGATTTAGATCTTATCCTCGCTACCGATCAAATGCCAGGAAATTTTGGGCATGGCGCTAAAAATTTTATCCTTTTAAATGATGGACAAGGAAACTTTGAAGACAGCACAACTTCCTTCTCCCCTAATTTCAGAGACTTTGGTTCTATTAAAGAATTAAAAGTCGTCGATTTTAATAAAGATGGAAAAAAAGATATCATTGCCGTTGGTCACTGGAACCCCATTGGGCTTTTTCTAAATAATGGTAAAACGCTTGTTTTAACACAAGCAACCGGGCTAGAAAATACAGAAGGTCTTTGGGAAAGTATTGAAGTAGTTGATTTTGATAAGGATGGCGATCTAGATATTATCTGTGGGAATTGGGGATTAAATTCAAAGCTAACTGCTAGTTTAGAAAAACCGTTGTCGTTATATCGCAATGATTTTGATGGTAATGGGCAGGAAGAGGCTATTGTAACGTATTACCATGGAGTTGTAGAAACGCCGTTTGCTTCCAAAGATGAGTTGGTGAAACAGTTACCCATTTTAAATAAAGAATTCTTATCGTATGCCAAATTTGCGGATGCCAGTATCCAGGAACTATTTGGTAAAGATCAATTGGCAGATTCATATACAAAGGAAGTTTTCACCTTAGAAACCACCCTTTTTAAAAACCTTGGTAACAACCAATTTCAAATACAGGAACTTCCGTTAATGGCCATGGCCTCACAAATACGTAAGATTTTAGTAAAAGACTTAGATGAAGATGGTTTTCCAGAATTAATTTTGCTCGGGAATAACCATCATATTAGCACGCAATTAGGCAGGTTAGATGCCTTGCACGGACTTATTCTTAAGAACAATGGTAAAGGAGAATATAAAGAAATAGAACATTTAAAAATTGATGGTCAGGTGAATGACGCAGTGCCTATAAATCATTCCGGGAAAACTGCCTTCCTAGTAGCGAGGAACAACCAAACACCTGTCCTTTTGAAAGTAAATGAATAATGAATATGAAAAAGTACATGGTTTTATCATTGGTCCTTATTACACTAGCGTGTAGTGAAAAAGATCAATCTGTAGAAAAAGAAACCAAAGAAACCCTATTTACACTGCTTACTCCCGAGGAGAGCGGAATTGACTTTATTAATTATGTAGAAAATCAAAAAGACTTCAACATTTTTAAGTATCGAAACTTCTACAATGGCGGGGGTGTTGCTATAGGGGATATCAATAACGATGGGCTACCAGACATTTATCTTACTGGAAATATGGAGCCTAACAAACTATACCTAAATAAAGGTAACCTTCAATTCGAAGACATTACGGAGAAAGCAGGAGTTGCAGGAAACAAACCTTGGTCAACCGGTGTTACAATGGCCGATATTAATGCCGACGGATTACTAGATATTTATGTGAGCAATGCTGGTAATCTAGAAGGAAATAATCATGACAATGATCTGTATATTAACAACGGTGATCTTACCTTTTCAGAACGGGCCCACGAATTTAATTTAGCTAAAACAGGATTTTCTACGCATGCCTCTTTCTTTGATTATGATAAAGATGGTGACTTAGATGCCTACATATTAAATAACAGCAACATTCCTGTAAGTAGTCTTGGTTATGCAGAACAACGCGAAGTCCGTGCGCAAGATTGGGAGGGCGTACCTCACATTTTTAGAGGCGTTGGTGATATGCTTTTACGCAATGATAATGGCACTTTTGTAGACGTTAGCGAAGATGCAGGAATTTACGGAAGTCTTATTGGTTTTGGGTTAGGAGTCTTGGTTACTGATATGAACAATGACCTCTGGCCAGATATTTATGTTTCTAATGATTTTTATGAGCGAGATTACCTCTACATCAATCAAAAAGATGGCACATTCTCTGAAGAAATAAAAGCGTATACCCAGCACCTGAGCCTTTCTGCCATGGGGATAGACATTGCGGATATAAATAACGATGGGCACAACGATATATTTATTACAGACATGCTTCCCGAACCAGAGCAACGTGTTAAGTCTGTCATGGAATTTGAAGGATACAACGTGTACGACCTTAAACGTAGTAAAGATTTTTATCAGCAATACATTCAAAACACCTTACAACTCAATAATGGGAATGGCACCTTTTCCGAAGTTGCCTATTATAGTGGAATACATGCCACCGATTGGAGCTGGGCGGGTTTAATGTTCGATATGGACAATGATGGATTAAAAGACATCTTTGTTACTAACGGAATTAATCATGATTTAACCGACCTGGATTTCGTGGATTTTTTCGCCAATGAAATAATTCAAAAAATGGCCTTAACGGGTAGGAAAGAATCCATTGATTCTATCATTAATAAAATGCCCATAAAGCCTCAAACGAACTATGCTTTTAGTAATAATGGTGATATTACTTTCAAGAACGCCAATAAAGAATGGGGATTCGATCTCCCGACCCGCTCAAATGGTGCAGCCTATGGGGATTTAGACAATGATGGTGATTTGGATTTAGTGATTAACAATGTTAACACCCAATCGTTTGTTTATCGCAACAACACCAATGAAAAATTGAAGAACAATTATCTTCAGCTTACACTAAAGGGCACAGATAAAAATCCCTTTGCAATTGGTAGCACTGTCACTTTCTACTTTGGCGAAAATATTGTAAATCAAGAACTTATACCTTCTAGAGGGTTTCAATCTTCTGTAGATTACGTTATGAATTTAGGTCTTGGCGCTGTAACTGAAATAGATTCCATGCGAGTTATTTGGCCTAATGATAAAACCACGATGCAATACAATATTAAGGCAAATCAACGCCTGGCTCTTTCTCAAGAAACAGCTACTGAAACCTATACTCCTACCTCCAATGGTACACTAAGTTCCTTGATGAAGGAGATTACGCCTTCTGTATTAAGAGTGCACCAAGAAAACAATTATAACGATTTTGATTACGAAGGACTCATTTACAAAAAGCTTTCTCAAGAAGGCCCTGCTTTAGCGGTTGGTGATGTTAATGGCGATGGAAATGAAGATATTTATTTAGGAGGTGCTAAAGGAAGTGCTGGACAGATATACCTACACCTTGGCGCTGGTAAATTTAGAGTCATGGCTTCCAAGATTTTTGAAACACACCAAGCTTTTGAAGACACCGCTGCGGCATTTTTAGACACTGATGGAGATGGAGATTTAGACTTAATGGTAGGAAGTGGTGGCAATGAAGTAGGACAAGATAAGACCTACCGTACACGCTTATATCTTAATGACGGCAACGGGAAATTCGTAGCATCTGACCAAAGTCTACCTACCACTTTTAAAAATGTATCCGTAATTGCGCCCAACGATTATGATGGAGATGGAGATATGGATGTCTTTATAGGATCTAGAAGTGTTGTTGGTGTTTATGGTTTAAACCCAGATCATCTCTTGTTAGAAAACAGGGATGGTACCTTCGTTGATGCCACAGAGAGAAGAGGGTATAATCTTAAAGACGAAGGGATGGTCACGGATGCTATTTGGGCAGATTTAGATGGCGACGGCAAGGATGACCTGGTAACGGTATCTGACTGGGGCACACCTAAAATTCATAAAAATTCAGGAAGGCGCGTACAACGAATCGCGAGCTCTTTGGATAGTTTGTCTGGCTGGTGGAATACCGTAGAAGCTGCAGATTTAGATAAGGACGGAGATTTAGACCTAATTCTTGGCAATCATGGAGAAAACCTTCATTATAAACCTACTCCTGGTAATGCCATGAAGCTCTGGGTCAATGACTTTGATAATAATGGAACTATAGAGCAAATTGTCACTTTACATGAAAACGGGAAAGACTTTCCTATTCACCAGAAGAAAGAAGTAACAGCGCAGTTGGTTTCCCTTAAAAAGGAAAATTTAAAAGCTTCGGACTATGCTAGACGCACCATTCTTGAATTGTTTCCGGAAAATGTTGTTGCACAAGCTATTGTTAAAGAAAGTAGTATTTCTTCCTCTGTAATTGCTATTAACAATGGAGATGGCCAATTTGAAATTAAAAAACTCCCTCCTAGAGTGCAATTTTCATGCGTCTGCGATATTCAATGCACAGATGTAAATAATGACGGCTATTTAGACCTTGTGATGGCTGGAAATGATTTCGAGTTTAAACCACAATTCTCTAGGTTAGATGCCAATTTTGGCAATGTTCTACTTGGTGATGGCAGTCTTAATTTTAAGTGGCAGGACTACAACAACAGTGGATTTTTTGTGCGAGATGAAGTAAAACACCTTAAGAAGATTCGCGATAAGAATAACAACGAATTTTTAATCGTGGCTATTAATGATGGTGCCCCAAAATTATTTGCCTTACAATGAAAAGATGGGAACTAATTGGCATAATTCTCCTTTTAACAGGATGTACGAACGGAGGTGATCTTTTTGAAAATCCAACCGGAGATTCTACAGGTATCACCTTTGTAAATACTATTGAAGAAACAGAAGACTTAAATATTTTAGACTACCTCTATTTCTATAATGGAGGAGGTGTAGCGGTAGGTGATATTAATAATGACGGACTACCAGATATCTATTTCAGCGGGAATCAAGTTCAGAACAAATTGTATTTAAACAAAGGAAACATGCAATTTGAAGATATCACTGAAAAGGCAGGAGTGGCTGGTGAGAGTGATTGGAATACAGGCACTGTGATGGCGGACGTAAATGGAGATGGCCTGTTAGATATTTATGTATGTGCAGTAGTGGGTATTAATGGTTTTGGTGGGTATAATGAATTATTTATCAATAATGGTGATCTTACTTTTACTGAACAAGCACAGGTGTATGGCTTAGACTTTGAATCTTACAGTTCATCCGCAGCATTTTTTGACTATGACTTAGACGGCGATTTAGACTTATATCTATTAAACCACGCAGTACACACTACGGAATCTTACGGAAAGGCGAGTTTACGCTTGCAGCGCAATTACGAAACCGGAGATAAATTATTACGTAATGATGGTGGGCAGTTTAAAGATGTAAGTGAGGAAGCTGGAATTTTTGGGGGTATTAATGGCTATGGTCTGGGTTTAGCGGTTTCTGATTTTAATGCTGATGGTTTTCCAGACCTCTATGTGGGAAATGATTTTCATGAAGATGATTACTACTATTTGAATCAAGGAGATGGTACCTTCAAGGAGAGTCTAAGGAACTATTTTGGGCATACTTCTCGATTTTCTATGGGTAGTGATGTGGCCGATATTAATCATGATGGCTTACCAGATCTTCTTTCCTTAGACATGTTACCAGAAGATGAGTTTGCCTTAAAAGCGTCTGAAGGAGATGATAATCTTCAAGTTCAGAAAATGCGAATTCAAGAATTTGGATATCACTATCAGTTTACCCGCAATATGCTTTATGTAAACCAACCGGACGGCACCTACATGGAAACGGCACTTTTAAGCGGGGTTGCAGCAACGGATTGGAGCTGGAGTGCGCTTTTTGGAGATTATGATATGGACGGGCATCAAGATCTTTTTGTAGCAAATGGCATCCCAAAAAGACCTAATGATTTAGATTTTATCAAGTTCGTTTCCAATGAACAGATCCAAAAAAAGATCAATAACACCAAGTTGGTAGATCAAGAAGCGTTAAATCTTATTCCTTCGGGGAAAGTCCCTAACTATATTTTTAAAGGAAACGGTGGCCTTGGATTTCAGAATAAATCTGCCCAATGGATCACCCAAGATTCCTTGATTTCAGGTGCATCGGCCTATGGAGATTTAGACAATGACGGCGACTTAGATTTAGTAGTAAACACCCTAAACACAGAAGCCAACATCTATTTAAATAAAACCAATGCAAAGGCGAATTATTTAAAAGTAAGGTTAAAGTACCAACAGCAGAACACCTTTGGCGTAGGGGCCAAAGTTTACCTCTATAGCAACGGACAATTGCAGTTTAAAGAACTCTACCCAGCTAGGGGTTTTCAAGCGTCCTCAGAACCCTTACTTCATTTTGGTGTAGGAACCAATAAGCAAATAGACTCTTTAAAGGTTATTTGGCCAGATAAGTCCTCTCAAAAACTTACCAACATTACCACAAACCAAACACTCACTATTTCCTTAGATCCCACAAGTAGTCCTCTACAAATGGAAAAAGGTTCTAAAGAAAAACTGTTTGAAAAAGATACCACCCAACTTGGAATTGATTACACCCATGTAGAAGATAATTATCTTGATTTTAATAGGGAAAAACTAATTCCCTATCGTTTGTCAGACAGAGGTCCGGCCTTTGCCAAAGGAGACTTAAATAAAGACGGCCTTGAAGATTTG
Source organism: uncultured Croceivirga sp. (assembly GCA_964601965.1). Lineage (GTDB taxonomy): Bacteria > Bacteroidota > Bacteroidia > Flavobacteriales > Flavobacteriaceae > Croceivirga. The sequence goes on from CAZRPJ010000020.1 coordinate 13,498, forward strand.
TTATTTGGTGGTTCTAAGTTTAAGCCGATGACCCTCTACGTGCAAACGGCATCTGGCTATGAGTCATCTTCCTTGCCAACTGCTTTAAACGATTCTGTACAAGAAAATGTAGCGGCTTACATTGGAGATCTAAATGGAGACTCTAAAAATGAAATTCTTTTGGGCAACGGTGGTGGCGACTTTTTTGGAATGGCAGCTCCCTTAACCGATGCGCTTTACAGTTATTCTGAGGAATCTTGGGAACTTCAAGAATTTCCTAAAATGTACCAGAATACTTCTGTAGTGAAACCATTTGATTACGATGGTGATGGTGATTTAGATGTGTTTCTAGGTGGGCAGAGTAGTACCGGCCAATTTGGAAAACTTGTGCCTTCTGTCTTGCTTATAAACGAAAATGGGGAATGGAAAAAAGACCCTTCGTTTACCCTAGAAGGAATGGTCACTGATGCTTTGTGGGATGATTTTGATGGAGATGGTATTGCAGATCTTATGGTGGTTGGGGAATGGATGACCCCCAAATTCTTCCGTAATTCTAGTGGAACGCTTAACCCAATTGAACTTCCCGCAGTGTCTGGTCTTTGGCAATCTATTTACCCTTTTGATATTGATAAAGATGGTGATATGGATTATTTACTGGGAAACTGGGGATTGAACAGCAAGTTTAAGGCCAGTGACAAATATCCATTAACCCTATTTTATTCAGATTTTGATGGAAATGGCCAAACAGAAACCGTGACTGCATTTGCAAAAGGGGGTATCTATTACACCCTAGAAGGGCTAGATGCACTTTCTGCCCAAATGGTTAGCCTACGTAAGAAGTTTACAAATTATGCTTCCTTCGCGGGTAAATCTGTAGAAGAAATCTTGACACCAGAACAATTAAAAGAAGCAACGACGCTTCAAGTAAACACCTTAGCCTCTGGTTACTTGAAAAACAATGCAGGCGTTTTTGAATTTTACCGTTTCCCAGAAGAAATGCAGGTTGCTCCTATAATGGAATTTTTAAGTCACGACTTTAATGGCGATGGAAAACAAGAGGTTCTTGCTGGAGGAAATTACTTTGGAGTAAAACCATATCACGGTAGATTCGATGCCTTTCCCGGCGCTATTATCGCAGATGAGAATACCTTTGTACTGGGCAATTTGCTAGGATTAGACCTAACGCAGAAATCAATTCGACATCTGTCAATTTTAAATCTTAACGATCAAGATTACCTTTTGGTCGTGTACAATAACGATAAAACTGAAGTGTATAAAATAAATTCAAATAGTGATGAAGTTCAATTCTAAATTTCTTGGAGTTCTTCTTTTTACCCTCTTACTTACAGCCACGTCTTGTAATAAGAAAAAAGACCCCATAGTACTTACTGGCGAAGATTTTCATGCGTCTGTAGATAAAGTAACGGAAGTGATGGTACATGATATTTTTTCACCACCAGTAGCGAGCCGTATCTATGCCTATCCTAATATTGCAGCCTATGAAATTCTAGCACAAAACAGCGCGAACTATCGTTCCCTAGCTTCACAATTAAGGGGCTTAGATTCTGTTCCGAAAGCTCAGCTAGCAGAGGTAAATTATGAAGTAGCCGCCTTAGTAGCGCACATGGATTTAAGCAGAAGGCTAATTTTCTCTGAAGAGATGATTACTAGTTATAGAGACAGCCTATATGGTATCTGGGAAAACACGAACGAAGACGTTTTCCTAGCCTCCAAAACCTACGGGCTACAAGTCGCCGACCACATTGCAAGTTGGATGGATAAGGACAATTACAAGCAAACGAGAACCATGCCCAAATTCTCTGTTAACACAGATAATCCTGCGCGTTGGCAGCCAACACCACCGGCTTATATGGACGGGATTGAACCTCATTGGCGTGAAATTAGACCCTTTGTAATTGACTCTGCTGGTCAATTTAAACCAACACCTCCACCACCATTTTCAATGGAAGAAGGATCTGACTTTTACAAGGAGGTAAAAGAAGTTTATGACATCAGTAATGAAATAACCGCAAAAGGAGATGCTTCTGAAGAGGTAGCGATCGCACAATTCTGGGACTGTAATCCCTATGTCTCTGTGACTAGAGGGCATTTAATGTTCGCCACCAAAAAAATTACTCCCGGAGCACATTGGATTGGTATTGCTAAAATTGCGGCTAAAAAAACCAATGCAGATGTTATGAAAACGGTATATACCTACACCAAGACTTCCATAGCTATTGCAGATGGCTTTATTAGCTGCTGGGATGAAAAGTATAGAAGCAACCTTATTAGACCGGAAACCTTAATAAATGATCATATTGATGAAAACTGGGAACCGGTGTTACAGACTCCCCCATTTCCTGAGTATACCAGTGGCCATAGTGTTGTTTCAGGTGCCGCTGCAGTGGCATTAACAAGTATTTATGGAGACAGTTTTGCTTTTGATGATGACACAGAGGTACAATACGGTTTGCCCGTGCGTTCTTTTACTTCGTTTAAACAGGCGGCAGATGAAGCTGCTATAAGCAGAATGTATGGGGGCATTCATTATAGAGCGGCCGTGGAAGTTGGAGTAAAACAAGGACGCCAACTAGGTGCTTTTATAGTAGATAACCTTGAAATGGAAGTAGAAAATACCGTTGCAACTAATCCCTAAAAGATGAAGAAACTAGGATATGTGCTACTTTTTATTGTGCTTGGAGGATTAATCTGGTACCTCTTTTTAAAACCTTCTGACTATATTATTCGTTTTGAGGCTAAGGCGAATGCAGGCACCATAAATCAGACATTAAAACTATGGGATCAAACCCTTGATACCGTTGAAAAAATTTCCCAGCAAGAAAACCTATATCATTTAAAACAAAAGGTACAGTTTGGCGATTCTATTCATGAATATATATGGAATATTCAACCCCTTACAGATTCTACTTCTAAAGTTATCGTAGGGGTTCGAGACACTAAACATAGTTTAAAAAATAAAATACAGGTGCCTTTTACCGAAACCAATTTTGTAAAACGAAGCAAGGCCACGGTTCTTGACTTCATGGATAATCTTTTAGACCACACTAAAAGAATCAAGGTCACCATTATTGGAGAAGAAGAAAGTCCTAGTAAATATTTGGCTTATGTTCCTTTGAAAGTCACTCAATTTCAAAAGGCCGGAGGGATGATGGAAAACTTCTCCTATCTCACCAACGAACTTTACATAAACGGGGTAGAGTTAGATGGACCACCCATGATTGAAATTACTAAGTGGGACATGGAAAACGATAGTATCTATTACAATTTTGGACAGCCTATCATTCGTTCAGATCGTTTGCCGATGGGAAGTGATATTCAATACAAAAGAATATTTCCCAAACGAGCGCTAAAAGCAGAATATAATGGAAACTACATTACCTCAGACCGTGCTTGGTACGCTTTATTAGATTATGCGGCCGCCAATAATATTGAGGTTGAACCTAACCCAATTGAAATATTTTATAATAATCCCAATACTGGTGGGGCAGAATTAACTTGGAAAGCCGAAATTTATATGCCTATTAAAGAGGATAATGAATAAAGGCGTTTACATTTTTTGTCTTTTTATACTGCAAGCCTGCGCTCAGAAACCATACTTCGGGGCATTAGAATTTTTAGGGCGTTTCCCTTCTAGTTTAAGCGAAGTCTCCGGGATCGCGGTTGACGGAGACGGCCATTTATGGGTCATTGAGGACAATGGCAATAAAGACATTTTGTATCAAATAAATGAGCAAGGTGCCCCCATTAAAAAACTAAAAATTGAAAACGCTAAAAACGAAGATTGGGAAGATCTTACCATTGCCAAAGATGGAACTGTTTTTATAGGCGATTTTGGCAATAATACTAATGATCGAAAGGACCTGATTATTTACCGTATTCCTAAATCACAACTTGAAAAAAAGACGCCAAAGGCAGAAAAAATTAAATTTTCGTATCCTGAACAGCAAAAGTTTCCGCCCAAAAAAAAGAATCTGATTTACGATGCCGAAGGCTTCTTTCATTGGGACGGTCATTTATATGTTTTTACAAAAAATCGTTCAAGACCGTACTCAGGAATTACCCTTGTCTATAAGATTCCCGATGAAGAAGGAACGCACGAGGCAGAACTGGTGGGGGAGATTATTCTCTGCGAAGATCAAGCGCATTGTTCGGTGACAGGAGCAGATATTTCAGCGAATGGCCAGCAAATTGCTTTAATTGGGTATGGATTTGTGTATTTATTGAGCGATTTTGATCTTGACAGTTTTACAGATCCTAAAATAAAGCGCGTCGATTTAAAATACCCCACTCAAATTGAAGCAGTCTGTTATAAAAATGAGCGCACCCTCTATATCGCAGACGAACAATCGCAAACAAAAGGCCGCAATTTATATCGTTATAAGATTACCGAGTAAGAAAGGTTAGGCACTAGAATCCAAAACCAAGGCCAAACGCAAAACGCATACCATCCGCACTACCAAAGAGGCCTGCATTAAAAGACAAGATATCTGCTCCATTGATAAAGAAACCACCCCCGTAGCTCGTATGCCAGGTGTTAGAATCTTCATTTGGCAACCACACTCTTCCATAGTCGAACCCACCATAAATACCCGGTGTAACCGGTAAAAGTCCTGTTTTGCGCTCTCTAAAACTTAACCGTAAATCAGAATTTTGAAAATAGGCCGTTTTACCTGTAAATCTTTGAAAACGGAATCCACGCAATCCGTTATTTGCTCCAATACTAGCGGCTTGGTAAAACTCATAATCATCTCCAATATTAAAGTGCCCTTTAAATTGGGTGGCGAGTACTAATTGACCACTAGAGACCAATTTATAATCAAATGAAAGCGAGGGAATAAAATATCCAAATGCGCGCTCAGAATCCGTTAAATTACTGGTATAACCACCTTCTAGAGAAATTGCCATTCCAATGGTAGGGAAAGCCTCATTATCACTATTAGAGTATTCATAAGAAGCATTAACCCCAAAAAATTCTTGTTGTGGATCCCTGCCTTGATCTGTGTAAAAGCCTTCAATAAAACGCCCCTCTGTTTCTTCTACATCGTAAGTTTCGTAACTGACTCCTAGTTTGACTTTTGAACCATAAAAACCGCGCCACACCAAAGATGGCCTAAAATGCAGTTGTCTTATTTTAACCCTGTTAAAGTCTAATTCAAGGTCTTCATCAAAATTGGGGGTATCGTTTCCAAATCCAAAAAAGTTAATGGCGAAGTTAGGACTCGTATACCGCGCTTCTAATTCAAGATTCACTTTTTCAAAAACATTAGCGAATTCCCCAGAATATCCCAGATCAAAACCACTAGTCGCAAAATAAAATGCTGCATTAACGGTATGCTGCTGCGTAAATGGATTCTGGCGGAAAGAATTAAAAGTATACGTATTAGCAATTCCTATTCGCAAACCGTCATCAGGATTAAACCCTAAGGCTGGTAAAAACTGATTGTTACTGGCCTTAACTTTTAGAAATTGATAGGTATTGGTATCGTAGTCACTTATTTTATGCACTTTCCCGCCAAAGGCTTCGTCATAGGTATTCTTTTTTTCCTTAAAATCATACACGTGCACATTCTTTGCACCTTCATTAATCTTATAGATATCGTTATTCTGCCCCCCTACCAAACGCACCTTAATTTTTCCTGAATTTCCTAAGACTTCAAAAACATCGTCATCGTCTAAACCATAGATCCAAATTTCTTTATTGAAATCTGGGGCAAAGGTTTTACTAAAAAAGACATCGGCCTTTTTTCCTCCTTTTATGCGGTAGCCCTTCACATCTAATTGCCCATTGTCAAGCCTATTAATTACGAAATAATCATCTTTATCAGTTCCTGTAATTACACTGTACCTATTCAAGATTTCATAATATTCCTTCGCGGTCTCTACCAGTGTAGTTTTTCGTTGTAAAAGGGTTGATTTTATTGTATTCACCGTCTCATCTCTGACCTCTTCTGGAAAGAGTTCAAAAGCCTTATCAATAGCTTCCCCAGTGAGCTTTTCTTGAATGTATTTGGCTTGTTCTTCCCAATCTTTAAGGGTAGTTTCAGACAATAAGGCCATATCTAAGGCAAAGGTTTTAGGAGAAGAATTAAATCCTTTTACACTTCTAAATTCTTCATCAAAGCCTTCAAACAATCGTAAGGAAGGAATGGCGCGGCTGGCAAATGCCATTAATGCACCATCACCCATGATGGAAAAGGCCTGATCACGATCTCGTGGAATGGGTTTAAAAAGTTTGGTCCCATCTTCCTGATCAAACCTAGCCCAACGCCATTGGTCTACATGCCGATCCCAATCGCCTATCAACATATCAAAAAGTCGCGCACGGGCATACAAAGTGGCATCTAGTTGATATTCTTCGTCTTTCCGTAGCTTCTTAATTAAATCATCTGTACTCTCTATCTTTTTCGTGTACCCAAAACTTGGCAAATTATGCCCGTCAGAAACGTGTTCTTCAATCATATATAATTCATCACCAAAATCATCATTAAAATCTTCCAAAGCTTCTTGCTTCGGTACATAGTAAAGAATTGGATTAGTGTGATACAGCCCTACTGCATCTGATAAAGGACCAATTGTAAAAGGAGCATAAGGATGAGAACCTGTGTAAAAATCTTGAAGTATTGATTCTGTAAATGTACCTTCAAATTGTCCCACAACATATTTCTCTTGAAACGCCAACGCTTGTAAATAAACTTCGGCACTTTTCTTAAGAGCCCGCATTACAAATTGTCGTCCATCTTTGTGCTGTAGCCGTAAGGATTTAGATTGGTTCCCTCCTCCTTTTCTTATGGGGACCAAGCCTCCTAAGAGTGTATCTAAATTAACGGTAGGTGCTTTCACCTTGGTTGCATAATATTTTCGGTACCGTTCCCCCCAAACCTTCTTATAAAACCCCGTTTTTTCCACCTGTTCATCTGTGTAAATAGACGCTTCCACAAAGGGAGGAAAAGTATTGCTCCCTTTAAAATCAAAGGCCTTTCTATCTGGTGGTAGAACTTGCGTAGCATACAAAGCCTTGGAATTACCCTCTTCTATTCCCGTAAAAGCGACCGTAGATGAACCGTCCTTAAAAACTTTGAGCACAGCATAACCCTTGCTACCTGTGGAAAACTGACTACCATTAAGCAATCTTGTTGCCCCTTTTTTTGCTCCAGAACCACTCACGATCTGTGGTATGTTCTCCTCTACTATGTATTGAAGGGTGTGTTCGTGGCCTGATACAAAGACTACTTTCTCTGAATACTGGGCCAAAGTAACAATCCGTTTTTTTAGTTGATTATACATCTTATTGGATTGATCGGTATTGGAAGCCCCCGTGGTTCTTCTTAGAACATTGGCCACACTACTCAAAACCGGCAAAGGGAAATTTCCTTCCGCAGCATTCATGTGCTGCTTAAAAGAAAACTCACCGCCATGACTACCGTAGGTAAACATGGGATGGTGCATGGCTATGATCGTAGTCTTATCTCGGTTTTTTTTGATGAGACTTTCTAGTTCATCAAGAAATTTACCCCGGTCCTTTATTTCACAATCATCATTCATCCCCGGGTGTTTGTCCCAATCTATTACATACCAGTGTGTATCAATGGTGATTAAAACAACCTCATCACTGATGTCTACTTTTTCAATAGGACACCCGTTTTCCGGCAGAAAAACGTCTTTAACCCCTAATTGATCCTCTATGTACTTTTCTTGCCGCTTTAGGCCATCTAATCCTTTAGCATACCAGTCATGATTTCCAGGAATAAAAAGTGTTCTACCCTTAAAATCTTTTACACTTTCTATTTGTGCATCTAAATGGTTCTTGGCAAGCTCATGGGCTTTCCCTGCTTTTTTGCTTGGGAAACCGGCAGGATAGATATTATCTCCTAAAAAAACAGCGGTACTATTTGAGGGGGCGTTCGCCAACTCTTTTTGAAAGGCTTTCAGCACAGGGTTTAATGTTCCCATAGGAGATTCACCGGCGTCTCCAATTAAATAGAATACATGAGCAGGTTCCTTTGTGCTTGCCAAAGTGGTAGCAAAATCTGCTTGGGAATATTTTGGTTCATAGGTTGCACAACTAGAAACCAGAAATAAGAGGATAGCTACTAGGTAAAAGTGTTTCATGATAAGAGCTTAGCGCCAAAAATTCGTATTTTGGATTATTCAATATACAACTATGTCGGAAATCGTTCAAAAAGCTGAAGATTTTGTTACGAAACTTTTAGAAACGAAGTTAGATTCTAAATTCCTCTATCATAATTTAAAGCATACCCAACGTGTGGTTAAGAGCACTCAGGAGCTTCTAGACCATCTTGAAATAGAGAGTCAGCAGCAAGAAGAACTATTGCTAGCTGCCTGGTTTCATGACACAGGATATACCCAAGGAACCAATGAACACGAAAAAAAGAGTAGTGAACTGGCTGCGCAATTTTTGAAAGAAGAAGGGTATACTGCTAGTGGTATTGAGAACATTAAGGCACTTATTCTGGCAACCCAGCGCTACCACCACCCCACTAATTTGGGAGAAGAAATTATTAGAGATGCAGACGCTTCGCATTTTGCACAGAAGAGTTATTGGGAAACCACAGATTTTCTAAAAGAGGAACTTGAACTGCTTGACATTGCGAAATATACCCAGAAAGAATGGCGTGATATAAATATTAAAATGTTCCGCAACGAACATATGTATTACACAACCTATGCCAAGGAAAATTGGGAACCTGGGAAAGAAAAAAATCTAAAGCAACTGGTTAAAGAAAAGAAGACAGAAAAGGAAATTGCCAAAAAGGAGGCCTTAAAAGCAAAATATAAGAGCGAAAGTCCTGACCGTGGGATACAAACGCTTTTTAGGGTAACGCTTAAAAATCACCTAACTTTAAGTGACATTGCAGATACCAAAGCCAATATTTTGTTATCTGTAAATGCCATTATTATTTCAGTAGCGCTGTCCAATCTTATACCCAAGTTAGACAACCCTTCTAATACGTATTTAATTTACCCCACGGCCATTTTCATCATTTTTAGTGTTATCTCAATGATTTTAGCAGTCCTTGCTACACGGCCGAATGTTACTAGTGGAAAATTCACCAAACAAGATGTAGAAGATAAAAAGGTGAACCTTTTATTCTTTGGTAACTTCCATAAAATGAATCTCAATGAGTACGAGTGGGCAATTCAGGAGTTAGTAAAAGACAAAGACTATATTTATTCTTCGCTCACCAAGGATTTGTACTTTTTAGGCTTGGTGCTTAACAGAAAATATAACATTCTTCGTTGGACCTATACCATCTTTATTATAGGAATAGTAATCTCCGTATTGGCCTTTGGGGTGTCATTTCACCTATATGGTAACGAACGTGTATAAGCTTATTTATTAAGCTCTTCCATTAAATCGTCGTAAGTATACGTCTTTTCAGAGGTAGCGTCCGTTTTGTAAAGAATTTCAGCACGAATGGCTTTAAGACCGGTAACTCCTTGCAAACCTTCTAATTCTACTATTTCTATTGAATTTGTAAAATAGCCTTTTGCTTTCAAGAAATGCACATACCGCAAATACTCGCGTTCATCTTTCTTTTGCGAGTATACAATAGACAGCTTTCCTTTCTGAGTTAAGCGCTCATTAGTTCCCTTGATGGTAGATTTATCAATCCGTTTCTTGATAATCTCGTAGCGTGCATTGTACGTGCCATCCACATCAAACCTTTTTTCGTCCATTCTAAAACGGATCGCTAAAGGAGTACTGTACACTAACAATAAAGAAGCCACATCTAATTGCACCGGCAAATGAGGTTTAAGAGAATAGTGTTTGTTCTCCATCTCTACCATAGTTTGCAACTGCCATAACCTTAGGTTGTTTAAATACAACTCATCAAAAGTTCTATCATTTGCAATGGCACTACCAATATACATGTTGTGTTCTACCCCATCTGTCTTATAACGCTCGAAATAGTGCGGAAACATGCCCTGTGCATCGTTCTGCTTTTTATCTAGCAAAGCAGCTAGTTTCATATTAATCTCCATCACGCTATTATCATAATTGCGTCTGTGATCATAATAGGACTCTGTAGAAGGATCTATCTGCTTTTCATAGTTTTCTATCAAGACTTTAATGTCCTTATCTTCTCTTTTAAGATGATGAAAAGCAGGGTTTATTTCTTCCTGAACAAAATCAAAGATGGCTTGTTCGCTATGAGTATACAGTGTCTCTTTAATCTCTTCCAAGTGATTATTTACCCGAAACGTTAACTCCTCATAAATTGGCAGCTTTAGCTTGTTAAAAGCCATTTCCAAGACCGTTTGAATCTCGGAAAGCTGTATCATTAAATCGCGTTGTATTGCTAGATTACGTTCTCTGGAAGAATCCTTAATATCTATTTGGCCGTAAAGAGGGTACACCTCCTTAAAAACAATTTCATTAAACGAAGGCTGCTCGCCCAACAATTCGTCATTCATAAAGCGCTTGGCTTCTTCTTGAAACTTCCAGTAAACGCTCGAATGTACGGTAGTGCACTCGTGTTGAATGATCGCATCAATAAGGTTCTGCTCCTCCTCAATAGATCTGAGTACCGCAGAAACAATGTAAGGCATAACGTCTACCAATTTATTGGCATTGACGCTGTTTAATTCGTTGACTTTGGTAGACACTAATTCTAAGACACCTAAGAGTACGCCTTCATCGGCAATTGGTGCTAGAATTGCACTTTTAATCCCTTGCTTGTGCAAGTTAAAATATGGCTGATCACCCCCTGATTTATTGTAATATTTCTCAACATTTGGGATGGCAAAAAAGGTATTTTCATTCAACAGTTTACCGTAAGAATACCCACAAAGCATGGCATCACAGGATTCCATTTCCTTACCTTTCAGCAAGAAACTTTCAATGCCCTTCCCGTGAATCTTTAGAAAACGATTGGTGTTCGGGTCATAACCCGCAAAACCAACATTGATATTTTTTAAGTTGAATAAAGAGCGAAAAGTATCTTGAAAACTTTCCATAAAGTTTTCGCTACCCCGTTTATTGCTCCCAATAAGGGTGGATTTAATTTCTGAAATAGAGTGTTCCGCCGTAACATCGAACATGTTAGAAATAACAAAGCCCTTGCTAGTAAAACTATTTGGTGGAATTTTCTCCTTCCATAAATCTAGATTGTCAAAATTGTCAAGCAATTCTTCAAAATCTGCTTGTTTTAGTTCTTTTGCCTTATCCGTTGGTTCTATTTCCATGAAATCCGCATTGTAGAGAATGCGGTAATGACGCATGACGCCATTAGCATCTGGAATATCATAAAAGAACGGACGCTTAAAGTCCATTTTATAACCGTAGTAAAAGCTTAGAATAACCGTACACTGCATTATGTAGTGCAAGTTGTCTGGCAGGTTTCGTATTTCTAGTTCAAAACCTTCACCAGCTTCCTTTAATATTTTATTGAACCGTTCCGATGAATTGAAAACCAAGTTGGCAAAAGGAATCGATGCCGTTTTTATTTCATTATGGGTCAAGATCGGTGAAAAGGTATCCGATAAAATGATTTTTATGACGTCTGCATGTTTCTCAACAAGTGATAAGTCATCAAAACCTTCTCGTAACTCAGGATACGGCGCTGCCGCTTCTAAGACATACTTTGCTCTATCAGCCAAGTACGGGTCCTTGCTTTTTACTTGCTCATCATAATGAGACAACAGTTTGTTAAAACTGACCAAATGTGTTAAGGGTGCATCGCCTGTATAGTTCGGATCCATATCGGTATTGGTCGTAATTGTAGGGGCAAAGTTACAAAAAGCCCTCCTTGTCTTATGTTAACGTAATGTTTAGGGAATTTTGGACATTTTTTGGATATTTAATGAAAATAGTTTTATGTCTTCCCGGAATCGATTGAATAGGGCTTATAAACAGGCCAAAACCATTGTTTTTAATGACGATTCCAAATTTATTTTCTTTAGCGATTGCCACCGTGGAGATAATAGCTTTGCCGATGATTTTGCCAACAATCGGAACATTTATTTCCATGCGCTTAACTATTATTACAGACAAGGATTTCAGTATTGCGAATTAGGCGATGGTGATGAGTTATGGGAGAACATTCATTTCGAAGCCATCTTTGAGGCACATAAGAATGTCTTTCAGCTCTTAAAGCAATTTCACTTAGAAGAGCGATTACACATGGTCTGGGGGAATCACGATATGGTGTACCGCGAGCAGCGCTATGTAGACAAACACCTTTCTAGTTATTTTGAACCTATTGATGGTCAAGACAAAGCATTGTTTAAAAACATTACCTATCATGAAGGGTTGCTGCTAAAGCATGAAAAAACAGGGCAAGAACTCTTTTGTTGTCATGGCCACCAAGCCGATTGGTGGAACTACAATTTCTGGCAAATAGGGCGCTTTCTTGTGCGAGTCCTTTGGAAACCGTTGCAAGTAGTAGGAATAGCAGACCCAACCAGCCCAGCCAAAAACTATAAGGAACTGATTAGAATTGAAAAACGCATAAAAAAGTGGATTTTAGAGCACGAGCTTCGCATAACCATTGCAGGACATACTCATAGACCGCGTTTTCCAGAACCTGGGCAAATTCCCTTTTTTAATGACGGGAGCTGCGTACATCCTCGCAGCATTACCGGTCTAGAATTAGAAAATGGGCAACTTTCACTTATTAAATGGCATATAGATACCAAGCCAGATGGTACGCTGCAGATTGTGCGGGTATTGTTGGAAGGCCCAGAAAAATTAGAAGACTATATTCTTAGTTAAGTGCGATTCGCAAGGGTTTTCATTGCTGTGATAAACGTATCTAACTCTTCGGTTGTGGTGTAAACATTAGGGGTAATTCTGCATCCTTTTACATTTTCATAGTCAATGGCCACGGTCCAAATTTTAAATTCTTCCAACAGGGTTTTGGCCAGGTCATGAGGTTTCATGGTTGATATTCCCACATTGGCTATACCGCAACTTCTAGCGGCCTCTTTTGGGGTATTTACCACAATATTCTTTTCATCTCGCAAGGCTTCACTCCAATAACGTTGAATGAAGCGAAGTCTTTTTTCTTTGCGCTCTAAACCTATGAGATTCAGATAAGCAATAGCATCTTTTATTGTTAAATCTGTATGCACTGGATGGGTTCCTGTATGGTTAAGTCTTCTAATCTTTGTTGGGTCCTTTTCGTGTTCTGCAAACAAGGGCCAAATTTTTGGAATATGGGCTTCTTTCACGTACAAGAGACCCGCTCCTAGCGGCACACTTAGCCACTTGTGTAAACTGGAGCCATAATAATCACATTGCAAAGCTTCAATATCAACAGGAATATGCCCAACGGCATGGGCACCATCTACCATGACTTCTACACCATAGCTATGGGCCATATCACAAATCTTGCGAATGGGAAGAATCTGGCCGGTAATATTGACCATATGGCAAACCATCAATAATTTCGTTTTGGGGGTAATCTGAGATTCGTATAAAGCAACCAAGTCTTCATCTGAAGTAGGATGATTGGGTATGGATACTTCCTTGCAAACAATCCCATACCTTTTCTCTTGCTGCTGAAAATGAATTCGCATGGCGCCATAATCCTGTTTGGCAAAGACCGCTTCATCTCCTTTTTGCCAGGGGAATCCTCCGATAATCATATCTAAAGACTCTGTTGTATTCCGGGTAATAACCACCTCTTTAGGAGAACAATTTATAAGGGTTGCCAATTGGGCAGCAGCAGCATTTTTGTTTTCCCATTGTACCGTTCGCATATAATAAGAAGCCTCGTAATTCACCTCTTCTACATGGGCCAAATAGCTTTTTAAAATTGGTGTAGGAATAAAATTATAATACCCATTTTCTAAATTAATGTAGTCTGGTTTTAGCCTATAATCTTTTCGTATTCGCTCCCAGAAAGCCGTATCATCTTCGGGATAAGGCTCCCTAAGTTCACCAGATCTACCTACTGCGGGAAGGGACATAAAAGAACCTGCCAAAGCGGTTTGTCCTAATCGTTTTAAAAATTGTCTTTTTTCCATGATATACAGTGCATTATAGTAAGATGACTCCTTCGGAACAAAAGAATTGTATCTTGGTGAAGCCTTAACAATTTAGAAAGAAATTGGAACAGTTATCGCATTTTATAGATCAAATTCCAGAACAACATACGCTCATCTCGCAAATAATGTTTCTAGGGGTGGTGCAAGGTTTCTTTCTAGCAGTTGTTTTACTTACGCGTTCTAAAAAAGGAGACACCACATTTTTTCTAGGGCTTACCTTTTTATTTCAATCACTCGTTTTTTTAGATAATTATCTATGCTACACGGGATTAATGAAGCACATCTTGCAGTTTAATGATTCTACGGAGCCTTTTGTTCTCCTTATTGCGCCCACATTTTATCTTTTTGTGGTTACAGTGGTGCAACGAAAAATATTGCCATTAAAGAACTACTGGTATCATCTTTTTTTCCCAGCGGTATATGCAATTACACAAATAGGCTATTACCGTGCTCCTCTAGCAGTAAAATTTAATGCTTATAAAGATGCTTATCATTCATACCTGCCATATGCCAATGTCACGGAGGATTTCCATTATACCTACCATTGGATAAAAGACCAATTTCACCTATTAGTGTTGTTAAGTATCCTAACCTACGCTGTTTTGGCAATTAGAATGGTATGGCAAGAAAGAAATAGAATGAAAGTAGCTCCCGGTAAAAGCAATAGCAACAGGTATCTATTCACGAGAAATTCTATCTTCTTTTTGGTGTTTTTCTTCTGCCTAGCATTGTACATTTTTGTTAGTTATGAAGATGATAGTGGAGATCACTACATGAGCATGTTACAAACTATTTTGGTGTATTTTACTACTTACGTCCTTTTGGTTTCATCCCGTTTTTTCGAGAATTCTTGGTTTGCAGACAAGTACGAAACCTTCAGCAACGCCACAATAGAACTTGGAGTAATCAATGAATTCTTGGAACGTGAGAATTATATCGAGAATCCGGAGTTGTCGTTAAATTCACTGGCTGAAAAACTGGGAGTAAGTAAAAACACGCTTTCCAAAACCATCAATAGCCATGCTGGGATGAATTTTAATGATTTCATCAATCAAAAAAGAGTCGGGATCGCAAAGGATCGCCTTTTAAGTTCAGACTTTCGCCATTTAACAATAGAAGCTATTGGCAATTCTGTTGGTTTTAACTCAAAATCAGCATTTTACACTGCTTTCAAAAAATTTTCTGGGGTCTCTCCCAAAATGTTCGTTAAGGAAAAATTGACCATTAAATAGGGAGCATTTTCTCCATAATTGTAATTCAGAACAGAACAACGCCCTAAATATTAGCGCTGCATAATTTTCTTCCAAACCTTTGTGGCAAATAAAAAATTATGGGCGACACGGTTAGACGATATGATTTAGATTGGTTGCGGGTATTGGTATTTGCTTTGCTAATTTTTTACCACGTGGGCATGTTTTTTGTCCCCTGGGGATGGCATATAAAAAACAATGTTATTTATGATTGGCTTCGGTGGCCCATGATTTTTCTTAATCAATGGCGACTTCCTATTCTCTTTGTCATTTCGGGCATGGGCACCTACTATGCACTTTCTAAAAGAAGCTTAAAGCAATTTGCATGGGAACGTTATCTGCGTTTAGGAATTCCGCTTTTTGCTGGAATGCTACTTGTGGTTCCTCCTCAAATCTATTTAGAACGTTTGGTAGATGGCAATTTTACGGGTTCTTATTGGCAATTTTACGCCACGGAATTATTCCGAGGAGGTCCTTATCCAGAAGGAAATATAAGCTGGCATCACCTTTGGTTCTTACCCTATCTTCTTTTATTTTCTTGGGTTTTAGGCCCCCTTTTTATTAGACTCAAAAGAAAACCTTCAAAATTGGTAGAATGGACTAAAAAACAAATTCAAAAGCCCCTTGGTTTTTATGTGTTTATCATTCCCCTTTTCCTGGTAGAAGGCTTCGTGGAGCCCTTCTTTCCTTCCACAAAAGCACTGGTTGGCGATTGGTTTACGATTTCATTCTATATTCTATTGTTTTTCTACGGCTTCCTTTTAATCGCAACCAAGGAGGTGTTTTGGGAAAGTCTAAAAAACATTAAAAAGAAAGCTTTTTGGATAGGAATTATTGCCTTTACATTAATGATTTGCCGATGGTTGTTTATTGAAGAGGACGAATTGCCCCATCACTTGGCAGAGGCTTTTCTTAAGGTAGTCAACCTTTGGTCTTGGATTCTAGTACTCTTCGGGTATGCAGCACAATGGCTGAACAAACCCAGTAAAAAATTGGCATACGCCAATCGAGCAGTGTATCCCTTTTACATCTTGCATCAAACCATAACCCTTTTAATAGGATATTATGTAATGAATCTTTCTTGGGGATTGTTCCTAAAAGCAACTATTATGATCGTGGGAACTTTTGGGATCTCTTGGCTCATTTATGACCTATTTATCTTAAGAATCACCTGGCTTCATCCCCTATTTGGCTTAAAAAAGGCTCCTACATCGAATTAAAATCACATTTAACAGCACTTTATCAAGTCTATGGCAAGGTAATTGTTAACTTTAATTTCCGATTACGACAAAAAAATTGATGAAAAAGCTGCTATTAGTTTCTATTGGTTGTTTGTTGCCTGCGTTGATCTGGGCACAAGGGGATATCCCTACAACCAAGCCATTAGAAATTGGTAGAAAAAACAATTTAGACGCCTTACCCAGTAATCAAGGATCGGTATTACGATTTCCTTCCGTGCTAGATGACGATCTTATTTCCAAAGAAACCCCCATTCAAATGTTGCCAGAGCGCAAACTTTTGCAAGCTGGGTATGACTTGAAAATTGATCCAAAGGTAGGAGAGCGCGAAAAAAAAGGAACCGATAAACATTTTGGGGACCAGTACTTGGGTGACTTTAAAACCGGTGCGAAATTTATTGGAATTGTAGCCAGAGACCATGAATATGTAGATGGTGATCGCGTAAAAATTTATGTGAACGGGCAAGTGGTAGAATACAATATGTTACTTTCTGGTTCCTTTAAAGGAATTAATGTAGATCTTGTTGATGGTTTTAATCGACTTGATTTTGAAGCCTTAAATCAAGGTTCTTCAGGACCCAATACAGCGCAAGTGGTTGTCACCGATGAGGCTGGCAAGGTGCTGCATAATAACCGCTGGAATTTATCGACTGGCTCAAAAGCGAGCTTAATTGTGGTTAAAGAACCCAACCTAAAAGAGGAAGAGGAGCAAGAATAAGACTGCTCTTAGCGCTGCCCCGGCGTATAAGTTTCCCGTGCTTCCTTAACAACATCATCTTTATAATACAAAGCATCTTTCCATTGTACTTTGGCATACCCATCTATCTGATCATTAAAATGCGGAGAGTTAGGGTCCCCACTTTGACCTCCTGCCAAAATGGTTTTAGCTTGTACCGTTTCACCGAATTCTACAGCAGCAACAAAACTATTCCCTCTTGTTCCATAGATCTTTTTGGTACCATTATTATAACGGGCGCCATAGGCAGCCAATGCACCCCAACGGCCACTAGCAAACCCTATCGGTATACTTGGTTTGGTATCGTCGAAAGCTTGTCTAATAGCACCATCAATCCGTTGGTATCTGTTTACTTCTCCCCAAGGAATGTCCCAGGTGCCAAAAGAAGCTTCTAATTGTGCTACCACCTCGTCTAGCAAGCGTAGTTGTTCTCTGGCGCTTACTTGGGCATCAAAATGATTAAAAAGATTCAATTGTGAAGTAAAAACTGTTCTTAGTTCTTCCGAGGAGAACCACAACTCCATACAGGCAGTTCCATAGAAATGTGCCAATGTCATCGCACTTGAAGAAGCGTCCGTTTTGTAATCCCAAGCTCTAAGTAATTCAATAGCTCCCTCCAAACGAGGTGTGGGAAGTGAATCATATGCTTTTATCAACTGCGGCAATAAGGCTTCAAATGCCGGTAAATAGGGGTCGTGCGCTAATTCAATCAATTCATCTAACGTATATCCTTGTCGGTCTTTTAATAATTCTATGGCATGAATACCTCTAAAATTCTCACGATCCCTTGACATATATTTGGGATACGCCCCTCTTTTGGGGCTATATTCTAAAGCAGCCGTGTAGGGCGTAGAATTGCAATTTTGTATCCAGCCGTTTGGTGGATTTTTGATCATGATATTTTCATCTACCGTGTGAAGGCCTTGCCAGTCTGTTTTAGGATTACTTCCATCTACCGCCACCGTATAATCAAAAATGGTGTCTCTTTTCGGGATAAAATTTCCATGGAAGTACGCAATAGTCCCATCGGCATCCGCATAGACGGTGTTGTTAGATGAATTGGTACGGATATCCATCATTTTTCGGAAGCCTGCATAGCCGGATTGTTTGGTTCTTATATACGATTGTTCTAGCGCTTTAGCAGGTTCCCACATCATTGCTGAGGCGGTCCATTGGCCGTCTACAAGATGTGTAATAGGACCATGGTGCGTTCTATAAATGGGCACGGTTTTTTCGGCCAAAGTATCGCCTTCCTTGTATTTTAAAACAACAGAACTGCTTTCCACTGGGCGCAGTTCTTCTCCATATTGATAAAAAAGCTGATCACCATTCTTAACTACCGTTTCCTTGAACTCATCCATTACATCGGTATAGGTGCTTGTATGCATCCAGCCTGTTTTCTCATTAAACCCCTGGTATACAAAAAATTGTCCCCATGTGACTGCCCCATACGCATTGAGACCCTCTTCGGATACTACATGAACTTCTCCTCTGAAATAAAAAGAGGTATGCGGATTAATAAGCAACATGGCATTCCCAGATTTCGTGAGAGCGCCAGACAAGGCAATACCATTAGAACCTTGTGGTTCTGCTAACGCCTCTTCTTTCTCTAATTCTTTCAATTCCATTTCTGGTAAAGGCATCCCCGCCTCGTAAAAAGCTTTAATTTTTTTAGTAGAAATACGCTCAATATCGCCACCAATACTGCCTTCACTAAAGTACATAGGCATCCAAGGTTCAAAACGTTTCAGCAACCTAGGTTTAACTTCTGGGTGGGTATGCAAATAATAGTTGATTCCATCTGCAAAAGCATTGCATAAGTCTTGCAACCATTTTGGACTTTGATCATAATACGCTTTCGCTTCTTCTTCGGTCATAAAAAGTTGCGCTCGCAAATCACTATACAAAGCAGTTTCTCCTTCTACCTCTGCCAGTCTCCCGGTAGCCCAAATGTAGTTTTGTTCCACTCTATTAAAATCATCTTCACATTGGGCGTACAACAATCCAAAAACCGCATCTGCATCTGTCTTTCCGTAAATATGAGGAACCCCAAACCCATCTCTTATAATGGTAACGTTTTCAGCCGTTGCCTCCCATTTAGCCACTTCCGGATCCTTCGGAACTGTAGAACATGAAAGCAATAAGCAAAAAACGATAAGTAGTGAAAATCTCATAATAAAGCTTCTTTGTTTGATCTTTAAAGATACTATTCCCAATCCATCCAAAAAATAAACAATTCAAATCCACACAGTGGGATTAGGTGGCTATTTGAAGTATCTTGCACTTTCTTTTTTATACATGTCAGACAAGAAAGTAAGTATCCTTAAGGCTTTTAAAACTATCATTTGGCCCAGACGAAATCTCGTCTTTTTAGGCCTTTTACTCATTGTTGTTAATAAAGCGGCCAGTTTTGTAGCACCTGTCTCTTTGCGCTATTTTCTAGATGATATTGTACCAAACAAAGACTATGAATTTTTAAAAATCATAGTGGCCATGGTCATCCTTTCTTTTTTGGTACAAGCTATTATGTCGTTTTTATTAACGAAAGTGCTTAGTATTCAGGCGCAATACATGATTTCTGAGTTAAGGGCTCAAGTGCAAAAACAAGTGCTTTCTTTACCTATTCGGTTCTTTGATAATACAAAGTCTGGTGCGCTAGTATCTAGAATAATGAGTGATGTAGAAGGAGTTCGAAATTTAATAGGCACGGGGCTTGTGCAATTGGTAGGTGGGACTATTACCGCTATCGTTTCACTTATCCTTTTATTGAGAATTAGTCCAGAAATGACCTTGCTCACCTTTATACCACTTATCATTTTTGCGTTAATCGCTTTAAAAGCATTTAAAATCATACGACCTGTTTTCCGAGATCGTGGAAAAATCAATGCGGAAGTGAAAGGTAGGCTTACTGAAACCTTAGGAGGTATACGTGTTATTAAAGGATTTAATGCAGAAGAGCAAGAAGCAAAAGTGTTTGAACAAGGTGTAGAGCGCTTGTATCTCAATGTAAAAAAGAGCCTTACTGCCACTGCTTTTATGACAAGTTCCTCTACGTTCTTATTAGGTTTGGCAACCACTGGTATTATGATGGGCTATGGTGGCTATTTAATGATGCAAGGGGAACTGAGTACCGGTGAATATTTTGAATTTACTTTTTTACTTGCCTTGATGGTGGCTCCAATTGTACAAATGAGCAATATTGGAAGTCAACTCACGGAAGCTTTAGCCGGATTGGATAGAACTGAAGAATTAATGAACAAAACTGCCGAAGCAGATCAGGCGGAACGCAGCATTATACTCAAGGAAATTAAAGGCGATATGTCTTTTAATGATGTAAGTTTCGCTTATGAGGAAGACAAAGAAGTACTTCATGGGGTAAGTTTTAAGGCCCAAGCTGGAGAAGTAATTGCCTTGGTAGGTAGTTCCGGTTCTGGTAAGAGTACCATTGCTGGCCTAGCGGCAAGTTTTCTTAATCCAGACAGCGGAACGATTACCATTGACGGTCATAATCTAACGAATGTTGATTTAACCAGTTTCCGTCAATTTTTGGGAGTAGTATTACAGGACGATTTCCTATTTGAAGGAACTATTCGGGAAAACATTTTATTTCCAAGACCTCTAGCCACTGAAAAAGAACTAGAAGCGGCGGTAAAAGCAGCCTATGTGAATGAATTTACAGATCGATTTGAAGACGGCTTAGATACCCTTATTGGTGAGAGAGGGGTTAAACTTTCCGGAGGGCAGCGCCAACGTATTGCCATTGCAAGGGCGGTACTGGCGAACCCTAGAATCTTAATATTAGATGAAGCTACTTCTAATCTAGATACCGAAAGTGAAGCACTGATTCAAAAAAGTTTGGCTGAGCTTACCAAGGGCAGAACTACCTTTGTTATTGCGCACCGTTTAAGCACTATTCGCAAAGCAGACCAAATTTTAGTAATTGAAAATGGGCATATTGCGGAGCGTGGTACGCATGACCAGCTAATCGCAGCCGAAGGGCGTTATTACAATTTATTTACGTATCAAGCAAGGATCTAGAGTTCTTCTGGAGCAAGGATTACTTCCAACCCTTCTAAGTCTTCCGTCATCTGAATTTGGCACCCCAAACGCGAATTGTCTTCTACGTTAAAAGCTTCCGCTAACATGGCCTCCTCGTCATCTGATTTTTCAGGAAGCGAATGATTAGAGGTAACATAGCATTGGCACGAAGCGCACATAGCCATTCCTCCACAAATTCCTATGGTCCCTTCGGGTGCCAGCTCGTACGAGCGAACTACTTCCATAAGATTCATATTCATATCGGTAGGAGCATCTACCGTATGGGCCTCCCCTTCCCTATCTACAATGGTTATCTTAATATCAGACATAGGTCTTTGACTTGCGCTTGCAAATGAAGAAACAATTCTTTAATTATCCTACCTATTTAATAGTGTATTTGGAAAAGTACTAGTTAATCGCCTTTACAACGGCCTTAGGTGCTTCTTTTTTACTACCATCAAAACCTTCAACCCCGCCTACCGTGGTGTATTTCATAACATATTTTTTATCAGGAAAAATACGTTGGTAGGCACTCTGGCACATGAGCGTGGCCTCATGAAAACCACAGAGTATAAGTTTTAATTTCCCTGGGTAGGTGTTTACGTCTCCAATGGCGTAAATACCAGGAATATTTGTTTGATAGTCTAAGGTATTATCTACCTTAATAGCGTTTTTTTCTATAGCCAACCCCCAATCTGCGATGGGACCTAATTTAGGTGATAAACCAAACAATGGAATGAATTGATCTACTTCTATACGCAGTTCTTCTTTCTCTTCGGTATGCTTACGTACGACCACTGCAGAAAGTGATTCTTCTCCTTCTAAAGCCACAACTTCTGCTGGAGTAATCAAGTTAATTTTACCCAGATTCTTTAATTCCTGCACCTTTTCTACAGAATCTAAAGCACCTCTAAATTCATTTCTTCTATGCACCAATGTTACTTCTTTAGCCACATCGGTAAGAAAAATAGACCAGTCTAAAGCGGAATCACCTCCACCAGCGATAAGAACGCGTTTGTCTCTATATATTTCAGGATCGCGAATGATATATGCTATGCCCTTGTCTTCAAATTTTTGAAGGTGTTCTAATTGTGGTTTCCGTGGTTCAAAACTTCCCAATCCTCCAGCAATAGCTACTACAGGGGCATGGTGTTTTGTTCCTTTATTTGTAGTTACAATAAAAGTACCGTCTTCTAATTTTTCTATGGTATCTGCCCGCTCGCCTAGCGTAAAACCTGGTTGAAAAGGCTTTATTTGTTCCATGAGGTTGTTCACAAGATCACCAGCTAAAACCTCTGGGAATCCAGGTATATCGTAAATGGGTTTTTTAGGATATATTTCGGAACACTGACCCCCAGGTTGAGGAAGTGCGTCAATTAAGTGGCACTTTAGTTTTAATAAACCTGCTTCAAAAACTGCAAAAAGCCCTGTTGGGCCTGCACCAATAATTAAAATATCGGTCTTGATCATTTTCTAAAAAAATATGGGCAAATGTAGGACCTGTCTCGTCCTTTTTTTATGACATTAATCAGCCTTAGCTTAAGTTAATCACCTCTTCTATTTGTGGCACATATTTCTTGATAGTCATCTCTACACCACTTTTGAGGGTCATTTGGTTTACTGAACATCCAATACAATTGCCTTCCAAGCGTACTTTTACAGATGTTCCATTATCAATAGAGACCAAAGCAATATCACCGCCATCACTTTGTAAAAAGGGACGAATCTCATCCAATGCCTTTTCTACATTGGTTTGTATTTCTTCTGCTGTCATGCTCATTTCTTTTTAATAGCGGAGCATCCCGCCATTGTTGTAATTTTTATGGCCTCTGTAGGAGGCAAATCTTTGTTTCTTACTACCAATTCCTGAACTACATTCTTGGTTAACTCTTCAAAAGCTTCTTCTATTGGTGTCGCTGTCTGAAGTGCTGCTGGTCTTCCTACATCTCCCGCTTCTCTTATACTTTGTACCAAAGGAATCTCTCCTAAGAAAGGTACCTTTAAATCTTCGGCTAGATTCTTAGCACCATCTTTACCAAAGATATGATATTTGTTTTCAGGCAGCTCTTCAGGTGTAAAGTAGGCCATATTTTCTACAATCCCTAATACGGGTACATTGATGGCTTCTTGTTGAAACATGGCTACTCCTTTTCTTGCATCTGCCAAAGCAATTTCTTGTGGTGTACTAACAACCACTGCACCTGTGACAGGAAGGGACTGCATAATACTTAAGTGAATATCTCCTGTTCCTGGGGGAAGGTCAAGGAGCAGAAAATCTAGCTGTCCCCAGTGTGCATCAAAAATCATTTGATTTAACGCTTTGCTGGCCATTGGTCCACGCCAAATAACAGCTTGATTTGGCTGTGTAAAGAAACCAATAGACAACAATTTCACGCCATAGTTCTCCACAGGTTTCATTTTATTTTTCCCATCCACATTAATAGATAATGGGCGCTCTTGTGCTACATCAAACATTATGGGCATGGATGGGCCGTAGATATCGGTATCTAACAACCCTACTTTAAATCCCATTTTAGCCAATGTAACAGCTAAATTGGCCGTTACGGTAGATTTTCCTACACCCCCTTTTCCAGAGGCCACGGCAATAATATTATTAATGCCCGCGATAGGCTTGCCCTTAATGGTATTCACCTTTGGTTTTTCTGGGGCATCTACTTTAAGATTTACCTTAATTTTTGCCTTCTCATACACTTTTTGGTGGATGATTTTTAAAATCTCTACCTCGGTTTTTTTTCTGGCTTGCAGGCTTGGGTTTTTAATAGTGACATCTACCTCCACCTCATCGCCAAATACTTGTACATTGGTAACTGCACCACTTTCTACTAAGTTTTGTCCTTCTCCTGGTGCCGAAATATGTGTAAGGGCCTCTAAGACCTCTTTTTTTGTGAACTTCATGAATCCTCTTAGGCTTATTTTCTTTCTTGTGGGTCGCTTTTAAAATGCAATCCTTATCTATTTTGCAAAGATACGTCCTAAGGAGGTAGAAGAAAAAGGGTTTACATTGAAAGTGAAGATGGTAGCATAGAATCTGGCTATTCAAGAAACGCCAAAAATTGGGGGCTTATAGGTTATTCTTGAAGCTCTTTTGAGGGATCCCAAAAGTGTTCCTTAAAATTTACAATTTGATTGTCCTTAATCACAATTCCTTCATTCTCCAGCAATTGTTGCATTAAATTGGTGCCCTGAAAATGATGTTTCCCAGTCAAGACCCCCACCCGATTCACCACCCTATGCGCAGGGACTTCTTTGTCATGAGAGTTATTCATTGCCCAGCCCACCATTCTTGCACTCCTGGCAGCACCTAAATATTTAGCGATGGCTCCATAAGACGTTACCCTTCCGTAAGGGATGCATTGAGCCACCTCGTAAACCTTATCAAAAAAACTGGTTTCAGTATTCTTAGTCATAGGAAATACGAATTAAAGTAATGATTAACAACACAACCATTAGGCCTCCCAAAATCATATTTGAATTTTTTGAAAAGCGGTTTGATTTGTGTTCCATCCGTTGAAAGTAAAACACGTACGAATACATAACAAGAAAAGTGCCTATTCCTGCTCCTAGAATAAAGAATGTCTCATCCAGCACTTCATAATTCATAATCTTTTGCCGGTGAAAAAAAGTATTTAACCCACTGTAGAAAGGAATTTGTAAAAGGTTGAGGGCTGCTAAAAACAATCCTTTGGTAAAACTGTTACTGGAGGTGGCTTCACTTATCAAAGGCTGTTCTTTGACCTTCTTAAAAGCTTTAATAAAAAAAAACACGGCTAAGAGGGCAAATATGAAAACCGCCGCTTTCATAAGCCAAGCGATTACTTCTGGATTTCTAGAAAGGAATTTAGCAATACGGACTGCCAAATACGCTTGAAGCATTACCATTACGGAAATACCCAAACTAAACATTAACCCATTTTTCTTTCCCTTCTCTACACCAACTTTTGCGGCATTTACATTGAGCAAACCTGGTGGTGCAGATGCCACCACGGCCGCTATAAGGGTCGCAAAAAATAGTACTATTAGTTGGGTCATTTATTTAGTTGGTCGGTCTAAATTGAATATAGGTAATTGGTTTCCCTTTCTCAAGATACTGATTTTCATAAAATGTCTGTATTTCGAGTACTTCTTTAGGGGCCCCCTCATTTTTATAAACATCATGATTGGCGTAATGTACTGGATATCCCAATCCATGTAAGAGCCCTAAGGTATACCCATGCAAAAATTCACTATCTGTTTTTAAATGAACAATGCCATCTTCAGATAAGATGGTAGCGTATTTATTTAAAAAATCCGTGTTGGTCAACCGATGCTTTGTGCGTTTATATTTTATCTGCGGATCCGGAAAAGTGATCCAAATTTCCGCAATTTCCTTGGCTTCAAACACAAGATCTATAAGTTCTATCTGTGTTCTAAGAAATGCGACATTGGGTAGATTTTCTTCCAAGGCCGTTTTTGCGCCCCGCCAAAATCTGGCTCCCTTGATGTCTATCCCAATAAAGTTCTTTTTGGGGAAGCGTCGTGCTAATTCAACCGTATATTCGCCCTTGCCGCATCCTAATTCTAAAACAATAGGATGGTCATTATTAAAGTGCTTTTTCCATTGGCCTTTTAAAGCAAAACCTTGCATAATCTCCTCCCTTTTTGGTTGGATTACGTTGGAAAACGTAGCGTTTTCTGCAAAGCGCTTTAGTTTGTTCTTACTGCCCAAAACAATTCCTTAAAGTTTTGACAAAACTAAGGAAAACTCGATCCAGGAAGGACATTGTTTCTTTGCAATTTATGCCGGATCAAAAACGAATTTTAATAGCTCCTCTAAATTGGGGACTTGGACATGCCACGCGATGTATCCCCATCATTTATGCGCTGCTTGAACATAATTTTGAACCCGTTATCGCCTCAGACGGTGTAGCCTTATCCCTATTAAAAAAAGAGTTTCCGCAGTTACAAGCACTTGAACTGCCTTCTTATAAAATTAGCTATGCCGAGAAAGGCAAAAACTTTAAGCTAAAGATGATTTGGGATTCCCCCAAAGTGCTCAAGGCAATGACCCGAGAGAAAAAAGAGGTGAAAAAATTGGTTAAAACACACGCTATTGACGGGATTATTTCAGATAATAGGTTAGGGGTCTATTACAAGAAGGTGCCTTGTGTTTTTATTACGCATCAATTGAATGTACTTTCGGGAAATACTACTTGGTTTAGCTCAAAAATGCATCAAGGAATTATAAAAAAATTTGATGCATGTTGGGTACCCGATGTTAAAGGGAAACCCAATTTAACCGGGAAACTAGGCCACCTAAAAAAATCAAAACTTCCTATTCATTATTTGGGGCCTTTAAGCAGGTTTCAAAAGTCTAAAAACCCCAAACAGTATCAACTTATGGTGTTACTTTCTGGGCCTGAACCCCAACGTGGTATGCTGGCAGACAAACTCCTCAATGAATTAAAGAAATTTAAGGGGTCCGTACTTTTTGTAAAAGGAAAAATTGAAGAAGAACAAACGAAAACCATTCTACGCTACAAAAATGCTGAGATTACGGTGTACAATTATATGCAATCTAAAGAATTAGAACATGCCATTAATGCTAGTGAGTGTATTCTTTGCAGGTCTGGATATACCACAGTTATGGATTTGGCTAAACTAGAGAAAAAAGCCTTTTTTATTCCTACACCTGGACAGTATGAACAAGAATATTTAGCACAACGCTTGGATAAAAAGGGGATCGTTCCTTACGCTACACAAGAAGGGTTTACTTTAAAAGAACTTGGCCGAATAAAAGCGTACAGCGGACTAAAACGCTTCGATTTTAATGTAAATTATTCTGAGTTATTCTCTATTCTTTCTAAGGTAAAAGAAAACTCAGAGCCTACATCTACTTCGCTTTCAACATAGATTTTCTCACCATGGGCCTCAATAATATGCTTCACAATAGCCAAGCCTAAACCTGAACCTCCTTCCTTGCGACTTCCACTCTGGTCTACCCTATAAAAACGCTCAAATAATCGTGGAATATGTTGTTTTGGTATTCCTTCGCCGTTATCCGTTACGCGAACAATCACTTTGTTCTTTATTAGGTTTTCCACACTCACCTCGGTGGTACCATTCATATGGCCGTATTTAATTGAATTCACCAATAAATTGGACAGTACTTGCTGTATTTTTTCGGCATCTCCTAAGACGTAAATTGGCTGGGGGTATTCCATATCAAAAGTCAATGAAATATCCTTTTTTGCAGCACGCATTTCAAGCAGTTCAAAAACACTGCGGATGAGTTCTATGATGTCAAAAGCATCCTTTTCAAGATTTAAGTCACCCGTTTCTAGCTTGGTAATCATATCTAAATCTTTTACGATATAGATTAGGCGCTCTACCCCTTTACTAGCACGCTTTAGGTACTTCTCACTAACTTTTTTGTCTTTTATAGCTCCGTCTAATAAGGTTAAAATATAGCCTTGAACTGTAAATAGTGGTGTCTTAAGTTCATGGGAAACGTTCCCTAAGAAATCTCTACGATATTCTTCTCTAATTTTTAAGGTATCTATTTCAACTTTTTTGCCCTGGGCAAATTTTTCTATTTCTTCGGTCAAGGTTTTCATGTCCGTAGTAATAGGCTTGGATGAAAAAGAAGAAGATTCTAAAAGAGAAACGTCATCATAAATCTTCTTTACCCGTCTATAAATAAAGCGTTCCACTCTAGATTGAATGATTAAAAAAGAAAGTAAAAAGGACAGTATTAAAAAGAGTACTGGAATATACCACAGTAATTGCCCAAAAAAATAGAGCAAAGCAGCCACAAGGGCCGTTAATGTTACCGAAATAAAGATTGAAGAACGCACCGCAAAACGGTACGAATTTTTTAAGGCAACTGCCATTACAGCACAAACTTATAGCCTACGCCCTTGACGGTTTTAAAGTGGTGATCCCCAATTTTTTCACGTAGCTTTCTTATATGTACATCAATGGTTCTGCCTCCTACTACTACTTCATTACCCCAAACCTTATCTAAGATTACTTCACGCTTAAACACTTTACTGGGTTTGGAAGTGAGTAAAGAGAGTAATTCAAATTCTTTTCTAGGAAGTATCAATTCTTCTCCATCATTCACGATCTTATATTCTTCCCTATTAATAATGATGTTGCCTACCTTAACAATGTCTTCTTGTTCTTCGGTATTATCTTTCAATCGTCTCAATAAGGCTTTCACCTTGCTCACTAGCACTTTTGGTTTCACGGGTTTGGTGATATAATCATCCGCACCAGCATCAAAACCTGCCACCTGGGAGTAATCTTCTCCTCGAGCCGTTAAAAAGGTAATGATGGTATTTTCTAACTCTGGTGTGTTTCGTAGTATCTCGCAGGCTTCAATTCCGTCCATCTCTGGCATCATTACATCTAAAATAATAAGATGGGGCTTCTTCTTTTTGGCTTTCGAAACAGCTTCTACACCATTTTTAGCAGTTAAGACTTCATAGCCCTCAGCAGACAAATTATAGCTTACAATTTCAAGAATATCTGGTTCATCATCTACTAAAAGAATCCTTATGTCTTTGGTTTTCATGGGTGGTTTTTCTTCTACGTTGCTCAAATTTAAATATAATACAACAACCCATTGGGTTCTTAACATTGATTTAAACTCGTAACATTTTAGTAATGCTATTTAAATAAACTATTAACACGAGTCTAACACGACATTTACAAGCTCGAATTTTATTTGCAGTGATTAAAAATGGGAAATGATTCCCGCCAATTTTAACTACGAAAACAAAACAACTAAAGTATTATGAAAAAGTTTTTTCTATTCTTTTTAGCTCTAGCAACAATAACCTTTGTAGCGTGTAGTGATGATGATGAAGGCAATGGCCCAATAGTCCTAGATGCTGACGGTGATGGCGTTCCTGATGCTATTGATAACTGTCCACAAGCAGCAAATGCAGACCAATTAGATTCTGATGGTGACGGTTCTGGAGATGTATGTGACCCTCCTGGTGTTGGAGGCACTGATGATGACGGAGGTTCTATGGAAGCCCCTGTTGTTAATGTTGATGACAACATTACTTCTGATGTTACTTGGAGCGCTGCTAATATCTACCGTTTAAACGGGCGAATCGCAGTAGAAGCAGGAGCAACCTTAACTATTGAAGCAGGTACTATTATTAAAGGTGCGCCTGGTCAAGGATCTAACGCAACAGCTCTTTTGGTGGCAAGAGGTGCTACTATTGAAGCTACAGGTACTTCCGCTGCTCCTATTATTATGACTTCAACAGATGATGAAATTCAACCAGGGATGGTAGAAAGTCCAAACTTAACCGAAAATGATAGAGGTCTTTGGGGTGGTCTTATAGTTTTAGGTGCTGCACCTATTTCAGTAGCAGACAACTCTGGAACAGCCCAGATCGAAGGAATTCCTGCTACTGACGTAAATGGAAATTATGGTGGAACAGATGCTGCTGATAGCTCTGGTACTTTACAATATGTTTCTGTTCGTCATGGAGGAACTAACATTGGTTCTGGTAATGAGATTAACGGAATCACCTTTGGTGGTGTAGGAAATGGAACTACTGTAAATTATATTGAAGTGGTAGCCAATGTTGATGACGGAGTTGAGTTCTTTGGTGGATCTGTAAACGCTTCTAACGTGATCGTTTGGGCACAGAATGATGATGCTATTGATATTGATCAGGCATATACTGGAACAGTAAGCAATGTTGTAGTAGCTCAAGGAGCTGGTTCTGATCATGCTTTTGAAATTGATGGACCAGAAGGAAATACTGCAGGATCTTACACCATAGAAAATGCTACTTTATTTGGTTCCGATAGCGGCGAGATTGCAGATTACCGCGATGGTGCTACTGGTGCAAATAATAGCGTTTTTGTTACTGGATTTAATGCTAGTGCAGATATTGAATTTGACAACAATGAGGTAACGCAAGGTTTCTTAGATGACAATCTAACTTTTGACAGCTGGGTGGTTGAATTGGCTGCTGGCGACACAAGAGACGTTATTGATTTATTGAATGAAAGAGTTGCTTGCCTTACTAATGGCGATTGTGACGATGAAAACAATGATGGCCTTGATGACGAAACTGGAGAAGTAATAGAATTTGAAGACGAATTAATTACAGATCAAGCTGCCGCTGCTGCTTTCCTTAGTGCAGGTACTTCTGGTGGTGCAGATACTTCTCAATTTGCAGGCTGGTCTATTGCTGGCATTGCCTTGGGATTCTAAATTAAATGATATCACTCAAAGCTTAACGTTTAGGTAAAGCCTGTTGTATAATTGAGACAACGGGCTTTTCCTATTTTCGCACACTTATTTAACGAATACGATCTAATGAAAAATCGATATTTCCTTATTCTTGCCTTTGTTCTGCTAGGAAGCATAACGGCAAACGCCCAAACTGGGTACTTGGTAGGGACCATCAACGATGCAGAATTCAATGATGTACTACCCTTTGCTAATGTTCTGGCAAAAGGGACCACCAATGGTACTACCTCCGACTTTGATGGTAAGTACGCCTTGGAGTTGGAAGCTGGGACGTACACTATTGTCTTTTCTTATGTTGGTTATCAGACCAAAGAAATTACAGAAGTAATTATAAAAGAAGGGCAAGAATTTATATTGGATGTTACCCTGAACGCAGCAGCCAGCCAATTAGACGAGGTGGTGGTTGTAACTACAGTTTCTAAAAACACAGAAGCATCCGTTTTAAACTTGCAAAAGAAATCCGTAGCCCTTGTAGACGGTTTATCCTTACAAAGTATAAAGCGTGTTGGTGCTAGCGATATCGCAAGTGCAGTAAAAAATGTTCCCGGAGTATCTGTACAAGGAGGAAAATTTGTTTTCGTTCGTGGTCTAGGAGATCGTTATACAAAAACGCTTCTAAACAATCTGGAAGTACCAGGATTAGACCCAGACCGGAACACCCTACAATTAGACATTTTCCCAACCAATTTACTTGACAATTTAATTGTTGTAAAGTCCTTTACCGCAGATCAATCTGCAGATTTTACGGGTGGAATTGTAGATATTGTTACCAAAGATTTTCCAACGAAAGAAGAGTATAATGTAAGCATTGGTGGCGGATACAATAGTAATTTCCATTTCAATGATAATTATCAAACCTTCGCTAGTGGCGGACAGGCTTTTGGATTTGCAAACAGTTCTAATGATTTGCCCTTTAATCAGGATATTTCGCAATTAACCCCTGTAGGAAATACTGGGGAGCTACGCGCTTTTACCCAAACTTTTGATCCTCAAATGGGCTTGGAAGATAGTCGTAGTTTCTTCGATTTTAATCTTGGCTTTAATCTAGGAAACCAATATAACCTTAATGAAGATGCCACTTGGAGGCTTGGCTACTTGGCTGCGGTTTCTTACCGCAATGAATCTCAGTTCTTTGAAAATTTCATTGATGGACAAGTTTTCAGAAGAAGCCAGGATAACTCAGTTTTTGAATTACAAGAAGATAGAAGCAATAGCGGAAACCTATCTACTAACAACGTCTTACTTACTGCCCTTGGTGGTATTACCGTGAAAGGGGAGCGCGATAAGTTTAAACTTAATTTATTGCACATACAAAATGGTGAAACCCTTTCTTCTTTTACCACTTTGCGCAACAGTATTTTAAATTCAAATTTAAGCGAACGAACCGCCCTTTTGTATACAGAAAGGTCCATTACCAACGCATCACTTAATGGGGTCCACTCCTTGGGGGCTCAAGGAGATTGGCAAATTGATTGGAAAGGGAACGTAACCTTTGCTCAAGTTTTAGATCAAGACTTTAGGATTACCCCCTTCTTTATTGATGAGGATGATCCTGATAGAGCTCGTTCTATAAACCCTAGTGAATCTGGAGATCCGCTTCGTATTTGGAGGGATTTAGATGAAATAAATATCGCAGGAAAAGTAGATATCTCTAAGAAGCATACACTATTCAACAATGATGCAAAATTAAAATTTGGTACCTCATACATTACCAAAAACCGGGAGTTTATCATCGATCAATTTGCTTTGCCTAATGCTGATTTTAATGGTGAATTTAGCGATAGATTCAACGGTGATCCAGATGAGATCCTAGCGCCAGATAACATCTTAATAAATCGTCCTCCAAGAGAAGGAACATTTGTAAGGCAAGATTCTAACCCGTCGGATTCTTTTGATTCTGATATTAATATTCTTGGTCTGTATGTTTCTGAAGAATTAAAATTCACAAGCTGGTTTAATGCTATCATAGGGGTACGTGTTGAACAGTTTCAATTACAATACACCGGAGTAGGGGTAGATGGAACTGAGTTCAATAATGAACAGTTTATTGACGAACTCGATGTATTCCCAACAGCAAACTTAATTTTTGAGTTAGACGAAGAAGGGAATAGAAAGATAAGAGCTTCCTATGGTAGAACCACGGCAAGACCTTCCTTTAAGGAAGCTTCTACCGCTGCAATTATTGATCCTGTGGCGGGAAGTATCTTTAATGGTAATCCGGATATTAGGCCTACTTATATTAATAATTACGACCTACGATTCGAGAATTATGGAGAAGGCAATAATTTCTTTGCCATTAGTGGTTTTTACAAAACCTTTCAAGACCCTATTGAAATAAGTTTTATTCAAGGGGCACCCAACCAGTTTATTCCATTGAACCTTGGGGAAGCTAGAGTAATAGGTGCAGAAATAGAACTACGTAAATCATTAGATTTTATAGGTCTTAACGATTTCTTTTTTAATGGAAATTATTCTCTTATTGATTCCAGACAAGATTTTGGAGTGTTTGAGCAAGAGCGACGTTCAGATCCTCAAAACCTTCGAGATGGAGAAGAAGCGCCAACGGAAAGAGAATTACAAGGACAGTCTCCTTACATCATTAACGTTGGATTAAATTATAACAACCAGGAAAATGGTTGGGAAGGTGGATTCTTTTACAACGTACAAGGCTCTACTTTAGAAATTGTTAGTGATGGAAATGTTGGGGATGTATTTACCAGACCATTTAATGATTTACGCTTTAGCCTAAGTAAAACCTTTGGTGCACAACAACAAAATAAAATTTCATTTAGAGTAACCAACCTTTTGGACGATGAACGTTTGAGTGAATTTGAATCCTTTGGATCATCAAACCAAATTTATTCTCTTTTTGCTCCAGGGCAATCATTCTCATTATCCTACAGCACTAAGTTTTAAAAAGTACACTGTTATTAGAAAGCCCTGAATAATCGGGGCTTTTTTTTGCAGTTTATCGAAAACTGTGAGGAAATTCTCTATCCTAGCTGCGAAG
>CAZRPJ010000021.1:0-45450 GCA_964601965.1 uncultured Croceivirga sp.
CCCCTGTTACCAGGATGAAAACCTGGCGTCCTAACCCCTAGACGAACGGGCCAATAAACACTATAATTCCCCTGCCAATGATGCCATTAGGCTAAGGTTGCTATTATAGCGGGTGCAAAAATACAACTATTTTTAACTATTGCAATAGGCAATCACTTAATTTTTAATGATCTAGTAAGCCTTTGCAAAAAGTACGCGATAGGGCGACGGTTGGCCCGTAACCATGCACTTACCAGCTTCCTTTTCTACGTGAATAGGAATACAGCGAATAGTGGCTTTGGTCTCTTCCTTAATTCTATTTTCCGTTTCTCTAGTTCCATCCCAGTGTGCAGCAAAAAATCCTCCTTTACTTTCTAACAACTCCTTGAATTCTTCGTAACTATCTACTGAGGTAATATGCGCTTGTTGATGATCTTTGGCCTTCTGGTAAATATTCTCTTGTATTTCAACTAAGAGCGCCTCAATTTTTTCAACCGCCGTATCCATAGGAATCACTTCCTTTGCAAGCGTATCTCTTCTCGCAATTTCAATAGTACCATTTTCTAAATCACGGTTCCCAATAGCTAATCTAACAGGCACCCCTTTAAGTTCATACTCATTGAATTTAAATCCTGGTTTATGCGTATCCCTATCATCAAACTTTACTGAAATACCTTTTTCCTTTAGCGCAGCTACGATTGGATGTACTTTTTCTGAAATAGCCTCTAATTGCTCCAACCCTTTATAAATAGGCACTACTACCACTTGAATTGGTGCAAGTTTTGGTGGTAAAACCAATCCATTGTCATCACTGTGCGTCATTATAAGCGCGCCCATTAAACGCGTGGAAACTCCCCAAGAAGTGGCCCACACATGTTCTTGTGTTCCTTCTTTAGTAGCAAATTTTACATCAAAGGCTTTTGCAAAATTTTGACCCAAAAAGTGCGAAGTACCTGCCTGTAGTGCTTTGCCATCTTGCATGAGAGCTTCAATACAATAGGTTTCATCTGCCCCAGCAAAACGTTCACTTTCTGTTTTAGTTCCCTTGATTACAGGAACAGCCATATGATTTTCGGCAAAATCTGCATAAAGATGCATGATCATTTCTGCTTCCTCTATGGCCTCTTGTTCTGTAGCATGTGCGGTATGACCCTCTTGCCATAAGAATTCTGCAGTACGTAAAAACAGTCGTGTACGCATTTCCCATCGAACCACATTTGCCCATTGATTCAAGAGCAAAGGAAGATCTCTATAAGATTGTATCCATTTTCGATACGTATCCCAAATAATGGTTTCAGAAGTTGGGCGTACAATAAGTTCTTCTTCTAGTTTGGCATCTTCGTCAACAACAATTCCACTCCCGTCCTCTGCGTTTTTTAATCGATAATGCGTGACAACAGCACATTCTTTTGCAAAACCTTCAACGTGACTCGCTTCCTTACTTAAGTAGGATTTTGGAATAAATATGGGGAAATAAGCGTTTTGATGTCCTGTATCCTTGAACATTTTATCCAAACCGGCTTGCATTTTTTCCCATATAGCAAAACCATACGGTTTAATTACCATACAGCCTCGAACTCCAGAGTTTTCGGCTAGGTCTGCCTTCACTACCAATTCGTTATACCATTTGGAGTAATCCTCTTCCCTACTCGTCAAATTTTTTCCCATCTAAAAGAGTTTGGCACAAAACTTGTGTCTACATTAACAAAAATTGAACGGTAAAACTACCAATTTTTTAGTATGTTGAACAATAAAAATCGAGATATGAATCCCAAGCTACCCCGCACCAAATTTTTCCATTCCCTATTGTTGGCTGCACTAGTTCTTAGTGTGGTTTCCTGTGGTTCTTACCAACAGGCTTCTTATTATGATGATGATGGAATTTACTCCTCTGGAAATCGTGTTGTTTCTGTAGAGAAAAAGAATGCAGAAGCGGTACAAGTTCAGGAAACGGAAAACAATATTTATGGGGAATATTTTGGCCAGAAAGCAGCGCAATATGATGAGATTTTGGATTCAGAAATATTTACTGATGTTGATGATTACTACAGTGGTGTAGAAAATGATTCTGTACAATTGGGAGCGCAGGTAGATTATTTTGCTACTAATAATGATTATAATGGCAATGCTGGTTGGGGAGACAATCCTACTGAACTATCCATCAATGTATACAACAACGGCTGGGGCTGGGGAGGCGCCGGTTGGGGTTGGGGATGGAATGACCCATGGCTTTGGAATGCTGGCTGGGGCTGGGGAGGCTTCGGTTGGGGCTGGGGCTGGAATAATCCTTGGCGTTGGAACCGTTGGGGCTGGGGCTGGAACGCTGGCTGGGGCTGGAATGCCGGCTGGGGCTGGGCCGGTTACGGTTGGGGCTGGGGAGGCTACGGCTGGAACCGCTGGAACAATGGCATAGGATATTATAACAGAAATGTTGCGTTTAATAGAACCCGACGTGGGTATAACAACGCACTTACAAGCAATGCACTAAGAGGAAGATCTAATTTAAATGCACGATCTGCAAATTCCTCAAGGTTACGAAGCAATAGTGGCCGCTCTAATGTTAATCGGGGGACCACCGCACGTAGTGCTCGAAGCTATAGAAGCAACAGCACGGCTAGACGCTCTATAAGTGCAGATGCAATTGCAAGAAATCAACGTTATCGCTCAAGCAGAAGCACGCGCACTACTCCAAGATATAGTGGAATTACGCGAAGCAATCCAAGATACAATGGAAGCGCACGCTCTGGTAGCAACACCTATAATCGCTCCGGTACCACAGCTCGAAGATCTGGAACGTACAGCGGTGCAGGAAGAAGTACAAGAGGCTATCAGTCGTCTACACGATCTGCACCTAGAAGCAGTGGCTACAGTAGATCGCGAACAGGCACCTCACGTAGCAGCGGATACCGTTCCTCGCCTTCAAGAAGTTCAAGAAGTAGTGGATACCGCTCTTCGCCTTCAAGAAGTTCACGCAGTTCTGGAAGTTTCAGAAGTTCTGGAGGTTCACGAAGTTCTGGCAGCTTTAGAAGCTCTGGAGGTGGACGTTCCTCTAGCGGTGGACGCTCTTCTGGTGGTAGAAGTAGTGGCCGAAGAAACTAAAATCCAAAATCAATTAACGAATTAAATCAAGTAAAATGAGAAAACTAGTAGTACTCATAACAGGATTGTTATGCCTTGGAGTAAACGCTCAGAACATTAACGATGTGCTGCGGTATAGCATTGAAGAAACTCAGGGTACGGCCCGTTTCCAAGCCATGGGCGGTGCCTTTGGAGCCCTAGGAGGCGATCTATCTTCCTTAAATGTAAATCCTGCGGGGTCTTCAGTTTTCAATTACAGTCAATTTACCGTGACTGGTTCTAACTACAATAGAAACAATGACGCGCAATATGGTAGCAGTATTTTTAATTCTGAGCGCAATTCCCTAGAAGTAAATCAAGTGGGAGGCGTTTTTGTTTTTAAATCTCCCAATTCGCCATGGAAGAAAATCGCACTGGCCATAAACTATGATATGGTAGAAAATTTTGATAATGAATTTGTGGCCTCCGGGAATTCTACAGAAGGTATCGACAACTACTTTTTAAATTTTGCTCAGGGCGTACCTTTTGGAAATCTATTAGTGGGCCAGAATGAATTTTTAGAAGAAGCGTATTTAAGAATAGGGGCACAACAGGGCTTTGGTGATCAACAAGCCTTTTTAGGATACTTTGGTGGCGTGATTGATCCGCTAGATCCAGCTGATGAAAGCGGCACGGCCTATCTAAGCAATACACTTTACGATAATGTAAATCAAACCTATCGGCAGACCACGAATGGGTACAATAGTAAATTCACGGTGAATTTTGCCGGACAATATCAAGAGAGCCTTCATATTGGCGCTTCTTTAAATTTCCATTCGCTTTTTTACGAGCGTTTGACCACTCTAGATGAAGACGGCTACACTGTGGACTCACCAGTACAGTTTACCACCTTCGATAATTTTTTACAGAGCGAAGGAGAGGGATTTTCTTTTAGTGTTGGTGCAATTGCGCGCTTGAATGAGACCATACGAATTGGCGGTAGCTACCAATCTCCAACTTGGTATCGCTTACGAGACAATACTTCGCAGCGTATCAATTCTACGTTAGCAGATGACGACATCAACTTCATAGACTTTGGTATTGTAAATTTCTTTGAAGAATACCGCATTAAAACACCTGGAAAAATTACAGGTAGTGCTGCTATTGTTTTTGGAAAGGACGGTCTTTTAAGTTTCGATTACGGCTACCAAGACTTTTCTCAAGCAGAATTGCGACCGACTACAGATCCTGCTTTCGCTTCAGAAAACGATTTTATTGCCAATACCTTGGGTGCTGTTAATTCGTATCGCTTTGGAGGAGAGTACCGGATTGAGCGAGTAAGTTTGCGAGGAGGCTATAGAATTGAAGAAAGTCCTTATGAAGATGAGAGCCTTATTGGAGAACTTGAAGGATATTCCGCAGGAATTGGTTATGACTTTGGCGGGAGCCGTTTAGACCTTGCTTTTAGCAGAACAGAACAAGATGTAAACGAACTCTTTTACGATTCAGGAGCAACCAACAATGCCATGGTAAATAGAGTGAATTCGAATATCGTTTTATCCTACACCTTAAAATTTTAATCTCATGAATAATGGGAACAAAAGGCCGGTATTCACCGGCTTTTTTTTATCGCAATAATGAAAAATGATTTCTTACAGTCTTAGCGACCAAAACCGTTTGTTCATCACGCTCATAATCGAGGCGAAACCAATAATCAGAAGAAGGTAATTGTCTGCCATTAAAGGTACCATCCCAGCCTGTATCGGTCTCATCTAATTGTTTTAGCAACTTGCCAAATCGATCGAAAATAAAAACATCAGGCCCTACTAGTTGATCAATTCCTAAGACATTCCATAAATCATGCACACCATCCCCATTTGGTGTAAAAAATTTAGGATAGCCTACTACAATAAATTGCTGTGGTTCTGTAGCACCACAACCATTTTTATCATTTATGATGACTGTATTGATACCAGGAGGTACGTCAGGAAAAATAGGATCGTCTTGAAATTCTCCTCCATTTAAAGCGTATTCATAATCGCCGTTGCCATCTACCACAATTTCAACCGCGTATTGATCCGGATCATCTGCTGTTAATAAATCTTCAAGAATAATCACTTCTTGCAATACAGGAACACCATAGAAGGTAATTAAAATATCATCTGTGATGGTCTCACCAAAAGTGGTTTCAATTGTCACAAAATAACGTCCAGAGTTAGGACTGGTTACTGTTAACTCAGTAGCTCCTGGGCCCGTAGCCAAAACAGCGTCTACTGTTCCGTCGTCATCAGTATCTACCTCCCAAGTTATGTTGGCGATATTAGGCCCTGCTGGTGAATTAAGAGCAGAAAGAACGATATCTGGATCACCTTCGCAAGCAATAATATCGAATCCTAAGAATTCATCTCTAAGGGTACAATCTAGGGCAGTGTTTTGATTGTCATTCACGGAGTTCCCGGTGAATGTGAGAACAAAAGGCTCAGGATCCCCATCAAAATTGGTATTAAAGTTATTGATGAGCAGATAATAGACCTCTCCAGCAATTACATCTAAATATTCATCATAGGTATTTTGACTCCCCACTACATTAGGTGCCCCCACCTGTCCGTTTTCTGGATTAACTCCCATTCCTGTAAAAGCAGTATCATTTACCTCATAATTACAACGAATTGGTTGCTCTGTTCCTGCGCTAATATTCCCACAGAAATTATCGCCTGTGGTTTGATCAAAAGGACCATAAAGTGCAAAGTCATATTCGGCAGTGATTGGTGCCCCTGGAGTTGCAGGCAGTGCTTCTAAATCGAACCCGATCTGCCCATCGGTACCTGCCCGGAACACGTACCAAGCTGTATTGTTTTCGATGTTGGCAGAAATGACACTTCCTTTTTCTAAACAACCTGTTTGGCGGATAACATCGGGATCAAAATCATCGATATCTCCACTGCCATCGACCACACCATTGATGGGCGCGTCTGCACAGACAGGAATTGCCGTTCTACAATCTGGAGAATTCTGGGCCATTCCATGAAAATGGAACAGCGCAATGCATGATATAGCACAAAATAGTGTTCGCATGTTTTTGGGGCTATGCATTAGTCTATTATGCTAATAACTCCGCAAAACGGCTTTTTAGTATGCATTTTGGGGCTGAAACGGAAAAATTCGATGAACGGTTATCTCCTTAATGAAAAATGATTCTGAATGTACTTAGCCACTACTCTATTTCCAGAGGCGTCTGTATAGGTTAACTTAAACCAGTAATCACTA
Organism: uncultured Croceivirga sp.; assembly: GCA_964601965.1. Lineage (GTDB taxonomy): Bacteria > Bacteroidota > Bacteroidia > Flavobacteriales > Flavobacteriaceae > Croceivirga. The sequence continues at coordinate 6,304 of CAZRPJ010000021.1, forward strand.
GGGGGCATTGGTTGCCCTTTGTAAGTACCATCCCAACCATTGCTTTGCTCTGTGAGCTGGGTAATGTACTTTCCATACCGATCATAAATACTAATTTCAGGATTAGTCAATAAGGAAAGATCAGGAACATGCCACTGTTCATTTAAAGCATCGCCATTGGGTGAAAAATGGTTAAAAAATCCCATGACAACAATTTCCTCGGTGATACTTCCACAACCATTTTTATCTCTCAAGGTAAGGGTATGGGCGCCTGGTAAAACCTCTCTAAATATGGCACTATCTTGAAATGCACCTTCGTCTAATTGATATTCATAGGAGCCTGTACCCTCCGTATTTATTGTTACTGTATTCAAAGTTTGAAAATCATCGATATCTATACTACTGATAACTGGCGGTAAGGAGCTGATAACTTCAATATTTTTAACAAAAAAACAATGATTGGGATACGAACGATGCGAAGCAGTAACATTATAAATTCCTGCCTCCTGTACTATTATTTGCGATGTTTGTTCGCCAGTGTCCCAAATATATTCGAAGTTGGGATCTAAATCTGTGGAACCCAACAGCGCATTCTCACCGTCACAAATTTGAACAGCGTCTGTAAGCACTGAAAAAGGATCTGAAATACTGACTAGCTCAAACTCTTGGGTTGCGTCATAGCAGTTTGCATTTTGCAATGAAGTGAGGCGGACATAAATCGTTTCTTGAGAAGAAATGGGCTCATATTGTTTAGGCAATGGGTCATTGCCCGTAATAGCGTCTGTACTTGATCTATGATAGGTAACTACGAACTCACTTTCGGACTGATTTCCTAGGGTCTGCGCATCTTTTTCTTGTAAATTAAATACAGTGTCGCCATCAATACAAAAAACCTCATCCTCTAGCGGTTGCGCTACTGGTGCACTTGCAAATGCAATTTGTGTTTCACTAACAACACTTTCTACTGCTGTAGTGACGCGCACACGATACTGACCGTCACCAGAAACTTGAAGTGTAGCGTCTTTTTCTCCTACGAGTTCCTGATACCCACTTCCATTATCAACAAACCAGCTATAGTCTAGTGCCCCAGCTGTAGTTGCATCTAAAATTAACAACTCATTTTCGCATGCCAACCTTGGTGGTCCCAACAGATTATTAATGATAGTGCAATCTAAAGCGGTGTAAGGATGATCTATAAATAATTGGCCGGTGAATTGAATAGAAAATCCAGAATTATTAGCACTAAAATTGTTGATCAATAAATAAAAGTCTTGTCCTGGTGAAACTTCTAACCAAGCTTCGTATTGCACATTTTCGGTATTGCCTGTAGGATCGATCCCTACGCCTATGGAATGATTTTCATCTCGATTATCAAAGAAATTACAACGTACGGGAGTGCCTAAATTGGAACAATCGGATGTTTGATACAGTGCAAAATCCCAATCTTCTGCGGTATCATGGGTAATGGAAAATCCTAATTGCCCAGCTTGAGCTGTACGAAAGCGGTACCATGCGGCATTCGATTCTATGGCACCAGAAGTGCTTTGTTCTAAACACCCACTAACTGCTGCACCATTAAAATCATCTAAGCCATACCCTTGGGTACCACCATTTACTGGAATATTATTACAAATAGGGATTGCATTAGCACAATCTGAAGCTACCTGGGTTCTTACCGCTGTACTGTAAAAAATAAAAAGAACGACCAAAGCCTGTAAAGACCGTGTCATAAAAAAGAGTTTAACCGCTACGGGTAAAGATACTTGGGGCTACTACTTAACAATAATTTATGTTGTCAATACCCGTAAAATCAAGGGTAAATAGGCTTTTAATGTATATCTTTGTGCGCTTTATTAGGTGCCAAAATGAAATTAGAACAGACTTTGGAAGAACAGTTTGAAGAACGGGGAGACGACCATGTTGGCTCTGCTCAGGATACTCCTTTAAGAAAAGATGCTTTTGTATTGGACGATGACGAAAAGATAGCTCGCATTCAGGAAAATGTCCGAGAAATTCTTCTAACGCTTGGAATGGACCTTGATGATGACAGCTTAAAGGGCACCCCAAGAAGGGTTGCAAAAATGTACGTTAAGGAGATTTTTGGAGGATTGCATCCAGATCGAAAGCCGAAGTCTTCTACCTTCGATAATAAGTACAAATATGGGGAGATGCTCGTTGAAAAGAACATCACCCTTTATTCTACATGTGAACATCACCTCTTACCCATTGTTGGTAGAGCGCACGTAGCTTACATCTCTAATGGCACCGTTGTGGGTCTTTCTAAAATGAATCGAATTGTAGATTATTATGCTAAAAGACCACAAGTACAAGAGCGCTTAACGATTCAGGTAGTGAAAGAATTACAGAAAGTACTTGGAACTGAAGACGTAGCTTGTGTGATTGATGCAAAGCACCTATGCGTTAATTCTCGTGGAATTCGAGATATAGAAAGTAGCACAGTCACAGCGGAATATGGTGGAAAGTTTAAGGAAGAGGCTGTTAAAAAAGAATTTTTAGATTACATCAACCTAGATACCGAATTTTAATGCAACTGTTTCAGGAGCAGACAATCAAAGTAACCAACTCCCTCACCGGTAAAAAAGAAGTCTTTACCCCTCTAAAAGAGGGATATGTAGGCATGTATGTCTGCGGCCCAACGGTGTATAGCAATGTACATTTAGGTAATTGTAGGACGTTCATTTCTTTTGATATGATCTTCCGTTATTTCAAACACTTAGGCCTCAAGGTGCGCTATGTACGCAATATTACGGATGCCGGTCATTTAGAGAATGACGCGGACGAAGGAGAAGATAAAATTGCTAAAAAAGCCAAATTAGAGCAGTTAGAGCCCATGGAGGTGGTACAACGGTATACCGTTGATTTTCATAATACGCTACAAAAATTTAATCTCCTCCCTCCTAGTATAGAACCTACTGCAACAGGGCATATTATTGAGCAAATAGAAATCATCAAAGACATTTTAGATAAAGGCTATGCCTATGAAAAAAATGGCTCTGTCTACTTTGATGTTGTGAAGTTCAATACGGACCACGAATACGGAAAACTTAGCGGCCGAAAGTTGGAAGATATGATTGCCAACACCAGAGAATTAGCCGCACAAAATGAAAAGAACAGCCCACAGGATTTTGCACTTTGGAAAAAAGCAGAACCACAGCATATTATGCGGTGGCCTTCACCTTGGGGTGATGGGTTTCCCGGTTGGCACTTAGAGTGTACCGCAATGAGCACAAAATACTTGGGAGAACAGTTCGATATTCACGGGGGTGGAATGGATTTAAAATTCCCCCATCATGAATGCGAAATAGCCCAAGCCGAGGCAAGTAATTCAGTTTCACCAGTGCGCTATTGGTTGCATGCGAACATGCTTACACTGAACGGCAAAAAAATGTCTAAATCTACTGGAAACAACATCTATCCTTCTGAAATGTTTTCTGGAGAAAATGACATTCTAAGTAAACCTTTTGGTCCTGCTGTTGTGCGTTTCTTCATGATGCAAGCACACTACACTAGCATTTTAGACCTAAGCAATGATGCGCTATTGGCTTCGGAAAAAGGGTATATAAAATTAATGGAAGGTATGCGGCAGCTCACCTCCTTACCCGAAGGTTCATCTACGGATTTTGACATTGAGGCATGGCGCGAGAAATGCTACGAAGCCATGAACGATGACTTCAACACCCCTATATTAATTGCCCATTTGTTTGATGCCGTTAAGCATATTAATCTAATTAAAGAAGGGAAAGAATCTGTCACCAAGGAAGACAAGACCTTGTTGTTAAAGACTTTTAATTCTTTTGTTTTTGATGTTTTAGGTATTGAGGATCAACAAGCTACTGATGGGAATTCTCAGACTGTCGAGGGGGTGGTAGATCTCTTAATAAACTTAAGAAACGAAGCACGTGCCAATCGTGATTTTCAGACCTCGGATAAAATTAGAGATGAGCTTGCCAGTCTTGGAATACAACTAAAAGATGGAAAGGATGGCACCACATTCAGCATCCAGTAGTTTAAAAAAGATTCTCATCGCACCCTTTGTTATGTTAGTGAGAGGGTATCAGTTATTTATTTCGCCACTCACTCCAGCAACTTGTCGCTATCAGCCCACCTGTTCTCAGTACACCCTTGAAGCGCTAAAAAAACATGGCCTTTTTAAAGGAGGATGGCTTAGTATGAAACGAATTTTTAGTTGTCACCCATGGGGTGGTAAAGGATACGATCCGGTTCCCTGAGTTATTCACATAGGGACATTGAAATTTATAATTTTCAAATTTTAGCAACCATCCAAAACTAGTATCTTAGCCAAAACCTTTAACCACATGCATTTCTTGGGATTTATTTGGAATCCGGATGAAACCATTTTTCAATTAGGCTTCATTCAGATTAAATACTACAACATGCTTTGGATTCTAGCCTTTGTAGTTGGCTGGTTTATCATGAAGCAGATCTTTAAAAAAGAAAACAAGCCTCTTGAAAAATTAGACTCTCTTTTTGTGTATTGTGTGGTTTCAATTATGCTAGGAGCGCGTTTAGGACATGTTATTTTTTATCAGTCCGAATTGTTTACAGAAGACCCACTTTCAATCTTGCTTCCTATACAAACCGTTCCAGAATTTAAGTTTACCGGCTTTGCCGGCCTAGCCTCTCATGGAGCAGCGATTGGAGGTATCATAGGACTCTGGCTATTCTCTAGAAAAAACAAGGACATGAGTGTGCTTTGGCTCTTAGATAGGGTCACTATTACCTGTGCAATTGGCGGTGCTTTTGTCCGACTAGGAAACTTTTTTAATTCAGAGATTAACGGCAAAATTGTAGACGGCACTTTTGCCCTGGCTACCAAATTTGTGAGAGATTCGGACGATTTGCCAGCTTTTCGCGCTATGCGACTTACCAAGGAAAAAACGGCAGAAGCTGCGTATAAGGCAATTGAAACAAATCCAGAATTTTCGTCCATTTTAGATTCTATTCCCTACCGTCATCCCGTGCAATTATATGAAGCTTTTGGGTACGTTATACTGTTTCTAGTGATGTTTTATTGGGTATACAACCAAACTAAACTTAGACAAAAAGAAGGTTTCTTATTTGGGTTTTGGCTAACTCTTATGTGGGGACCTATCCGTTTCATCTTAGAATTCTACAAGAAAAGTCAAGGTGGGTTCGAAGATACCTGGGGCACGTTTTCCACCGGACAATGGTTAAGTATTCCCTTTGTACTTCTTGGCCTTTATCTCATGTTTAGAACTGATCCTAAGAAATCCTAACAAATGATACGGAAGTTCTTTTTTGTTTTTGGGTGTTTGCTTTTTATAGCTAGTTGCAAAGAAAAAAGTAGTAGTGAATCCATAAAAACACAGGAAATAACTTTTACAAAAGAAGGTACGCTTACGATCCTTTCTAAAGACAGCATCATCCAAAAATTAGCTATTGAATTTGCGGAAACAGATTATGAGGTTCAAACAGGTTTAATGTATAGGCAATCCATGGCGAACAACCAAGGCATGCTTTTTATTTTTCCAGATGTTGCCATGCATTCCTTTTACATGAAGAACACCGAATTTCCACTGGATATCATTTTTATTGATGAGAATCAAAAGATAGCTAGTTTTCAAAAAAATGCCCAGCCCTTCAATGAAACTGGCCTTTCTTCTCAAGTACCCATAAAATATGTTTTAGAAATTAATGCGGGGCTTTCAGATACTTGGAATTTAGCCGTGGGCGATAGTATTTCTTACAATAGAATGGAATAAAAATGCCTATTCGCAGTTTTAGCGCTTTTCTTGATGTCGGCAGAGCGCATCCCCTGGCCTACACTAAATATTTACCAGAACATACCCCAGCAAAGGTGATGCTTATTTCTTCTGCCACCGCAGTACATCAAAAATTCTATAAGCGCTTTGCGACATTCTTCGCAACCCATGGCTTTGCAGTTTACACTTTTGATTATAGTGGTTTTGGGGCCTCAGGAAACACTAAACGCTTACTTAAAAATCATGAAGGAGGACTTAAAGGCTGGGGTGCTATTGATCAGAGAGCGCTGGTTTTGCACATTAAAGAAGAACACCCCGGTTTAGATGTTGTACTAGTTTGCCATAGCATAGGGGGCCAAATCACAGGATTTAATCCTGAAAATCGCGTTTTTAAAAAAGTTATTATGATTGCCTCGCAAAGTGGGTATTGGAAAATTTATGATGGTTGGAACCGTCTAAGACTTTGGTTATTCTGGTATTTTTTCATTCCTGTATTCACTCCTATATTTGGGTACTATCCCGGGAAAGTTTTGGGGGTAGTAGATAATCTTCCAAAAGGCATGGTACTAGAGTGGCGTAAGTGGGGAACTAAAAAGGACTACCTAATGCATTATCACAATAAGAACGAATATTTTTTTGATCAGCTTTCTGCGAATCTGCAGTCTTTTAGTTTTACCAATGATTCATTCGCCTCGAAACAAGGGGTAGACTGGCTTGCCGATCAATACACAAATGCGAAGGCGGAACGGATTCATTTTGACCAAAACGAAAGCGCTAAAAAACCAGGGCATTTTGGATTTTTTAAAGAGGAATTTAAGGAGGATTTTTGGGTACCTGCTTTACATTGGCTGCAACAATGAATACATCAAAAAATCTTTTACTCGAAGGAGAACACTCAGACCGATTGCTTTTTAGAAAAGTGGCTGAAGACGATTATGAGCACTGGCTGCCTTTTTATCACAATCCTAAGAGCACGCAATATTGGGAAGGTTTACCTGAAGATCCCGTCAATGCGTGCAACCAACAGTTTCAGCGGATTTTTGAACGGTATGAGCTTGGCCTGGGAGGTATGAACGCCCTTGTATTGAAAGAAACCAATGAGCTTGTAGGCTTATGTGGACTCTTAGTGCAAGAGGTAGATGAAAAAAAAGAATTAGAAATTGGGTACAGCGTTTTACCAAATTACTGGCGCAAGGGGTACGCAATTGAAGCAGCTGCCAAGTGTAAAGAGTTTGCGCAACTTCATCAACTATCAAAAAGTTTAATTTCAATTATTCATGTGGCCAACATTCCTTCTCAAAAGGTAGCTTTAAAAAATGGCATGCACTTGAGTTCTTCTACAACGTATAAAAACAATCCTGTACATATCTACAGGCTATTCCTTTAATTCTTAGTACTTTTCAAAAAGAATTCCTTGCTATGTCAATCGATCACTCCCTTATTCTGGTTGATAATCAAAGTACCACTAAGACAATCACTACCAACCTAAAATTAGGATGTTTTAAAGCCATTTCTTGGCCGAAAGATTCCAGAATAGGTGAATTTTCGAACCAAGAAATTGAAAAATATATTGATCTTGAGTGCAGATTAGACCAACGAGTTCTTACCGCTCCCGGAAGTCAATTGCTTAAAACGAAAAGCAGTGGTGAACGTAAAAAAGCGTTACTGGGGTACTTATCAAAATTATCGTTGGATGTATTAGTGGTAGTAGATCCTTTTGATAGTCTTGACATAGCCACACAAGAGGCACTTAAAAACCAATTTATTGAACTTAGCAAGCAGATCCAAATTGTGCAAATTAGTAACCGTGCCGGAGATGCTTTTCCTTTTATTCAAAAGTTTTTCTCATACCATAATGAATCTTTACAGGAGCTCACAAGAGCAGAATTTAAAAGGAAGGCAGAAGGAACATCTTTTGTTTTTTCAAAAAATATTCCCACACCCTTAGCGCCTATACACTATAGCTCTGAAGTATTGGTTTCTTGTAAGAATCTTTCGGTAAAGTATCACAATAAATCCGTATTAAATGGGATCAATTGGACCATTAGAAAAGGGGAGTTTTGGCAATTATCTGGCCCCAATGGTAGCGGTAAGAGTACCTTGCTTAATCTAATTTCTGGAGACAATCCTAAAGGTTATGGGCAAGACCTAAAGGTGTTTGGCCATCAAAAAGGAAGCGGAGAGAGTGTCTGGCAGTTAAAAGAATGGATCGGTTATTTTTCTCCAAGTATGGTTGACCAATTTAAGGGATATCACACCCTAGAAAACATGCTTATTTCTGGTTTACACGATTCTGTAGGCCTTTACAATTTACCTACTGCAACCGAAAAAAGAAAAGCCACTGAGTGGCTTGAGCTTTTGGGACTTGCTCCTAAAAAAAGAATGTATTTTAAGGATATGAGCTTGGGAAACAAAAGACTCTTAATGTCTGCACGAGCAATGATTAAGCATCCACCCCTGCTCATTTTAGATGAACCTACTGTTGGTCTCGATGATGCTTCGGCGGCTATTTTAGTAGATCTTATCAATCGCTTTTCTCAGAACAGTGAAACGGCTGTCGTCTATGTTACCCATAGGAAAGAAATGGGACTCAAGCCCAAAAAACATCTGGAACTAACCCCTTCCTTTAAAGGATCTAACGGTATAATTCACGAGTAAAACGCTCTTTTTAATTCCTTTGCGTAGAATAAAAAATAGCTCCGCTAATTATGAACAAACCCCATAAATTTCCACTAATTTTAGGCATGAATCGAGCGCAAATCACGAATGCTTTATATGAGAAACACAAGGATTTTATTAAAACCTTGGAAGCGCTCTCTAGTCAAGAATTTCAGTTAGCCCCTGAAGGAAAATGGTCTGCAAGTGAACAATTAGATCATATTTATAGATCTGTTAAACCCTTAAATAAGGCGTTTGCAATGCCGTTGGCCGTATTAAAATTAAAGTTTGGTCTTGCAAAAAAACCAAGCCGTTCCTACGAAGTATTGGTAAGTGACTACCAAGAAGCCCTCCTTGAAAAAAAAGATTTTGCAATACCCAGTGATTTCACTCCCAAAAATCATGAAAATGCTTCTAGGGCAGCACGCCTTATGAAGCTAGAAAAATTGGTGCAGAAATTGGGAAATCATATGAAACGCCTGTCTGAAAAGGAACTGGACACCTATGTACTACCGCACCCCTTGCTAGGAAAACTTACACTACGTGAAATGCTTTACTTTACATGCTATCATGTGATGCATCATCAACAACAAATTATTCCAAATATAAAAGCTCATAAAAATGCGTGAGAGCCTTGATTATTCTAAAGATGAGTTTAAAAAACTCTTAGATCTTAGTACAGAACTTGTATTAAAGAAATATGATGCTATGGAACATGGCAAGGGATATCATGACCATCCACAAAAAGAAGTGGAAAGCTGGTTTAATGAACCGTTACCGGAAGACGGCATCTCCTTTACAAAACTCCTTGAAGAAGTAGAAGAAAGAATTTTGAATACGGCTACTGGTAATCTAGGACCACATATGTATGCTTATGTAATGTCTGGAGGAAATCAAGTAGCGATTGCTGCCGAAAAGTTAGCAGCCACCATAAATCAGAACCAGACCAAGTGGCATTTGGCACCAGCTTTGAATGAAGTTGAAAAAAGGGTAATTCAATGGACCGCAGAGTTGTTAGATTTTCCTGCCGAATCTGGAGGTGTCTTAGTAAGCGGTGGATCTGCAGCCAACCTCACAGGTCTTACAGTAGGGCGGAATGTCTTTTTTGAAAAAGAAGACATTCGTAAAAAAGGACTTTTTGGTCAAAGGCCATTTGTTGTGTATGCCTCTGAAGAAGTACATAGCTGTGTAGATAAAAGTGTGGAATTGCTTGGCATAGGTAGCAATCATCTTAGAAAAATACCTACGGATGAGGGCTTTAAAATTCGACTGGATCTTTTACAGGAACAGATTAAAACAGATATTAAAGAAGGGTATCTACCTTTTTGTCTTATTGGCAATGCGGGTACCGTAAACACAGGTGCCATAGATGATTTAGATGCCTTGGCAGCTATTGCGAAAGAATATGATATGTGGTACCATATTGATGGTGCCTACGGCGCACTTGCCGGTATTTTAGATAGTCTGAAACCAGATTATAAAGGCATGGAACGCGCAGATTCCATTGCGCTGGACTTTCATAAATGGCTCTATGTCCCTTTTGAAGGCGGCTGTACCATTGTAAGAGGATGGGACAAATTACGTCGCACCTATTTTAAAAAAGCGGCTTATTTAGATACTGAATTAGCTAATGATGGCAATCGCTTAGAATACAACGAGCATTATTTTCAGTTATCCAGAAATTCTAAAGCGTTTAAAGTTTGGATGACGCTAAAAGCATATGGTATTAACGCCATTAAGGACATGATACAAAAGGATATTGATCTTACTTATTACTTAAATGATTTGGTAAACGCTTCTGATGACTTTGAGATGGTAGCAGACTCCAAATTGGCGGTCTCTTGCTTTCGGTACGTTGGTAAAATGACAGATGTGGATGAGATTGAAGATTTTAATAAGCGGTTAATGCCCGAGTTAGAAAAAGATGGTAGGGTCTTTATAATGGGTACTTCCTTAAAAGGGCAATACGCTATTAGAGCTTGTTTTATAAATCACCGAAAGACCAAACAAACAACAAGTTATTTATTAGAAGTAATTCGTGAGGTAGCGCACCAATTAGAAAAACAGACACAGGTACTTTACAAATAAAAGGGCGAAGCGTTCTGTTTATAAATAATAAAACCGCTTTTCAGCAATTGAAAAGCGGTTTTATTTTAGATCTAATCGACGTACTTAAGCAACAGCTACTTTTCCGTCTGCGATTTTCTTTTTCAACGAGTCGAACATAATTGGAGTTGCAATGAACACCGATGAATAGGTACCTACGAGTACCCCAACAATCATTGCAAACATAAATCCGCGTAAACTCTCACCACCAAATACAAATATTGCTAAGAGCACAATTAAGGTAGTTAAAGAGGTATTTAATGTTCTACTTAAGGTACTGTTTAGTGCCTGATTAATATGTTCACCGCCTTTCCATCCTTTGAGGCCTACCACTTCACGAATACGGTCGAACACCACCACCGTATCGTTCAGGGAGTACCCAATTACTGTAAGGATAGCCGCAATAAACGCTTGATCAATTTCCATGTTAAATGGCATTACCGTACTAGTTAAAGAGAAAATACCTAGTACAATCATCACATCGTGGAATACCGCAATTACGGCCCCAAGTGAGAATTGCCATTTCTTAAATCGAAGCAGTATGTATAAAAATACGACGGCTAAGGAACCTAATATTGCGTAATAAGCATTTTGCTTAATATCATCCGCAATGGTGGGTCCTACTTTAGTAGATTGTAAAATTCCAATTGATTTTTCGGAAGCACCTACCGTAAAGTCTTCAAAAGAAGTACCATCTGGCAAATACTGCTGAAGGGAAGTATACAACTTATCCTGTATTTCATTATCCACTTCAATGCCTTCAACATCTACCTTGTAAGGTGTTGTTACTTTAATTTGATTTGCCTCTCCAAAAGTCTTCACCTGCGTACCACTACCGAATACTTCGTTTAAGCCAGAAGCAATTTCAGAAGGATTAACTTCATTTTCGAAACGAATTTGATAGGAACGTCCTCCAATAAAATCAACCCCTTGTTGCAGTCCTTTGGTTGCCAATGAGAATACTCCTACGCCCACTAGAATAAAGGAAATTACATACGCGATTTTACGCTTAGATAAGAAGTTGATATTTAAATTGGTAAATAGGTTTTTGGTTAAAGAAGTAGAGAATGCCAATTCTCTTCCTCGTTTAGAAATATACCAGTCTATCATTAATCGAGTCACAAAAATGGCAGTAAACAACGAGGTTACAATACCAATTAATAAGGTAGTGGCGAAACCTTTGATAGGTCCAGATCCAAATACAAATAAAATGATAGCTGTTAAACCAGTTGTGATATTCGCATCTAAAATGGAGGATAGGGCGTTGTTAAAACCATCTGCAACAGCTTGGGCTTTTCCTTTACCGCGTGCTAGCTCTTCTTTAATACGTTCAAAAATTAGCACGTTTGCATCCACAGACATACCTATCGTTAATACAATACCTGCAATACCTGGTAGGGTAAGAACTGCACTTAAACTTGTTAAAACACCAAAAATTAATAGGATGTTAAATGTAAGCGCGATATCTGCAAAGATTCCAGCCTTTCCATAATAAAAGATCATCCATACCAAGACAAATGCCATGGCAATCAAGAAAGACATGAAACCACTATCAATGGCTTCCTGCCCTAATGATGGTCCTACCACCTCTGATTGGATAATTTCTGCAGAAGCAGGTAGTTTCCCTGCACGTAATACGTTTGCGATATCCTTTGTTTCATTAACGGTGAACGTCCCTGTAATTTCTGAGCGTCCTCCAGAAATAGGCCCTGTTGACACCCCAGGAGCGGTGTATACCTTGTTATCTAAAACAATCGCAATTCCTGTTTGATTATTGAAAGCATCTCCTGTTAACTTTTCCCATTCTCTAGCCCCACGGGTATTCATACTCATGGTTACGGCAGGCTTGTTAAACTGGTCAAAAGTGTCTTGTGCATCTGTAATAACATCCCCACTTATTCGTGGCGCACCCTCTCGATTTGATTTTAAAGCATAAAGCTCTGCTACCTCTGATTCTTTCGGTGGTTTTTCAAAAGCAAATCTTGTAAACTGAACCTCTGCCGGTAACAGTCTTCTAATTTCTGGCATACGTAAATATGCACCTACCTCGGCAGTATCTGTAACAGCCAAACGAACAATAGCATGGCTTCCTGGAACAGGTGGTAAAAATTTGCTTAATAACGGATTGGCTTCTGTAGTAAGATCTAAGCTGTCCTGTGCAACATCTGAAAGCAACGAATCAATTTCAGATTCTGGAGTCGCTTCTTCTTGCGCCTCCTCTTTGGCAGGTTCTAAAATCTCACGAAGCTTCGCGTTGGCATCTACAAAGAATTGCCCGATGCTTGGATTGTTTTGCTCGTAGGTTTCCCAAAATTCTAACTGAGCGGTGCTAGAAAGTAATTCTTGCGCACGTTGCACATCTCTTGCACCAGGTAATTCAACAAGTATTCTTCCCGAGTTTCCTTCTCTTTGGATGTTGGGTTGAGTTACACCAAATCCATCAATACGTTTTCTTAGTACTTCAAAAGCAGAAACAACAGATTCATCTATTTTTCTTCGGATAATGGGTTTTACCTCATCATCTGTCATTTGAAAATTTATCTCATCGCTTAATGCTTTGTTAGCAAAAATATCTGGAGATGCTAATTTGGTATCGCCCTTAACAGCATCGAATGCATCAAAAAATAACTCCAAATAAGTGTCGTCACTATTCTTTGAAGCTTCGTCAGCGTCTGCTAAAGCTTTGTTGAAAATGGGGTTTTTGGTATTGTTAGCCAACCCCTTAAGAATATCCTTTACAGAAATCTGAAGTGTTACGTTGATCCCTCCCTTAAGGTCTAAACCTTTATTTAATTCTTTGGTTTTGGCGTCGTCATAATTGGTATAGCCTAAGATGGGCTCTCCACCAATAGAATCTAAATAGGAGGCTTCTAAAGCTTCGCGCTTTGCTACATAATCTTCTTCCGCTTCTGAAATTTGATTGACGGCAAAGGTTTCTGCATCGGTTTCAACTTTACTGGTAATAAACGTGTAGGAAAGTTGGTAGATGCTTACCAGCCCGAAAAGGAGCGCAAAAAGCCTTACTAATCCCTTATTTTGCATTGATTTATAATTTTTTGTAAACAGCGTGCAAATATATCATTTCAAATAGGATTAGCCAATAGAAACTAGGCAATTGTGATTTGACATACGTTAAAAAGCAAGGCCATTTCCTATGAAATGGCCTTGCTGATTTTTGAAGTCTCTCACTTCCGTGAGACAATAAATAGTTTTAGGACCTAAAAAAAGTCCTATTGATCTTACAATTCTAGAAGTCCGTTGGTTTTTGAAACGCCTTCAGCACTTTCTGTCAATTTTGCTTTTTCAGCATCAGACAATTCAATCTCTACTACCGCTTCAATTCCATTTTTACCAAGTAAAACTGGGACACCAATACAGATATCATTCAACCCGTATTCTCCTTCTAAATAGGTAGAACAAGGGAACATTTTTTTCTGATCGCAAGCAATTGCTTGTACCAAAGCCGAAACAGCTGCTCCAGGAGCGTACCAAGCACTTGTTCCTAAGAGTTTGGTCAAAGTAGCACCGCCAACTTTTGTTTCTTGAACTACCCAATCCATTTTTTCTTCATCGATGAATTCTGAAACTTTAACACTGTTACGCGTAGCATGCCCAATTAACGGCACCATTCCTTTATCACTATGTCCACCAATAACCATCCCATCAATATCAGAAATTGGTGCTTCCAATGCTTGTGCTAATCGGTATTTAAAACGGGCACTATCTAACGCTCCCCCCATTCCAATAATCCTATTTTTAGGAAGGTTGGTAGTTTTATGCACCAAATAAGTCATGGTATCCATAGGATTACTCACCACAATAATGATGGCATTTGGAGAATGTTCTAATAGATTTTGCGAAACTGTTTTAACAATTCCAGCATTGATACCGATTAATTCTTCTCGGGTCATTCCAGGTTTTCTTGGAATTCCAGAAGTAATGACAGCTACATCGCTATTGGCTGTTTTTGCATAATCATTAGTACTACCTGTTATTTTAGTGTCAAATCCATTTAATGATGCGGTTTGCATTAAATCCATGGCTTTCCCTTCGGCATACCCCTCTTTAATGTCTAATAAAACCACTTCTGCGGCAAAATCTTTAATTGCAATGTACTCGGCACAACTTGCTCCTACGGCTCCTGCACCTACAACTGTTACTTTCATATGTTCTTTTTTACTATGATTTTTAGAAGAAAATTCGCTTTCTAAAACGTATTCTAGAGCACGTTTGTTCTTCTTGATGGATTAATTCTGAAAACGCCCAAAAATAAGGATTTTACCGGCCAAAATTTTATGAATTATGTCATTGTTTTGAAGATTTTCTTGATGGGAGTCCTCTTTAAAATGTAGGATCTTTTTTACGGAAATGTTAAAAAAAGAGGGATTTTATCGAAGATTTGGCAGGGATTGCGTCATACATCGAATTTTTGCAATAGACGCTTTTAATCTGCCGTTCTCCTTATCCCAAACTTAACGCTTTACCTACTTATGAAAAGGTTCTTTTCAATGCTTGCCATTCTTGGCTTCATTGCTGTGAGCAATTGTAGCAAGATCCCAGAAAACAACGATCCAGTTTTAGGTATCTGGGTAAAAACCGCTCTTTCTGAAGAGATAACAAGTTCCCCAACCGACGCTTCTATTGATGAAGAATGGATCTTTAACGATGTATTCTTAGGGAGGTACCATCGGTACGAAGGCAATGAAATCGTTTTTTACACAGACTTTAGATGGGAAGTAATAGATGGAGATTACACCATTACCTATTCTGAAGATCATATGGAAAATGTACGCGTTTCTTTAAACCAATCTACTGAACAAGAATTGCTAGAATTAAGAAATGGCGAAGTATTCGCCATCAGAAAGTAACTACGTTTACTGAAATACTATATGGAAATAAAAAGTCCCAACGCTATGTTGGGACTTTTTTGTTGGTTTATTTAATTGATTTCTTATCTAAATCCAAAACTCATACCTGCTGTAAAGGTGCTGAATTCAGAAATATTGTATTCTGCATTGATACGAAAGAACCCAAGTTTAATCTTAGTACCTAAGGTAGCCGCAACACCGCTGGCATCCTCACTAATTGTAAATGGGTCTGTGTATGTCTGCTGAAAAGGGCCTGCAGTAACCACATAGTCTCCAAGAAGATCAATGTCTGAAGTTCCTGAGATATAACTTAAAGCGCCATAAAAATTAATAACAGGAATTTTTCTTGTAGAGACTACTGCACTAAAATTCCATGTGCGCATAGAGGCATCAATACTTTGGTTTTCACCTTGCACATCTAAAGATTCCGTAAAATCATATTCACCACTTAAATTGGTATACCCAATGACAGCAGAAATAGCCACTGGTAATAATTTATCTGCAGGCAATAGCTTGGTAAATTCATATTGAATTCCTGCACCAAACAATCCTATTTCGGCATCATCGTCAAAATTTATTTTAGGTAAGAATCGTGCCTTTACCTCTAAACCTTTTATTAACCCAACGCTGGCTTGAATGAATCCAGAGGGTACAAAATTAAAGTCTTCAGCTGCAAGACCGGCAGGTAATTCAAAAGTCTCAGGTGGTAGTATTCCATCAGGATCTTGAACGAAAACAATTACTCCTTCAATATCTCCTAAAGCCGTAGAAACTTGTCTGGCTTGACCAGGATTATCTACAAAATCTAGGTTGTCATAATCATTAGGATCTAGGAGAAAAGATTTTTTATCATCTTTATTTTTAAACCCTGTGATATTCCCTATTATGGAAATTTCAAAACCTCCTAAAGGTTTTGCGTCTGCTGTATTAAACCAGCCGTTAGAAATACTATAAATTCCTGCTTCCTGTACAGGTGCTAAATAGGCATCGGCAAATCGTTCTGCATCTTCTAACCCAGAGATAAATAGGTCATTTAAATCCTGTGCTTTCGTAAATGAAAACACCGATAAGGCTACTAACAAGAATATTTTCTTCATTTTGTAAGAATTTATACGTACTAAACTAAAAAACCCGGACATGATGTCCGGGTTTTTGTTGTGAACTCTAGGTTAACGTTTATGAACTACGCATCAATGTTGGCGTAGACTGCGTTCTTTTCTATAAATTCTCGTCTTGGTGGCACTTCATCCCCCATCAACATAGAGAAAATACGATCTGATTCTGTCGCATTTTCAATTGTCACGCGGCGCAAAGTTCTATTTTCAGGATTCATGGTGGTATCCCAAAGTTGTTCGGCATTCATTTCTCCCAAACCTTTGTAACGTTGAATGCTAGCACCTCCATTCATTCCTTCAATAATAGCATCGCGCTCACCATCATCCCATGCGTAACGCTTTTTGCTGCCTTTCTTTACCAAATACAAAGGTGGCGTTGCAATATAGACATGACCTCCTTCTATTAATTCACGCATATAACGGAAAAAGAAAGTAAGGATCAAGGTTTCAATATGACTACCATCTACATCCGCATCACACATAATAACCACCTTATGGTAGCGCAGCTTTTCTAAATTCAGCGCTTTGCTATCTTCTTCCGTACCAATCGTTACCCCTAAGGCTGTGTAGATATTCTTAATTTCCTCGTTTTCAAAGACCTTGTGTTGCATGGCCTTTTCTACATTCAAGATTTTTCCTCGTAATGGCAAAATGGCTTGGAAATTTCTATCACGTCCCATTTTAGCCGTACCCCCTGCAGAGTCTCCCTCTACCAGGAACAATTCGCAGTTTTCCGGATCTTGATCTGCACAATCTGAAAGTTTGCCGGGAAGACCGCCACCACCCATGGGGTTCTTGCGCTGTACCATTTCACGTGCCTTTGCAGCTGCATGTCTGGCCTGTGCGGCTAACTTCACCTTTTCTACAATCTGCTTGGCGTCTTCGGGATGCTCTTCTAAGTAATTGGTAAGCATTTCAGATACCGCCTGGCTTACCGCACTAGTTACTTCTCTGTTTCCTAACTTAGTTTTGGTTTGCCCTTCAAACTGAGGTTCTGCAACTTTAACGGAAACTATCGCAGTTAACCCTTCTCTAAAGTCGTCTCCAGAAATTTCAAATTTTAATTTATCAAGTAACCCTGAGCTATCTGCGTACTTTTTAAGTGTAGATGTTAATCCCCTGCGGAATCCAGAAAGATGGGTTCCTCCTTCATGCGTATTAATGTTATTTACATAGCTATGAAGGTTTTCTGAAAATCCAGTATTGTAAATCATTGCTACTTCTACAGGAATCCCATTTTTCTCGCCTTCCATTGAAATCACATTCTGAATTAACGGAACACGCGTTTCATCTAAAAAGGTGATAAATTCCTTTAGACCCTGCTCAGAAAAGAAAGTCTCGCCTACAAATTCACCTTTTTCATCTTTGTTGCGTTTATCAGTTAGACTAATGGTTACGCCCTTATTTAAATACGCCAATTCACGCATTCTGTTCGCAAGGGTATCATAACTGTACTCTGTAGTTTGAGTAAAGATGGTCTTATCGGGATGAAAGGTTACAACAGTCCCTGTCATATCACTAGCACCAACACTTTTAACAGGGTACATGGTTTTACCACGTTCATACTCTTGTTCCCAAATCTTTCCTTCTCTATGAACCGTAGCTTTTAGATGCTCTGAGAGGGCATTTACACAAGACACCCCTACCCCGTGCAAACCACCAGATACTTTATAGGAATCTTTATCGAATTTACCACCGGCGCCAATCTTGGTCATAACCACTTCCAAAGCCGAAACTCCTTCTTTTTTATGCAATCCTACAGGAATGCCTCGACCATTATCTTGTACTGTGATGGAATTGTCTTCATTGATCGTGACGCTGATGGTATCACAATGTCCTCCCATGGCTTCATCAATGGAATTATCCACTACTTCATATACCAAATGATGAAGACCTCGGGTACCCACATCGCCAATGTACATAGAGGGGCGCATTCGCACGTGCTCCATCCCTTCTAATGCCTGAATACTATCGGCAGAATATTGGGGAGATTTTACTTCTTCGCTCATAAATTTTGACAGATTATTTTTCTAAAATTCAAATCTTACAAATATACGAAAAACCCAGTAAAATTAAGGTATAACCCTTTATCGACAGACTAGAGTTATCAACAAATAAATGTGGAAAAAGTAGTGCTTTTAAGGTTAATATAAAATTGACCAGTAGGAGGAATCTTTTAATCAAAAAGAAGCGCCTAAAAAGGCGCTTCTTGCTGACTAAATTCATGGAGCCATTTGCCCCGAAATGAAAACTACTTAACGTAGGCATCTTCATGGACCTGAGCGACAGCTCGTCCAGAAGGATCGTTCATATTTTTGAAGGCTTCGTCCCACTCCAGTGCGATCTTTGTACTACAAGCCACAGAAGGCTCTTGTGGCACGCTTAACGCGGCTGCATCTGAAGGAAAATGTTCTTCAAAAATGGATCGGTAATAGTATTCTTCTTTTGTGGTTGGTGTTTGTATAGGAAATTTGAAATGTGCGTTTTGCATTTGCTCGTCTGTTATTTCTTCGGCGACCAAGGCTTTTAGGGTATCAATCCAACTGTAGCCTACCCCATCTGAGAACTGCTCTTTCTGGCGCCAAGCCACACTTTCCGGTAAATAATCCTCAAACGCCTTGCGAACCACCCATTTTTCCATGCGCTCTCCCGTGATCATTTTATCTTTTGGGTTGATGCGCATCGCCACATCCATAAATTCTTTATCCAAGAACGGAACGCGGCCTTCAATACCCCATGCAGCTAAGGACTTATTTGCTCTTAGACAATCATACATATGAAGCTTGTCTAACTTACGTACGGTCTCTTCATGAAAATCTTTTGGACTCGGTGCTTTATGAAAATACAGATACCCCCCGAACAACTCATCGGCTCCTTCTCCTGAGAGTACCATTTTAATTCCCATAGATTTAATCACCCTGGCCATTAAATACATGGGTGTACTAGCGCGTATGGTAGTGATATCATAGGTCTCGAGGTTATAAATAACATCTTTTATAGCATCGAGGCCTTCTTGAATGGTAAATTTTATTTCATGATGAACCGTTCCAATATGATCTGCCACTTTTTGGGCAGCTGCCAGATCCGGTGATCCTTCTAATCCTACTGAGAAAGAATGAAGTTGCGGCCACCATGCTTCCTTGGTATCACCAGATTCTACGCGCATTTGCGAATATTGTTTGGCAATAGCCGAGGTCACGGAAGAATCTAATCCTCCGGAGAGCAATACTCCATAAGGAACATCAGACATTAATTGCCTTTTAACTGCAGCAGCTAAAGCGTCGTGTAATTCGGCAATGCTGGTTTCGTTCTCTTTAACGTTTTCATAGTCCATCCAATCCCGTTGGTACCAGCGCACAAATTCTCCTGTAGCACTATGCAAATAGTGTCCCGGAGGGAATAATTCAATTTTTGAACACGTCCCTTCTAGTGCTTTTAATTCCGAGGCCACATAAAAAGTACCATTCTTATCCCAACCTATATAGAGTGGAATAATTCCCATATGATCTCTTGCAATGAAATATTCGTCTTTCACGCTATCATAAATGGCAAATCCGAAAATGCCATTAAGCTCATCTACAAAATCTACTCCTTTTTGTTGGTAGAGCGCTAAAATGACCTCACAGTCAGACTTGGTTTGAAAATCATACGAATCCTTAAATTGAGCTCGTAACTCTTGATGATTATATATTTCACCATTGGCAGCAAGCACAAGTGACTCATCTGCACTGAACAATGGCTGTTTACCAGAAGCAGGATCCACAATCGCCAGGCGCTCATGGGCCAAAATGGCTTTCTCACCTGCATAAATTCCATTCCAATCCGGACCTCTATGTCTCACCTTTTTCGACATTTCTAATAGCTGAGGTCTTAATTTTTCAGAAGACTCTTTTAACTCAAACGCACAAACAATTCCACACATGATAAAATATCAATTACAATTATGGAGTAAAAATGGAACTTAATATGATATTATAAAACTTAAATAGTCTTTTTACTAATTATTTGACATTTTTTATTGAATAATTAAAACAATTAAAAAGTTATAGTGGGATAATTTGTTATAAAACGAGTAAACTGAAAGTCTTTAAATTTTAACGCATTTTTAGAAAGGGTCCTAAACTATTCCCACTAGATTTGAATTTTAACAAATTCCATAAAAAAATCATGAAAAATCTATTTGTTTTAGCCTTTTTCGCCTTTGCTTTAATGACTACAGATGCAATGGCTCAAAAATTTAGCGGTTTGGATAAGAGTCCAGCAGATATCGCTTCTTTTCCTGCCAGTTACAAAGAGTCTAGTAAAGCTGTGCGTGTATTGTACGGACGCCCGCAACTTAAGGGTAGAGATATGGCTACGTTAGCTCCCGCTGGCAAAGTATGGCGTACTGGTGCCAATGAGGCTGCAGAAATCACATTTTATAAGGATGCAACCTTTGGTGGTGAAAAAGTGGCAGCGGGTACTTATTCGCTATTTACTATTCCAGGAGACGGTGAGTGGACTGTTATCTTGAATAAAAACTTAAATCAGTGGGGCGCCTATTCTTATGATAACGCTGCAGACGTTGTACGTGTAAAAGCAGGTGTTTCTGAAGATGGCGAATCATTAGAAGCTTTCTCAATGGCTTTCAAAGAAGTAGATGGTGGTGCGCATTTAGTAATGGGATGGGGAACCACGCGTGTGGCTACGCCAATTACTTTTTAGACACTAAATACCTATAAGAAGAATCCTTGGGTCACTTACTCAGGGATTTTTTTTGCCTACATATTTGATATCCCTAGCAATTAATACAGGATGCTAGGCCATCTAATTTAAAAATGGCTTAAAATCGGCTACTTTTACTTTACCACGCCCTTTGAAAAAGGAGGTGTAGAGCGTCTTTTTAAGGGGTAAAAGGTAGGGTGTGTTTTTTTCTACGCACGAACGCAGAAAATCATTTAACTCATCAAAATAGAGATTTACCGCAAAATAATCATCTGAAAAAAAGATGGTATCCTTCATTAATTCTTGTTTGATTGCTAAAAGGAGCGCACGTTTCCGATCGTAATCTAAAACAACATCAAGAACATTGTAACCAATCTTAATTAGTAGTACATGAAAATCTCTAAAAAATTCAAATTTTGAAGGGTCTGTACAACTGATATCTATAAACAGATATAAATTCTCTAAAACTTCATTTCTCTCGGTACTCATTGTTTTGGATTTAAACTTTTAAAAACTCGTTTTTTTTCTACACAATTAACCCTTCCATAGTAAAGTTATGTATTTTTTGAGTATAAAAGTTATATTTTATAAGTAATATTACTTCGAAATGAAACTTTCCGAATTATATTTTCTCATATATCGCAGTAAGGAGACACAAGCTCCCACTCTCGAAGAACTGTGTCATTTAGTGAAGCAGTCCCAAACAAAAAATAAAGTAAAAGGAATAACAGGGCTGCTTATAAAGCTCGATTCTGGGTATTTGCAATACATAGAGGGTACGAAAAAGGATATCGTCATGCTCTACGAAAGGCTCTTACAAGATCATAGACATTACAACCTAAAATTGCTCAAAACAGGATATTTAAAGAAGCGTAGATTTAGAAAATGGTCCATGAAGTTTCAATACGTCTCTAACGCTCAAATTGCAGCAATTGAAGTGCAAAAACGGCGGAATTTAAATTTTAAGCTGAAACTTCGCGGCGATGCTTCTCCTGAGTTAAGCTTAGCACTGACCCTTATTGAACGCTTCGAGCATGCTAATTAATTAGTCCCAGCTACGAGCTCACCATTAATAAAGGTTTTGGCTACTTTTAAGTCTGGAATTTGATTGACAGATATTTCCATGATGTTGTCTTCTAAGATTACAAAATCTGCCATTTTCCCTGGTTCAATACTCCCTTTCTCAAGCTCTTCAAAATTAGAATAGGCCGCCCAGATCGTCATCCCTTTCAAAGTCTCTTCCCGGCTTAAGGCGTCTTGCATTTGAAACCCTCCTTCCGGATATTGTTCTAAATCTTGGCGAGCTACAGCTGCATAAAAAGTTAAAAAAGGGCTTACTTTTTCTACAGGAAAATCAGTTCCTAAAGCTACCACTCCTGCCCTATCTAACAACGTTTTAAAGGCATAGGCCCCTTTTACTCGTTCTGATCCCAAACGATCTTCTGCCCAATACATGTCACTGGTTGCATGGGTAGGCTGCACTGAGGGAATGATTCCTTTTTCGAAATACGTAAAATCTTCTGGTGCCAAAACTTGGGCATGTTCAATTTTCCAACGTCGATCCGCTTTGCCCTCCAACGCACTTTCATAGGCCTTTAAAATTACAATGTTTGCAGAGTCTCCTATGGCATGCGTATTCATTTGGTATTCTGTTTTAGCAATGCGTTCTGCTAAAGCCTCAATGGTTTCAACTGGGGTGATCATTGCCCCAAAATGTCCTTTTTTATCGGAGTAGGGTGCCTTTAAGGCAGCTCCACGGGAACCCAAGGCACCGTCGCCATAAACTTTAATAGAACGGACATTTAGACGTTCGGTTTTATAAATCCCTGTCTCTAAATAGTGGTCGAGGTTCTCAGGCGAATTACTTACCATG
Source organism: uncultured Croceivirga sp. (assembly GCA_964601965.1). Lineage (GTDB taxonomy): Bacteria > Bacteroidota > Bacteroidia > Flavobacteriales > Flavobacteriaceae > Croceivirga. Next base: position 29,372 of record CAZRPJ010000021.1, read on the forward strand.
GCATATACCCTGATCTTTAAAGCCCCGGCCTGTTGCAAAGAATCAATCAATTCAATTGTACTTCTGTCCAAGCCTGCATCATTTACTGTGGTTAAACCAAAATCTAAACAAAGGTTTTCCGCGTCCTTTAAAGCTTGTATCTGAGTTGCTCTCGTAGGTTTGGGAATAACAGCATCTACCATGCCCATAGGATTATCAACCAATACTCCGGTTGGTTCTCCAGAACCATCCTTAACAATTTCACCACCTTGCACCACAGTTTCTGAGGTAATCCCAGCTAAATCCAATGCTTTTTGATTCACTAAATAAGCATGGCCATCTACCCGTTCCAATGCTACTGGCGTATCAGGAAAAAGTGCATCAAGAGCAGCTTTAGTAGGAAAGTTTTTAACCTCCCAATCATTTTGGTCCCATCCACGTCCCAATATAAAATTACTAGGCTTTGTCTCTTGAAACTCTTTTACTTTTTCTAGAACCTCCTCGTAACTGGTAGTCCCTCTAAGATTAACGATTTGTTGGGTCATTCCCAAGCCATAAAAATGACAATGTGCATCGATCAATCCAGGAACAATAGTTTTTCCTTGAGCGTCTATCACTTCCTGAGCTTCATAGGATTTGGTTACTTCGTCATCTGAGCTAACCGCCAGAAACTTACCATCCTTAACTGCTATGGCCGTAGCCATTGAAAAGTTGTCATCAACCGTATAAATCTTGGCATTGGTAACAATAAGATCTGCCTGTTCCTTTTGATTGCATGATATCATCAAGGCTAATACACATAAAAGTGTTCCTAAATTTTTCATAGTGATTCTTGTTTGGTTTTTATCCAACGATCTATTTTCTTTTCTAGCAAAACCAGTGGTAAGCTACCTGAATTCAATACCTGATTATGGAATTTACGAACATCAAAATCCGCTCCTAAAGCTTGCTCCGCTCGCGTTCGTAGTTCTCTAATTTTTAATTGCCCTATTTTATACGATAATGCCTGACCAGGAGTGGCCATATAACGTTCAATCTCTGAGGTAATACCTTCCACACTATCAGCTTCATTGTCTAAAGAATATTGAATGGCCTCTTCTCTGGTCCACCCTTTGGCATGCATCCCTGTGTCTACTACCAAGCGAATAGCGCGATGCATTTCCATACTTAACATGCCAAAATATTGATAAGGATCTTCATACACGCCTAATTCCTTGCCTAAAGATTCTGCATAGAGCGCCCATCCTTCTACAAAGACCCCAAGACTTTCTGGGTGCAAAAATTCTGGGAGTTCGTTATTTTCTTGTTGCAGGGATAATTGAAAATGATGCCCTGGAACGGCCTCATGTAAAAACAAGGCTTCACTAGTAAGAATATTAAATGTTGTTACTTCTGGAATTGGCACATAGAAAGTACCTGGTCTGGTTCCATCCTTAGACCCAGGCACATATTCTGCGCTAGCGGAGGCTTCTCTAAAGGCTTCTGTTCTTTTAACTTCAAATCCCGCTTTGGGTTGCAACTCAAACACGGTATTTAAATCTTCTTGGATTTTTCCTTCTATCGCTTTAAAGTGCTGCAAGACCTCAGAAGGCTCTTGAAAAGGCATCAGTGATTTATTTTCTCGAATAAATTGAAAAAAATCTTTGAGATTGCCTTGAAAACCAATGGCCTCTTTGGCTTTTTCCATTTCTTCTCGTATGCGAGCTACTTCTTGAATACCTAGATTATGTATTTCATCTGGAGTCATTCTGGTAGAGGTATGCAATTGCACTAGGTATTCATAAGTTTCAGTGCCACCGGGTAAAGCGCCAATACCCGAAGTTGCCCTTCCTTTGGGCAAATACTCCTCTTCAAGGAATTGAAAGAGCTCTTGGTATTTTGGTATGAGCCTTTTAGCAATAAAACTAGCATATGCTTTCTTAAGAGTGTCTTGCTGTTCTAAATCAAGGTCTTCTGGCAAATTTAGAATGGGACTGTAGAACAGATGATCTTCTACTGGTCCCTGGGTAAATGCTTCAATTTGAGGAATCATTTTTTGAATTAGCGCTTTAGGAAGTACTAATTCTTGCTCCAATCCATCACGCATTTGTAGGATACTCGTGTCTAAAAAATCAAGGTAGTCTTCCAAGCGTGCTAACCAGTCCTCATAATCTTTTAAAGTATTAAATGGATGCACACTTGTACCCCCTGCCAATTGTGCGACATAAAGATGAAGGGATTGTATTTGACCTAAGGGAAAAACTTCTAAAGTTGGGAGGTTATAGATAGGAGAAGTGATAATTGCCAAGGGCTGCTCTAACCCAATTTTTTTCATTTCACAGTCCCATTGCATGACTTCTAAAGCTAACCCTTGTGTTTCTGTGAGTTGGTCCGTGTTAATCTCTCGTGTTCTTTGCAAAAAGGATTCATAGGACTCTTGCAAGTACATTTGGTATTGATCTGAAACATAATTGGCAATAGAATCATTATACTCTTGATACCCCCCTTTTGTGGCTTCAATGGGATTAATTTCTAATTTGAATTGATGATAATCAGCAAAGAGTTGATCTAATTCAGTTGGCGTTTCCGAAGATTGACTTGCTTGCTCGGCACAAGCCATGAAAAGAAAAAGGAACGCACAGCATAGCAAAAAACGGTTGGTCATTAAAACAGGCTTTCCTCAAAAATAGGAAATAAAAAAACCCCAAGAATTACTTCTCAGGGTTCTTTGTAGGTTGTTTTCTTTTTATTGATCGTCAAAATTGGTCATCACAAATTCCACGCTTCTATTGGTTAAATGTTCTTGTTTAATCTTTCCATTTCGCAATGGCTTAGAATCACCAACTCCCTCCCAAACAATTCTATCGTCATTAATACCAAGTTTTTTTAGATAAAGGGCCACAGCTCTTGCGCGTAGCGACGACACAAACTTATCGTACTCCGGAGAGCCAGCGTCATTAGAATGGCCGGTAATTTTTAATTGTACCTCGGCATTTTCCTTAAGATATTTAAAGATCTTTTTAACACTGGCCATAGCTTTCGCATCTAATTCGTAGCCTTTAGGTTCAAAGGGATTTTGTTCCAATACATATATTTTATCCTTTTCATAATTTACTCTAGGCAATTCTTGCAATTGTAAATCATCGATAAAATAATATGAAAAGTCACTAGGTATTAGGGCTTTTTCGTGCGGCAATAAGGTTGTATTTCCATTCTCTAAAAAGTTACCCACAATCATATGACTTTCAAATCCCTTGGCTTCAAATTCTCCAGTTAGGGTGATCCAACCTTGTGAATCGGCCATAGAGCGGTTTGGTGTAAGTTTTACTTCCTGAAATTCTAATCCTTGCTGCAGGTTTAAGCGTTCGTGCGTAAGTGTTGCACTATTCGGTAAACGCAAAGCCCCGTTGGTTAGGATCACAGACATGTTCTTTAAAGCTAAAGTAGAAGCTTCTGCTAAACTTACTTTAATAGAAATCTTATGAGGAAATCTGGCCCGCAGAACACGTTGGGTTTGCATTTGGGCATATTCCCTGTAGTCATTAAGAGCGTAAAAGTAAAGCCCCAAATAGCCTTTACCTTCAGCGGCTTCTTGATTTCCTTTAAAATTCTGTGGAATTCCGAAATCCTCCGTACTGCATTGATTAAAATAATCACCAGAGCTAGAAGTTGGCAACGAAATATCTTGCAATAGGGTACTTAAATTCGTGAAATTAGACGGGCAAGAGGAATATTCCTCAAATCCTCCATTTAAAATGAGGTTCTGCCCCATAACGGTGCCCCCCAATACAAAAAAGATACTTGAAAACAAGCGAGTGTAGAATCTGTCCATAGGCTATACAAATTTGGTTCTCGCTCACTTCTAAAACGCTGCATAAAGGGCTTTAGTATACTATTTCATATTTCTTAACCGCTTATAAAATCTACACTTAGATACTAGAACATCCCTATTTGCGTTACTATAGTCCAAATCTTGCTATAATGCGCATATTTACCATTGTGCTATTATTGGCCCTTGCCCCAATTTTCGGTCAGGCTCAAAACACGATTAGTGGAAAAATCGTTGATGAGCTTGGGTTACCACTCTATTTGGCTAGCGTAAGCATAGAAAACAGTGACACCACAGTTTATACAGACTACGACGGATCTTTTACCCTTAGTAGCTCTAAAGATTTTCATTGGCAAATACAAATAAGTGCCGCCGGTTATGAAACAGAATCTTTCTTTGTTTTAAGTGGGGGCAATACTGGAGAGCTCATCTTGCGATATGGTGCAGAACTAAGGGACCTTTTGGTTGGAGAAGAATTTCCGCCTAACGAAGAAAAGGCAAAAGATCCAGAACCTTAAACGGCTTATTGATCTTCAAATTCTGTAATTACAAAATCAACTCTTCTATTTAGAAGTCGTGCTTCTTCGGTAAGTTTTTTAACAAGCGGTTTTCTGTTTCCATGACCTTCCCAAACGATGCGTTCTTTCGGAAATCCTAGATGTACCAGATAATTAGCAACGGCTTTAGCCCTTTTATGAGACAAGAATTCGTTATGACCTTCAGAACCTTGATCATCTGTATGGCCATTAATGGTAATCTTCACTTTAGATAAGTCTTTTACATTTTGGTACAACTCACGAATTTTGGTCATTGCCGTTTCAGATAGGTCGTATCGATCTGTCTTAAATCGTACCCCATCAATTACATAGGGCTCTCCATGCTGGTAGGTATTTTGCTCATCTTCAATAAGCTGTACCCCATCAATATAGTAGTAGGCAAATTCTTTCGAAATTCTTGGATTGGCCCCTGTTTGTCGCCTCTGGGTTATTTGATCATTACTAAAATTGCCCAAAATAAAACTAGACTCATATCCTTTGGCTTTAAAACGAACCGTTACCTCCACCCATGACTCAGTATCCAAATAACTGGCTTTCCAAGATAATTTTTGATAATTGTATTGACTGCCCTTATGGCTAGCCAATCTATTCTTAGAAAGATTTTTTGAAGTGGGTAAGGCAATTGCTGCGTTGGTGAACAATACATTTAATTGTGGGGTAGCCACTGTAGATGTTTCGGCGAGGGAAACAAATAATTTTAAAATGTAGTAGCGATCTTTTTTAAGGGTAGATGCCAAAGAAAACTGAATGTATTCTCTGTAATTATTAGGAGAATAGAGATATAGCCCCGCATAGGCTTCGCCAAACTTTGCATGTTGTTTTCCCCGAAAGTTTTTAGGAACAGACACTTTCCCCACCGCACAGGTGCTAAAAATATCGGTGGTTCCGGCAGTTGGAGAGCTTAAAAATTTCCCATTCTTTGCTAAAGAACTTACAGCTTTTGGACATTCGTGAAGTAGTTCAAAACTTCCATTTTTTACAAGATCTTGTGCATACGATTGGAAAGAGAGAAATGCATAGAAACCTAAAAAAATGTAGGTCTTAAGAAGCGTTTGGGGGCGTTTCATAATGAAAATAACCCAAAAATGGCTAATATATTGTCCTAACACATTAAAATTGAGGCTGATAGAACAGAAACTCTACTCTTCTATTTTGAGCTCGACCTTCCTCCGTTGCATTTGTCGCCAAGGGCTTAGAACTACCATGTCCTTCCCATGAAATACGGGACTCTTGGACGCCTGCCTCCAGAAAATAATTAGCAATGGTACTGGCACGCTTCTCCGAAAGCCTTTTATTGTAGTCAGCCCTCCCTTCATTATCAGTATGGCCATGTAGTTGCAGGTGCAATTCTGGATGGGTTTCTAGTTGTTTTAAAACCTCAGCCAATTCCGTACTTGCTCGTGGTGTTAAATGAAAAACATCAAAATCAAACTGAACATTTTTAAAAACATACAGAGAGTCTTTCTTTACTGCAATTTCTTTATTCTTTGTGGTTGAATTCGATTTCAAGGAGACCATATCTAGATAATAATATGCCCCTTTCTTAGACTCCTTTCTTTTGGTTTGTACTTTTCGTGTAGTACGATTATCACGTAGATTTCCTAAAACCAGATAACGTTCAAAACCTTTTGCCTCAAATTCGGTTTTCACCAATAACCAAGTGGATTTATCTTCATGAAATTCTTCTAGATTAATTTCAAAACTTTGAAATTGATTGCCTTTTGATTGATATAATTTTCCCTTAGATAGATTTTTCCTGGTATTCAATTGAAAAGGTTGGTACCCTAAAACCACCCCGAAATCTTTCACTGCAAAATCCGATCCTTCTGCAAGACTTAAATAAAAGGTAAGTTCATAGGTTTCTCCTTTTCTTAGTTTTCTTGTTAAGGACACTTGAACATACTCTCTGTAATCTCCAGGTGCATAGAAATAAATACCCGCATACGCATTCCCAACTTTAGGGTGTTGTATGCCATTAAAATTCTCTGGAGCACCCATAACTGCACTACAGCTATTAAAATAGTCCGTGCTTCCCTGAGTAGGTGTTGTCCAATGACTCACATGCTCATGAAAAGTCCCTAAAGAATTTGGGCATTCTTCGTACTGCTCAAAACTTGGATTTTTTACCAAATTCTGGGCTATTAAACTACCACTGCAACAGAGTGTAAATAGGAGTAACAGCCTTCTCATAGAAATGGAAGGTAACCAATTATGAGCAAAAGGAAGTTTAAAGTGTTATGCTTACGAATTCTAGAAATTGAAACTTCTGGTTGATTTTAGTGTCCCTTAAAATCCACCGAGACATATTCCAAGAATGCATTAGACTAAAGCTGCTTAAAAGTCGAATTTATAACTAACCCCTGCCAAGGCTTGGAAACCTTGTACTCTAAAATTAGCCCATCGTTGGTAATTGTTATTGGTAATGTTAGACACTTTCGCAAAAACGGACAATTGCTCATTAAAACGGTAGCCCAATTGAGCGTTGGCATCAAAAAAGCTATCTAGGGTGATCACATTAGAAACGAATTCATTTGCTGGGGTATTTTCCGCAGCAACAGCTTGTAAGTCCTGTCGTTCTCCCATAAAGAATACATTAATTCCTGCGTACCATTGATCTGAAATTTGATAATCTAAAAACAGGGATCCTTCAATTTCTGGAAGGTTCCACGCCGGATTATCAGATTCGGTAGAATAATTGTTGTAAGTACCATTGAGTTTTAAAGTAAAATCTCTATTCACTGCTACAGTAAGCTCTCCAAAAAAGCCAAAGGTGCGCACATCATCATAAAAAAGCTGAAACGAATTGCCTAAAGTATAGCCTCCCTCATCCTCCCGAAAGAGGTTTTGAGGATTTAATAAAAACAAGGGTTTTCTATTTTCTGCTTTGTAAAAACCTCGGACATTGTACCCCACGTTGCTACTAAGTTGCCCTTTTAAACCTGCATAGCCCTCATACTGGGTATCTGTAGGTTGAATACTGTACAGGTTGTAAAAAGGATCCGCTGGCGCTAAAACCAAGGTTGGAGAAACAAAAGGATTTTCTGCCACAAAATCTGCGTAGGTGTTTTGGGTAAGATCGCCCACAATGCCTCCGTAGGCTATCACTTGATCTTCAAGAATACGGTAGGATGCTGTTACGGAAGGGTAGATGAAAAAACTGCCATTGCTACTCTCAAGATCTGTCCCATACACAAAGTTGGCGCCTAGTCTAAGACTTAACTCATCACGGCGAACTACAAAACTAGGATTGATACCGCCAATTAATTGACCATAGGCCAGGCCACTACTATTTACGGTATTATTAAGGCTAGCATTATTAAATTCTCCTCCTACATAATCTAGATTCAACTTTACATTTACCAACTCAGAACTTATAGGCACTTCTACTTCTGTATTTAATCGCACTCTGTTTTCGCCAGATTCTAGCGCATCCCAAAATCGTTTCACCAAAAAACTTCCACTTTTAAAGAAAGAATCTTCAAGATTCAACTCCCCAGATAGCCCCACATTAAAATAATTTTGAGTTTCATCAAGTCCGGCAAGTTGAGTTTCAGTAAATGTCTCTGGTTGAATCCCATACCAATTGTATTGCTGATGCCCTGCATCTAAGCCTAGATTCCAATCGAAGTCACGATCCTTTTTGGCAAAAGACAACTTCAAATCTGTATTATAGAAATTTGCATCTAAAGGAGTGCTATCTATATCTCCGCGAGAAGAGAAATGCGTCAATCCTACATCCAATAGATTCTCATCCCGACCTACTTCCCGACTCGTATAAAAATCCACAATGGCGTTATTAAAATTCCCTAATCCAACCAGCGCATATGAATTGTATAAAGTGGGGGGTGGAATTTTCTCTACCCTCGCAGCTTTCGCCTTTGCAGGGGTAAATGTAGAAGCCACGGGCACGGAAAAAATCACATATTCTATGGGCTTCTTTTGCAATTCAATGGAGTCATTTAGAACCGGTACCGATTTAATTTTAAAGGCATCTGAAACGGAGGGGGAATACGGCTTTACCACCGTTACCGTTTCCGTACCAATTGGATCGGTTTCTTGGGCCCGAACCACTCCCACGAGACTCAAAAAGAAAAGAAGGAAAAATATTTTAGCTGTTCGCATGGAATTTGTTTTAATTACCATTTGGATTGATTGATGAATTACTTTCCGCTTCGCGGGATTTTATAATTGAAAGTTCGCCATTAGCCTCTGCTACAATATCTGGGAATTCCGCAAAATTCTCCATGACGCTTTCTAGTATATAGGTGGCTTGAAAGGCATCTTCTAGCGCATAAAAATTCTTTGCCATTAAAACCAGTCCTTTTCCACCCCATTCCTTGTAAGCTGCAAAGTCTTTGGCTAACTTTTGTACAGAGGTATTAGAAGCTTCATAGTCCCCATTTTTATTTTTAAAATAGGCATCATAATACCAGGCTTCTGCTCCAACTTTCCCAGTAGCAATTTTTTTCACATCACTAAAAGCGCGCTCTGCGAGCGCATCGTCGCCAGTCTCTATGGCCGAACGCGCAATCATTATCTGTGCATCGCTCTTAATTCTATTGTCTAAATTTTCTACCCTTAAAACCTTCTCTGCATACGCCAATGTATTCTGGAAGTCCTTCTGCTCGTAATAGCCTTTCATTAAATTACTCTGAGCGAAAGTCTTGTTCTGAGAAATTTCTGCAGATTCTTCTAAGCGTCTTAAATAAGGAAGCGCATTTTGATAATCTTCTTTCCCAACATAGATCTCACATACTCTTGTTAATGCCTGCTCACTGTATTCACTTGTTCCTTGATCTGCCACAGCCTGGTATCTTGGTAGTGCCTTATCACGTTGATCTTTAGAAAAATATAATTGCGCCAGCGTAAAATTGGCTTGAATGGCATGCACCCCATTAGGAAACTGCGACAAATACTCCTCAAATGCTCTGATTGCAACCTCTGTCTTTCCTTCAATGTATTTTCTGTCTGCCGCTTCAAAACTCGCTTCTTCTAATTCAGTATCGGTTACTTCTACTATATCTAAATTTCGTGCCCATGCAGCATATTCACTTACACGTCCCATATCTACATAGACTAACTTTGCCGTAGCTACTGCCTGCTTTGCTTCTTGAGATTTTGGATAGTTGTTAACCACTGCTTTTAGCTTAGACAAAGCCTGCTCATTTCTACTGGCATTGTAGTGTACCAATCCTTGTCTTAATAACGCTTGAGGTGCAAATTTGCTACGATTAAATTGTTGTACTAACCTATCATAGGTTTGCAAACCTGTCGCTTCTTGATTTGTTTTTACATAGGTGTTTGCCAACTCGAAAAGAGCATCGTCCCGTAATGAAGACTTGGGATACCGCGCTACAAACTGATCTAGGTTGTTAATCTTATTCGTGTTCTTACCCAAAAAACCATAGCACATTGCTTTTTGGTAGGCCGCATAATCCCGTTCTGGCCCATTTACTTTAGAGGCCGTGTTGTAGGCATCTAATGCCCCATTATAATTACTAGACACAAAATAGCTGTCACCCAAGCGCATTAATGCGTCCGTGGCCATTTCTTCAGGTAAGCTAGATTCTTTAGATGCCCTTTTAAAAGCAGTAGCAGCATCGCTATAGGCTTTTAGTTTAAAGTAGCAATATCCTAAATTATAATCCAGTTGTTTTGCTTCTTCAAGATTGCCGGCAATTGAATTTTGCTTAAAATCCGTAAATCCTACCAAGGCATCTTCAAATCTATTTAATCGGTAATCAGATTCTGCCTTCCAATATTGCGAGCGAGCCTTAAAGACAGCATCTGGAGCATCCCTTAATGATTTTTTAAAAGCTTCGTGAGCTCCACTATATTCATTGTCTACAAACAATTCTACGCCGCGGTAAAAAGCCACTTTTTGATAGGTTTCTTTACTGGCATAGCTTGCATTTTTTTCTAGCAATTCCATGGCGCCGGCAAAATTTTTGGAGGTAATAAAAGAATCTACCAACAAGTTTTTAATTTCCGCCTCATGTTCATCTTTGGGATACTTTTCTAAATAGGCCGTCATCACCTCCGGTACGGGCTCGTAAGGATTCCCTATCTCGTAGCTTAATCGCGCATAATTAAGCCAAGCATCTTTTTCAATTTCAGCACTAAAAGCCATCTGAGAGGCATTTCTAAAAGCGTTTAGAGCTTCTGTTTTCTGGTCTAGCTTTAAGTAACATTCTGCTAGATGGTAATAAGCATTTTGTGCTACCGAATTGTTACCATCAATAATTTTATTGAACTGACCAATAGCGTTCTCAAAGTCGCCCTGCTTGTAATAACTGTATCCAAGTAAGTAAAAGTCTGTATTGCTCCAACGTCCTCTTTTACCACGGTATTTCTTTAAATACGGAATTGCCTGATCATACCTTTCGAGGTTAAAATAACTTTCTCCAATAATTTTGTTTAGTTCGGACTGTTCGCGACGGTCAGACTTTGGCAATTGTTTTTGGGCCATTGCAATGGCCTCTTCAAACTTCCCAAGTTTAAAATTTAAATCGGCCTGATAGTAGGCCAGCTTCTCTTCTAAGACAGCGGGATCTGTGATCTTATCAAAGCGTTCATTTGCAGCATCATAATCATCTTGTTCATAAGCAATATACCCTAGGTAATATTCTGCTTGGGAACCATATTTAGAGGATCTTGAAACCTTGGTTAAATAACGTTCAGCTTCATCTGGCCTATTAGCAGCGTAGTAAGAATAACCCATATTAAAGTTAAACCTTTCCTGGTCGTTTCTAGACATCCCATTCTGTTCCACTTTTTTGTACCACTTTAAGGCATAAGGATAACGCCCCGTCTCAAAATAATAGTCGGCCACATCTAAAAAAGCGGCATTTCTTTTCGTGCTTGTAGGATATTCTTCTACAAACTCTTCCATGAGTTTATCGGCCCCACGTTGATTTAGACGAATGGCTGCATTTGCAGAATAGTAAACACTATTCGCTTCTGTTTCTTCATCTTCAGTGGCATCTTTTACACGTTCGAAAAGGGCCTGTGCTGCTTGATATTGTTGATTATTGTACAATGCCAAGGCATCTTGGAATTGCTTATCTGGGTGAGAAAAAATCTGCGATTGTTGCGCATTACCGGAAAGTATCCACCCTAAAAATAGGAATGGAACCATTTTCAATTTCCAATTCATAGTGTTCTACGTGGTTCTCTGATTGTAATACCCTAACGTCAAAATTCGCGCCAAAGTATATTGTTCAATAATCCGAAGCATACTCAAAGGGTTTTTGGTTGATGATTTAGTTAGTACTTTTGAAAGAAGAAGTGCAAAAGATTTGCCGTTCGCCCCTAGTCAATTTCAACTTTGATGTATGCCGGAAACAATTGTAAAACTGCAAGATGCAGCCATTTTTCAAGAAGATAATTTAGTCCTGAATAGTGTTACTCTTCAAGTTAAAAAAGGGGAATTTGTTTATGTTATAGGTAAAACAGGGAGTGGTAAAAGTAGTTTTATGAAAACCCTTTACGGGGATTTACCTTTAAAACAGGGAGAAGGTTCAGCGGTAGGTTTTGATCTTAAATCCTTGAAGGAAAGTGAAATTCCGTTTTTACGAAGGAAATTAGGCATCGTATTTCAGGATTTTAAATTATTACCAGACAGAAATATTAACAACAACCTAAAATTCGTATTAAAGGCCACAGGATGGACAGATAGCACGAAAATGCAGTCTAAAATTGAAGAAGTTCTGGACAAGGTGGGGATGAAAACCAAAGGATTTAAGTTCCCGCACGAATTATCTGGTGGAGAGCAGCAGCGAGTCGCCATCGCTCGGGCATTATTGAATGATCCCGAATTAATTCTTGCAGATGAACCCACCGGAAATCTCGACCCTCAAACGAGTGTTGAGGTTATGAAAGTCCTAGAAGAAATTAATGAAAGCGGAAGAACTATTATAATGGCTACACATGACTACGCCCTTATCTTAAAATACCCACACAAAACCATAAAATGTGATGGAAGTAAGGTTTTTGAAGTAGTTCAAAAAGCTATTTAAACTACTGGTTGAAAACTATTGGATAAGCCTTATCTGCTAAAAAGCCGGTTCCACGGAGTTTTTGTTTCTTTGTTAAAATTTTTATAATACATGGAATTATTAGGGATAGACATAGGAGGCTCTGGTATTAAAGGAGCATTAGTGAACGCAGAAACAGGAGAAATGCTCACAGAGCGGTTTCGTGTTCCAACACCTAAAAGTCGAAAGCCTGATGAGATGGCACAGGTCATTAAAGAAATTGTAGATCATTTTGATTATGAAGGTCCCGTAGGTTGTGGCTTCCCTACCATCGTAAAAAATGGGGTTTGTAAAGCGCCTGGTAATTTAGACAAAAGCTGGGTAGGCGTTAACATTGACGAACTATTTACGTCTGTTACAGGCCATGAATTTACCGTATTGAATGATGCAGATGCCGCAGGCTATGCCTCCATGAATTACGGTGTTGGCAAGGGCAAACAAGGCTTGGTAATCATGATTACTGTGGGTACGGGCCTGGGTAGTGGTGCCTTTTACAACGGTGAATTGTTAGCCAATTTTGAGTTAGGCCAAATTCCTTACAAGGATTACAAAAAAATTGAACTATGGGCCGCTTCATCGGCCAAGGAGCGCGAAGGCCTTTCGTATGAAAAATGGGCAAACCGTTTTAATAAATTCCTTAAATACGTGGAATTGATTGTGTCTCCAGATCTAATCATCGTTGGAGGTGGAATCTCAAAAAAATGGGAGAAGTACGGGCACCTCATCAACATAGAGACAGACGTGGTACAAGCAGAACTTATGAACCATGCTGGCATTATAGGTGCCGCTATATCCTGTTTAAAAGAACACCATCACGGACATTTAAGTTAGGTATTTAAAGCTGCTTTGCACCTTGCGGCATCTCAAAATAAGATGTTGGTAAGGATCCTTTAAATCCGTAATCTGTAATTTCTATTAGGGTCAGGTATTCCCCTGGCTTTCCTTCCACTGACCAGTGCGTTTTTAACTGTGAAGGCAATAGCACGCCATCTACTGATGTGAGTGGACCCACTTCCATAAACTTTTCTGGAAGATGCTCTCCTTTCTTAAAATATTGGGGATATGAAACAATGTATCGGGTTCCTATTAGAAGATGTGATTCTGCATCGAAATGTAAAATGTAATAATCATCAGGAGCATCCCCAGTACCAGGGTCGAAGGTAATCTTCACCACATCATTTTTCTTTCCTAAATAATCTGACGGAGGCAGTAATTCTAAATTCACCCCTTCTCCATCTAAAACAAATGGGAATCCCATAAGATAGAGGGGTGTCATCGCCCAAAACTTCGTATCGTATTTAAAAGTTGTGGAGTCTTTTGCCTGCACCCAGGAAGTAGTTCCAGTCCATCCGTACTTATTGGTACTGTCTTGCGTGCTTTGATGCACTGCCCGATTTCCCCAAATGTCTACTACTTGGTAACTATCGCGTTGTGTGCTTCCGTCAATGGGTTGGTAATTAAACCGAAATGCCAACGGCCCTTTTGAATACCAGTTTTTTAAACCACCGTGAGCCTGCATTGCCTGCCAGACCACTTTTCCTGCTTCCGTTTTATTTAAACGAACCTCCGCTTTTTTTACGCGGTTTTCAATCCATGCTACTGGAAGTCCGTGCAATTCTTGCACCTCAGTGCTTTCTGCACCGGTAGCTGAAGATTTAGGCTCATTACAGCTACCTATTAAAAGTGGTACAATAAAAAGCACAAGCAAGCCAGCAGGATATTTCATGGTATAATTTTTTAAAGCTGTCGAATAGAACTAAAAAACCTTTCAGTTCATTTTGAAATTAAACCGCTTTATTCCGTTTTCTATCTACCTCCTTGAGGTGAATTTTGCGCAGTCGCAAATGGTTCGGAGTTACCTCTACCAATTCATCTTTTTGAATGTATTCTAAGGCTTCTTCTAATGAAAACTTGATAGCTGGTACAATTTTGGCTTTATCATCGGCCCCAGCAGATCGCACATTCGAGAGTTTTTTGGTTTTGGTGACATTGATGGTCATATCATCTTGACGAGAATTTTCACCAATAACCTGCCCCTCGTAAATATCTTCTCCCGGATCTATAAAGAACTTACCACGTTCCTGCAATTTATCAATGGAATACGGAATAGCTGTCCCATTCTCCATAGAAACCAAGGAACCATTAATACGTCCTGTTATTTCGCCCTTTAGAGGTTGGTATTCAAAAAAGCGGTGCGCCATAATAGCTTCACCAGCAGTTGCGGTTAGTAGTTGGTTTCGTAGTCCGATGATTCCTCTAGATGGAATGATAAACTCACACACCATCCTAGATCCTTTGGCTTCCATACTCACCATTTCTCCCTTCCTAATAGAAACCATCTCCACAGCTTTACCTGAAACTTCGTCTGGAAGATCAATGGTTAACTGCTCTACAGGTTCACACTTAACGCCATCTATTTCTTTTATGATTACTTGTGGTTGCCCAATTTGTAATTCATACCCTTCTCTACGCATGGTTTCAATTAACACTGACAAATGCAGTACCCCACGACCGAAAACCATAAACTTATCCGCACTATCAGTTTCTTCAACGCGCAAGGCTAGGTTTTTCTCTAATTCTTTTTCTAAGCGTTCTTTGATGTGTCTTGAGGTTACGAACTTTCCATCTTTCCCAAAGAAAGGGCTGTCGTTAATCGTGAACAGCATACTCATGGTAGGTTCGTCGATTGCAATAGTTTTTAGACCTTCCGGGTTTTCTAAATCGGCCACGGTATCGCCAATATCAAAACCATCCATACCTACCAACGCACAAATATCCCCGGTCTGCACTTCTTGTACTTTTTTCCTTCCCAATCCATCAAAGACAAATACTTCTTTGATTTTAGATTTTAAGGCAGTGCCATCTCGTTTTACCAAGGTAACCATCTGGCCTTCTTTTAGCTGCCCGCGTTGTAGACGACCAATAGCAATACGTCCCGTAAAACTGGAAAAATCTAAAGAAGTAATAAGCATTTGAGTAGACCCTTGTTCTGGCTTAAACTCTGGCACATGCTCTAAAACCATATCTAGCAATGGAGAAATGTCCTCACTAGGTTTTTGCCAATCTTCACTCATCCATCCTTGTTTGGCAGAACCATAAACGGTTGGGAAATCTAATTGCCATTCTTCTGCCCCTAATTCAAACATTAAGTCAAACACCTTCTCGTGGACTTCTTCTGGGGTGCAGTTTTCTTTGTCAACCTTGTTAATTACCACACATGGTTTTAAACCAAGATCAATGGCTTTCTGCAAAACAAAGCGAGTTTGTGGCATAGGCCCCTCAAACGCATCTACCAATAACAAAACACCATCCGCCATATTCAATACACGCTCTACTTCACCACCAAAATCGGCGTGACCAGGGGTATCAATGATATTTATCTTGGTATCCTTGTAAATAACGGAAACGTTTTTAGAAACAATGGTAATTCCTCTTTCGCGTTCTAGATCGTTATTATCTAATATGAGGTCGCCTTTGTTTTCATTATCACGAAACAATTGGCAGTGATACATGATCTTATCTACCAAGGTAGTTTTCCCGTGATCTACGTGAGCAATAATGGCGATATTCTTTATTTTCTGCATGGCCTTCTTTTGAGCGCGCAAAGATACCGCTATTTTTGGGTTACAGAAACCTTCCTATGTTATTTTTATCTTATTGAATTTTAGTTGGTTATCAACTTCCAATACGATCGTTTTC
>CAZRPJ010000022.1:0-45356 GCA_964601965.1 uncultured Croceivirga sp.
GGCAACCTTTACTGTGCCTGAAGATCAATTAAATGCTAGCAGTATTATCTGTGCTGGTGAACTAGATGAAAACGATGGTGGTGGCTTTACGCAATTTCAAGGTAACGAATCAAGCACCTTTACCTTAGCTGCTATTACTGGTACTCAAGACGTAGAACTTACGTTTTCAGACACACCTGGTCAAACATCGGTGGTAACCTATACCATAACGAGGCTTTAATGGTTGTATTAGCGGCTGGTGCCTCAAGTTGTAGATTCAACAACTTGGCATTGGTCGCTTTTCAATGCATTATTGGTAGCACAATTACCAAAACCCGTATCCCATTTAATCATTAAAGCAAGTAGAATGAAAACATTGGTATTTCTTCTATTCCTATTTGGGATTCATTGTGGACATACACAGTTACTAAAGCGACAGACACTTTCTAGTGCTGGCAGTAGTGAACGCATTGAATCACCTTCAGGGAATTATTTTATACAACAAAGTATTGGGCAAGCGAGCGTTATTGGCAGCTTTCGTGTTGAAAATCGCGCGCTTAGACAAGGTTTTATTCAGGCATTGCCAGCGATCGTTTTAGGAGGTGATCCCAATCAACTAGAGGTGACCGTCTATCCCAACCCTTTTACAAATGGGGTAGTGGTTTCTTTAGAACAAGGGCTGGAAGGGCCAATAGCTACTGAAGTATTCGACAGTAGTGGAAGGCTCGTTCAAACGTCCTCCTATGAAGCTACAACGCAAGTAACCATCCCAATGACAGGTTTGGCCCAAGGAGCCTATTTTCTTAGGCTACGAACCGAACGTCAACAAGTGGTGAAGCAGTTATTAAAACGATGAAACGCTTCATGATCATGGCTACTTTCCTTCTTTTTTCAAAATCTGTTTCTTCTCAACTTTTATACGCAGAGTGGGGACAAACAATTTCAAGTTTTGATTATGAAAATTCGGCAGGAGGTACGCTAGAAAACCTTCAACCAACTATTGCCTCTTACATCAAGGCAGGATATCAATTTCCGTTGGGAGGAGAGGCAATGACCCTTACACTGGGCGGTAGTTTACATACCTATGGAGCTCAAGCCAGTGACGCTTTGTTAGACAATTACTTTGAATGGAATGTAAGTTATGTTGGTATGGAAACGGGACTTACGTATTATTTTGCACGGTCCCGTTCCTTTCAATTTTATATAAAACCCACCCTTAGTTTAGAATATTTAATACGGGGAACACAAACCCTAAACAATCTAGTGTTTACCCTTTCTGGTGAAGATGAGTTTGACAATCTTTTGTTAGTACCCAGAATGGCCATTGGATTGCAATATCCTATTTCTAACAAAGCGGCGCTTTTCTTGAATTATAGCTATGGACGAAGTTTTTCGCTCGTAAACGCTCGTCCGGAGGATAATGAACAATTAAACATAAACATGCACCAAATCGGTATCGGGATTCTTATTCAATTGCCGGGATGTCGCTGTGCATTTAAAAACTTTTAAGTATGAAACATAAATATTTTGCTTTCTGGTGCTGGTGTGTACTGCCTCTATTGGCACTTGCTCAGGTAGAAGGAATTACCTACCAGGCGGTCTTAGTAGATAATAATCCAGATGAAATACCAGGTATTGATGTCCCATCGAACAATATTCCCAATCAAGAAGTACGCATTCAATTTTCAATTATTGATGCCTTTGGTAGTATTGAATATCAAGAAACCCAGGACACACAAACCGATGTGTATGGAACCATTAATGTAACTATAGGAGAAGGCCTACCCACAGGGCAGGGGGTGTCACAATTTAACGGTATCAATTGGGACGGTCCCAAAACCTTGGAGGTAGGGATTGATTTGCAAGCTGGTAATAATTTTGAGCCTTTTAGTAGTCAGCCATTGACCTACGTGCCCTATGTACGGCATCGCAATCTAATTGCAGACGGGATAACCGATTTAAATGACGACCTCTATGTAAACAACCAGCGCACGGCTTGGTTGAGTGGCGATTTAATTGTGGAACAAAACACTCAATTAGAACGTCTTAGGGTACAGGACGAGGCGGAATTTAGAGATCGTGTGGTCATTGAGGCGACCATGCAAAATACAGATGAAGAAAACCTAGCGTCCTACCCATTGCTGCTAACTGGGAGTTCTCATGGCATGGCCATTCAAATAAATGAGGCCATCCCAGGACGTAAAGACAATTTTATGTCTTTTTGGAATTCTAATGACGAGCCTATTGGTAGAATTGAAGGGTTTCAACCTGGACAAATTGTCCTAGATTTTGCAGATGTTGCATCTATCCTGTTCGATTTTGAGCCTGATGAAGATGATGAACCGCAAGAGCCCGAAGATGGCGAAGATCCCGAAGAAGTAGAAATTGATCGCAACGATTACCCTACTGATTTCCCAGATGCATTGGATACCTATTTTAACAATGATTACACGTTGGATTTTCTCATGTATTCCATGGATGTGGTGCTGGCTACGTTTGACTTTTTCTGGGATGCGGCCTGTTATATTACCTGGCTTCCGGGGGTAGATGCCGATGTAGACGATTGTGTTGCCTCCATTTTTGATGTCTTTGTACAAGGCACACAATTAGCACTTTATCTAGGGTACCACGAATTAAACAAAGGGGTTTCTTTTGAATCTGGCGGGGCCGATTATGCAGAATGGTTGCTAAAGTTTGATCCCAATGAAACGCTGCACTTTGGAGATGTAGTTGGGGTACGTGCAGGCGTTGTTTCCAAGAGATTTGTAACTGCAGATCACTATATGGTGGTTTCTAAGAATCCTATTGTCTCTGGGGCAATGCCCATGGAAAAAGAGAAGAATCGATTTAAACAAATAGCCTTTTTAGGTCAAGTACCAGTAAAAGTATTGGGCGAGGTAGAAAAAGGGGATTACATCTTACCATCTGGTAATGGCGATGGTATGGCCATTGCCATATCACCTAGTGAAATGAAGGTAAATGATTATAGCCGAATCATTGGGGTTTCTTGGAGTGAGTACCATGGCAGTGATCTTTTTAGTTACATCAATACTGCCGTTGGGATCAATAGTAATGATCTTACCCAGCAAGTTACTGCCATGCAAGCGGTTATGAATCAAATGCAAACAGCGCTGTCACAGCTGAGCCCAACCTATCAAGCTACCTATTTTGAAGTACCTACGGTTTCAGTAACACAGGGAACACAAACCAGCACTTCTAAACCCATGAATCAAGTAGTGATGGAGCAATATGGATTTCAAGAAGCGGCCAACTCTAAAGAGGCTTTACTTAAGATGAATGATCTAATGAAGGCACATGACAGCCATAGTAGCTGGTTTAAATTCAAAGATTTACCCTATCTAAATGAGGTGATGACAAACCCTTCAGAAGAAAACATTGCAAAGGCCCGTAATGCGTATTCCAAAGCACAGAAAAATATTGAGCGTATAGCAGCGCGAATGAACTAAAGTAATATCCAATTTTAAAAACAATCAAGATGAAAAAATTAATGTATGTAACAATTTGTATGCTTTTACTTGCCGTAACAGCATGTTCAGAAGATGATGGGGGACAAGAAATAAATCCCGATTTAGTAGGCAGTTGGAGTGGTACCTATACCGGGGATGACCGCGGAGTTTGGACGGTCAATGTAAGCAGTAGTGGCAATGTAACTGGAACAGCTACTTCTACTTTCACCCAAGATTCTGCCCCAATACGCGGGTCTGTAAACGATTCTGGGCTTTTGTCTGCCACAGCAGGCAGTTCTGAAGAGCGGGAATTTGTAGGACAACTTAATGAGAATAACCAAGCGGCTGGGACCTGGGTAGATAATAGACGCGACCAGGACGGCACTTGGCAGGGCGCTAAAAACTAAGAAGGGCTATTTCTTTGCGGCTTGTACCAATTCTAGGAGATCCATACTCACATTTGTAGTGAAAAGGCCATAGTTTACTATGGCTTTTCCCTTTTCTATGGTATCGATGCTGCCTACTGCTTTCCCATCGTGCATTCGAACACGATCACCAACTTTAAAAACAGGACGGGGCTTCGCCTTTTCGGCTTGTTGCGCCTTCTTTTTAGTAACCTCTTTTTCCTTACGAACCTTTACTATTTTTTGCTCTAGTTCATTGGCCGTTTGCCTTTTTACCGCCTTTTTTGCTTTTGCTTCTTTAGCACTCGATTTTTTACGCTTACTATTCTCAGTCTCTACAATGCGTAGCAACTCAGAAATTAAAGGACGTTTTTTCTTATCATGAAAGTACCGCTCCGCTGTATCATTGACCTTGTTCCCTAAATGAATCATACGTTGGTTATGGTCGTACAACTCCTGATAGTTCTCTAATTTGCTTTTTATCTTGGCATTTAACTTTTCAAGGCGCGCTGCTTCTTCTTTTGCCTTTGCTTCTTCATCTTGCAACCGCAGCTCTGTTTTAGACATTTTAGTACGCTCTTTTTGCAGTTTAGAAATGGTTGCATCAAACCGTACTTTACCGCGATCTATCTTCTTTTTCGCCTTATTAATTAAAGAGTAGGGGATGCCATTTTTCTGGGCTACTTCAAACGTAAAAGAACTTCCTGCCTCTCCCAGTACCAGTTTAAAAGTGGGTTCCAGGGTCTTATTATTAAACTGCATATTGGCATTGGTCATAAAGGGAAGTTCGTTAGCCAATACTTTTAGATTTGCATAATGGGTAGTTATGACCCCAAACGCTTCTCGTTCATAAAAAACTTCAAGAAAGGCCTCTGCCAGAGCGCCTCCTAGCTCAGGATCGGATCCCGTTCCAAATTCATCAATTAAAAACAGCGTATTTGCATTGCAACGCTTTAAAAACTGATTCATGTTCTTTAAACGATAGCTGTAGGTGCTTAAATGATTCTCAATAGACTGATTATCTCCAATGTCTGTGAGTATTTTATCAAAAAAGCAAACGGTACTTCGCTCATGCACAGGTATTAACATTCCAGATTGGAGCATTACTTGCAAAAGTCCGATGGTTTTTAGCGTAATACTTTTACCGCCCGCGTTGGGACCAGAGATCACAATAATTCTGTTTTTCTGGTCAAGCGCAATTGTCTGTGGCCAAGTTTTTTCTTTTTTCTGTTGGTTAGAAAGTAATAGGAGCGGATGGTAGGCATCTTTTAAATTCAGGTTCCTTTCCGTATTTATTTCGGGTAAGACCCCATTCATATCTCTGGCATATTTGGCTTTTGCAGCTGTAATGTCTATATGAACAAGTAGATGCTGATAGCTTTCTAATAGGGCGCTTTCTGGCCTTATAAAATCTGTGAGTTGCAATAGAATACGCCGTATTTCTTCGCGCTCTTCGTACTCTAAATTGCTGAGTTCTGTGCTGTATTGCAAGGTGGCTTCAGGCACAATGTAGACAATGCTTCCTGTTTTAGAATTGCCCATGACAGTCCCTTTTACCTTGCGTCTATACATGGCCTTAACGGCTAATACTCGTCTATTCTCTACAATGGACTCCTTAATATCATCTAAGAAATCTGCTGTTTGATAACGTGAAAGAGCCGCCCCAAAGCTTTGGTTTATTTTTCCTCGTACCGCATTCATATCCATTCGAATACGTTTTAAATCTACCGAGGCATTGTCCCTAATCTCACCAAACTTATCAATAACACTGACTATCTCATTAGGGATAAAGGTATTCTCAGCTAGGGGATCTACTGTTTCAAATAGCAGCGGATAGTACTCTTTAAACTTCTTAAAGAATTTTTTATGTAAGGATATAGCAGTGCATAAATGTGCTATTCTTCGAAAACCAGAAACTTCTAAAACAGTATTTTCTATTTGTAGTAATTGAAGTTCTTTGGTAATTGCATCAAAGCCGTGATTAGGAATACGGTTTTCGTTGGTAAAGGAAGCCAAATACTCCGAGGTTTGCCCAAGTTGATTGCGCAGCGCAGTTTCATCGGTCAGGGGACTAATTTCCAAAGCCGCTGCTTTCCCCAATTCTGTAGTGCAACGCGCAGCCAGTTGTTCTAAAACTGTGGGAAATTCTAAATCTTGAAGTGTTTTTGAGTGTATGGCTTGCATCTCCTTTTTCTAGCGGGGCAAAGATAAGGCTTTGATGGGCACCCCAGAAGGGTATTATTTGCAATTTAAATCGGCACTTTTAGTCGTTTTATATCCATAAAAGGGAAATAAGCAACATTGTTTCCGTAATAAGGAAATAATTTTGTATATTTCCGAAAAATAGAAATAGCATGTCCAAGAAACACTACATATTAATGGCAGATATTGTTGCAAGTAGAGCTCTTGATAAACGCGAAGACTTTATGGGGACCTTTAAAGAACTCACGCAAAACGTCAATTCGCATTTTAAGCAGCAAATAGTTTCTCCACTGACAATTACGCTAGGAGACGAGTTTCAAGGAATTGTTTTGGATGCCAAAACACTTTTTGAAGTGGTGTTTTATTTAGAAGAGCAGCTTATTGAACAAGGCCAGCCCTTTCAATTGCGCTATTCTATGGTTTACGGACTTATAGAAACCCCCATAAATCCTAAGATTGCTTACGAGATGTATGGCCCAGGACTTACAACCGCACGTGAACTATTACAGAGTGCTAAAGATAACGGGCAATACTACGCTGTAAACTTGCAAGAATCTCTTACAGAAAAGTTATCGCTATGCATGCACCTCTACCAATCTATAAAAACCGCTTGGAAGCCCACGGAACTATCGATTGTCTCCGCATTCATTAAGTATCAAGATTATAAAGATTTAGCGCGAATAGGATTATACAAAACGCGTTCTGGCGCTTGGAAAAAAGGAAAATCACTACGAATTGAAGATTATCGTACAGTGAAAGCCCTGATCTTTTTAATTTTGAAAAATGGACGATCTTAAATATGCAATCTTCTTTTTTGTGGTGCTCGAAGTCTTTCTGATCATCATTTTCTATGCAGTTTCCAAATGGCTGGACCCTAAAAACGCCAATAAAAAGGGCAGCGCCAAGGGCACTTCATGGCTCAAGGGCTTTTTAGAACGTTTGTTTCTAACCTTCCTCTTTTTATCAGGTTTACAAGCAGGTGCCTTAGTACTCTTCGGCGCTATAAAATTAGGAACCCGCCTAGAAAGCGATAAAGACAAAAAAGTAAGCAATGATTATTTTGTGATTGGAAACTTTTTATCCATCGCAGGGGCTGTAATCAGCTACTTATTATTTAAAGATATTATACAATTCAACTAGAAAACATGAAAGAACCCATTAAATGGCAGACCGCTATTGAATTCGAAGACATTACCTATAAAAAGTGCGATGGAGTAGCGCGTATTGCTTTTAATAGACCGGAAGTACGCAATGCCTTTAGGCCTAAAACAACCAGCGAATTGTATAAAGCCTTTTATGATGCCCAAGAAGATACTTCTATTGGCGTGGTTTTGCTTTCTGGCGAAGGACCTTCTCCCAAAGATGGCGGTTGGGCTTTCTGTAGCGGTGGCGATCAAAAAGCACGTGGCCACAAAGGGTATGTAGGAGAAGACGGTTATCATCGTTTAAATATATTAGAGGTACAGCGCCTTATACGTTTTATGCCTAAAGTGGTAATCGCGGTAGTCCCAGGCTGGGCTGTTGGCGGTGGGCATAGCCTGCATGTGGTATGTGATATGACCTTGGCGAGTGAAGAACATGCCATTTTTAAACAGACAGATGCCGATGTTACCAGTTTTGATGGTGGGTATGGTTCTGCGTACCTCGCAAAGATGGTAGGCCAGAAGAAGGCGCGGGAGATCTTCTTTCTAGGCCGCAACTACTCCGCACAAGAAGCCTATGAAATGGGGATGGTCAATGCCGTCATTCCACATGACGATTTAGAAGATACTGCCTACCAATGGGCACAAGAAGTCTTAGCAAAATCGCCTACTTCTATAAAGATGCTAAAGTTTGCAATGAACTTAACAGACGATGGCATGGTGGGGCAACAAGTATTCGCTGGCGAAGCTACAAGATTGGCGTATATGACTGATGAAGCAATAGAAGGTAGAAATGCCTTCTTAGAAAAGAGGAAACCTAATTTTGGCAAGAATAAGTGGATCCCGTAAAACTAAAAAGGACCCTAGTTTTTAAACTAAGGCCCTTTTAACGAGAACACTATATGAAAATGAAAAAATTTACTTGCTTTAATATTACATTGTAAATGTAGCCCAGCATGGGCCGCACAAGAAATTATTGTTGTGAAGTGCCACTCTTTTGTGGTGAGCCTACCTAAAAATGAAATCTGCGAGGAAATTCTTACTTATTCAATAGCTGCTGTAAGTGCTGAAAGGAAGCCATTAACATCAAATTCTGGGAATTCTGCCAAACCTGTTCTGACGACAACTAAGTCTTTAGATGGGATTATAAATACATATTGGCCTTGGTAGCCGTTCATAGAATATAAATCTTTTGGAACGTCTGGATATATCCCACCGGCATTCAGCCAAAAATGAGCTCCATAGGTATCATTAGACTGAGCGGTAGGTTGTTTTACATAAGAAACCCATTCTGGAGCAAAGAGTTGTTCTCCGTTCCAATTTCCTTTATCCAAATAGAGTTGTCCAAAGCGTGCCCAATCTCGAGTACTTGCCCAGCCATAAGAAGATCCTACATAGTTTCCTTCTAAATCGGCTTCCATAAGCATAGAATGGGCACCTATTTTATCAATAAGAGCGGTATAGGGAAAATCTAGATAGTCTTGATGACTTCTAAATTGCTGTCGTAAAATGCCGGATAAAAGGTTGGTGGTCCCTGAAGAGTAGTTCCAAACTTCGGTAGGTGCCGCAATAGCTTCTTTTTCACGTTGTGCCTTGGGCATATCACTGGCAAGAAAAAGCATCTTGGTAACATCAGATATGCTGCTGTAGTCTTCATCCCATTCTAGACCACTTTGCATCCGCAATAAATGATTTAAGGTGATGTCTTTTCGGGAATCATTCTTCCATTCTGCAATCGGTGCGGGCCATTCCATTTCAAGTTTGCCCTGTTGTTCAAGCACACCATAGAGGGTCGCTAAAATACTTTTAGTCATAGACCATCCCAAAATGGGCGTATTGGCATTAAATCCGTCTACATAGTTCTCGTGTAAAAGATGCCCTTTGTACAGGACTAATAAACTCCGTGTTTTTTGTAGTTCTGGTTTGCCAAACGGAAGCGCAACTGCTTGTTGTAAAGCATCATAATCAATTTCAGGAAACACCGAATCTTTTGGTGCTAAATGACCATAGGGGTAGGGGACCGAATCAAATGTTTGCGTACGTTGGGGTTGCAAATAGGGGGTAGTTGCATCGTAGTCGTCATTTACCAACACAGCACCTAATCCTTCTCTATATATAGTCTTTCGCTCCATTAGACCGTACACCTCTGACGAAGCTTCTTTCATTTCTTCATCAAAAGAGGTGGTGGCTAGGTTCACAAGCGGTATGTTTAAATCCGTGGTATTGATGTAGCCTGGCATCTGATTTCCTATTAAAACACTAGAGGCCATGTATTTAGATGCGTAGCCGGAAATAATGGTGAGTTTTGGATAGTTTTCAACAAGCACCAAAACAACAATGATCAGTAGTAAAAAAAGGATTCTTTTAAACCATTTCATAAGACAGGAGAAGGATTTATTGTATTTTTCTAGGGAATAAAGATAACCATTAGAAGCATGTCTAATCTGGGTTTAATTATAGAAGAACGTAGTCGTGATATTGGCGACTTTTTAGTGGGGCGATTAATTCCTTTTCGCAAGAAAAGAATGATTGGTCCTTTTATTTTCATAGACCACATGGGCCCTACGCAATTAGGTCCTGATCATTATATGAATGTAGATCAGCATCCGCACATTGGCTTGTCTACGCTTACCTACCTGTTAGAAGGAGAATTGATGCATGAAGATAGTTTGGGAACCAAACAGCTTATACAGCCTGGCTCTGTAAACTGGATGACAGCAGGAAAAGGTGTGTCACATACAGAACGTACGCCCGCACATTTAAAGAACGGATCTATCTTTACTGTTCATGGGTATCAGATATGGGTGGCTTTGCCCAAGGAACTTGAAGAGATGCCCCCGGCGTTTCATCATCTGCCTGCTTCCAAATTGCCAAAATGGAAAGAGGGGAGCGCCGCCTTTACGCTAGTGGCAGGCAAAGGTTTTGGGAAAGTTTCACCGCTGCCCGTGTATTCAGAGCTTTTTATGGTAGAAGTTAAGAACGAAGGTGAATACACCTTGGACATACAAGGAGCGCTAACAGGAGAAATTGGTATTTGCATTGTGGAAGGCGCAATCAAGGCCTGTGATCAAGAAATAGCCAAAGGAAATATTCTTGTTTCCAAGATAGCCGATAGTTGTAAAATTACTATGACGCCCAATACCCATCTACTGTTATTTGGAGGTCAGCCGTTTCCAGAAGAACGCCATATCTATTGGAATTTTGTTTCCTCCTCCAAAGAAAAAATAGAATCTGCCAAACAAAAATGGGCCACACGCACTTTTCCTATGATGGAGAATGATGCTACCTATGTTCCCTTACCTCAATAAATAAAAATTTACATGAATAGATTATTTAAAAGATACCTACTGCTAATTGGATTTGTACTTGTGGTGGTTTCCTGTGCTCCAGAACCAGAACCAAGAGGCCAAGTGCTCTACAACCAATACTGTGCTAGTTGCCATATGGCACCTAGTATAGATCATTTGCCCAAGGATATTTGGAAAAATTCAGTACTTCCAGATATGGCTGCTCGTATGCAAATTGAAGAGCTATACAATGACCCAAGCACAGTTCAAGAAGGGTTTAGACCAAAAATTAAATTAGCAGATTGGGTAGCCTTAGAAGAATACATTCTAAATCTAGCTCCGGAAGAATTACCTGAAACACCGCGACCCACAACAAAAGCCATTACAGGTTTCAAGGAAAAACCCTTGGAAGTTGATAATGAAAATGGTGCTTTTTACACGTATTTGGCCATGGATACCACCTCTAGAAACCTCTTGGTTGGTAATATTCAAGGCCAACTATTTTCATATGACGTGGCCACTGGATCTAGTACTCAAAAATACCAAGGGACTACACCAATCACTTGGTATTCTAAACAAAAGAATGAGGAGTTTATCACCGAAGTAGGCATTTTAGACCCATCTGAATTGGAACGGGGCAAGATTGTGAAGAAAGTGGAAGGAGACACGCTTTCTATTGCTCCCTTATTCCATAGACCTGTTCATACGTTGGTGGAAGACTTAAATAAAGATGGAAATCTGGAAATGGTTGTGTCTGAATTTGGAAATGAAAAAGGCCAATTATCCTTGGTTGTTTCCAGTGCTGCAGGAGAAGAAAAACGCACCTTATTAAATCAGCCTGGCTGTATTAGAACGGTAAGTAAGGATATGGATGGTGATGGGCTTCTGGATTTAGTGGTGATAACATCTCAGGGAAATGAAAGTATTACGGTGCTCTATCAAAAAGAGTCTTTAAAGTTTGAGGCCAGTCGGGTACTTGAATTTCCTTCTATTTATGGTAGTAGTTGGTTTGAGTTGGTAGATTATAACAAGGATGGTTTTGTAGATATTATCACAGTCAATGGAGACAACGCAGATAAATCGTATGTACACAAACCCTATCATGGCATGCGCATTCATTTAAATGACGGACAAAATAATTTTACCGAAACATATTTTTATCCTTTAAACGGCGCTACTAGAGTCACTGCTCACGACTTTGATGAAGATGGCGATATCGATTTTGGAGTGCTAAGTACATTTCCCAACTATGATGAGGCTCCAGAATTATCCTTTGTCTATTTAGAAAATACAGATGCCGAGAACTATCTATTTTCTACTCAGGTTTTAACGCAACCCAATGCAGGGCGTTGGTTTTTATTGGATAAAGGCGATGTGGATAGCGATGGGGACATGGACATTGTATTGAGTTCCTTTACCTATGTCTTTACACCTGTTCCCGATGCCTTGTCGAAACAGTGGTCTAATACCAATGTTGATCTATTACTTTTAGAAAACCTATTAGAAGAATAAAGTGAAAAGAGGGATATACATGCTGGGCGTTATAATATTGCTGCTTTCCTGTGGTGTAGAAAAGCAAATCATAGACCAGCCTATTCTTTTTGATGCGCAACGAGTAGCCCTTACCAAAGAGTATTTACAAACGCGTTACGGCCTGGATGGTGACAGCATTACCATTCGCCCTCAAATGATTGTTTTGCACCATACGGTGGTGCCTACCTACGAAAAGACCTTTGAGGTTTTTAACCCCGCTACCTTACCCAATTGGCGTCCCGAATTAGAAAACGTAAGTGGCTTAAATGTGTCTTCGCAATTTGTGGTAGATAGAGATGGTACCATTTACAGGCTCATGCCTGAAACCTATATGGCAAGGCATGTTATTGGATTAAATCATTGTGCAATTGGTGTCGAAAATGTAGGGGGTACCAAAGAATTGCCCTTAACAAAAGCACAAGTTAAAGCCAACAGGCGACTGGTACGATACTTGGCGAAAAAGTACCCTATAGAATACCTTATTGGTCATCATGAATACACCAAGTTTGAAGGTCACGAGCTATGGCTAGAAGTAGATGAAGGGTATAGAACCAAAAAGACAGATCCAGGTGCTAATTTTATGCAAGAAGTTCGAAAAAGGACCAAGAACCTTAATTTTAAACACATACCATGACAAATTTTAGAATGAAACACCACTTTGGACTACTCCTTTTAATGTTGCTCTTTGTGCTTCCTTTAAATTCGCAAGAGCTCACAGCAAATTTGTACGAAACCTATGAGAAGTATAAGGAGCCCTCTTTAACTAAAAGGCGTATTAAGCATTCGCAGTTAATTCCCTTAATCAATTCCTTAAAAACCAACCCAAAGTTTGAAGTAAACAAAGTGGGTGAGTCTATAGAAGGGAGGGATTTGCATCTTATAAGTTTTGGCAAAGGCGGTACAGATGTTTTCCTGTGGTCCCAAATGCATGGCGATGAGCCAACTGCTACCCAGGCGATTTTCGATATTTTAAATTTCTTTAATTCAGACGATTTTAGAAAAGAGCGCAAAATCATTTTAGCGAATACCCGCCTGCATTTTCTACCCATGTTAAATCCCGATGGCGCCGAATTGTTTCAACGCAGAAATGCGCTGGGGATAGACATTAATAGAGATGCCTTGCGCCTTCAATCACCAGAAGGAAGAGTTTTAAAACGAGTTCGTGACAGTTTGGAAGCCACCTTTGGTTTTAACCTGCACGATCAAAGTAGGTATTACAATGCGGAGCGCACGCCTAAACCGGCTACGGTTTCGTATTTGGCGCCAGCATTTAACTACGAAAAAGATGTGAATGATGTGCGTGCCCGGGCAATGCAAGTCATTGTTTTTATGAATGATATCATTCAAAACTATGCACCAGGTCAGATAGGACGCTATAACGATACATTTGAGCCTAGAGCTTTTGGAGACAACCTCACTAAATGGGGTACAGGGGTTATTTTAATTGAATCTGGAGGGTACGCGAATGATAGAGAAAAGCAGGAAATTAGAAAACTAAATTATGTTTCCATACTTGCTGCTCTGTATGGGATTGCCACTGGGAATTATAAAGACATTTCGCTAGATCGCTATGAAGAAATACCTAGAAATGATCGCAAACTGTTTGATTTAAAATTAGAAAATCTCACCTACGAGCTAAACGGACAAGAGTATATTATTGATCTTGGTATTCAGCGTCAAGAAATAGATGACACCTACCATGATTCTTTTCATTATAAGAGCGTAATTGTAGACCAAGGAGATCTTTCTACCTATTACGGGTATGAAACCTTTGATGCTTCTGGTTATAAAGTAGTACCACCAAAAATTACGGAGCAAATGGCGCCCAGTGTGGCAAACTTTGATCGATTAATGGATTTTGAAAAGTGGGTACGAGCGGGATTTGGCTATCTACGCATGCAAAACATTCCAAAAGAAAAAGAGTTTTTACCTTCTCAAATACATTTAGCATCTGCAACCTTTCAATTGCCAGAATTTCAGCTGGCGGTAGGCAAAAACCCCACATTTTTCTTAGAAAAAGAGGGGCGTATCACCCATGCAGTTTTGAATGGGTTTCTTTTAGATCTATCTAAACCTTTAAATGAACAGGGGTTTGGTAATGCTTTAATATATAGGTAATTATTAATATCCAAACTGTATTGATATTTCATTTCCGTAAACTAAGAGTACTACAAGCATTGAAAGTAGCGTAGATACAATAGCGGAAAACAATAGCAAGACCATACTTTTGCTCCAAAAAGGCAAGAGACCTAAGGGTCCTTTTGTTACGATTTCTTTGATGACATCCATGACATTCTTTTTTTTAGTATCAATTAAAAGGATGTTGTTAGTTGTTGTATAAGAAACAAGTACTATGCCAAAAACCCTACTTGGTTAGTATGTTTTTCCGTTCAAATCAATACTAAACTGGATGAAAAGCCCTAAAAAGTGTAAATTCAACAAGAAATACCAAATAACTAAAACGTATGAAATCAATTTCTCTAGTACTTATCGTTCTAATGGTAGCCCCGTTCACCTTTGCACAAGAAACCACTCTTTTTAATGGAAAAGACTTAAGTGGATGGATTAAACACGGTACCGAGAAATGGTATGTGGATAATGGAGAGTTAATTTGTGAAAGTGGTCCTGATGCAGACTACGGGTATCTATCCACAGACAAAGCATATGATAATTTTGTGCTCACCTTGGAGTTTAAGCAAGAGGCAGATGGAAACAGCGGGGTGTTTTTTAGATCCACCTTTGAAGGCACCAAAGTAACGGGTTGGCAAGTAGAAGTGGCGCCTCCAGGGAAGCATTCTGGTGGAGTATATGAATCGTATGGCCGCGGATGGCTAATAAAACCAACTCCAGAAAAGGATGCTGCCTTAAAGATGGGGGAGTGGAATACTATGAAAATTCAAGTAATTGATGAAATGGTCACTACCTGGTTAAATGGTACCGAAATGATTACCCTAAAAGATGAAAAAATAGGAAAGGGTAAAGGCGCTATCGCCCTGCAAATCCATGATGGAGGCGGAATTAAAGTGCGCTGGCGTAATATAAAGTTAACCCCTGTGGTCCTGCAGTAGCAGTGCTTTATTTAAGCGGTGTTATTTCAAATTTTCTGAAGGAAACGGGACCGTGATCTCCTTGGATCATAATTGGGCCAGGACTTCCTTCCATGCTATCCAAGGCTCCTCCAGTTATTCCAGGAATTGTTTGGTTTTTAATAATCACCTTATCATTCGCAACAATGGTAACGCGGTTGCCTAGGAGTCGTATTTCGTATCGCTGCCATTCTCCGGCTGGTTTTGCTGCATTCTCATTAGGCTCCAAAAAGCCATAGATGCCGCCAAAATAAATGTCGGATGGTGGTAACCCATGATTGTCCGCAATTTGCACTTCATACCGTCCTCGAAGATAAATACCGCTATTGCTTCCTTTGGGATATTTAAATTCTGCTACCAATTTAAAATCTGTAAACTTCTGGTCGCTAATTAGGTTTGCACCTCCTTTTGTATTGGTAAGTATGCCATCTTCAACCACCCAATTATCCTTTTCAGCGTCTAAATGCCAACCAGAAAGATCTTTGCCATTAAACAAGGCGATTGATTTTCCCCAATCCGGTGAATCTGTATATGGCAAGGTAGGTGCGGGTGTTCCTTTCCAAGGAATAATACTGCCATCGGTGTAGATCAAGGTGCCTTCTATAGCGCCATCTTTTAGGGTGCCATGCACAATCATGTCACTACCCTTAGGCTCCCATTGACGAGGAATCGCAAAAGTGAATTTATCGCCAAAAGTTTTTATTTCAGAAATGGGGCGTGCACTTCCAAAAGCAAAAACAAACCTTCCTACAAGTGTTTCATGGCCAGAATGCCGTACTTCCAGCCAGGAAGGGGCTGTTTTCCCCATAAATTCAATCTCTAAATCCCATCGACCCTCTAAATCATGTTGTTTTTGGGCATTGGTGTAAAAAATACCGGCGCAGCAAAATAGCACCGTAAAAAGAAAAGAAAGTTTTGACTGCATTGGTTTGGATTTAAGCAAGAAAGATACTTAAATCCTTGTAAAAAGAAGGTGGTTTATTCGCAACCACCTGTAAATCCATCAGCATCAAAACGGGTTTGCACCGCACCTTGTAAGGCTCCGTTGGTGAGTTGAATTACCAAGTTATTCTCTCCGCTGCCATCTCTTTTAGGAGAACAATATTCAAAAAGATAAAAGCTATTGGCTTGTTCAGATACGCGTGCAGAAATCTGATTAAAAGTGGTTTCTAATTCTTCGGCATTGCTCGCAACTACACTCGAGGTCTTTCCAATAGCCTCCAATACTTCTTGGTCAATTTCCGCTCCTAGGCCAATGGTAAAGAAAGAAATATTAGGATTGGCATTGTTTACCGCATTTAAGGCACTTTCTTCAGTGTAACGAGATGCTTGGTCGGTACCATCTGTGAACAATACTACAGAAGCTGCAATAATTGGTGAGCCTTGAATACTGTTGGCTTCGTCAATAAGGTCTTCGGCAATATCGGTCGATTTGATCACAGCACCGTACAAATCAGTAGAGGGATCCGAACTAATATCTTCCGTAATACCTTCTATGGAAGCCGTTAATTCTGCCACGGAAGATGTAAGCGGGTTCAATAGGTGCAGCACGTCTTCCCCATCAAACCAATAAATAGCCATTGTAAAGGAAGGTGTTTCTTCTTCCGGCATTACATTGCTTACAAAACTACTGGCCGCGGTTTTTAATTCATCCAAACTGCTCTGCAAAACAGAATTACTTAAATCTAGTACAAGCAAGGTGTTATTGCTAAATACTTGGGAATTTGGAGATATTCTAGCGAGCGATTCAGAAGAAGAAATGGTATTAAAACAATCGTCATTTCGTCCCTGCTCATAGATGGTAAATTGATCCGCGGTAAGCCCAGATATAGGATTACCTTGACTATCCGATACTTTAAATAATATGGAAACCTTCCCAGGAAGGGTTGTAAACTGATCTTGGATACTTAAGAGTAGGTCGTTATCCCCAAACTCTAAACAGTCGTCCGGCTCTTCTCCTTGGCCAAGTTCCCCTTGGTTAATAGGGAAATTAACATCGTCATCGGCATTGCCACACGATTGAAAAATAAATAATGAAAATAGAAAAAGGGTAAGTGATTTGATTGATGATTTCATTTTTAAAGCATTCTGGTTCTTCCCAACTAACGCAAAAACCGGACCAATAGTGTATGGACTGTAATTTTTTTAAAATACTTGGGTATTCATGAATTTCTTGAAATGATAAAGGATTGTTAAAAGCAGAAGCATTTGGGTTAAAATAAAATCGAGGCTACATAAAATTTGGTACCTTCAACAGGAGAACAATAATCAAAAAACTATGCCAACGTATCAAATTAAAGTGAACGGCGCCTCTAAGTCCGTTGACGTAAGCGCAGATACCCCACTCTTATGGGTATTGCGAGACCATTTAGATTTGGTGGGAACCAAATACGGGTGTGGAATAGGCCAATGCGGTGCTTGTACCGTTCACGTAGATGGTATTGCCATGCGTAGCTGTTCCCTCACCTTAGAACAGGTTGATGGAAAAGCGATTACTACCATAGAAGGCTTATCAGAATATGGTGAGCATCCTGTACAACAAGCATGGAAAGAGGTAGATGTGCCACAATGCGGGTATTGCCAAGCGGGACAAATCATGACAGCTTCGGCATTCTTAGAAAGCAATCCGAACCCTACGGAAGATGAAATTAAAAGCGCGATGCATGGAAATATATGTCGTTGTGCTAGTTACAACAGAATCTATAGAGCAGTAGAAAAAGCTGCCGAAAATATGGGTTAACCCACTAAAAACTTTTAAAATGGCAACAGAAAATAAAATGGCCTTTAGTAGAAGGGCTTTTATGCGCACTACCAGTTTAGCTGGAGGCGGAATGCTTATTGGGTTTAACCTTTTTCAAGCATGCAAACCAAAAGCGACTATAGAACCCCCAGTAGATTTATCGCAGTTAGATTACAAGGATTTTAATGCCTTCATTAAAATTGCGGAAAATGGGGTGGTCACTATTTTTTCTCCAAATCCAGAAATTGGACAAGGGGTAAAAACATCCATGCCCATGATTATTGCAGAAGAATTAGACGTGGCATGGAGCAATGTTCATGTGGTCCAGGGCAAATTAGATACTGAAAATTTTGATAGGCAAGTAGCAGGCGGTAGTCAGTCTTTACGCCACGGCTGGGATGCCTTGCGGCAGACGGGTGCTACAGCGAAGCAAATGTTAGTAAACGCCGCTGCGGCTCGTTGGGGAGTAAATGCCTCTGAATGCAGCGTAAGCGAAGGCGTGATTACAAGTCCTACAGGAGAAACCTTGGGATATGGCGAGGTGGTTACGGAAGCAGCACAACTAGAAGTGCCCGAAAATGTAACCTTAAAAAAACCAAGCGAATACAAGATTATTGGGAAAGATGCTCAAAATGTTGACATTGACGAAATTATCACTGGAAAACCCTTGTTTGGCTTAGATTACAAAGCAGACGGTATGGTCTACGCGGCTGTTGTACGGCCTCCGGCTTTCGGACAACAGTTAACTTCTTTCGATGCCACAAAAGCCAAAGCAATGCCCGGGGTATTAGACGTCTTAACAATTGGTGATAAAGCTAGAAAACTAATTGAAGCGCAACCCAATGTTGCAGGAATCTTATCTTCTAGTGATAAGGTGGTGGTGATTGCAGAAACAACATGGCAGGCCTTTAAGGCAAAAGAAGCCATTGAAGCAGTTTGGGAGGATGATGCAAAGATGGAAAGCACCGAAGACCATGATAATGCATTGAATGCCTTGTTAGATGGAAAGGAATTTAATACCATGCGTGAAGACGGCAATGTAGAGAAAGCTTTTGCTGAAGCTGATGAAATTTTAGAACGCACCTACGAAGCACCATTTTTACCACATAACTGCATGGAACCTATGAACTTCTATGCCAATATTACAGATGAAAAGGTGCATTTGGTTGGACCTATCCAGACTCCCGCGTGGAAAGCAGGTGCCGTCTCTGCCATGTTGGATAGAAAACCAGAAGAGATTACCCTTGAGATGACCCGACAAGGAGGTGGATTTGGAAGAAGATTATACGGTGATTTTGTGTTAGAGGCTGCAGAGATTGCCAATGCAATACGCAAGCCAGTAAAAGTGGTGTATACTCGGGAAGATGATATGAACGATGGAATATACCGTATGGCATTAAAATACCGTATTAAAGCGGGAATTAAGGATGGTAAGGTAACAGCCTATCACTTGAAAGAAGCTGCGGTCAACTCCAATATGTATGGATTAATCCCTAATTTTTTCCCAGCGGGTGCTATTGAAAATTACAAAGTAGATGCCGCCGCTTATAAAAGTAATATTACTACGGGGGCTTGGCGTGCACCATACACCAATTTCTTGGCTTTTGCAGAACAAAGTTTCTTTGACGAGCTAGCGGAGTTAATGGATGTAGATAAAGTGCAAATGCGCATTGATTTACTTAAAAAAGTAGATGCCGATGCCGATGAACGCATTCAATACTCGCCGGAACGAATGATTAAAGTAATTGAAACCGCCGTAGAGAAATCTGGCTGGGGAAATAAACCGAGCAATGTGTATCAAGGTTTTGTCAATTACTATTGCCATAACACGCATGTTGCGGAAGTGGCCGATGTGGAAATTGAAAATGGGCAACCAGTAGTGAAGAAAGTCACCTGTGTGGTCGACTGTGGCATTGTGGTGAATCCGTTAGGAGCCTTAAACCAAATTGAAGGGGGCGTCCTGGATGGTATTGGTCATTCTATGTACGGAGATTTTGGATTTGAAAAAGGAAAACCAACTGCCAGCAATTATGATAGATACCGTCTTATCCGGATGCGTGAAGCACCCGTGGTAGAAACCCACCTGATTAAGAATGAAATTGCACCAACAGGATTGGGAGAACCCACTTTACCACCCGCAGGAGGGGCGATAGCCAACGCTTTTAAAGCGGCTACAGGGAATAGACTCTATCAGCAGCCCTTTGCTAAATTTCCAGAATTACTAAAACCAAAAGAAAAGGAAATTATTGGATAAATAAGCTATGACAATTTTATTATTCGGGGTTACCAAAGACATCATTGGTAGCCCTTCGCTTTCTATACCCACCAGAAGTTTAAGTGGGAAGAAAATACCAAAAAATGTAGGGGAATTGCGTGCCTTTTTAGGAAATGCCTACCCAGAATTAAAGGAATTATCTTCTTTAGCCATTGCAGTGAATAATTCCTATGCAGATGATGCTACAGAAGTGAATTCTTATGACGAAATTGCATTAATTCCGCCAGTAAGTGGTGGGTAAGCCTATGAAGTATTTAGAAGCGACCAAATTATTAGACTACCATTCAGAGGAAATTCAAGAGATTATCCAAGAATTCAAAGACGCAAGTCTTTCTGAAAAGGAAAAGGCAACCGCTGTGTATTTAAAAATACGGGACAATTGGCGCTATAATCCCTATGTCATTAGTTTAGATGAGGAGCGGTATAAGGCAAGCAAAATTGCCAAGAAACCAGATGGCCATTGTGTAGACAAGGCGGTGTTATTGATTGCTGCTCTTAGAGCATTAGGCATACCAGCACGTTTACGACTTGCAAAGGTGACCAATCATATTGCTGTGGAGCGATTAACTGAAAAGTTTGGAACCAACATACTTACACCCCATGGAATGGTCGATGTATTTTTGGAGGGACAATGGGTAAAAGCGACACCTGCTTTTAATAAGGAGCTTTGTGCCTTAAACAACGTCGCCCCTTTAGAATTTGATGGTACCACAGACTCTGTTTTTCAAGAGTATAATGATGACGGAGCACAATTCATGGAGTATTTAGAAGACTACGGTCATTTTCCTGATGTGCCAGTGGATTTTATGTTGAAGAATTTAGAAGAACATTACCCAGAAGTTTTCGATTTAAAAAATGGGGTCATTGATTATAAGTTTTGACCAGTATGCTAGTTGATAATCATCAGAGGACAATAAATTACCTGCGTTTGGCGGTAACGGATCGCTGCAACCTTCGATGCAATTATTGCATGCCGGCAGAGGGCATCAATTTTGCCAAAAAGGAACAATTGCTAACCACCGAAGAATTAAAGACCGTGGCACGCATAATGGTCGCAATGGGGATAGACAAGATCCGTTTAACGGGCGGTGAGCCCTTTGTTCGTAAAGATTTAATGGAGTTAATGCGGCATTTAGCAACCTTAGAATGTTTACAAGACATTTCGGTTACTACCAACGCCACCCTTATCGGTCCTCATATTGCCGAATTAAAGACGCTAGGCATACGAAACATTAATGTAAGTTTAGATGCCATCCATCCAGATACTTTTAGAAAAATCACCCGCCGTGATAATTATGAGGTGGTCATGGAGAACTTAATGCGTTTGATTGAAGAAGACTTCAATGTGCGCATTAACTTTATCGTACTAGAAGGGCAAAATGAGCAAGATATTGTCCCCATCTTAGAAACACTGAAAAACTACCCGGTGGCAGTCCGTTTTTTAGAAGAAATGCCTTTTAATGGCGGTTCTCGGAGTTTTGGTAGTATAAAATGGGACTACAAAACCATTCTAGAGTACATAGGAAGGCATTTTCCTAACTATCAGCAGCTAGAATCTCCCAAGACTTCTACAGCAATTAATTATCAAATTGATGGGCATGTAAGCACCTTTGGTATTATACCTTCTTTTAGCAGAACATTTTGTGGTAGCTGCAATCGCTTGCGTATTACCGCGAAAGGGGATGTGATTACCTGCCTGTATGGTCGCCCTAAAACCAATGTCAGGGACTTGGTACGTGCGGAAGATTCAGAGGAAAAAATTAAAGCAGCGGTACAAAAAGCCATCAGTTCCAGAGCGAAGACTGGTTTTGAAGCTCAGAAAGAACACAGTGCCTCTGTTTTTGAAAATAGTATGACCTCGATTGGAGGCTAATATTTAGAAAAATGAAAACACCCTTATATGGATTAATCCTTTCAGGAGGAAAAAGCTCCCGAATGGGGAATGATAAAGGACTAATCGCTTACCACGGAGTGCCGCAACGTGACTATTTGTTTGATTTAGCAAGTTCGTATTGCGAAAGCGTTTTTTACAGTGCTCGTGAAGATCAAGTACCGTCTTTTCCCGCATCTGCCCCCATTGTGGTTGATCAAAATAACTATAGAGGGCCATTTAATGGTATTTTAAGTGCGCATGAAGCGTACCCAGAAGTAGCTTGGTTGGTGTTAGCCTGCGATTTACCCTTACTAACATCAGACGGATTGAAAGATTTAGTTAAAAATCGGGATTATAATAAGTTAGCCACAAGTTTTTCAAGTAAAGATTCAGGACTTCCAGAGCCCTTAATTGCTATTTGGGAACCTGCCGCATTGAAAGCGGCAAAGAAATATCTTGAGACGGCCCAAAGTTCCTGCCCGCGAAAGTTTCTAATCAATTCACCAATAACGCTCGTAGAGCCCAAATCGGAACAGGAAATATACAATGCAAATTCGCAAGAAGACTATATGACTGCAAAAGCAAAGTTGGGTGAAGGATAAATATGCCAAATATAAGCGTCAAACAGTACTTAAAAGCTTTGGTTTAGAAAATCAGCAAAAACTAGCTAAAAGTCAAGTGCTTATAGTTGGAATAGGAGGTCTGGGAATTCCCGTTGCTCAGTACTTAAACGCCATGGGCGTGGGAACCTTAGGATTGCTTGACAACGATACAATTGCTTTGCACAATTTGCAGCGACAAGTCTTGTATTCGGAAGAAGAAGTTGGGCAATCGAAGGTGGCCGTTGCTGCCAAGAAGCTCCGTGCACAAAACAGGGATACCCAAATACACGAAATTCATAGTATGCTTTCCAGGGACAATGCCCTAGAAATTATTGCTGCTTACGATCTAGTGGTAGATGCTACGGATAATTTTGCAACACGATATCTCATTAATGACGCTTGTGTGATATTAGGCAAGCCTTTTGTTTATGGTGCATTGCATGATTTTGAGGGGCAAGTAAGTGTGTTTAATTACCAAAACGGACCTACCTATCGATGTTTGTTTCCAAATCCACCCAAGGCCGGTGAAGTTCCCAATTGCGATGTGAATGGTATTCTTGGTGTTTTGCCAGGAATTATTGGCAATTTACAGGCCTTAGAAGCCGTAAAAGTCCTAACAGGAATAGGGGAGGTCTTATCTGGAAAACTGTTGCTATTTAATGGACTTACCCATGAAAACCGATTGGTACAGTTTAAACAAAACCCCAAAAATAAAACCCTAAAACAACTAGAGGCCTCGTACGAAACCCCTGAATGTGCTGTTGTGGCAACGATCACGGCAGAAGCCTACATGAAACTCCCGGGAACGAAGCAGTTACTGGATGTTAGAACCCATGAAGAATTTGAGTCAGATCATTTAGAAGAGGCGATTCACCTGCCATTAAATGAGTTGCATGAAGTTCAAGGGCACCTTACTTTGTCGCAACCAACCTACATCATTTGTCAATCTGGAAAACGCAGTGAATTAGCTGCTAAAAAGCTTTCAGATGCCTATCCAGAAGCCCAATTTTACAGTGTAGAAGGTGGGATGAATGAAATAGCAACCGTATGGCCATAGAGGGAGGAAGCTTGGTGGTCTTGGCAGTCTCCTTTTTTTTGATTGCCTTTTTATATTCTTCAGTAGGTTTTGGTGGCGGTTCCAGTTATCTAGCGTTATTAGCCCTAGTTTTGTCTTCTTTTTTTGTGATACGAAGTACGGCGTTGATATGCAATCTCTTAGTTGTAAGCGGTAGTACGTATTTGTACTATAAGGCTGGCCATTTTAAAGGAAAAGCTTTTTTGCCCTTTATCCTTTCTAGTATTCCCCTAGCATTTTTAGGAGCTATTTACAAATTAGAAGAACAAGTCTTTTTTAGGATTCTAGGTATTGCACTAATACTAGCAGCAGTAGCGCTTATTTGGCAAACCGTACAATTAGGGAACACCTTAAAATTAGTACGCTATCCAAAATGGATTTCCTACCTTATCGGGGGTGCTGTAGGGTTCCTTTCTGGTTTAGTTGGTATTGGCGGTGGAATCTTTTTAGCACCCATATTAAACTATCTAAAATGGGAGCAACCTTTAAAAATAGCTGCCTTGGCAAGCTTTTTTATTTTGGTAAATTCCCTTGCTGGGATTATTGGATTGCTGGTAAGCAATACGTTTAC
Source organism: uncultured Croceivirga sp. (assembly GCA_964601965.1). Lineage (GTDB taxonomy): Bacteria > Bacteroidota > Bacteroidia > Flavobacteriales > Flavobacteriaceae > Croceivirga. Next base: position 24,237 of record CAZRPJ010000022.1, read on the forward strand.
GGTTTCTTGGGTAGAACTTAGTACGCTTGCGGTGGCTGTAGTCTTAGGAGGACAGCTTGGTGTGCGTTTGGCTCTGTTTAAAGTTTCTCCAAAAGCAATTCGGATTTTAACGGCCCTCCTCGTTTTTTTTGTAGGTGTGCGCGTACTACTCATCCATGGACTTGAAATCAATTTATTCACATGATTACCTTTCAACAAGCATATGATCAAGTTTTAAACGCGGCAACTGGTTTTGAAACGGAGAGCGTCGCCTTGGAAAATGCCCATGGCAGGATCCTGGCCGAAGCTATCCATGCAGACCGGGATTTTCCACCTTTTAATCGGGCTACAAAAGACGGGATCGCCATTCAGTTCAGGGAAGGCCAAAAGACCTTTAAAATTCAAGAGATTGCAGCGGCAGGGATGCCTCAAAAGACCCTCGAAGCGCAGGAAAGTTGCCTAGAAATTATGACAGGCGCCATTGTACCAGAAAATGCAGACACTGTAGTCATGTATGAGCATATTGCACTTGAAAACGGTGAGGCCACGCTTCTGCAACCAGTAAAACAAGGTCAGAATATTCACTATCAGGGAAGCGATGAGCCCCAAGACAGTTTGCTGCTGCAGCCCGGAATAAAAATCACCGCAGCTGAAATAGGGGTCTTGGCCTCGGTAGGAAAAGCGGAAATTCAGGTGAAGAAGAATCCAAAGGTAGCGCTGTTTTCTACAGGAGACGAGCTGGTACCCATAACCGAAACGCCTGCCCTGCATCAAATTCGACAATCAAATGCGCATACTTTAAAAGCAGCCCTTAGCGCGCTTTTAATTCCTTCAACCATCATTCATGTGTTAGATGAAAAAAACGCCATTAAAACCGCCTTAAAAGAAGCGATAGAGACCTATGATGTCTTGGTAATGAGTGGCGGTGTCTCTAAGGGGAAGTATGATTTTCTTCCAGAAGTGCTAGAAGAGCTGGGTGTTACCAAATACTTTCACCGCGTAAAACAACGCCCTGGAAAGCCTTTTTGGTTTGGAAAGCAAGAAGACAAGGCTACTACCATCTTTGGTTTTCCTGGGAATCCAACGTCCACTTTTGCGAATTTCCATGTCTATTTTATTCCTTGGCTTTATAGAAATTGGGGGCTGCCAACTCCAGAAATTCAAGTATTTTTAGAGGAAGATTTTGAAAACACAACACCCTTAACCCGTTTTATCCGAGCCAAAACCACCATCATTGATGGCCAGCTTAGTGCTCGCCTTGTGCATGGAAATGGATCGGGTGATCTAACGAGTCTAACAATGGCCAACGGATTTGTACGTGTGGCACCCAATGAAATAAAGAAGCAAGGCGAAATAATTCCGTTTATACCTGCAAGAACGCTGCTATGATCACACATGAATTCAAGAAAATAATGGAGGCCTATCAAAAGGCTGCGAGTAGTGGTAAGAAAGCTGTATTGGCAACGGTAGTGGCCTTAGATGGATCTTCGTACAGAAGACCTGGTGTTCGCATGCTTCTCATAGACGATGGCACCATGGTTGGAGCGGTAAGTGGTGGTTGTGTAGAGAAGGAAGTATATCGGCAAGCGCTCTCCGTCTTCGAGAAGGGGACGCCCAAGGTAATGACATATGATGGGCGTTACCGATTGGGGTGTGAAGGAATTTTATATGTCTTGTTAGAGCCTTTTGACCCTTCAGAAGCGATGATTCAAAGCTTTTGGAAGACCATCGAACAACGAACTCCCTTTGAAGTGCATTGCTATTTTAAAAAAGAACACTCAGAAAGTGATTCCTACGGCTCAGTATTTGTAAATCAGCAAGATACGATTACAATTCAAAAATCGTATACGATTCCAGAAGACCTTTCTGTGTATAAACAGACACTTCCGCCTTGTTTTCAACTGGTACTTATTGGGGGAGAACACGATGCAGTGCAGTTATGTAGCATGGCCGCCTTAATGGGATGGGAGGTGACTGTTGTGGTGAATCCCAAAGAAGAAAAAACAGCGGCAGATTTTCCAGGCGTTACCCATTTTATACCTTCAGAGGCCGAAGGCTTGCAATTGGTGGTAGACCAACAGACAGCTATTCTACTAATGACCCACAGTTACGTAAAAGATTTACAGTTCCTTTCCGTGCTACGTGATGAACTTCCAGCATATTTTGGAGTTTTGGGTCCTGCGAGAAGACGTGAAAAACTGTTTAATGAACTGCTAGAGCACCATCCAGAAATTTCTTTAGAATACATTGAAGGGATTTACGGACCGGCCGGATTAGATCTTGGGGCGGAGACCCCTCAAGAAATAGCCATCACAGTAATCGCAGAAATTCTTGCGGTTATCAACCAAAAAGAGGCCGTTTCCCTGCGAGAAAAGGAAGGAAGAATTCACACATGAAGCCTGCAAGTACCAATGATATTGGCCTGCTAATTCTAGCTGCTGGACAGGCATCCCGCATGGGTAAAGAAAAGCAACTCTTGCCATGGAAGGGAAAAACACTTTTAGAACATGCTGTATCACAAGCGCTGAAACTGAGTACTAATGTGCACGTTGTTTTAGGTGCTTATGCTGAAAAGACACAACCCTTACTGGCTTCGTATCCCGTACAGCTAATTCATAATAAAGAATGGGAGCAGGGCATGGGCGCTTCCCTGGCAACAGGGCTACACGCCATGCAAAAAGAAGGCTATAGCGCTGCATTAATTCTACTAGTAGATCAGCCAATGATTGCCTTATCGCATTATCAACAGCTCATCGCACACTTTCGTGAAACGCCGGAAGCAATAATAGCCAGCGAATATCCAAACGGACCAGGGGTACCGGCGGTGATCCCAAAAAGGTATTTTGGGCAGCTTTCTAATTTAAAAGGGGAGGGTGGTGCTAAAAAGCTTATGCGTTCTAAAGATACGCCTGTGCGTACCATACCTACCGTGGGAATGTTAGTTGATTTAGACCGTCCTGAAGACTACGAAGCAGCATTTTCTCGCTGGGGATCTTGAGAAGGCTCTTCGGGAGCTATCTCTTGGAATATTCCACAGGAGACTGGCCTTCTTAGGAGTGAAGGTTTTTTTGCTTTGGCTAATTGCGCGATTTGGGGATTCAAAAATTTCATAATGCACTAACGCGATTCCTCGCTTTTCATTGCCTCTTTGGAAGGATGAAGTTCTTCGAATTGCACCGTGGTCCCTCGCAACAATTGTTTTTGTACATACTCAAAAACAGTCATCCAATTCATTTTTAGAATGAGTGCCGCTGTAGGCACGTTGTCATCTTCAATAGCTGTTATAATCGCTTCATTTTGGTTATCAATATGCTCGTAGAACGAGGCGTCTTGTATAAATACCTGTTCATAAAACAGAATACGTGCCTCCAATTCCCGGATGAGCTGTTTTAAAATGGTATTGCTACAATGATGCACCAATAAATGGTGAAAACGAACCCTAGAAGCAAGCCTATTTTGCGCCGTATGGGTCTGTTGTAGGTGCATTTGCTCCTTTCTTAGTTTGCTAAGTAAAGAAGGATTAAAACGGGTACTATCCAAGGCTAAAACTTCTAGTTCTGCAATGGTTTCATACAGGTTTTTGGCTTCCGTTAAGGTGAGTTCTGGAACGATAAAGCCTCGATTAGGAATAGCTTCTACAATACGGGACTGCTCTAGCTGACTCAAGGCTTCTCTAATGGGTGTGACACTTACTTTTAAGTCTCGCGCTAAAGCTGCAAGGTTAATGGTTTTACCAATCTGCAACTGACCCGCATGAATGGTGTCTAAAAGATGCTTTTTAACGGTATCCCTTAAAACTAAAGGCTTCTTCATAGCACAAAAATAATCGTATACGATTTAATTCAAGCAATTTTTCGCCTAAACCCGTATATTTAGCCGTGAAACACATCATATTTTACTCATGCATAAAAGAATTCTCTCACTTCTAGTAGTTCTTGTTCTAATCGCATCCTGCAAAACGGACCCTAGCAGTCGTGCTCCGCAAACTTTTTATGAAACACAGCTCTTTAAGGATGTTCAGCTCGCTGCCATTTATCCAGATTCTAAAACCTTTGTTGATTTGGTGCCAAATGCACCTTTTTTAGAATTAGAGCAGGCGTATTTAGCAGAGAAAGACACCGAAGGATTCGATTTAACTGCTTTTGTGGAGGCCAATTTTACGGACAAGTCCATGGCGTCTTTGGAATTTGTGACAGATACCACAAAAACGATGTATGAGCATATTGAAGGAATGTGGGATAAGCTCACCAGAGGTCCCGATGCCCGCATCCCCAATGCTTCAAGAATTGCCTTACCCAAGAAATATGTAGTTCCCGGGGGACGCTTTCAAGAAATCTATTATTGGGATAGTTATTTTACTATTGAAGGTTTATTAGCGGCAGGAAGACGAGACTTAGCAAAAAGCATGGTAGACAATTTCGCCTTTCTATTAGATTCTGTAGGTCATATTCCCAATGGTACTAGAGATTATTATTTAACACGCTCTCAACCTCCTTTCTTTTCGCTCATGGTAGCAGCCTTAGCAAGAGAAGATGAGAATATGTTGCTGTATTATTTGCCAGAGCTTCAAAAAGAATATCAATTTTTTATGGACCATGATTCCATAGACCGCCCGTACGGAGCCAGCAAGCACGTAGTGCAAATGATTGGGGGTGGCTTATTGAATCGCTATTGGGATGCTGGGAATACCCCACGCCCCGAGGCTTACAAAGAAGATTTACACTTGGCTTCTGAAGTAGAAGGGGCAGAAGCGAAATCTCTTTTATTGAAAGATTTGCGGTCGGCTGCGGAGTCTGGTTGGGATTTTAGTTCTCGTTGGTACGGAACAGATGGCGATTTTTCAACCACCACCACTACAGCCATCCTTCCTATCGATTTAAACTGCCTTATGTTTTATTTAGAACAGCAATTATCAAAGGCAAGTAGGCTAAAAGGCGATAAGGAAGCAGCCACCTATTTTAGGAATAAGGCCTCTGAACGTAGGGGACTCATTCGTGAATACTTTTGGAACAAGGATCAACGCTTTTTTATGGATTTTAATTTTAAAAGAGCAGAACATACGGGTGAACTTACGCTGGCAGGAGCCTTCCCCTTATTTTTTGGGCTAGCGAATAGGGAACAGGCAGCAGGTACGCGCAATACCCTAATGGACACCTTTCTAAAGGACGGTGGATTGGTAACCACCTTAAAGAATTCTGGGCAACAATGGGATGCTCCGAACGGTTGGGCACCATTGCAATGGATGGCCGTGAACGGGTTAATCTATTACGGCTACAAGGAAGACGCAAAAATCATCATGGAACGTTGGTTGGCGCTTAACGAGAAGGTCTACAAGAATACCGGAAAGATGATGGAGAAATACAATGTAGAGGATTTAAGCCTGCTTTCTGGTGGTGGCGAATATGAAACCCAAGATGGTTTTGGGTGGACTAATGGAGTGGCACTAGGTTTTCGCGGACTACTTCAGCAAATGGAAGAGGCCGAAGCCAAGAAATAATTGAGCCATTTCGTAAGGGTTCTTCGAAATACTGACTAACTTATGCGTAGCAATGCCTAACCAAGACGCATGGCCAAATCACTGTTATTTCTGCCAGATATATCTGGTTATACCAAGTTTATTCAAACCACAGAGGTAGAACACAGTCAGCATGTAATTGCCGAACTGTTAGAAATTCTTATTGCTGCCAATACCGAAGACCTGCTACTTGCCGAAGTAGAGGGAGACGCCTTATTCTTTTACAAAGAGGGAGAAATCCCTTCGCAGGAACGGTTGTTAGCCCAGATTGAAGGGATGTTTTCTGCTTTTTACAGCCATTTAGCCCTTTTACGCGAAAATAGAATCTGCCCTTGCAATGCCTGCGCCACTGCTCCCAATTTGGAATTAAAAATCATTGCGCACGCCGGTGATCTCCAATATATTGAAGTAGGAGGCAGTCGCAAACCCTTTGGTAAACAGGTGATAGAAGCGCATCGTTTGCTTAAAAACTCTATTGACAGTTCTAATTACGTGCTTATTAGCAGGGCTTTGGCATTGGAAATTCAAATGTCTTCGTATTATTCCAGCAAGCTGTTTCGATTTAGAAAGAATGCAGACACCTATGACGATGAAGAAGTAGAATACTATTATTCGCTCATTGATGCATCGCAACTTCAGCTGCAGGAAATCCCAGAATTAAAAAAGATAGCAATCAATCGGCCTCCAGATCTCACGCTGTCTACCAAATTACCTGCAAATGCCGCTCAGGTCATGGAATATCTCTCTAATTATGCGCACCGCGCCGCTTGGGGAAAAGGTGTGGATGAGTTTCTGTACAAGGAGCATGAGGTCACAAGGATGGGTTCGGAACATGTCTGTGTTATTAATGGCAAACAACTGCATTTTGTAGTGGTTACCAAGGAGGTTCAAGAAAACCAATCGGTATATGGAGAGCATGCAACGAACGTTTCACCTTTCAACGTACTGTATCAATTTTATATAATAACCCCACTGACTCCCACAAGCTGCCAGCTAGATTTTGAAATTTATTGGGAAGTAAAAGGGCCTTTAAAGAAACTGTTGGTAGCGGTTTTGGTGAAAAAGGCGTTTAAAAAGAATATTAGTAACGCCATAATCCAACTGAAAGAATACATTGCCAATCAACACCAGGAAAGCGCATGAAACAGCCAGCAGGATACTCTGGAACCCCGCTTCATAAAAAACTAGGAATTAAACCCGGTTTCGTGCTGCACCTTATGGAAACTCCGCCCAATTACTGGGAATTAATTGCAGTGCCAAAGGATTCTTACTCATTGCTAGATCAACCCAAAACAGCTGCTGCAGATTTTGTACATCTCTTTTGTACGCATTGGGCTACCGTAGAAAAATTGGGGCCTGTGGCCATGAATACCCTAAAAAGAAATGGACAACTTTGGGTAAGTTGGCCCAAAGCTTCCGCATCAATACCCACTGAGCTGAAGAGAGATCCTATCCGAGCGTATTTCTTAAAACTGGGATTGGTAGATGTAAAAGTAGCAGCAATTGATGCCAATTGGAGCGGTTTAAAATTCGTCTACCGGCTTAAGGATCGTTAATATTTCTTTCCATTCATCGAATTCTACCCCTTTACCGCACTAAAGTGTATGCAAGGGCGTTTTCCCAGCAACCCAAACTTTAGTTACTATGAAAAAAATTGGATTATATCTTGGTTTCATTGCGCTTGCGCTACTCGCTTCTTGTAGTGAAGACGCAGAAGACACACAGACCATAGAAGGGGAATTCACCCAAACAGAAGTACAGACCATTTTAGTGGCAGACGAAACTACAAGTGCTGTAGACAACATTCTTTCTGAACTTTATTTAGACAATGGCGGCACTAACAAAGCAGCTTCCAATGACTGTTATAGCGTTGAATACTTAGAAAATGGTTTTATCGCAACTTTTAATAATTGTGTGCTTAATGAAACCGAAAATGTAAACGGAACATTGAATGTAATGTACAGCATAGGCGAATCTTCGGCTACGTATACTGCCACTTTTGAAGATTTCTACGTGGGTACAACACGTGTAAATGGTACACGTACCTATACCATCACAGGTTCTGAAATGGAAAATACCGTTGGTTTTTCTATTACCAGCAATATTTCCCTAGAATTTGAAAACGGCGACACTCTTTCGGAAAGTGGTACGAAGACTTTTGCCATCCTTTTTGAAGAGGGGCAGGATACGCTTTGGAATTTATCTGGGAACTGGACGGTAGTTTCAAATAACGATACCTATACGATCTCTGGAAACGTTTCTAAAGACTTCCTTTGCGAATATTGGACACAAGGTAGCATGAACATTAGTAAAAATGGACTTGCGGTAGATGTAGACTTTGGGGATGGTACTTGTGATGATCAAGCGGTCATTACCTATCCTAATGGTGCAACGCAAAATATTACCTTAGATTAAATAAACATTCTTTTGATTTGAAAGCCCCAATCCATGGGGCTTTTTTTATGCTAGTTATTGAAGTATAGCTAGGGTTAGACTGCTATTTTGGTTATCTTTCTAGGATAATTAACCAAAAAAAGAACACTTCAATGAACATGCGACGTATCGCCGCTCTGGCGACCCTTTTCGCTGTGCTAATTTCTGCTACTATCCTAGCACAGGAAGACAAGAAAGACGACATTTTTAAAGGCCTAGAATTTCGGAATGTAGGCCCCGCCTTAACCTCAGGGAGAATTGCGGATATTGCAATACATCCTAAAAACGAAAGCACTTGGTATATTGCTGTTGGCTCTGGAGGAGTTTGGAAGACCACCAACGCTGGAACAACGTTTTCACCCATTTTTGATGCGCAAACCAGTTACTCTATTGGCTGCGTTACCATAGACCCGTCTAATCCAAGTACTGTTTGGGTGGGGACTGGAGAAAATGTAGGCGGTCGTCATACCGGTTTTGGCGACGGAATTTATGTGAGTCATGATGCAGGGAAAAGCTGGAAAAATATGGGCTTAAAAGCATCGGAGCATATTTCTAAAATTATAGTACACCCAGACAATTCCAATCACATTTTTGTAGCCGTACAAGGACCGCTATGGAGCAAGGGTGGCGAACGCGGATTTTATCGTTCAGAAGATGGGGGCAGCACTTGGACTAAAACACTCGGAAATGATGAATGGACTGGAGTCACAGATCTTGAGATAGATCCTACCAATCCTGATGTGCTTTATGCTGCTACTTGGGATAGACACCGTACCGTAGCTGCCTATATGGGTGGAGGACCAGGCTCTGGACTTCATAAATCCACAGATGGTGGTAAAACATGGACCAAACTGAGTAGTGGAATCCCAAGCTCTAATCTTGGAAAAATAGGATTGGCACTTTCTCCCTTTAATTCTGAAACCATTTACGCTGCAATTGAATTGGACCGGACCAAAGGAGGGATCTACATGTCAACCAATGGGGGTGCTTCTTGGAGCAAGCAGTCCAACACGGTTTCTGGTGGTACAGGCCCACATTATTATCAAGAACTCTATGCTTCGCCGCACCAAGAAGGCAAGTTGTACTTAATGAATAACTATGTACAGGTTTCTGACAATCATGGAAAGACTTTTTATACCATGAATGAAAAGAACAAGCATGTAGACAGCCATGCGATGGCTTTTAAATCCAGCGACCCTGAGTATGTTTTGTTTGGAACGGATGGAGGTTTGTATGAATCCTACGATCTTACCAAGACTTGGCGGTATTTTTCCAACTTACCGGTGATTCAATACTACAAAGTAGCTGTGGACGATTCCGCACCTTTCTATAATATTTATGGAGGAACACAGGATAATGGTTCCCATGGAGGTCCTTCAAGAACCACGCGTGCGGATGGGATCCTTAACCAAGATTGGTGGATTACCTTAGGTGCAGATGGACACCAATCTGCCACAGAACCTGGAAATCCGGACATTACTTATGGAGAATTTCAGCAAGGATGGCTTTGGAGAATAGATCAGACCACAGGCGAAACGGTTTTCATTCAACCACAACCTGCGGCCGGTGATCCACACGAGCGATTTAACTGGGATGCGCCTATTTTGGTAAGTCCACATAAACCAAGTCGTTTGTATTTTGCCTCCTACCGCGTATGGAAATCCGAAAATAGGGGAGATGATTGGACGGCAATTTCTCCTGATTTAACCCGCAATGAAGAACGCATTACACTGCCTATTTTAGGGAGACCGCAAAGCTGGGACAATGCTTGGGATGTGAATGCTATGAGTGAGTATAACACCATTACCTCATTGGCAGAATCTCCAGTGCAAGAAGGCTTATTATACGCAGGAACAGATGATGGAATTGTACAAATTTCTGAAGATGGTGGCGCCAATTGGCGCAAAGTCATGCTGGGGAGTATTAAAGGCGTACCTAGTCGAGCTTTCGTAAATGACGTTCGAGCAGATTTGTACGATGCCAATACTGTGTACCTAGTGCTAGACAATCATAAGGAAGGGGATTATAAGCCGTATTTGCTTAAGAGTACCAATAAGGGACAAAGCTGGACCTTCATGAACGGAGATTTGCCTAAAAGACTACTTACCTGGCGTGTGGTTCAAGATCATGTAGATAAGAACTTGCTTTTCGCTGCTACAGAATACGGGGCGTATTTTACCAAGAATGGAGGTGCCAACTGGATGCCTTTAAAAGGAGGAATGCCCACTATTTCGTTACGCGATATTACCATTCAAAGACGTGAAAATGATTTGGTAGCTGCTTCATTTGGAAGAGGATTCTTTGTTTTGGATGATTTAGGGCCTTTAAGAGCGTATGATAGTTCTAAGGCTAGTGAAGTACAATTGTTTAATAGTCGGGATGCCTATTGGTATGTTCCTAAAGATGCCATTTACGGTCAGGGAGATAATACCTATAAAGCGAAAAATCCTGCTTTCGGTGCCTTATTGACGTATTACCTACCCGAAAAATTAAAATCAAAAAAGGACCTTCGAAAAGAAAAGGAAAAATCGCTGAATAAATCAAACGCTGCTATTCCGTTTCCAGGTTGGGATGCACTTTCTGAAGAAAAAACAGAAGACGGCCCAGGCTATGTATTCTTAATCAAAGACAGCCAAGGTGCGGTTGTAAACATGGTGAAAGGTAGCAACAAAAAAGGCTTTAATCGTGTAAATTGGGATCTTACCTACGCAAATAGAAGTGGAGTTTCCTTAAAAGCACCTAAAGCCAGTGAGGAAGATGATTTCTTCGGTTCGCCTTACATGGCCACACCCGGTCAATATACCGCCGAGTTGTATCAAAAGGAAAACGGGATGATGAATATGGTAGCAGGACCGATTACTATAACCGTTAAGAAATTGCGGGACGGTGCGTTACCGGCCAAGCCTACGCAAGAGATTGATGCGTTCAGACAGTCATTCCAATCCTTCCAGCAAGACTTGATGGCCACCAGTACTACACTTAAAAAGAGCAAAGACATGGTTGGTGCTATGAAGCGAGCCTATGCACAAGCTACAGCTCCTAGTAACGAATTGCTACAACGCATTCAGGCCGCAGAAAAAGCGATCATGAAGGTAGATGAAGTAATGAATGGGAATCCCGCTAAAAATGAAATAGGAGAGCGCAATCCTCCGTCACCTGGAGACGGCGCCTTTTTGGGGTATGTAGCCTTAGGAAATACCTATGGACCCACCGGCAATCAATTGCAGGCGTTTAACCGTGCCAAGCAACAATTGCAATCGGTGAAAGGAGAATTAACGACCATAGTGAATGGCACGCTACCAGGTATTGAAGCGGCCTTAAAAGCGGCGGGCGCTCCATGGATAGAAGGACAAGGCTTGATTAAGAATTAGGCGTTAAAGAGGTAGGTAACTCAAAGATCTCTAACTCAAAATATGGCACTGCTGCGAGTACATGGTCAAAAATATCGGCCATAATGTACTCGTAGTTTTGCCATCTTTTATCGCTACTAAACGCATAGATTTCCAAAGGAATACCTTGTGGTGTAGGCGCCAATTGTCGCGTCATTAAAGTCATTTCTGTATTGATGGCAGAATGCGTTTCTAGGTAGCTTTCTACGTACTTACGGAAAACCCCAAGATTTGTCATATTTCGACCGTTAATGATCACGGATTTATCCACACCATTTTCCGTATTAGCAGCGTCTATTTTTTGCTGACGGTCTTCCAAATACTCCCGAATCAATTCAATTTTCTTAAGTTCTTCAATAGATTCCGGGCTCAAAAATTGAATGCTTTGCTGTTTTAAGATTACGGAACGTTTAATACGCCTTCCTCCACTAGACTGCATGCCACGCCAGTTTTTAAAACTGTCTGAAATCAAGGCATAGGTAGGGATGGTGGTAATGGTCTTATCAAAGTTTTGCACTTTAACTGTGGCTAGATTTATCTCGACCACATCACCGTCTGCCCCATATTTTTCAAAGGTGATCCAGTCTCCAATACGCACCATGTCATTGATGCTTACTTGTATGCTGGCCACAAAGCCAAGAATCGTATCTCTAAATACCAATAGCAACACTGCAGAGACGGCACCCAATCCTGTAAGAAACTTCCAAATATCGGTGCCTGTGACAATAGCCAAGATGCTTAAAATTCCACCTGCCCAGGCAAAAATCATAAAGACCTGAATGTAACTATCTATAGGTTTGTCTTTAAATCGCGGCAGCGTTTTTAAATAATCCCGAACGGTATTTAAAAGACTACGTGCAATGCGTAAAACCAAGACAACCCCTAAGATGTTTAGGATTTTAAAAGCAATATTTTCAGCATATTGAAAATCGTAAAACACAAAGGGTGTTAACTCCAATGCCAGTATGAGCGGAAAAATGTGTGCGATATAACGCGGTAGGCGATTGGCCACGGCGTAATTATCAAAGTTTGTTTTGGTGCGTTTGGCAAAACTCGCTGAAAAGCGACGTAGAATTTTCCACAAAACATAATCAAACAACAACACTAGCAGCGAGGTAACCACTAAGAGGATTCCAGTATTTAGATAGCCTGCCCAATTCTTTGAAAACCCTTTTTCAACAAAAAGATCGTATAAGATATGCCACCAATTTGTGTCTAGCATTTGCGTTTATTTTGGTCGGTAAAATTACGGAATTGCAGACTTTTGAAAAGTGCCGCTGAATATTGTGGGTAAGATGGTGAATACATTTTATAAAAAAAGAAGGAAGGTTCTTCTTTTCACCGTAATATTGACTAGCCAACGAACGCGCACGAGCCATGAAGGGAAATAAAACCACCACTTTAATCATTTTAGCATTCTTCGCGATCTATGTTATTTGGGGGTCTACCTATCTGTTGAATAAAATTGCGGTTAATGAAATTCCACCCTTCTTTTTAGCGGGCATACGCTTTGTAACTGCGGGGATACTCATTTTTGGCATCGCTTTAATTGGTGGACGGTCCATCAAGATTTCTAAGAAGCAGTTTTTTAATACGGTGCTGCTGGGCTTTTTATTCCTAAGTTTTGGTAACGGAATGGTTGTTTGGGCCCTGAAATTTGTAGACAGCAATTTCGCAGCGCTTGAAATATCTGCCCAACCGCTGGTTATCCTTTTAATGATGTGGATTTTACAAGGGAAAAAGATTCAACCTATGTCCTTGCTTGGAATCTTCTTAGGAATGATAGGGATTTATCTCTTGGTGAGTCAAAAGAACATATTAGAACAGGAGAACGCCGTGGTGGGGATGCTTATGATTTTGTCTGCGATGCTTTCTTGGGCCTATGGTAGTTTGTTTGTAACAAAAGCGGACTTGCCGAAGAACTACTTTGTGAATACGGGCTACCAAATGCTTACGGGAGGCGTTTTGTTGTTTGTGCTAAGTTTGGCTTTTGGAGAATCGTGGTCGGCACCAACCAGTTGGTCAACCGAGGTGCAGTGGTCTATGCTTTTATTGGTCATCTTTGGAAGTATCGTGGCTTTTACTTCCTTTAATTTCCTGCTTCGGATGGTTTCTCCAGAAAAAGTGGCGACCAATACCTATGTTAATCCCATTGTAGCAATGGTATTGGGCTGGTATTTCTTACAAGAACAAATCACCATGCAATCTGTGTTGGCAGCCGTCATCCTATTAACCGGAGTGTACTTTATAAACACCAAAAAGACCTTAAAAATTTTAAATCGATTTAAACGATGAGAACCCTTTGGAACTTGCTATTGGTAGGATTGATTATACTAACCACTTCTTGTGCAGACAGGGCGGTATCCTTGTTTAATGGCACCGATTTAAGTGGTTGGCATGAGGATGTACCTATGATGGATAGTATTCCTACGGCACCATCTCCGTTTGTAGTGCGCAAAGGAATGTTGGTTTCCTTAGGAGAGCCCCGCGGGCATTTAATTACAGACAGCAAGTATGCCAACTACCGTTTAGAAGTGGAGTATCGTTTTCCACAGGAACCGGGGAATTGTGGGGTATTAGTACATGCCTCTACACCACGAGCCCTCTACGAGATGTTCCCACAATCCATAGAAGTGCAGATGGAACACCAGAATGCAGGTGATTTCTGGGTGATTGTAGAAGATATTGAAGTAGATAATATGGTGGCTAGGAGAGGACCAAAAGAAGCATGGGGTATAACAGAAGGGACCAACCGTAGAATTGTACACCTCACCGAAAATGCAGAAAAACCCCTGGGCGAATGGAACTCTATGAGTATCGAGTGTTTGGACAATGCCGTTAAAGTTTGGGTAAATGGGCAACTGGCCAACTACGGATTTAACGCAACAGCCAACGAAGGGCAAATAGCCTTGCAAGCAGAGGGTGCCGAAGTAGAATTTAGGAAATTGGTACTCACCCCAATCACAGAATTTACTCCTTAGAAAAGCTACATTCCACCCAAACGTACAATTCACTACACGGAACGTACAATCCATTACATTTCGTTTTTTTCTTGACGGACTGCGGTAGATATTTGTGCCATCATCAATCAAAAAACGAATAATCAACCAAAAAATCGTCCGCTTTCATCAGGGCGGACGATTTCATCAGAAAACGAAAATCATGACACATCTTTCAAAAATCATCATCACTTTTCTTGTCAAGGCCGTGCTTATTTTGGCCTTACTCTTTCCTGCAATGTCGCAAGCACAGCGCAGAAGCACTTCGGTGAATGTGAATAGCAATGGGAAAACCACCATCAGCATTAAAAACAGCATCGGGAATAATTTTACGGTCGAGTACAAGGGAGAAATAGAACTATCGGACGACGATACCGATGTTGTTTCTATTTCGCGCGGGGGGTATATGGAAATTAAAAAGACCTCTTTTGGGAACCGCCGTAAAATCTTTATGGAGCCTGATGGTTCCGGTACACTTATTAAAAAATACTATGTAGGCGGTTCGCAAAAAAGCTTTGATGCGGAAGGCAGAAAATGGCTGGCTGATATTTTGCTGGAAGTAGTGCGTACCACCACCTTAGGGGCAGAAAAACGTGTAGACCGCATGTATAAAAAAGGGGGGTACTATCCAGTTTTAAAAGAAGTGGATGCCATTTCTAGTGACTATGTAAAATCACGCTACCTTAAATTGTTGCTTGACAAAAAGCTCGATGAAAAAGGATTGCTTGGGGCGCTAAAACGGGTGGCCAATATTGATTCTGACCATCATAAGGCGGAAATCTTAAAACACAACGCTCGTTCGTTTTTAGGATCCGATGCGGTGACTTCAGCATACATTCAAACAACCGGTTCAATTGATTCGGACCATCATAAAGCGTCTGTTTTAATTAAAGCGGTAACCGATAGAAACATCAATGACTCCCAAATGAAAGCACTGTTTGGGATTGCAGAAGACATCAATTCTGATCATCACAAAGCCAGTGTACTATCGAAAGTGCTTAGCAGTCGTACTTTAAATGCGGAGAATACCAAGCTATTGATTAGTGTGGCGAAAACCATCAACTCCGATCATCATAAAGCTTCGGTACTTAAAAAGGCCCTTTCTGGAAACGATATTTCTCCAGGGACCTACAACAGTCTTTTGGCATCGGTAGATAACATGAGCTCAGACCATCATATCGCGAGTGTCTTAGGGGATGTGCTACAAGAGCGCTTAGATGCGGCATCCTTGGCATTCCTTTTAGAACAAGTACGTAGGAATATGAATTCAGACATGCATCAAGCCACTATTTTGCGTAAGGTGGCCCGCAACCAGGACATCGAGGCTGCTATGGATGCCTATCTGGATGCCTTAGGCCGAATAAATTCTGATCACCACAAAGCAAGCGTTTTCAAAGACCTATCCAAACAAAGCTTTACAGACAAGAACTTGGTAGCCATTTTATTAGCAACCAAGGACATCAACTCAGACCATCACCATGCAGAAAGCTTATTGGCTTTTGCACCCACCGTACGTGGAAAATCGGATGCCGTCATTGATGCTTATCATGAATCTAGCAATGGTATTAATTCTGATTCGCACCTAGGTCGCGCACTTCGCGGCATACGCTAGTCCAAGAACTCTTTTGCTGTTCCATTCCACAAGGATTCCCTAAATTGGGGGAATGGAGCAGCGCTTTAAGCATTACATCAATCAACCAACCATGCGTAGACACCTAACCCTGCTTCTTATTGGGATTGCCGGAGGTCTTTTGATCTTTAGCTTCATCAATTTCGATGAAAGCCAGAACACCCTTCAAAAGGCGCTTAGTGGGTTTTTAGGTGTACTCGTTGCCTACGCCACCTACTATTCCAATATACCCTTAAACGCGCTGGTGGATTGGAAACGCTTTACCGGAGTACGCTTGTTGCTAGGCATTCTTTGCAATACTGTGGGTGGTTTTATCCTTATATGGGGCAGTGTTTGGGGGTATCGCGCGCTTACTACGGGAACGCCGTTTTCAGAAACACTCTCCATGGAGCAGCGTCTTAAGTTGGGGATTCTCTTGTTCTGTGCGGCCATCATTTACAATGTGGTTTATTTTGCATTCTATTCTTACAACCAATATACCACGGCCCAATTAAAAGCACTCAAGGCAGAACGAGAGCAGGCGGCATTGCAATTGGCTACCTTAAAAGCGCAGTTAAGTCCGCACTTTTTATTCAATTGTATTAATTCCCTGTCTGTACTTTTTCATGATCATGTGGCTAAGGCAGAAGGCGTCATTCGTGCAATGGCCAAACTCTACCAATACACACTAACACATTGTCGGGATCCGCTTATTTCAGTAAAAGAGGAGATGGAATTTGTACAAGCCTATGCCTTTGTATTGAATACCAGATTTGGCGATGCCTTTTCGCTAGACGTTCGTTTAGATCCAGAACATTTAGAAACCCAAATTCCGCCACTTACCTTACAGTTGCTGCTAGAAAATGCCGTAAAGCACAATGTTGGGACCGCTTCAGAACCCATTCAGGTAGTAATAAGTGGGCAAGCTGCCAGTTTGCAAGTACGAAACACAAAGAATCCCATTAAACATAAAAAGCCTTCGACTGGAGTAGGACTCCGAAATATTCAAGGCCGCTACCGATTGCTTTCCAAAGCGAAAATACGATGGGAAGATGCAGACGACTTTACAGTAACCTTACCCTTGTTATTCAATGAATAGGTTGTTTGTACATAATCCGCTGTTTCGATTGTTAGCACCCGCTTTTAGTGGCACCTTAGTGTATCTTTTGGTGTTGCTACTCAATGATGCGGTGCTCTACATTCAGGAAGATTTCTTAAGTCAGGAATTATTGGTTTGTATTGGCTTGGCCTATCTCACTCAAGAGTTTTCACGTTGGTCGTTAATTGCTTTTGAACGTTTAAAATGGCCAAAAGCCTTAGGAGCCAGGGTGGCCTTTCAATTGGTGAGTTCGGTACTTTTAACTATTGCCTTAGTAACCGGCGCCATTATCCTGTATTTTACCAATGTACTTTATTACACGCCTAGCGCACGGGAATTGTATGTCTTTAATAGCATCTTTGCTTTTATCACGCTGCTTTACATAGTGCTGTATTTTGGGCATTATTTCTTATTTCGAAGGAATACCAAGAAACTCGCGCAAGAGACGTTGGCCAAACAAGCCATTGAAGGAGATTTCTCTGCCTATGTGCAAGGCATACACCCAGAATTACTTTTCGAAAGCTTAGAGGCACTTCTGGTGATCATGAAAAAAGATTCAGATAAGGCCGAAGCCTTGGCCGATCATTTTGCAAGTGTCTATCGTTATTTATTGTCAAGACGCAAGCGCGAATTGGTGCCTTTAAAAGAAGAGTGGGGGATGGCCCAAGAACTGGTTAAGCTATTCAACCACCTCCCGTATCGCAATTTGCGATTGGTCAGTGAAAAGCTGCCGGAACAACAAGTGGTCCCCACCACCTTGTTGGGAATTATTGAACAAGTAATCCGTACCACCATTCCAACAAATTCGCGGGTATTGGAATTAAAATTACAGGCAGCGGATGATGGCCTTTCTTTGCGATATACCACCGAGGAGCGTTTAAATAGGTCGTTTAACTTGGAGAGCATTCCTAGTATTACCAGTGCATACCGTTTTTATACCGATAGTCCGCTGGTGATTACCCAGGAGGGTCTAGAAAAAATTGTGCAAATCCCTAATTTAGTTGTAGATGAAGGTAGTACTACTTGAAGACGAACCCCTAGCAGCGGAGAAATTAAAGCGCTATCTGGAAAAATGCGACGCTTCTATTGACGTATTGACCGTTTTAGATTCCTTAGAATCAGCGGTGCCATGGATCAAAGAGCATGCCGCAGGGGTAGACCTCTTTTTTATGGACGTACAGCTAACAGATGGGTTAAGTTTCGAGCTTTTTGATCAGGTAACCATCAATAAACCGGTGATTTTTACCACAGCCTTTGATGAGTTTGCTATTGATGCCTTTAAGGTGAATAGCATAGATTACTTGCTAAAACCCATCACATTTACAGACCTTTCCCGTGCTCTTAAAAAGCTAAAACGCCTAGAACAGCAGTTTGCTAACCCTACCGAGATTGGGCCTACCATTAGCAAACTGGCACAAAAACAGTACAAAGACCGCTTTATGATTCGTATTGGCAATCACCTACGGGCGGTATTAACCACAGATATCATGGCCTTTCATGCCGAAGGTAGGGATGTGAGCCTTATTACCCATAACGGCAAGGAATATCCAGTAGAATATACCATTGAAGCCCTTACCGAACTGCTAGATCCAAAGAAATATTTCCGCGTAAACCGCAGTTTTTTGGTGAGTTTACACTCCATTACCGATGTAGTTGTCTATTCAAACAGGCGCTTAAAACTTAGTCTTAGTACGGCACTTTCACAGGATATTGTGGTGAGTAGGGAAAAGGTGGCCGACTTTAAACGCTGGTTTGAAGGGAATTAAGGCCTAACAATTCTCCGAAATGTAATATCTTAGGGAGAAAACCAACCACATGCGTTATTCTATCTTTTTTCTTTGTGCCTTTCTTTTTATTTCCTGCCAACCACAACCCGCCTATGATCTGGTCTTACAAAACGGGCTCATCTATGATGGGGATGGAGGCACCCCTTATCTGGGTGATGTTGCCATCAATGCAGATACCATTGCTGCTATTGGCGATGCCAACACCTTACAGGGACAAAAAGTGGTGCCGATTAACGGGATGGCCGTTGCTCCGGGATTTATAAACATGTTGAGTTGGGCCAACGTAACGCTTTTAGAAGATGGACGTTCCCAAAGTGATATTCGTCAGGGAGTAACCTTGGAAGTGATGGGGGAGGGTCGCTCTATGGGCCCTCTAAACGAACGCATGAAAAAGAGCATGCAAGAAAACCAAGGAGATATCAAATTCCAGGTGGCGTGGACCAGCCTGGGAGAATACCTTGCGCATCTTGAAGAAAAAGGCGTTTCTACCAATGTAGCCTCGTTTGTGGGCAATGGTACGCTACGTACCCATGTAATAGGGTTTGAAAATCGTCCTGCTACCGAGGAAGAAATGGACGCCATGAAAGCACTCACCAAAGAAGCGATGGAAGAAGGGGCTGTGGGTATCTCCAGCAGTTTGCTTTATGCACCGAGTATGTATGCGAGTACCGATGAATTAATAGCCTTGTCGAAGGTTGCCGCCGAATACGATGGAATGTATATCTCACACATTCGCAATGAAGGAGATCGACTTTTAGAAAGTGTGGATGAGCTTATCCAAATTGCGGAAGAAGCCAACATCCGTTCGGAGGTCTATCACTTAAAGGCATCGTCTAAACACAACTGGGGGAAACTAGACAGTGCCATTGCCAAAATAGAAGCCGCCAGAAACCGCGGATTAGCCATAACCGCAGATATTTATACCTACAATGCAAGCTCTACAGGTTTACACGTGCAATTACCAGATTGGGCGCGCGAAAATGGGGTAGCGGCCATGTTAGATCGCTTGGCAGATCCTAAAAACAAAGCCCGTGCCATTGCAGAGTTAGAATTTAGAAATGGTCCTGAAACCATCTTGTTGGTGGGCTTTCGATCTGAAGAAATGCGCCAATATGCTGGGATGTATTTAAACGAGGTGGCCGATGCTTGGGGTAAAAGTCCCGCTGAAACCTTGGTAGATTTACTGCTACAGGACCAAAGTAGAATTCAGGTGGTTTATTTTTCTATGGATGAAAAGAACATTGCTAAAAAAGTTGCGCTGCCCTGGGTAAGTTTTTGTTCGGATGCAGGATCCATGTCTAACGAAGGGGTTTTTATAAAGCAACCAACACATCCACGAGCCTACGGCTCTTTTATTCGAGTGTTGGGCAAGTTTGCCAGGGACGAAGGTGTGATTTCTTTGGAAGAAGGCATTCGGAAACTTACTTCTTTGCCTGCTGATAATTTAAAGTTGAAGAACCGTGGACGACTGCAACTTGGGAATTACGCGGATGTAGTCGTTTTTGATCCTGCGCAAGTACGCGATAAAGCTACTTTTACGGAGCCTCACCAATATGCCGAAGGCATGCTACATGTCTTTGTAAACGGCGCTGCCGTTTTAGAAAATGGTGAACATACGGGTGCAATGCCAGGCCGTTTTGTAAAAGGCCCAGGATACCGTGCCCAATAAGTTCACTCATTAATTTGGCAGGTTCACGAGGCAATTGGGCGGTGCCACCCATTGCTACTTTTGGCATTGCTTTTGAGGCAATAGCTTTGGGGTAACTTAAAAACATACGATATGAAAACACTGGGATCAATCACCATACTTTTTTTAGGAGTCCTATTGATAGGATGTAGTGCTTCCAAGGCACCAATTAGTACTGAGGAAAAAGCAAAACTAGACGAATTAGTACAATCGGAAGCGCTGCATTTAGAGGCGCGTTGGGCCAATCCGCTTTCTACGCGTAGTATGAACTCCATTGCTACCTCTGGACTCTTACCACCCGGTACAAGTCCTAACAGAATTGACATCATAGGGACCACCAGCTATTTAAAAATGGAGAAAGACAGCGTCTTTGCCATCTTACCCTATTACGGAGAACGCCAGTTTGGAAGTACCTACAACCCAGCAGATGTGGGCATTCAATTTAAAGGGGTTCCTGAGAATTACGAGATGGCCTATAACGAGAAAAAGCAGCAGTACGAATTTCAATTTGATGTGATCAATGATCAGGGCGAAGGATTTAATGTAAATGGTACCTTATTCCCCAACTTACGAACCATCTTTTACATCAACAGCACAGAACGGATGACCATTGGGTATTCTGG
>CAZRPJ010000023.1:0-41118 GCA_964601965.1 uncultured Croceivirga sp.
AGCAACAAGCTTTTAAGTAGCGTAATCTTCATAAAAATTAATTTTTAAGTTTAGTTAATTTAAATTCAAGAGTTAAACATATGTAAAAAATGTGTTAAAAAGCGATTGCCAACAGATACCAAAATAACGAAAACGGTTTCGTGTTGATAACTTTGCTATTGTTGGGGTATATCAATTCAACACACTCTAAACTATATAATTCGCAATTCAAAGCCGCGAAATATATGAAATTTAACAAAATTTGGACAAATATAACGTTTTTTAATTTTTGGCAATTTCAATTAGGTAAAGAGCGTGTTTCCTTTTTCTTGTTAAATTTTTAAGCTAAATTTTTAACAGAAATGGGATATCCCTAATTTCAATTTTTTAACAGTTCCGGAACATGCTGAAACAGAAAATCACTTTAAAACATATTGCCAAAGAATTAGACGTCTCTATTTCTACGGTTTCTAAGGCATTAAAAAATAGTGAAGAGATAAGTAGGGATACCAAAGAAAAGATTCAAGCCTTTGCCAAATTATACAATTACAAGCCCAATAATATTGCCATTAGTTTAAAGAACAAAAAGACTAAGAACATTGGGGTAATTATTCCAGACATTGTACATCACTTCTTTACAACGGTAATACGTGGCATTGAGAATTATGCAAATGCGCAAGGCTACAATGTAATTGTGTGCCTCTCTGATGAGTCTTTTGATAAGGAGGTTATTAATATGGAAATGCTTGCCAACGGTAGTATAGACGGTTTTATCATGTCTCTTTCTGCTGGTACAGAAAAAAAGGCTGACTTTAATCATTTAAAAGAAGTCACAGAGCAGGGCATCCCATTGGTGCTTTTTGATAGAGTTACCGATGAGATTGATTGCGATAAAGTAATTATTGATGACGTTCAAGGGGCCTATTTGGCAACTACCAAACTTTTAGAAGCCGGCAGAAGAAAAATTGCGCTACTAACCACAGAAGATTTTTTTAGTGTTAGTAGAAACCGAAACAAAGGCTATGAAAAGGCGCTTCTGGATTTTGGGTTAGAGGTGTCTGAAGATTTAATTCTTAGACTTCCTTTTATGGATATTGATGAGGAGAAAATCTCATCTTTTCTTAATTCTATAAACCCGGATGCGGTTCTTAGCGTCAACGAAATTTTTGGAATTTACGGTATGCGGGTCATTCAACGTAAGGGCCTTCGAGTACCAGAGGATGTATCAATTATTGGGTTTACAGATGGACTTTTGGCCAAACATGCCAATCCTAGTATAACTTCCGTTGCGCAACATGGGCAAAAAATGGGCGAGATTGCAGCAAAAATGTTGATCGAGCGTGTGGAAAATGAAAATGATGAACAATCCTACAGCACTAAAATTTTAGAACCTACAATAATTGAACGAAACTCTACAATTAATTAAGTTTGCCCCGGAACTTTCCTAATTTACGTTCATGAATCAAGAATACATTACACCAAGTCCTTGGTCAATCATAGAAGAGGGATTTGATGCAGAACTAGTACAGAGTTCTGAGAGTCTTTTTAGCATTGGGAATGGCGCTATGGGACAACGCGCCAATTTTGAGGAAGATTATACCGGAGAAACTTTTCAAGGAAGTTACATAGCGGGTGTTTATTATCCAGACAAGACCCGAGTAGGATGGTGGAAAAATGGGTATCCAGAATATTTTGCCAAGGTCCTAAATTCTCCTAATTGGATTGGTATTCAGGTAGAAATTAATGGCACCTCTTTAGATCTTAATACGTGTAAGTCCGTCACTAATTTTAGACGAGAATTAAATATGAAAGAAGGGTGGTACCAGCGTAGCTTCACCGCCCAATTACCTAATGATGCGGTTGTGGCAATTACTGCCACGCGCTTTTTAAGCCTTGAACATGATGAGGTAGGTGCTATTAGTTACCGAATTGAATTAATTTCTGAAGAGGCGGCCTTTACCCTTACACCTTATTTAGATAGTGGTATTACCAACAGAGATAGCAATTGGGACGATAAATTCTGGAATACCACTAATGTGAAGTCTGCTGGCAATAGAGGATTCATTGAAGCTCACACCATGAAGACCAATTTTGCCACCTGTACATTTATGCAAACAGCATTGGCCAAGAATGGAAATACGGTTGCTTTAGATTCTGAAGAAGTGACCGATACACGAGTGAACCACACCTATAAAACAGACTTAAAGAAAGGAGAATATCTTGAACTTACTAAATATGGTGGATATACTACTTCTAGGTACCATTCGCCAAAAGAATTAATAGAAGCTGCGAACAACTCCTTAAATAAAGTATCAGAGCTTGGGTTTGATTCCCTTTTGGAAAAGCAAAAGCAAGCTTGGGCAGCTATCTGGGAGATGAGTGACATAACGATTGAAGGGGATGTAAAAGCCCAACAAGGTATCCGGTTCAATATTTTTCAACTCAACCAAACGTATTTAGGGAAAGATTCAAGACTCAATATAGGTCCTAAGGGATTCACAGGAGAGAAATACGGAGGGAGTACCTACTGGGATACAGAGGCGTATTGCTTACCTTTTTATATGGCCACTAAAGGAGAGAAGGTTGCTTGGAGTTTGTTAGAGTACCGATACAATCATTTAGAAAAAGCCATTGACAATGCTAAACTGTTAGGATTTAAAAACGGCGCAGCCCTTTATCCCATGGTCACTATGAACGGGGAAGAATGCCATAATGAATGGGAAATTACATTCCAAGAAATACACAGAAATGGGGCAATAGCATTTGCAATCTTTAACTACTACAGATATACTGGAGATTACAGCTATATTCCAGAAATGGGGCTGGAGGTATTAATAGGAATCGCAAGATTCTGGCACCAAAGGGCTAATTGGTCTACTAAGAAAGGTAAGTATGTGATACTCGGTGTTACGGGCCCTAATGAGTATGAAAATAATATTAATAATAATTGGTATACCAATTATCTGGCAAAATGGTGTATCTCCTACACCATAGAGCAATTAGAGAAAGTGAAAGAAGGCTATCCTACAGATTATGATAGAATTCTTGCACATACCAAGATTACAGATGATGAAGTAGAGGAATGGGGAGAAGTAGCGAATAAAATGTTCTTCCCAAAATCTAAAAAACACCAAGTCTTTTTACAACAAGACGGATTTCTAGATAAAGAATTAATTACGGTGAAAGAGTTAGATCCTTCGCAACGACCTATCAATCAAAAATGGAGCTGGGATAGAATTCTAAGATCACCTTATATTAAACAGGCCGATATACTGCAAGGCTTTTATTTTTTCGAAGATCATTTTTCTACCGAAGAACTAGAAAGGCATTTCGATTTTTATGAGCCATTCACAGTTCATGAATCCTCACTTTCACCTTGTGTTCACAGTATACAGGCAGCCAAATTGGGTAGAATGAAACAGGCCTACCAGTTTTACTTACGAACCTCTCGTTTAGATTTAGATGACTATAATAAGGAGGTAGAAGAAGGTCTACACATTACTTCTATGGCCGGAACCTGGATGAGTATTGTAGAAGGCTTTGGAGGCATGCGTGTATTGGATGATAAACTACATTTTACTCCTCAGATTCCGAAGCAATGGAAGTCCTATTCTTTTAAAATTAATTTTAGGAATAGGATTATCAAGGTAATGGTGAATACAGAAGGAGCCTCTTTCTTTTTAACCGGAAAGGAAGAAATGACCATTCGAGTGAATGGAAAGCGAGTGGTTTTAATACCAGGAGAAACGGTTACTGCGTAAATCATGAAGAATTTATTGGGTGTCCTTCTACTTTTGCTCTGCAGTATTGCAACAAGGGCTCAAGAAATAAGGATTGAGCCTCCAAATTGGTGGGTTGGGATGAAGAGTCCTAGCATTCAATTAATGGTACATGGCGATTCTATAAGTCAATATGATGCCACTTTAAACTATGATGGAGTTACCCTGGTTGCTGTAAATGAAGCAGACAGTCCTAATTATGTTTTCTTAGACCTTGCTATCGCTCCAAAAACTAAGCCAGGTACTCTAAAAATTACCTGGACCAAAAATGGGCAGGAAGTATTCACCTCGGAGTTTCAGTTGAAAAAGCGTCTTAAAGATGCCAAAACATTTGAAGGCTTTAATAGTTCAGATGCCATCTATCTCATTACACCAGATCGCTTTGCAAATGGAGATCGTACCAATGATGTGGTCCCTTATCTAAAAGAAACTACTATCAATAGGTCGCATGACTACAAAAGACATGGAGGCGACATTCGTGGTATTATTGAGCACCTAGATTATATTGATCAAATGGGTTTTACAGCTATTTGGTCTAGTCCACTGTTGATTAATGATATGGAAGAGCAGTCCTATCACGGATATGCAATAACCGATTTTTATCATGTAGATCCTCGTTTTGGAACGCTAGATGAGTATGCAGAGCTGGCCCAAAAAGCAAAACAGCGTGGTATAAAATTGATCATGGACCAAGTTGCCAATCATTGCGGAAGCAATCATTGGTGGATGAAGGACCTGCCTTTTAAAAACTGGATTAATTATCAACCCCAGTTTGAAGAGGCCAAAACTGCACCAATCACTAATCATAGAAGGACGGTAAATCAAGATGCCTATGCTTCTGCGTTTGATCGTGAAAAGATGGAAAAAGGATGGTTTGTTCCTTCAATGCCAGACCTGAACCAAGCCAATGCTTTTATGGCAAAATATCTTACTCAAAACAGCATATGGTGGATAGAAACACTTCAACTGGGTGGGATTCGCCAGGATACCTACCCGTATCCCAATAAGGATTTTATGGCGAATTGGGCCAAGGCTATTATGACAGAATATCCAAACTTTACCATTGTTGGTGAAGAATGGAGTTACAATCCCTTGCTTGTAGCCTACTGGCAAGACGGCGCTGCGAACAAAGACGGGTACCGGTCTTATTTACGCAGCACAATGGATTTTCCCATGCAAAAAGCGCTCATAGCGTCCTTGATAAATGAAGAGTCTTGGGACCGTGGATTAATTCAATTGTATGAAAGTCTCGCCAATGATTTTATTTATAACAATCCCTCTGCGCTGCTTTTTTTTGGAGATAATCATGATATGGATCGCCTTTTCACCCAATTAGAAGAGGATGCTGATTTATTGAAAATGGCACTAGCTTTTATTGCGCTTGCGCCAAGAATACCCCAGTTTTATTACGGTACAGAAGTATTGTTGCAGAATTCGGAAAAACCTGGAGATCACGGACTAATTAGAACGGATCTTCCCGGTGGTTGGCCAAATGATACTCAAAACGCATTTTCCGGGAAAGGATTAGAGCCGAAACAGAAAGAAATACAAGACTTTTTAAAGACTCTTTTGAACTTTAGAAAGAGCAGTAAGGCGATTCATGAGGGAGCTACCGTACATTTTGCTCCTG
Organism: uncultured Croceivirga sp.; assembly: GCA_964601965.1. Classification (GTDB taxonomy): domain Bacteria; phylum Bacteroidota; class Bacteroidia; order Flavobacteriales; family Flavobacteriaceae; genus Croceivirga. Next base: position 5,389 of record CAZRPJ010000023.1, read on the forward strand.
AAGACGGCACTTATTTAATTGCAAGATATGATGCTACAGAGACTGTGATACTCTTGACAAATAAAAATGAGGAAGAAAAGACTTTAAACCTTTCTCGTTTTAAGGAATTAAAGTTACAGGGAAGGCGGCTACGAAATCTATTTACGAAACAAGAAATTGTTTGGGATACTAGCTTGAACCTAGGCCCCAAAGATGTCGTAATTTTAAGCACAGCAACCCATTGATATGAGGAATCTAAGATTTTTGGTGCTACTATTCATTTTTGGTGTTTTTGCTTGTACGAGCGAAAAAACTAAAAAAGTAGAGCGCCCATCCAATATACCAGCGAAAATGAATGAGCAAAAGAAAGCAGTGGTCTATCAAGTATTTACAAGACTTTTTGGAAATACAAAAACCACAAACACTCCTTGGGGTACTAAAGAAGAAAATGGCCTGGGAAAATTCAACGATTTTGATGACACTGCTCTAAGTGCTCTTAAAGAGCTGGGAGTTACCCATATGTGGTATACGGGTGTTCCCCATCATGCGCTCATTGGCGATTATACCGCATACGGAATTTCGAATGACGATCCAGATGTGGTAAAAGGTAGGGCAGGCTCTCCGTATGCTGTAAAAGACTATTACAATGTAAATCCAGATTTGGCGCAAGACCCCTCCAACCGATTAGCAGAATTTAAAGCACTTATAGAACGTACGCATGACCATGGAATGAAGGTGATTATAGATATTGTTCCTAACCATGTGGCAAGAAAATATGAAGGCAAATCAAACCCAGAAGGAGTGGTAGATTTTGGGGCTATGGATGATACCGCTGTCGCTTACAAGAAAGACAATAATTTTTACTACATCCCTAACGAACCATTCAGGGTGCCAGAATGGCGCGATGGTTATGTTCCTTTGGGGGGGCAAAAGAATCCTTTAGCAAATAATAGTTTCCAGGAGAATCCAGCGAAATGGACAGGCAACGGATCGCGTTTAGCACAACCAGATTTTAACGATTGGTATGAGACGGTAAAAATAAATTATGGTGTGAGCCCAGATGGTTCAAAAGATTTTGATTCGCTGCCCGAGAATTATGATAAGAAGGACTACACAGCTCATTTTAAATTTTGGGAAAATAAAGACCTCCCAAATTCATGGTATAAGTTTCGGGATATTGCGTTGTATTGGTTAGAAATGGGGGTTGATGGATTTCGTTTTGATATGGCCGAAATGGTTCCAGTAGAGTTTTGGAGTTTTCTAAACTCTTCTATAAAAATGAGAAACCCAGACGCCTTTCTGTTGGCAGAAGTGTATAATCCTGCACTGTACAGAGCCTATATTCATAAAGGGAAGATGGATTATTTATATGACAAGGTTGAGTTGTATGATAGTTTAAAGCATATTATGAAGGGATACGGTTGGACGGACCATATACATACCGTACAAGCCGGTCTTCAAGATATTGAACACCACATGCTCCATTTTCTTGAAAATCATGATGAACAACGTATTGCTAGTCCAGAGTTCGTGGGCAAGCCAGAGATTGCAAAACCTGCAATGGTGGTGTCAACAACCATTAGTAGTGCACCAACCATGGTGTATTTTGGACAAGAAGTTGGAGAAGATGGCTCAGAAGATGCCGGGTTTGGAAAACCCTCCAGAACTTCAATTTTCGATTACATTGGGGTGCCGGCGCACCAGCGATGGATGAACAATAAAAAGTTTGATGGCGGTCAATTAAGCGAATCGGAAAAAGCTTTAAGAGATTTTTACAGTCGGTTATTGAATTTTTCTACTCAAAGCGAGGCTCTTATGGGGCCTTATCAAGAAATCCATTACTACAATAAAGAACATACAGAAACATATGACCATCGTATTTTTTCTTTTGTTCGTTGGTCCGAGGAAGAACGCCTTATCATTATTTCGAATTTTGACACTGAAAAGCGCTATGAGATCGATTTAAAGTTGCCGCCAGAGCTCATCTCACAATGGAAATTGGAGAGCTCCACGTATGAGTTAGAAGAACAATTATATGGAAAGCAAAAGGCTGCCTTAGAACTTTCCGACGGTGTTGGTAAAATACAACTTGAGATTGAACCTCTGGAATCCTTCATATTTAAAATAAAGTAAGTAAAACATTTATGGGGGCGTAGTTGTTAAAAGCCTGTCGTGAATCTCTTGCAATTTGTATTTTTAGCGCCTCAATCAAATCAAAATGGATACAATGAAAAGATATTTTTATGTCGTTTTAATACTTATTGTTATGGGGTGTGAAACACAGAGTAAACCCTTAATTATAGGCCATAGAGGTGCGATGGGGTATGAAACCGAGAACACCTTAGCCTCGATTCAAAAAGCGATGGATCTAGGCGTTGATATGATAGAAATTGATGTGTTTAAAATTAAAAGTGGCGAAATCGTTGTTTTTCATGATGACACCTTGGATCGTATTAGTAATGCAGGTGGTAAAATAGAAGATTATTATATCACCGATATACGGCAAGTAATTTTAGACGGAAATCATCGCATTCCTACCTTGCAACAAGTCTTAAAACTCATTAATAATACCGTAGCCTTAAACATCGAATTAAAAGGTGCGAATACCGCCGACCGAGTAAATTTTATTACAGATTATTATGCACGTGAGCGCGGGTGGTCTGCAGAGAATTTTGTGATTTCGAGTTTTAATTGGGACGAGCTTCGGGCAATGAGGGCTTTAAACCCAGATATTGCAATCGCTGTTCTTACGGAGGAAGATCCTTTACAAGCCATTGAAGTTGCTAAAGAATTAAACGCAGTGGCTATTAATCCTTGGTATAAATCACTTACGGAGGAAAACGTACAACAAATTCAAGACGCAGGATTTAAGGTGTTTACCTACACTGTGAATGAAGTAGAAGACCTAGAAAAAATGTACAGCCTTGGAGTAGATGGTATTTTTACCAATTACCCAGATAGGGCGCCGTAATGTATGATTTAATTGTAATTGGGGGCGGTGCAGCTGGTTTTTATGGAGCTATCCAAGCTTCCTTGGCACAGCCTGGGTTACAAGTTGCCATTTTTGAACGAGGTAAAACAGTTTTAGGGAAAGTAAAAGTCTCTGGGGGTGGCAGATGCAATGTCACGCATGCAGAATTCAATCCAACCGTATTTTCAGAACATTATCCGAGAGGTAAGCAGGAATTATTAGGGCCATTTCATAAGCACGCAGCAGGGGATATTATGGAGTTTTTTGAGACTCGCGGAATTCCTCTAAAAATAGAAGCAGATGGGCGTATTTTTCCTGAGTCAGACAGTTCGCAGTCCATCATAGATTGTTTTTTAAAAGAAGCCCAACGTTTAGGAATTACCCTTTTAAAGAACAGTCCCGTAAGATCCATTGAGGCATCTGATGTTATAAAAGATGGTTGGCGCATTACTACTCCAAACAAATACTATCACGCGCAGAAGTTGCTAATTGCCACTGGGAGTAATCCAAAAATTTGGAATCTTTTAGAGCAAATGGGACACACGATAGCCCCTCCTGTTCCTTCACTATTTACCTTTAATTGCAAAGATGAAAGGATCCAGGGATTGCAGGGGTTAAGTACTACGGTTGAGATTGATGTGTTGCCCAAATTGCAGTACAATTCCCGTATTAAAATTGATTTAAAAAGTCAAGAAGAGCGAGCTCCATTATTTTCTGAAGCAGGCCCTTTATTAATTACTCACTGGGGGTTTAGCGGTCCTGCAGTTTTACGATTATCCGCCTGGGGAGCAATAGAACTACATGCCTTAAAGTATCAATTTAGAATACGCGTGAATTGGATGCCTGAGTATGATTACAATACCATGCTGGGCTATTTTATGGAATTGAAAAAGGTAGCCGCCAAACGCACCATTGCTAAGTCTAAGGTACTAGAAATGCCCAACAGACTTTGGGTGCGTTTTGTAAAAGCTGCTGAAATTGAAAGTCATGAAAAATGGGCAGATTGCACAAAAAGCCAATTAGAAGCCTTGTCTTCGCAGATTACACGTAGTTCCTTTTTTGTAGAGGGAAAAAGTACGTTCAAAGAAGAATTTGTAACGGCAGGGGGGGTTCATCTTAAAGAGATAGATTTTACCACTTTTGAAAGTAAGGTCTTGCCTAATATTTATTTTGCCGGAGAGGTCATTAATGTAGATGCTATAACCGGTGGCTTTAACTTCCAAAATGCTTGGACGGGTGCTTACCTTGCAGCACAGGCGATTACGACCAATTAATTATTGTAAAAAATTACACAAAAAAGCGGCAAAGACCGCTCCCAAGCATGGTCCTATCACGGGAATCCATGAATAGCCCCAGCCATTACTTCCTTTGTTCTTTATGGGCACAAGGGCATGTACAATTCTAGGGCCAAGGTCTCTAGCGGGATTAATGGCATAGCCAGTAGTCCCTCCCAAAGAGAGCCCAATGCCCCAAACAATTAGTGCAACAGGCAAGGCCCCTAAGGATCCTAATCCAATGATGGCATTACTTTCTGCAATAGTCGCGTCTGAAAAATAGAGAACGGCAAATACGAGAATAAAGGTTCCCAAGAATTCTGTAAGCAGATTTAATCCTACATTAGGGATGGCCGGTGCATTGCAAAATACGCCTCGTTTTGTGCCTCCATCTTCGGTGGTATCAAAGTGTTCCTTGTGGGTAAGCCAAACAAAAAATGCTCCTAACATTGCTCCAATGAATTGGGCTAAAATATAGGTTGGTATATCATAAAAAGAGAATTCCCCGGCAAAAGCAAGACCTAAAGTCACTGCAGGATTTAAGTGGGCCCCACTGTAAGGGCCTGCTACCACAACGCCTGTGTACACTGCAAATGCCCATCCTGTGGTAATTACAATCCAGCCAGATCCAGATCCGTAGGTTTTGTTTAAAGAAACATTTGCATTTACACCACAGCCTAGAACAATTAATAAAAAGGTGCCTATAATTTCGGAAACGAAAGGTGTCATTTTAGTGGATGGGTTTTTAAGTGATTGGTGTTGGTTTTATGCTTGTGCTGTCCAGAATTCTAAGGCTTTAATGGCTCTGTACCAGCCCTTAATTCCGTCCTCAATAGCGGTGCGATCGTTTGTTGGCTCGAAGGTAACATCGGTCTGCCAAATCTCCCTAATTTCTTCTTGACTTTCCCAAAAACCAACTGCTAGCCCCGCCAGATAGGCAGCGCCCATAACCGTTGTCTCTACAATTTTTGGTCGTATGGTAGTCGTATTAAGAACATCTGCTTGAAATTGCATAAGTAAATCATTGACCGTAGCACCCCCGTCTACACGTAATTCTTTAATAGAAATTCCCGCATCTTTTTCCATAGCTTTTAAGATATCCATGGTCTGGTATGCAATAGATTCTAAGGCAGCCCTCGCAATATGTGCATCGGTACTTCCTCTTGTAAGGCCAAACATGGTGCCTTGCGCATTTTGATTCCAGTGCGGGGCGCCTAATCCTGCAAAAGCAGGTACAAAATAGATTCCTTCAGAACTTTCAACAGATCCCGCTAAAGTTTCTACTTCGGAAGAGGTTTTAATGACCTTTAAGCTATCTCTTAACCACTGTACTACTGCCCCAGCAATAAAAATACTTCCTTCCAAGGCATAGGTGGTTTTTCCGTTAATCTTCCATGCCACTGTGGTAAGTAGGTTATTATTCGATTTTGTTGGGGTGTCACCAATATTCATCAGCATAAAACAGCCAGTACCGTAGGTGTTTTTAACCATTCCTTTTTGGGTGCACATCTGCCCAAATAATGCCGCTTGTTGGTCTCCAGCAATACCAGCAATGGGTATTTTGTGGGCAAAGAAATTGGGACTGGTATGGCCGTACACTTCACTGGACTGTTTTACTTCCGGAAGCATGCTTTTTGGGATGGTAAAAAGCTCTAAAAGCTCATCATCCCATTCCATGGTATTGATATTAAAAATTAAGGAGCGTGATGCGTTTGTTACATCGGTTATATGGAGCGCTCCTTCCGTCATTTTCCAGAGCAACCAAGAATCAATGGTCCCAAAAGCAAGATCCCCAGCTTCTGCTTTTTCTCGTGCGCCTTCCACATTATCTAGGATCCATTTTACCTTAGTAGCAGAGAAATAAGAATCTATAACTAAACCTGTCTTTTCTCGTATCCACTCTGCCTTTCCTTCTTTTTTTAGGGTCTCACAATAGGCAGAGGTACGTTTGTCTTGCCAAACAATAGCGTTGTAAATAGGTTCACCGGTCTTTCTATCCCAAACTACAGCAGTCTCTCTTTGGTTGGTAATACCAATAGCCGCAATTTGTTCTCCTTTAATCCCTTTTTTGGTCACAGCTTCTGCCGCCATTCCTGCTTGCGTGGACCAAATCTCTGTGGCATCATGTTCTACCCATCCTGGTTTTGGAAAGATTTGAGTGAATTCTTTTTGCGCAACGGATACGATACTGCCTTTTTTATCAAAAACTACCGCTCTAGAACTGGTGGTACCTTGGTCTAAGGCTAAAATATATGTGGACATAGGGTTTAAAATATTTTGGAATTTACTAAAATAAATTGAGTAGTTTCAGGGCTAAAATCATTCAAAAAATGCCTACCTATATCTGTTTTCTTCGAGGGATAAATGTTAGTGGTCAAAAGAAGATTAAAATGGCAGAATTAAAAACCACATTGGAAAAGATGGGTTTGCAAGCTGTGGTCACCTACATTCAGAGTGGAAACATACTTTTTAGGAGTGATGAAAAAGATGTTCAAGTCTTAGAAGAAGGTATAAAAAAAAGTATTCAAAAAGACTTCGCTTTTTCTGTTCCAACGCTTGTTCGCACACCTGAAATGGTACATAAAATTTTACAAGGTGATCCCTTTAAAGTTATTGCAGAGCCTAAGAATCGCTATTTCACTCTTTTGCATTCAGAGCCTTTAAAAGTGCAGATCGAAGAATTTAAAGGACTGTCTTTTCCTTCCGAAGATTTTCATTATACCAAAGATTGCGTGTATTTAAATTGTAAGCAAGGGGCGGGTCGTGCAAAATTGAATAACAACTTAATTGAAAAGAAATTAGGGGTGTTGGCGACCACCAGAAATCTAAATACTATGAATAAAATGTTGGCGCTCTCAGAAGCAATTAATTGAGTTGCCAAATAGAAAAATTCAAAACAGTAGCGAAACTTACCCACAGAAGGTAGGGAATCATAAGGAGGGCGGCTGTTTTGCTAACAATACGAAACCATTTTATGGTTAGTATTATAAGAACCAATAATGTTAGTATAACAAACAGGGCTGCCAAGGGATTTTTAAGACCAAAAAATAAGATACTCCAGAAGGCATTTAATAACAATTGAAACCCGAAATGGTATAATGCGGTTTTTACCCATAAATGATAAAAGCCTTTAGACCAAACAATTCCTGCCGCTACACCCATTAAAATATAGAGTACCGTCCAGACAGGAGCAAAGACCCAATTAGGTGGGTTAAAGCTTGGTTTATTGAGTGTTACATACCAGTCGTTCACAGAGCTTTGCGTTGCAAACCCAGACAGAAATCCTATGAGTAAACATACGCCTACAGCGATTAGTATTTTAGTGATGGTTCCCTTCACGGTAGTTGGATTCTTACTAAAATAACAATTTAATCTAGAACCCAAAGCGCAAGGCAAACCTTATCTTTGCTCAAACTCTTATCCATGACGGAAGAATATTTTATCCCTTCACCAGAATTGGAGTATCCTTTAGAAGGTACTGTGAAATGGAAAGCTCCTAGCAATATAGCGCTAGTGAAATATTGGGGGAAACATGCCAATCAAATACCGGCAAATCCTTCCGTGAGTTTTACCTTAGATGCTAGTGCTACAACTACTTCTCTTAGTTATAAAAAACTTGAGAAAACAAGCAATAGCTTGTCTTTTGATTTTCTTTTTGAAGGAAGCCCTAAAGAATCTTTTAAACCTAAAATTCAAACTTTTTTAGAACGGGTAGAGCAGTACCTCCCTTTTTTAAAGCAGTACCATTTTACGATAAATAGCTCCAATACTTTTCCTCATAGTAGTGGAATTGCTTCTTCAGCTAGTGGTATGGCTGCTTTAGCGCTGTGCCTGTTAGAACTTGAGCGACAAGTGAATCCCATGCTTGATGAAAATGCTTTCAATAAAAAAGCGTCTTTCTTAGCACGTTTGGGTTCAGGCAGTGCTTGTCGTAGTGTCCAAGGAGCTTTGGTACAATGGGGAAAAACTCCCACTATTCCAACTAGTTCAGATTTATATGGCATAGCGTATCCATTTGAGGTACATCCGGTATTTAAAAATTATCACGATACTATTTTGTTGGTGCATAAGGGCCAGAAAACGGTGAGTAGTACGGTTGGACACGGACTAATGAATGGGCATCCATTTGCAGAAAATAGATTTCAGCAAGCGCATAAAAACTTAGAATCCTTGGGGTCTATATTTAAAGATGGCGATTTAGAGCATTTTATAGCCTTGGTAGAAAGTGAAGCACTCACCTTGCACGCCATGATGATGACTAGTGCGCCTTATTTTATCTTAATGCTACCGAATACGCTAGAAATTATTAATGCTATCTGGCGTTTTCGCAAGGAGACTTCTGTTCCAATTTGCTTTACGCTAGACGCGGGGGCCAATGTTCATGTTTTATATCCAGAATCTCACAAAGAAGCCTGTATTCAATTTATTCAAAATGAACTGGTTGTCTATTGTGAAAACGGACACTATATTTGCGACAGAAATGGTGAGGGAGCCCAGCGAATTTCTTAAACGAGAGATACCAAAAGGGGCCATAAGTCGTTATTTAAAGGCTTTTTCCCTAATTATTTCCCAATCTTTTGATTAGGAACTTAGGTTTGTTTACTTTTAATAGATAAATGGTTGAACAAAACACAATGAAAGGACCACTTTTTTACTCCAAGATTCTTCTTTTTGGAGAATACGGAATTATTAAAAATTCCAAAGGTCTTTCCATCCCCTACAATTTTTTTAAAGGTGCCTTAAAGATGGATGAGAATCCGTCTGAAATAGCCAAAAAATCAAACGAAGCTTTGAAAGGATTTGCAGCACACCTTGCTCAGATACAAGAAGAAGGAATCGTACAATTTGATTTGGCGCTTTTAAAGGAGGATATTTCAAAGGGGATGTATTTTGATAGTTCTATTCCTCAAGGATATGGAATAGGGAGCAGCGGTGCCTTGGTAGCAGCCATTTATGATAAATATGCCAAGAATAAAATTACTGTTCTTGAAAACCTCACCCGTGAAAAACTTTTAACTCTCAAGCAAATCTTTGGCCAAATGGAATCATTTTTCCATGGAAAATCTTCTGGTTTAGATCCTTTGAATAGTTATTTAAGTTTACCAATTCTGATCAATTCGCAGGATAATATTGAATCTACAAGCCTTCCAACTCAGAATAAAGAGGGAAAAGGCGCTGTTTTCCTTTTAGATAGTGGTATTACGGGCGAAACAGCTCCTATGGTCCAGATCTTTATGGAGAAAATGAAGCAAGAAGGATTCAGAAATGTGATTAAGGATAAGTTTATTAAACATACCGATGCCTGCGTAGACCATTTCTTGAATGGAGATATTAAAGGACTTTTTGGACATGTAAAACAACTATCCCATGTTGTTTTAGATCATTTTAAACCAATGATTCCTCAACAATTTCACACATTATGGCAACGAGGCATAGAGTCTAACGACTACTATTTGAAATTGTGTGGATCTGGTGGGGGTGGCTATATTCTTGGATTTACTGAGGATATTGAAAAAGCCAAAAAGGCGTTGGCAGGTCATAAATTGGAAGTAGTTTACAACTTCTAAAATTCAAAAATGCTTAGTAGAAAAAACAAGCTCTTGCTGTATAAGCTTTTGAGCTTATTCTCTGTGGTACGCGGTTACAACATACTTATGATAACCCTAGCCCAGTACTTGGCATCTATTTTTATTCTTGCCCCTAATTGGCCGTTACGGCAGGTGGTTTTAGATATCAACCTATTTTTAATTGTCACCGCTTCTGCTTTGGTCATTGCCTCTGGTTACATCATCAATAATTTTTACGACGCGGAGAAAGACCTTATTAATAAGCCCACCAAAAGCATGTTAGATAGGTTGGTTAGTCAACGGTTTAAGCTTACCACCTATTTTGTACTTAATTTAATAGCGGTCCTGGCAGCGAGCTATATTTCCTTTAGAGCCGTACTATTCTTTTCCGCATACATCTTTGGAATATGGTTGTATTCTCATAAACTAAAACGCCTGCCATTGGTGGGTAATTTGGTCTCAGCAACTTTAGCCATTGCTCCCTTTTTTGTAGTATTTGTCTACTATAAAAATTTTGAAACGGTCATATTTGTTCACGCCTTGTATTTGTTTCTATTAATTCTAGCGCGGGAGCTAATAAAGGATTTGGAAAATTTGGCTGGAGATCTTGCACAAGGGTATCGCACGGTTCCTATACTCTATGGAGCCAAAGTGGCGAAAGGGTTCATAGCCCTTCTTATTCTGCTAACATTGGTACCGACGTATTTATTGATATGGGTTTTTGATGTTGGTTATATGATTGTTTATTTCCTTGGTGCTGGAGCATTGCTGCTACTCTTTTTAGTATTGCTTCTTAGGTCCAATACCAAGAGGCATTATGTCTGGCTTCATAACATTCTTAAGTTTATTATTATCGCCGGTGTTTTTGGTATCTTGTTAATTGATGTAGACCTCGTCATAAATCGGATTTTATAATGGATAATGAATTAAAAGTAGCGCTCGCTCAGATCGCTCCTGTTTGGCTAAACAAAGAGGAAACCATTGCAAAGATTGAAGCTACTATTGTTGATGCTGCGAATAATGGAAGTGAATTGATCGTTTTTGGAGAGGCTCTGTTACCGGGTTATCCCTTTTGGTTGGCACTTACAGGCGGTGCAGAATGGAATACCAAGGTCAATAAAGAATTACATGGACACTATGTAAAAAATGCTGTAGATATAGATGCGGGCGATTTAACTTCTATATGCGAGCTGGCAAAAAAACATGCCATTTCAATATATCTGGGAATTATGGAACGCCCTCAAGATAGAGGAGGGCACAGCATTTATGCTTCTCTTGTCTACATTAATCAAAAAGGGGATATTAAATCGGTTCATCGCAAATTACAACCTACCTATGATGAACGACTTACATGGGCTCCAGGAGATGGTCATGGATTACAAGTACATTCCTTAAAACAATTTACGGTGGGAGGTTTAAATTGTTGGGAAAATTGGATGCCCTTACCCAGAGCGGCGCTTTATGGAATGGGTGAAAATTTACACATCGCAGTATGGCCGGGAAGTTTGCACAACACAAAGGATATAACCCGTTTTATAGCTCGTGAGAGTAGAAGTTATGTAGTTTCAGTTTCTTCATTAATGTCGCGCGAAGACTTCCCTAAAAACACCCCTCATTTAGACCAAATTCTGGAAAAAGCCCCTGATATTTTAGCTAATGGTGGTTCTTGTATAGCTGGTCCTGATGGGGAATGGGTATTAGAACCAGTAGTTGATAAGGAAGGCATTTTGTACGCTACTATCGATTTTAACCGGGTATACCAAGAGCGTCAAAATTTTGACCCCGTAGGGCACTATTCCAGACCAGATGTGACCAAACTCATAGTAAATCGGGATAGGCAATCAACCGTGTCTATCAAGGAATAAAGGACTAATTACCTTCCATTTATTCCTTATCCTTTTCACCTAATAACTCATATCCTTGAAGGATGCCCTTTTCTATGGGAGGAACGCCTCGTTGCATCCAACTCGGTTTTCCGGTACCCTTTAAATAGTAGTCGAAAAATTGGGCCATTCGAATGCTAAAGTCGGTCCTATTTTGAAGTTTTAGCGGCCAATGAGGTTCACCATTATAGTTTAAAAACCAGGAGGGCTTGCCTAACCTACGGAGACTCACAAAGAACTCAATGCCCTGATACCAAGGAACATGACCATCAGCATCATTGTGCATGATGAGCAAGGGGGTGTTAATCTTGTCTATGTTAAATATGGGAGAATTTTCGAAGTACCTCGTGGGGTATTCCCAGGGAGTTCCACCAATTCTACTTTGTGTATGCTCGTATTGAAATTGCCTACTAAGGCCCGTCCACCATCTAATACCTCCATAGGCACTAATCATATTAGGAACGGGAGCTCCTGATTCTGCTGCTTTAAAGATATCTGTTTTGGTCACTAAATAAGCAATCTGATAGCCACCCCAACTATGCCCTTGTACCCCGATATTATCCTTATCAATAAATCCTTTTTCAATAAGTGAGGTAATCCCAGGAATCACACAATTATAGGCGCTTTCTCCCGGGTAGCCTACTCTGTAGGTTACATCAGGGTTAAAAATAACATACCCTCTGCTCGCATAAAAGCTATAGTTTAAGCTAGATCTTTCTGCTCTAGGATGTCTGTGTCTGTGAATCCCGTCGGAGCTTTTCTCATAGAAATTTACCAAAAGAGGGTACTTCTTAGACGGATCAAAGTTTTCTGGTTTCACGAGCATTCCTTGTAACGGTTTACCATCCAGAGAAACCCAATCAACCAACTCAATAGTTCCCCAGTTATATTCTTTTTGTTGGGGATTAGCGGTGCTTAATTTTATCGGTTTTTTAAATCGAAGGTCGGCAATTCGCAAATCAGGAAATTCCGTAAAGGATTGCCGTGTGTAGAGCAATGTATTGGCTTCTTTGGCTTTCAAAGGCCTTGAATAGCGATAGGCACCTGAAATAAGCTGGTTGAGTTGTCCATTTTTAGGATTATACATCGCATACCCACCCTCCTTTGTAGTCTCATTAAAAGTGCTTAAAAGCAAAGGCTTAGAAAAGTCAATAGCTTCTTCTTCCTCATCCAAATCCAATATACGATACACTGTTTTAGTACTTCTGCCATCTGTGAGGCGTTCCTTACTTGCCGTTTCGGGATTAATTTTCCAAATATCGTATCGATCATTCAGTAATATGGCTTGGTCTCCTTTCACCCAGCCTCCTAATCCATAGGAGTAGGGATAGTTTGGATAATCATTTTCTTCGCTATAAAACACGGCTCCTTTAGTAAGATCTTTTCGTTGCCCAGAAGCGATATTTAAGGCAATCCAAGTGCTGTCAATTCTGCTATACCCATAGGCATATTTGGCCTCCGGACTCAAACTTAGCCGGGGTAATTTCTTAAATTCATGAAGCGCTTCTCCATTATTGGTGCTCACAACCTTGTAGTCTGAATAGCGCCTTGCGGTCCATTGACTTTGCAAATCATAGGGAGTACTATTTCTAATTAAGGCAATTGCTGCATTGCCCTTATTTCCTAATTCACTGTCCTTAAATTCTTCATTGGCCAACTGCGCCATACTATTAGTCTTCAATGAATAGACCGAAGTAAATGACCGAATAGAATCGTTTTTTAATTGCAATTCTTGCACAGTATAGAGTCTAGGCTCGTCATAGGTCCACACTTCTACATTTACAATTTCTTCCTCAAGGAGGGAAGTGTCTTTTTCTATTGGTGGGGTTGCTAAACCAAAAAAGAGTTTGGATTCGTCCTTAGAGAAGTGAACTTTACCATGTTTAGAAACTACATAACCATTGGGAGCACTAGCGTTGTCTAAGATTTTCTTGGCGGTTTCTTGCCCTTCTGCCCAATGGTATAGCGTATTTGGGCGTAGTTGAATCTTGGTAGAATCTGTGTCTACGATAAACCCAAAGTTTTTTCCAGAATCACTAAAACCTAACTGTGCATAGTTCGCTTTGGGTGCATGATGTAAGGTTATGGTGTTTTGTGTGCTAAGATTTCTAATATAGATACCTGCGTCACTTTCTTTGGTGTCACCCGTTGTTGAATACGCGATGTATTTCCCCTCTTTGGCAAAAATATAGTCCGTAACATACTTAATTGTATCCTCTGATTTAGTTGCCAAATTATGAAGGACTAAATGATACCCATTCTTTTTATTGACCTTCTTTTCTGAGTCTTTTTTCTTCTTGTCTGTTTCGGTGCTGTCATTGGTCTTTTCTTTTGGTTCTTTTTTTAAGGCTTCTAACTGATAGGCCACATATCCGCTCCATTTTTCAGGAATTTTAAAGGATTTAATAGCACCTATTTTGGTAAGCTTTCCTTCATTAAGATTAAAAATGCCGAGCGAGTCTTTGGGAAGTTTATCCTTTTTTACTTTTCTCTTTTTCATCGCCATTACACTATCTTTCCAAGCTTTAATGGTAAAAAGGACGTAGTTAGAATCGTTTGAAAAATGCCCTTTTTGACCACGATCATAAGACAACAAAAAGGAACCTTTTGCATCTTGGATTTTTAAATAGTGATCTTTCTCTCCTTTCTCTAAACTGTAAACCACGTACTGTCCGTTAGGAGAGATGGCCTGGCCTTTTATGGTATTCCAAAGCGCATAATCGCTGTGGTCTAATACTTTCTTTTGCCCGAAGGAATTAATAGTTGCTAAGCACAGTGCCAGCAGGATGATTCTTGGAAACATAGGATGGTAGTTAATCTCTATAAATATAGGGTATAGATCAATTATTTCAATTAAAGTGAGGTACTTATAAAGGTTTGGCTACCTTTGCCAAAAATTTTAGACTGATGAAGAGATCAGACAACGAACGCAATCGTAAACCGCGAAAATCTAGCGGAAATTTTAATAAAGGAGTCCCTCCAAAAGGCAGTTTTGCAGAGAAGGCAAAAGGAGCTTCTCACAAGAAAAGAAGTTCAAAGCCGACTACAAAATCCAATCCAGATTTAATTCGACTCAATAAGTACATCGCCAACGCGGGTATTTGTTCTAGACGCGAGGCAGATACTTTTATCGCCGCGGGCAATGTAACGGTGAATGGCAAACCAATCACGGAGCTTGGGTACAAAGTCAAAAAAACAGACGATGTACGTTTTGATGGGCGAAAATTAAACCCAGAAAAAAAGGAATACGTGTTGCTTAACAAACCAAAGAATTTCATCACCACCACCAGAGATGAGAAAGGGAGAAGAACGGTGATGGAATTGGTAAGCAGTGCCAGTAACAATCGTCTCTATCCTGTAGGGCGATTAGACAGAAATACCACTGGATTATTGTTGTTTACCAACGATGGGGATTTAGCAAAGAAATTGACTCATCCAAAACATGGGGTACGCAAAATTTATCATGTGCATTTAGAGAAAAATGTCACCATTGGCGATCTCCGAAAAATACGAGAAGGACTAACACTAGAGGATGGAGCGGTACATGTTGATGCTGTGGATTATGTGCAAGGCGCTTCTAAAAAAGAAGTAGGAATAGAGATTCATTCTGGTCGAAATAGAATTGTTCGCCGGATTTTTGAACATTTAGGGTACGAAGTATCACGTTTAGATCGTGTTGTGTTTGCCGGGCTTACCAAGAAGGATCTTCCTAGAGGACACTGGCGGTTTTTAACCGAACAAGAAGTGATTAATCTAGGGATGATTCAGTAAGCTAGCTAGCTTTTTTGCGTTTTTAGGGCGTCCATCTTCGCTTGAATGGCGTCTAATTGTAAGTTTCCTAGACTTCCTTCATGCGTATGCTTGATGTCTTTTTTTGGTTTAAAATTTCCATTTTCAATGGCTTTTCCCATAGTCTTGTAGGCATCTCGAAAAGGCATGCCACTTTTTACCAATTCATTTAAGGTATCAACGCTAAAGAGGTAATCGTATTTAGGATCTTCTAGTATGTTTTTATTTACCTTAATTTCCTTTAGGCTAAAGGTCATCATCTCCAGACATGCCTTAGTGTCTTGCAGAGCAGGCACAAGAATATCCTTCACCAATTGTAAATCTCGGTGGTACCCACTTGGTAGATTATTAGTTACCAAGATTAATTGATTTGGAATACCCTGAATTCTATTACACTTTGCTCGAATTAACTCAAAAACGTCTGGATTTTTCTTATGTGGCATAATACTACTACCAGTTGTGAGTTCGTTGGGGAAAGAAATAAAATCGAAATTTTGACTCATGTATAGCGTAATATCCATGGCCAATTTTGAGAGTGTTCCTGCGATACTTGAAATACCAAAAGCGCTTGCTTTTTCCACTTTTCCTCTACCCATTTGAGCGGCTACCACATTGTGTTTCAATGTTTGAAAGCCCATTTCTTCCGTAGTGAACTTTCGATCTATAGGAAATGAACTTCCGTAACCTGCTGCGCTACCTAGTGGGTTCTGATCCGTAATTTGGTATGCGGCTTGAACCAGATACAAATCATCAATAAGAGTTTCAGCATAGGCAGAAAACCAGAGTCCAAAGGAAGAGGGCATCGCAATTTGAAGATGCGTATATCCTGGTAAAAGTACTTTTTCATGTTTTTTAGCCAAGGAAAGCAGCAACTGAAACAGGCTTTGGACTTCGGTAATAATTTCTTGCAATTCGTTCTTTAAATAGAGTTGCATCGCTACCAAAACCTGATCATTTCTAGAGCGAGCGGTATGGATTTTCTTTCCTGTATCGCCCAGTTTTTCTGTTAGTAGAAATTCTATTTTAGAATGCATGTCCTCAAAAGCATCTTCAATAGTAAAAGTGCCTTTTTCAATGCTTTTTTCAATAGTATTAAGTTCTTTCACCAACGCCTGTGCTTCCTCTTCTGTTAACAACCCCACTTTAGCCAACATTTTTGCGTGTGCCTTTGAAGCAAGTACATCATATTTGGCAAGCACCAAATCTAATTCACGATCGTTGCCTACCGTAAAGTGGTCTATTTTCTTATCCGTGCTAAATCCTTTGTCCCAGAGTTTCATACTAAAAATCCTTCTAAAATATCAATATATAATGCTACTCCCTCTTTGACCTCATGAACGTAGATATATTCATTTGCCGAATGAGATCGTGGGCTATAACCAGGTCCTAATTTTAAAGATTGGCAGCTTAGTTTCGCTTGATCAGATAAGGTAGGAGAACCATAGGTAGTTCTTCCTAGTGCCAAACCAGATTGTACTAACGGATGATCAAGAGAAATAGAAGAACTGTCTTTATTTAAAGAGCGTGGAACAAGCTCACAAGGAGCCTCTTTTTGAAGTATTTCATTGACTTCCTTATTCGTATAGCAGTCATTAACACGGGTATCTATCACCAAATCTACATGCGCGGGTACTACATTGTGCTGACTGCCTGCTTGTAATTGTGTCACCGTAATCTTAACAGGACCGAGAACTTCAGAAACTTTTTCAAATTCAAAGTTTTTAAACCAATCTAAAACGGCGGAGGTTTTATAAATGGCACTATCTTCATTGGGGTGCGCAGCATGAGAAGGAGTTCCTTTTATTTTCCCGTCATAAACAATAAGTCCCTTTTCTGCAATGGCTAATTGCATTTCGGTTGGTTCACCAACAATGGCCACATCTATTTCTGGCAGAATAGGAAGTAGCGCAGACAAGCTTTTTGCTCCGGCATCTTCTTCTTCCGCAGTAGCGGCCATTATAATGTTGTAAGAAAGGTCTTCTCTTTCATAAAAATGAACAAAAGTGGCCAATAAAGAGCACAAGGCACCCCCAGCATCATTGCTCCCTAGACCGTATAATTTACCATCTTCAACATGCGGGTGAAACGGGTCTTTGGTATAAGCAGAATTTGGTTTAACCGTGTCGTGATGTGAATTTAATAGGAGGTTGGGTTTCTTTGGGTCGTAATGCTTGTTAAAGGCATAAATATTATTGTGTTGACGTTTTATTTCTACGCCATACTTTTCAAGCCATTGGCTTATTGCTTGCGCAGTCCCATCTTCTTCCTCAGAGAATGAAGGGATACTTATTAGCTCTTGTAACAAGGCTAGTGCTTCTTGTGCTAACAATTCTTTAGTCAATGTCATAGCGATAATTGTGTAAACTGGTTAGAGGAAGTGTCAAAAAGTCCTAGATTTCCGATTCGTACGCTGTCTACCCCACGTTGAAGGGCATCAAAACAGTTGTGTAATTTGGGCAGCATACCATCTGCAATTTTCCCGGCCGCTTTTAAATGCATATACAGCTCTTGGTTTATTTCTTTTAGTAGCGAAGAAGGGTTCTGAATGTCTTCTAAAACACCTTCCAATTCAAAACAATAGTTTAAAGTTGTTGAAAATTGCTCACATAAACTTATTGCTAATTCTGCGGCGATGGTATCTGCGTTGGTATTTAACAATTGCCCCTTGGTATCATGCGTTAGCGCGCAAAATACGGGGGTAAGTCCAATACTTAATAAGCCACTAACTACGGTGGCATCTACGCTATCTATATCTCCTGCAAAACCAAAATCTATATCTTTTATGGGTCTTTTATGTGCTTTTATACTATTAGCATCTGCGCCGCTCATACCAATTGCATTAGTTCCCAAAGATTGAAGTTGCGCCACCACATTCTTATTAGTCAAGCCTGCGTAGACCATGGTTACCACTTCTAAGGAGGCCTGATCTGTAACTCTTCTTCCGTTAACCATTTTTGGTTCAATACCCATTTTGGCTAGTATGCTTGAGGCTTTCTTACCACCCCCGTGTACTAAAATCTTTGCTCCCGGTATATTGGCGAAAGCTTTTAAAAAGGCAACCAAGGAATTTTGGTCCTCTAGCAGTGCACCGCCTATTTTAACAATGGATAGGGTTGGTTTCATAGTGTTTCTAGAATCCTTTTTAATACTACTTGCGCTGCCCAAGTTCTATTGTTAGCTTGATCAATGACTAGGCTATGATTCCCGTTTAAAACAGCATCATTCACTACAACATTCCGTCTTACAGGCAGGCAATGCATGAATTTAGCGTTGCCTAATTTTTCCTTAGTCATCATCCATTTGGGATTTTGTAACAATACTTTTCCATAGTTAGAATAACTACTCCAGTTTTTTGCATACACAAAGGTCGCATTTTCTAAAGCCTTTTCCTGATCATGCACAATTTCACAACCATTTGTGATGCGTGGGTCTAAATCATAACCAAAGGGATTTGTAATCACAAATTCAGCGTCTTGAAGCTTCATCATTCTAACAAAAGAATTGGCTACGGCATGCGGTAGAGCTTTTGGATGCGGAGCCCAGGTTAAAACCACCTTGGGTTTTTCTAGGGTGCGATGTTCCGCAATAGTAATGGCATCGGCCAACGCTTGTAAAGGATGCGCCACTGAACTTTCCATGTTTACGATAGGGATACTCGCATATTCTTTAAACCCATTCAAAACTTCTTCGGCCTCATCTTTTTCTTTCTCTATAAGTCCAGCAAATGCCCGAATGGCCACAATATCTGCATATTGCGAAACCACTCTAGCAGCCTCGCGGATGTGTTCTGATTTTCCTTCATCCATTACAGTTCCTATACCGTATTCTAGCTGCCACCCTTCGGAGCCAAAATTCATCACCATCACCTTTAAACCCAAATTGTGGGCTGCTTTTTGGGTGCTTAAGCGTGTTCGAAGACTACTATTAAAGAAAAGGAGACATATTGTTTTATGATGCCCTAAATGCTCAAAAGCAAAAGGTGAACTTTTTAATGACTGTGCTTCTTGAACCGCCTGATTAAGGTCTCCTAAATCGTTTATGGAAAGGTAATGTTTCATCCTAGTTCTGCTTTAAGTCCGTCAAAAAAGTGATCTATCTGCGTTTGGGTAATGTTTAAGGCTGGCAAAAAGCGAAGTAGTTTTTTATTGGAAGACCCTCCTGTAAACATATGCTGTTTGTAAATAAGCTTTTTACGTAACTCTGCAACTTCAAAATCAAATTCTAAACCTAGCATTAATCCACGTCCTTTTACTTTTTTAATGGCGGGTAAATTTGCGGCTTGCGCTTTAAAATAGGCTTCCTGTTTACTGGCATTTAAAAGGAGGTTTTCTCGCTCTAACACTTCCAGCACTGCCAAGGTAGCGGCACAAGCAAGGTGGTTCCCACCAAATGTGGTTCCTAACATTCCAAAAGAGGGTGCAAAGGATTCATGAATGAGTATACCACCCACAGGAAAGCCATTGCCCATTCCTTTAGCAATGGAAATTATATCTGGTTGGATTTCATGATGTTGAAAAGCAAAGAATTGCCCACTTCTACCGAATCCGGATTGCACTTCATCCGCTATTAAAACCACCCCAAGTTCTTTGCATTTTTGTGCTACAAATTGGTAAAAGCTCGTGCTGGGTTCATCTAAACCGCCTACCCCCTGTATGGCTTCAAGAATCACGGCACAGTGCGATCCTTGATTAATGGTCTTTTCAAAAATTTCGAAATCATTTAATGGTAAGAAATCTACCTGCTGTTGCTTATTTATTGGTGCATTAATTTTAGGATTGTCCGTGGTTGCAACCGCTGCAGAAGTACGGCCATGAAAGCTATTCTTAAATGCGATTACCTTGGCTTTATTCGTATGAAATGAAGCGACTTTAAGGGCATTTTCATTAGCCTCTGCTCCCGAATTACACAAGAAGAGCTGATAGGACTCGCAGTTAGCCAGTCTTCCCAATTTTTCACTGAGCTCTACTTGTAACGGATTTTTTATAGCATTGCTGTAAAAGCTTATTTTTTCTAGCTGATTTTGTAAGCGTGCCACATAATGTGGATGTCCATGTCCAATGGAAATCACCGCATGTCCTCCATAGAAATCCAGATAGGTTTTTCCTTGATCATCTATTACTTCTATTCCTTTGGCAGAAACCGGTGTTACATCATAAAGCGGGTATACCTCAAACAATTTCATAATTCGCAAATGACTTATACATTTTTAATTTCATTGATCTTTTTAAAGGAGGTCACTATTCCCTGTATTAAGGACGAACTGAGACCTTGATGTTCCATCTCATTAAGTCCTTCAATTGTACATCCTTTAGGCGTGGTTACGCGATCTATTTCTTGCTCTGGGTGGCTGCCTGATTCAATAAGCAAGGCGGCAGCACCATTACAGGTATGCATGGCCAGTTCTTGGGCTTCCTTTGCATCAAACCCAAGCTGTATGGCCCCTTGGGTAGTAGCACGAATAAGACGCATCCAAAAAGCAATACCACTAGCACAAATAACGGTGGCGGCTTGCATTTGCTCTTCGGGTATTTCCAATGAATGCCCCATTCTATTGAAAATTGCTTTTGCTAGTTCAATTCGTTTTCTACCAAGCTCATTGCTGCACAGACAAGTCATACTTTGTCCTACAGAAATGGCTGTATTTGGCATGCTTCTGATGATGTATTGATGATTTCCAATTAGTGATTCCATTCTTTGAATGCTAAATCCTGTAATTGTGCTGATCACTACATGTTTATCTGTAAGAAGGTCTTTAATGTCTAAAAGAATCCCTTCAAAATGTCCTGGTTGTACTGCAAAGATCAAGATGTCAGAAGCTGCTACTGCCTCCCTATTGTTCGAAGTCACGGTAACATTCCCATATTTTTCAAATTCCTGTACTTGGGCAACATTTCGTTTTGTTAGGTACATGGAAGTGGCTCCGTTACTATGAAGAATTCCCTTGGCAATGGACAGCCCTAAATTTCCGGCACCAATAATTGCTATTTTCATAATGTATCTTCTTTTCTTTCTATTAGGTCCCAAAGGTTCCCATATAAATCTTCAAATACGGCTACCGTACCGTATGATTCTTCTCTTGGATTTTCCTTGAAGTGAACTCCTTGGTTTTTCATGGTTGTATAGTCTCTGTAAAAATTGTCTGTTTCTAGGAATAAGAACACTCTTCCAGCAGTTTGGTTTCCAATGATTTTTTCCTGAACAGTTCCGTCTGCCTTTGCTAGTAAGAGGCTTACGCCATTTGTAGAAGTTGGACCTATGAGTACCCATCTTTTTGATGGTGAGAGCCGACTATCTTCCAAAACTGTAAATCCCATTTTATCCCTGTAGAATGCGATGGCTTCATCATAATCCTTTACTAAAAGACTGATATGTGCAATGCGTTGTTTCATCTAAAAAACTGTGGCTTTTAATTGAAGACCCAAATCTTCTTCTAAGCCAAACATTAAATTCATGTTTTGGACTGCCTGACCGGAGGCGCCTTTTAACAAATTATCGATGGCTGAGGTAATTAGAAGCAACTCTTCATGCTTGTGTAAATGAATGTGGCAATTGTTGGTATTTACCACTTGTTTTAGATGAATTGGTTCTTCTACTAAATGCGTGAATAGAGCCTGTGAATAGAAGGATTTAAATATGGCAATTGCATCTTCAAGACTACCTTCAAAATTAGTGTAGGTGGTGGCCAGAATTCCCCGGGTGAAATTCCCACGGTTTGGTAGAAATCGTAATTCGGCAACAGGATTTCCAAAAGAAGCCAGGCTTTCTTTAATCTCTCCTAGGTGTTGATGGGTAAACGGCTTGTACCAGCTTACATTATTATTTCGCCAACTAAAATGAGTAGTGCCACTTGGTTTAACACCGGCTCCTGTACTACCCGTTACCGCATTTATATGCACCTCATTTTTTAATAAACCTTCTTTTGCTAGCGGTAGCAGGCCTAACTGAATAGCGGTTGCAAAACAACCAGGATTGGCTATGGCATCTGCTTTTTGAATTTCTTTGGTATTAAGTTCTGGGAGGCCATAAACAAACGTTCTGTTTCCATTGTGAGCGTCACTTTTTAATCTAAAGTCATTACTTAGGTCAATGATGAGCGTCCCTTCTGAAAATGCATGCTCTTGAAGAAATTTTGATGAATTTCCATGTCCCAGACACAGAAATACTACATCTACCGATAAGTTTACCTGATCTGAAAAAACAAGATCGGTAAGCCCCCATAAATCAGGATGGGCTTTTGAAATAGGTTCACCCGCTTTTGTAGTACTAAAGATAAAATCGATCGCTACGGCAGGATGATGTACTAACAAACGTATTAACTCTCCTCCGGTATACCCCGAACCTCCAATGATTCCTGCTTTTATCATGATTTTTCTTGAATCTGTTTTGCAATTTTTCCTGAGTTCGAAAGGATCTTGATAAATCCTTTGGCATCATCTGCGGTCCATCCTTTATTTACTTCTCCATAACTTCCAAAAGAAGGGTGCATAAGATCATAAGGAGAAGCAATACCATCTAAGCGGAATTGAAAAGGATAGAGACTCACAAAAACATCGCCAGTGACATTTCGTTGACTGTCTAATAAAAAAGCCTCTATGTTTCGCATTACCTCGTCTAGATAATTCCCTTCATGAAGTAACATACCATAAAAACTAGCCTGTTGTTCTTTTTGGTATTGCTGCCATTTACTCAAGGTATGCTTTTCCAAAAGGTGATGCGCTTTTAGAATAATTAAAGGGGCTGCCGCTTCAAAACCTACTCGACCTTTAATTCCAATAATTGTATCCCCCACATGAATATCTCTACCAATGGCGTACTTAGATGCAATGGCTTCCAGCTTTTCAATATTTTCAACAGGAGATGCTTTTGTATCATTCAAAGCAATAAACTCTCCTTTTTCAAAGCTTAATTTTAGTTGTTGAGGTTCTTTCTGTTGCAGTTGACTTGGGTAGGCAGTATCTGGTAAAGGCAGGTGTGATGTAAGGGTCTCATCACCCCCAACCGAAGTACCCCATAGTCCTTTGTTTATGGAATATTTTGCCTTTTCCCAGGAATAATCTACTCCGTTATCTTGCAGGTATTGTATCTCTTCTTCCCTCGTTAGCGCGTTGTCTCTAATTGGAGTAATGATTTCAATTTCAGGAGCTAATGTTTGAAAAATCATATCAAATCTTACCTGATCATTCCCCGCTCCTGTACTGCCATGCGCAATATATTTTGCACCAATCTTTTTGGCATGTGTTACAATTTCTACGGCTTGCACTATTCTTTCGGCACTTACAGATAAGGGATAGGTGTTGTTCCTTAGGACATTTCCAAAAATTAGATACTTTACCACCTTGTCATAAAAAGATTGAACAGCATCAATAGAGGTGTAACTTGTTGCTCCTAATGCGAGCGCTTTTTCTTCAATAGTCTTTATTTCTTCCTCAGAGAAACCTCCAGTGTTGACACTTACAGCATGAACTTCAAAACCATGTTCTTTAGAAAGATTCATGGCACAGTAAGAGGTGTCTAATCCACCGCTATATGCGAGTACTAATTTTTTCATTTTGTTTTCTTTTTTAGGAACAGTGTTTCTTTAATACTTTTTAAGCGTTGAAACGTTTTTTTATTGATTTTATCAGCATTTGGATGCATGTTCTTCTCTACAGGATCATACAACATACCGGTGCATAGGCACATTTTTCGCTCTGTTCTTGTGAGGATATCGAAGTTTTTACAAGTCTGACAACCTTTCCAAAAATCAGGGTCTTCCGTTAACTCAGAAAAGGTAACTGGTCTATACCCTAATTCGTAATTCATTTTCATTACGGGCAGTCCGGTGGTGATCCCAAAGATTTTTGCATTGGGGAACTTTTCTTTTGAGAGTTCAAAAATTCGCTTTTTTATCTGTTTGGCCAATCCTTTACCTCTGTAGTCTGGATGTACAATAAGGCCGGAATTGGCTACAAAGTCTTTATTGCCCCAAACTTCTATATAGCAGAAACCAGCAAAAACAGCTCCGTCCAAAGCAATAATGGCGTTACCATTCTGCAGGCGTTTTCTAATATATTCCGGTGTTCGCTGCGCAATTCCTGTACCTCGTACTTTGGCCGATTCTGTAATGGTATCGCTAATGATTTGCGCGTACTTAAAATGTGATTCATTGGCAACAATTAATTCCATTGCTGACGTTTAGATTGAAAATTAAAGTGAAATGTCTGTGGTAATGCGGGATTGGACTCACCTAATCCCAATAGTAGTTGTGCACCCTTACGGGCGACGGCGTGTAGCGAACGGGCGTACTGAAGTAGTAGCGCTGTTAAAAGTAGAAATGTAGTGTTGTGCGTTCATTACAATGTAAATGTATAAAAATTCTGAAACGCCCAACAAGAAGCTGCTATTTTTTACGAATGCTCGCTGGAATGTTATGATTTTTTAGAATTTCGTAAAGGAAAAATCCAATTACCGTCAGATATTCAATACCGAGTAACCAAGTGGAGGGCTTGAAATCTGGTTGGGAATAGGCGAAATAGCTGAGAATTATCGTGGCAGACCAGAGTATGGCCACATTTCTATAAGTAGTAAACATACCTAACACCAAAAGAAAAATAACATACCAAGGATGCACGGTGGTAGAAAGTAAGTAATACACTAACAAGGAAAGAAACATTGAAGAAAACAAAGAAGGTAAGGTCTTATTCTTTCTAAGGAAGGCCAGCAATGTTATAAAAACCACTGTTGTTACCTGAACAAATGTTCCATAGGGTGCAATTAATCGCCATGCTTTGGCATCAAAATACTCAACTCCTATCCACTTAACCACACTGTAAATACCCGCGTTAAATTCGAAATTTGAGAACCACAACTCAAGTGTCTTCGTGTAATTAGAAACCAATTCCGGATCATAAAAGGGCAGCAGATAAACTATGCAAAAACTGCCCACCAAAATGTAAAACAGCAAACTCTTTTTTACTCCAAGAAATTTTAAGAGTAAGGGTAAAAACAACAAGGGTATAAGCTTAAGCATAATAGATGCGGCATACACTGGGGCGGCATAGATAATCTTACTTTTAACTAATAGGTAGATGGATGCAAGAAAAAGAAAGAGCATGACGCCTTCAAAATGAAGATTGCCTGTTAGTTCTATAATCACCAAGGGATTTAAAAAATACCAAAACATTTGGTGGATGCTACGTCCAGCATGTTGTAATAATTTTCTACCTATTAATAAGACACCTACATCTGCACCAATTATAAAGAGACGCATACACACAATTGAAGAGGCAATACTTCCCATTCCTAGCCAACTGCTGAGATAGAATAGCAATTGATTAATGGGAGGATAATTACTAAAATGTCGTGCACTTAGTGCTCCCATCCCTTCATAAAGGGTATTCATTGATTTAAACTGAATGAGTGAATTGGCTATAATCTCATCTGGGGTATACAAATAGGGATTAACCCCAAGTTTTATAAGCTCACCATCCCATAGAAATCTGTAGAAATCTTGAGACAGATTTGGTGTAGCAGCAATAAAAACCAGTCGGAACGCGATTCCTGCCACCAAGAGAAATTTAAAATTCCACTTTTCAAATTGAATAAGTTTGATGAATAAGAAAAAGAGCGCTGCAAAGAGGGAAAGAAGTTTAATAAAATCTTCTCGTCTGAGGTCGTACGCAAATACTAGGTAAAAAAGGACGCTTCCCAATACCAGAAGTATGGGGATTTTATGGAGCTTCCAGTAAGATAACATCATGAATTAGGCCTTAGCTACAAGCGACTTAAAGAAGACAAAGCTAAAACCAAGAAACAACATTAAATGAAAAGGAAACAGCCCATAGTCATTTAAAGGAATTGCACTATACATTCCAAATAAGAAGTAAAGCATCAGTGCAAATTCTAAGATCATGTTAGGAGAAAGCTTTTTAGCCAAGTACTTGTTGCCTTTCCAGCTATCTGATAAATTGTTAATGTTAAATTTAGGCGTACGCACAAACTCACTACGTTTTCCTAAATGACCTTCTAAAACGGCGATGGAGTTATGCAATGACAGCCCAAGCGCCACAGAAAAGAAGGTGAAAAACAATTTCACATAATCCAAGAATTTATCAAAACCACCTCCTTGCATGCTTCGGTAAGTAAACCAATAACAGAAGAAGAGAATAATGGTACTAACAATGAAGAAGCTAGTTACTTCAAACACCCAAGATAAATGTCCGTAGGTGTTTTTTATGTACAGCATAGGGATGCTAAGCAAGGAAACTAAAAACACGCACAGGAACATGGAACTATTTAGCAAGTGCATTACCCCGTGAAACTTGGTTTTAAAATCAATGTTCTTAGCAGTGATTACACTCCAAACAGTTTTTCTAAAGTTTTCAGCTCCACCTTTGTTCCATCTAAATTGCTGTGAACGCGCAGCACTCATAACAACTGGTAGTTCCGCCGGAGTTTCCACATCCTCCAGATATTTAAACTTCCAATTTTTTAATTGGGCTCTATAACTTAAATCTAAGTCTTCTGTTAAAGTATCCCCTTCCCAGTTACCAGCATCAATGATGCAAGCTTTTCGCCAAATTCCTGCAGTTCCATTGAAGTTGATAAAATGCCCTTTTGAGTTTCTACCTACTTGTTCTAGCGTAAAGTGAGCGTCAAGGGCAAAGGCTTGTATTCTGGTAAGCGTAGAATAATCCCGGTTAATGTGGCCCCATCTGGTTTGTACTACCCCAATTTCTGGATCCTTGAAATAAGGAACCGTTTTCTTTAACCAATCACTTTCAGGCATGAAATCTGCATCAAAAATGGCTACAAATTCTCCTTTGGCTACTTCCAAGCCCTCTTTTAAGGCACCAGCCTTAAACCCTGTTCTGTCTACTCTTGTTATATGTTGAATGTCTAGCCCGGCATCCTTTAATTCTTTTACTCTGGCTGCCGTGTCTTTTACGGTATCATCGGTAGAATCATCTAGAACTTGAATTTCTAATTTGCTTTTAGGGTATTCTATTCTAGCAATATTGTCTAGTAAACGCTCCATTACATACTCCTCGTTGTATACAGGAAGCTGAATGGTTACGTGAGGAATTTCTTTTGGATCTAGTAAGTTGAATTTTGGTGCTTCTTCATTTCTCCTTTTGTACGAAAGATAATTGATCAACAAGTTTAATTGAGCAAGGCTGTAAAAGAAGATCAGCATAAGTGCAATTGAATAAATTGCAATGATGATGTAAGCGATGGTTAGTCCTATTATCATTTGATACTGTATTTAAAAATCCAACCCAGAATTTTCACGCCTGCAAATATAGTACCTTTTACGGTTCCTGAAACTTTTGAGACGCCAATTCTTTGTTTGTAACGAACAGGTACTTCTTTGTAAGCCAGTTTTTTACGTAAAACTTTTAATTGCATTTCAACAGTCCACCCATAGGTTTTGTCTTCCATTTGCAATTCTTTGAGCTTTTCGTATTTAATGGCCCTAAATGGTCCCAAATCCGTAAATTTTGCCCCAAAAAATAATCGCATCAAAAATGTGGCTAATTGATTGCCAAATACTTGTTGCGGGGTCATAGATCCGGGTTCTCGAAGTGATTTTTTTCGAGCGCCAACAACAAAATCTATATTTTCTTCTAAAATTGGGGTCACAATTTTGATTAAGTCTTCTGGATAATCAGAATAGTCTCCATCAAGAAATACGACAATGGCGGGTGGTTTGGATTGATTTTCGATGTATTGCATTCCACAAAGACAGGCATATCCGTACCCCATCTTGTTTTCAGTAAGCACAGTGGCCCCTGCTTTTTCTGCATTTTTTGCAGTATCATCTGTAGAATTATTGTTTACAACAATAACTTCCTGAACAATGTCTGGAATGTCTGCTATGACCTTTGCAATGGAGTCCCCCTCATTGTAGGCAGGGATAATAACTTTAATCTCTTTGGTCATTACTTTAAATCAGAAAGCTTGTTTTCTCGCTTAAAGCTGGCAAAGCTAAACCATTCCTTGATTTTTTTACCGTTTTTGAACTTTTCGGCAGAAGTAAGGCGTTCATCTTGGTATTTTAAACAATAGCCGTTTTTAATGCCATCCTTTAATTGGCATTTGTGGTTTATCTTTTGGTTTTGGTCATAAAATAACCACCAGTTTACTTTTTGGCCTTTTTTCATATGACCCTGCATGGTAATATTCCCGGCTTCATCATAAAAATACCAATAGCCATTCTTGTGGTCTTTATGATAATGACCTTGTTCCATGATATGGCCATTTTCATAGAAATATTTCCAAAATCCCTCTTTAAGTGCATCTTTTTTCCATCCTTGCGCTTTAAGCTTCCCACTGGCGTAATGTTCCCAATGATACATCTTTTTTGGGCTTGCAAGCAGTAGGAAAAAAAGGATAGGGACTAAGCGAAGCATGTTATTTCTGGTTCACCAAATTCATTAAATCCACATCATTACCAAGAAGTACTTGGTTGCTATCAATACGCCCTTTTAGAGGACCGTTTTCTAGTTTTAATACGCCTCTTGGGCACACGGCAGAACAGATCCCACAACCCACACAACTAGAGCGAACAATGTTTTCTCCTTTTTGGGCATACGACCGAACATCAATTCCCATTTCACAATAGGTGGAGCAATTTCCACAAGAGATGCATTGTCCTCCGTTGGTGGTAATTCTAAATTTAGAAAACAAACGTTGTTGAAAACCTAAAATAGCAGCCATAGGACACCCAAAACGGCACCATACTCTGTTCCCTAAAATAGGGTAGAAACCAGTACCAATAACTCCTGAGAAGATACTCCCAATTAAAAAAGAGTATGATTTTCTTAAGGTTCCAGATTTAAAAAGAAAGACATTCCCATCACCACTGTAGAAATGGAATGCAATAAGGGCCATAATAATTACAAAATATCCAACGGCACCATAAATGGCATCTTTTTTAAATTGTTCTCTTTTAAAAATCATTACCCAGGCAAAAACTGCAGTTAACAATAAGGCAACTCCAATAAGAAAGGTGCTTTTTGTTAACCAATATTTGCTCGTATCGGTTCCCAAATAAGAATAGATTACAGCCGTGGTCATAAGGGTTACAAATACCACCACACTATGTACCACCCAACGTTCAATTCTCCAAGCTTTAACTGTTTTGTCGCTTAATTGTCTAAAAGGGTCTCCGGCAGTCTCGGCTAGTCCACCGCAGCCACAAACCCATGAACAATACCAACGTTTGCCAAAACGGTAGGTAAGTATAGGGCTAATGATAAAAACAGTTGCAATTCCAAATAGTAGCATGGCAAAACCAATATCACCGGAACTTAAAAAACCTTTAATTCGGTACCCTTCAAAATTGTAATAGTTTAAAGGCCACATATTTTTAAGGTCGTAGTAGGGCAGACTTCCACCATTTAGCAAGGAGCTGCCATTTAAACGGGCCATTAGCTCAGGGATTATAAATGCGAAGGCAGTCTGAAAAAACATAACACTTATGGTTCGCAAACGTTCATAGCGGTTATGTCTATACTTCCACAAAAATTTTATTCCAAATGCGAAAATAGCGACAGTATATAGCGTTCCGTAAACAAACCACTGACTGGCAGGATTACCACTAAGTGCGTAGCTTAAAGGATCAAAAAGTGCAATAACCCCTGTATTAGAACCCTTAGATGCGAGTCCTAAATACTCTGGATAAAAATATAGGATTATATAAAATCCTGTAATGGCAATACCGGCAATCCATCCCCAAAATCCTTGGCTTGAAATAGATTTAAACCACACCCCATCATTCTTAATACCGGGATGTTTGTGCATGTAGGCCTCCCATGAAAACCAAATAGTGCCAATGGTAATGCTTACTAAAGAAAGGGTAAGCCAAAGTCCTTTGTTAGGGAAGTTTATATTAAAGGCGGCCAATAATGTTATGGCCAAACCAGCCATGCCTAATAAAGTCGCTATTTTTTGATTACGGCTTAAAGTAACGGGTGGTTGTCCTGTTAGGGCCATACTTCTGTCGTACGTGCTCATGAGTTATTAGTTGAGTTGAAAAATTCGTTGAATACTTTTCTTTTTGGATTGAAGCTTTTTGCCAAATTCTTGGTTGTATTTGGCAACAATTTCTGCTTCGTACGCTTTGTAGAACTCGGGATCGAAATTCGCATCAGCTAGATGAGTCATTACTTCATCAACCGTGCGCTCCTCCGATAGCCAACGGTCAAAAACTTCATGCCGCATGCGAATACCAAAAGTGTTTATTCCAAGAAATTTACCGGTCTCTTTATGGAAAGAAACGGTTATGCATATTTTTTCCTTTGAATGTCTCCAATGAAATTGGGTTTCATAGTCTTTCATGCCTCTGGCACCAAATACCCAGCCATAGGTTTGGTATTCTATATCTAAAAACTTAGCGGAATTAAACCAATGTCCTGGTTTATATTCCAAGCGGTTGCCACAAACCGTTTGGGCTACCGTTTCGCCCATCATACGACCAGTATACCATACTGCTTCAATGGGTCTACGATTGCCTATTGCTTCGTGTTGTTCGGCGCAGTCGCCAATAGCAAATACATCTGGGATATTGGTTTCCAAATAGCGATTAACCTTTACACCTCTACCTAATTCAATGCCTGAATCTTTTAGAAAGTCAATGTTTGGTGTTACCCCGGCTGTTAAGCCCACCATATCGCAAGGCAATTCTTCACCAGTTTCTTCAATAATTACAGATTTCACTTTACCATGCTCATCTGCTATAATCTCTTTAAGATTGGTAGCCAGTCGTAAATCTATATGATGCTCGCGTATGTGTTCATTAATCATTTGGGATTCTCCTTCAGGCAAGACCCCATTCCAAAAACTACTTTCCCTTACCAGAAATGTTACAGGAATATCCCTACTACGAAGCATTTCGGCCAGCTCAATACCAATTAAACCGCCGCCAACAATCACAGCACGCTTGCAAACTTCTTTGTTAGGAGCATTAACTTCTAATAGGTCTAAGTCTTGTTTGGAATACAATCCTTGAACTCCGTGTAAGTCTTGTCCAGGCCACCCAAATTTATTAGGCTTAGAGCCTGTGGCTATGATAAGTTTATCGTAATAAAAAGCCCGAGAACCATCTACAAGTACTTGTTTTTGTTCTGTATTAACATCGGTAACATAGCCTCTTACCAACTCAATTCTGTTCTTTTCCCAAAACCAATTTTCATACGGCTGTATGTGCTCAAACTTCATATGCCCCATATACACATACATTAAGGCTGTTCGGGAAAAGAAGTAATCTGTTTCCGCTGAGATGATAATAATTCTTTTGTCTGATAATTTTCGGATGTGTCGCGCAGCACTAATACCGGCTATGCCATTTCCGATGATTACAATGTTCTCCATTGGGCAGCTATTGGTTGAAAAAGTTGTCGTTCTTAAAGGTATGAACTTTACAAGTCCCTATTAATTTAGAAACATTTTAAATATTACGCTCCTGTGTAAGGTGTTTGGGTAGTTTACGAACGTGCAACCTTCTGACTTTGAAAAACTTAAAAATTTCATAAAAAACGAAAATTCTTGTAGGGCACCTTCAATTGATTCGACAGAAGGCAGGAATAACACAAACGAACATTCCTAAAAATGAAAATAGTCTCCTTATCCCGAGTTTTAATATTCCTTCTTGCTTCGCAATGGGCCATTTCTCAGAGTGTAGAAGAATTCTTCTCTCAATCGGATGCTTTTTTTAAGCAATATGTAAAAGATGGCTTAGTAGATTATAAGTCTCTTAAAGAAAATCCGGCGCAATTGAAAGACCTCTTAGAGCTTGCGAAAGATCTAGAGGTTAAAGAAGCAACTCCAAATCAATACCAGGCCTTTTGGATTAATGGGTACAATCTTCATGTTATAGATGGAATAGTGGCGAATTATCCTGTGAAATCACCCTTGGATATTGCTGGATTTTTTGATAAAACAACCCGTGAAATAGGTGGCAAGGAGATTACTTTGAATGATATTGAGAACAAATTACTCCGTGGAAAATTTCCTAAGGAAGCAAGATTTCATTTTGTCTTGGTATGTGCCGGACTTGGATGCCCTCCTATTATAAACCAGGCATATTTGCCCGAAAGCTTAGAAACACAGTTACAAACACAAACAACAGCAGCATTAAACAACCCGTCCTTTATTAGGATGAAAGGGAAAAGAGTATTGCTTTCCCAAATTTTTGAGTGGTATAAAGTAGATTTTACCCAGGACGGGACTTCTGAAATTGATTTTCTGAATGAATTTCGAAAAGAACAACTTCCTTCTACCACCAAAATAGGGTATTACCCTTACGACTGGACATTAAACGAATCCAAATAAATCAAATCTGTAAATTTTAAGCTTATGAAACTTTTTAAATACCAATGGGTATTGGCTGGACTTTTTTTAACAGGAAGTCTAGTAACCGCTCAGGATACTGATACTAATGATGAAAATCAGGGCAGTGTAATCCAGAACTTAACGCCTTCAAAACTAATAGCGAAAGGACAATGGGATATAAAACTGTTTAATAATCTTTACACTCAAACAGAAAGTACTTTTGCTTCTGAAGATGGGATACGCCAGAACTTTTTTACTTCTACCTTAGAAGCCTTCACGGGGGTGTCAGATTCAAAAAGAATAAATTTAGGTGCCATCATAGAATATAGAGCCAATGGGAGAGATTTTGCATTAGAAGATGGTTCCTTAGAACGGCGTTCAACTTCTGGAATCACCTCTATTGCACCTGCTATAAAAGTGGTGCCTTTTAAGAATGTGGGTAATTTTTCCATTTTAAGTGCCTTTTCCATTCCATTAATTGACAGTGAATTAGATGACAATGGGGTATTTCTTGATCAAAATGGGTTTACCTGGCAGAATAGATTCTTTTATGATTACACCTTCCCAGGAAAAAAATGGCAAATTTTTTCTGAAATAAATTCCGAGTTAAACTTTGGTGATCAGGACAAAAGTTTTGCAAATAATAGTCTTAGGCTTACGCCTGGCGTATTTTTAAGTTATTTCCCCAGCTCTAAATTCACCGTTTTGGCGCTTGCGCAACATACAGAATTGGTGGATCTAGGGAACGATTTTAGTCAGAACTTTACTGCTTTAGGAGGAGGATTAAAGTATCAGCTCACAAAAGAATTAAACATTGAAGGCTTGTATACCAATTTTGTTCGTGGCAGAGATACTGGTCTTGGAGAAACTTTTAACATAGGTTTACGAGCGGTATTCTAGCATACTGTTTCAAAAAAACTATTTTTAATCCCAATCGAAGTTTATGAGACGATTGGGATTTCTTTTTTTATGCCTTGTTCAGCTCTCCTGCAGTAGCCAATCACAAGAAAAAATCAACGGAATTAGTTTTGTTGGCTCTAGGGACAAGGCCACCCAAGAACATATAGATCCAGTACTACAGGTAAATGCCAACTATGCTGCGGTGATGCCTTTTGGTTTTATTCGCAGTTTAGAGGATCCAACGCTGGTTTTTGATACAGAACGCCAGTGGTTTGGAGAAACGCGCGCTGGTGGAAAGCAATACATTGAAATGCTACAAAAAAACGGCATTAAGATCATGGTGAAACCGCAAATATGGGTTTGGAGAGGGGAGTTCACTGGAGATATTACTATGACATCAGAAGAAGATTGGAAGGCGCTAGAAACTTCTTACAGTGATTTTGCCTTAACCTATGCGAAACTCGCAGAGGAAACCAAGGCAGAGATGTATTGCATAGGAACTGAGTTGGAAGAGTTTGTAAAACATAGACCCGCTTTTTGGAAGGATCTAATAGAGGATATTCGAAAAGTGTATCATGGCAAACTCACCTATGCCGCCAATTGGGATGAATACACTAGAACGCCTTTCTGGGAGCAATTAGATTTTATAGGCGTTGATGCCTATTTTCCTTTAACGGAAGTGCAAAATCCTACCAAAGCTCAAATGAAAGCGGGCTGGGCCAAGTGGAAGGAGAAAATGTTAGAAGTTTCCGAAACGGTAAATCGTCCAGTAGTCTTTACGGAGTTCGGTTACCGAAGTATGGATTACACAGCCAAAAAACCATGGCTAGTAGATAGAAATCAAATGGATGTGAATCTAATGGCACAAGCAGAGGCTATGCAAGTAGTTTTTGATGAATTTTGGCAAGAAGAATGGTTTGCTGGAGGATTTATCTGGAAGTGGTTTATACATCATGATAGTGTAGGCGGTTCTGGCGATAATAGATTTACTCCGCAAAATAAACCAGCGGAAGATGTAATTAGAACGCATTATGGCAGACTAAGGCCTAACTAAGGCACGCCATGAACTATTTTCTTTCGGTCCTCTTTTTTTTAACTGCAGGTTTTACCCTTGCACAACAGACGGTTGTAGAATTTAAAATTCAGGGAAACAAAAGAACGAGAACAGCATTGATTGAAAAACTATCGGCTTTACGAGAAGGAGCGCTGCTCGACTCTGTGGTTATACAACAAGACATTGAAAGACTGATACGACTTCCATCCGTTGCACATGCCTATTATCAGGTGCATAACACCACTAAAGAAGGGGAATATCAAGTAATTTATGGAATTGAAGAGAATTTCACCTTAATCCCTTTTGCCAATATTTTCACCTCAAATGATGACGAGTTTGCATTTCGGGTGGGTTTGCAAGAGTTTAATTTTTTGGGTCAGAATGTCACCTTAGGAGCATTTTATCAATACGACGTTTTTAGTTCCTTTGGCTTAAATGTGAGAGCCCCTTATCTTTTCTCTAATTCGTTGGGTTTGGCAATTAATTACCAAGATTTAACTACGCAGGAACCGGTGTTTTTAGACAATGGTACGGCAGATTATAAGTATAATAATGAGTCCATTGAGGTTTTAGGATTGTTTGAATTTAATTTTAAGAACCGCATAGAGTTCGGGTTAAATCTGTTTACAGAAGATTATCAATACCAAAGTGGCGCAACAGACCCCAGCGTTCCACAAGCGTTAGTCGTTGATAAATTTTTATTTAAAATGCTCTACAATTATGACGGTATTCGCTATTACTATCATTATTTAGATGGTATCCGAAGTAATTTAAACCTTCAATATGTTACCAGTACTAGTGACGCCCTGCCGGATTTCTGGATAGGATTTAATGATTTTTCTTTTTTCAAAAGAGTGGGTGAGCGAGGAAATTGGGCATCAAGACTTCGTTTAGGATTAGCTAGTAATATTGACACCCCATTTGCGCCTTTTGCAGTAGACAATAACTTGAATATAAGGGGTGTGGGGAATACTATTGATCGTGGTACAGGAGCAATCGT
>CAZRPJ010000024.1:0-37952 GCA_964601965.1 uncultured Croceivirga sp.
TTTTAGGTTTTCTCGAAGGTAACTATAAAACTAAACCATGTCAACCTAAAGCGGTTTTAACAATTCGCGATTGTCACGAATACCGCGTTTTAGGTTTTCGCACAAGATCAGCAGTTTGTCAATCTTTTTTTGTGAGGATTTAAAGCGCAGTATCATATAAATGATGCCTCGTTGCTTGCCTTTGGTAAATGCTTCAAAAATTTCAAAGGCATCTGGATCACTCATCATGACGGCTTCGAACTCCTCAGGAACTTCTACTCCGTACTTGGAAGTATCTTCATTAAGAATGACAGAAAAATAGTCATTAGGTAAAAGGCCCAGCTCTGTTTGCTTGTTCTTGCTAAACATCATACTATAAACCCCTTGGTATTTACGAAGCGCGGCGTAAAAAGAAATCTTTTTTTCGTTAAAAGCAGCTTCTACTAACACTCTAGAGTGCCCCTTTGCTATAAAGGGATCTGCAATAGCATCAGGAATATGGATGCTGTGCATGCCTTGTACTCTTGCCTCAAAAGGTTCGCTTTGCATTTGTCAATAGGTATCCCTTGAAAGTACGAGTTCTTTGCGGATTCTCACGAATCTAAGTACATGAAATATCGATAAAGTGTAAAAAATCATCGATGAAATACTAAAATTCTATTCATTTCGTTTTTAAATGGATCATGGCCCCCAAAAATTAAACCACGCCATAAATGAATTTGTATCAGCCAACGAAGTATTTAAGTTTTATTACATACTGTAATAAACGAAAGCAATTCTGCCAAGAATACCAGCAGGCAAAGCATCATTTTTTTAATGGGGAAATAGATCCAAAAGAGTACTTTAAACGACTTAAAGGAATACAACAAGCTGCCATAGAATTAGAGCTGCGCTATTTTGATATTCTTCACATGCGCTTAAGCTAATTGCTTAAATCAATTTTGTTATAATTTGCGTTTCACTGTGCAAGGTTTTATGCACCGGACACTTATCTGCAATTTCAAGCAATCTATCTATTTGTTTTTGATCAAGATCACCAGAGAGTTTAAGTTCTCTATGGAAGGTGTCAATTTTTGCTGTATCGGTTTCACAAGCAGCACAATCTTCTGCATGCGTCTTGCTGTACGATGTATGGACTTCTACATTTTCTAAAGGCCATCCCTTTCTTTTTGCGTACATCTGTATGGTCATTACCGTACAAGCAGAAAGGCCTGCCGAAACCAATTCGTAAGGGGAGGGGCCAAAGTTATTACCTCCAAAACTTTCAGGTTCATCGGCCAACATATAATGATTTCCTACTTTCATCTGGGCAGTAAATCCATCTTCAGCATCTAGACTAGCAGCTACTTGATGTGCTGTTTTTAGTTCTGGCGACACCTTGGCTGTAATTGTTAAATAGCGCTTGGCCCATCCTGCAATGACCTCTCCTACGTACTTGCTATCTTCCTTATTAAAAAGGAGGTGGTCTGCCCCATCTAAAGACACAAAGCTTTTAGGATGGTGTGCGGCTTTGTAAAGTTCTTCTGCATTTTTAATAGAAACCGTGTCGTCTTGGGGCGAATGCATGATTAACAACGCTTTGCGAAGTTCCTTGGCGGTTTTTGGTAGTGTATTTTTTTCTAAATCTTCTAAAAACTGCTTTTTTATTTTAAAATCTCGGCCACTTAAATTAACTACGGCTTCACCAGTTGCCTCAATTTCAGGAAGACCACTACGGAGTAAATGTTTTACGTGAACAGGATTTGAAGGAGCACCAATAGTGGCGACTGCTTTTACGGAGGCGATTCTTTTTGCGGCAAAAATCACCGCTGCACCCCCCAAGGAATGTCCAATAAGTAAAGAAGGAGCCTCATATTCTTTGGTTAAGAAATTAGATGCTGCGATTAGATCCTCTACATTACCGGAAAAATTGGTATCTGCAAAATCCCCTTCGCTTTCTCCAAGGCCGGTGAAATCAAAACGTAATACCGCAAATCCATTATTGGTCAGAGTCTTTGAAATATTTTTAACGGCGATCAAATTTTTAGTACACGTAAAACAGTGCGCAAACAGTGCATAGTTGTGTGGATGCCTATCCACTGGCATTTCTAGCCGCCCCACCAGATTTTTACCCTCTGAGCTAACAAACGTAATTTTTTGTGATTTCATGAGATGATCCTTTCAGAATATTGGTCGTAATTTTTGGCTAAACTTTAATGAGGTAAAAACAAAAAAGCTCCTGAGGAATTCCTCAGGAGCTTTTGCTTTACAACTCTTCGTTCTTTAAAGGTTTTTCAATCTCTTCTTTTAGATATTGATCTAAAAACTCCAAGATCTTACCATAAGCTTTAATTTGATTTTCTTTCTTCACAAATCCATGTCCTTCATCTTCAAATAAGACATACTCCACGGGAACACCATTTTTACGAACACTTGCCACTATTTCATCAGATTCTACTTGCAACACCCTAGGGTCTTGTGCACCCTGCAATACAATGAGTGGTTTGGTGACCTTGTTCGCATGAAACAAAGGCGATATTTCTCGTAGACGCACCGAATCTGCACTATAAGGGTCTCCTAATTCTTTGTACAGTGCATCTTTAAAAGATTCCCACCAGGGCGGAATGCTTTTCAAGGTTCTTAACCAATTAGTAACACCAAAAATATTTACGCCTACATCAAACTCTTCTGGTGTAAAAGTAAGCGCAGCCATGGTCATATAGCCTCCATAAGAGCCGCCAATGATTCCAATTTTCTCACCATCTATTTCAGGCTGTTCTGCCAACCAGTTTTTACCTTCTACGCAGTCTTTAAGATCCTTATCTCCATGGTTTAAGTCATCCATTTGAAAAAAGGTCTTTCCATACCCACTGCTTCCACGGTTATTCACCGCTAATACGGCATAGCCATGATTTACTAGGTACTGCACAATGGAATTGTAATTCATTCTTGATTGTCCGCCAGGTCCTCCATGAACCCACACTAAGGCAGGTACAGGATTTTCTGCACTTGCTTGATGCGGTTTGTAATAAATGGCTGGGATTTCTACCCCATCAAAAGAAGGATAGCGAACCACTTCGGCTCGCACCAAATCTTGTGCTTGGATTTCGGGATTCAGCACATCGGTTAATTTTTTATACTCCTTGCTTTCCAAATCCATGAAATACAGATTCGAAGGTGTATGAGAACCGCCCAGATAGAAACGCATGGCAGAATCGTCTTTTGAGAATCCTACGCTTGTAATTGCACTACCATCAAAGGTGGGGAGATCTACATTTTTTTGATTCTCGGTATCAAAAACTTCAATAACATTTGTTCCATCTTCATTAATGTAAGACACTCGATATTTTCCAGAACGTGTAAAATAAGAACCCATGATGTCCCAGTCTTTTTCTAGGACTTTTTCAGATTGGCCATCTTCCAAGGAATAGCGTTTTAAGTAGCTAAACTCTCCCCCGTCATCTGTAGTGTAATACAAATACTTTCCATCCTTAGAAAAATCCTGTGGGGAATTAGCACTTTGATTGGCATTAATTTTTGTCATTTTATCTGCTTCTACAGAATACAAAAAGAGATCAACATCATTGGTATTCACTGGTTTTACCAACGCCAAGTACTTTTCGTCGTCTGAAATTTCCCCTACATCATACCCTTCAGTGTTTTCATACATCATGGTATAGCTAAAATCTTCCAGGTTCATTTTGTAGACGTCCGTAAATCTTGGATTTCGTTTGTTAGAACCAAAGTAAAAACTCTTTTCATCCTTACTCCAACCATAAAAACTGGCACGCGCACCAGGGAAAGGTGTTAGATTGGTCACTGTTCCTGTGGTATCTCTTAGATAAATCTGATAGATCTCATCTCCATTATTATCCATCCTTAATAAGATACGCTCATCATCTGGAAAGTAACTGGTGGTAAATACAGAAGAACTGTCTGATTGTGTTAGTGGCTCTATTTCATTACTTGCAATGTTTACAGCATAGGCATTGTAAATTCCTGTACGATTGCTATGAATGAGTAACTTTTCATTGTTGGGAGCAAAACTTCCTCCGCCAATTGCTTCATTGTCCATCATCTGGGCAATGTTATACGTTTTCATGGTCTCTGCGATGGGGGGAGTTTTCACTTCCTTTTTGCATCCCCAAAAAATCGCTAGACTACCTAGTAGAATTAATTTTTTCATTTTGTTGTTGTTTATTCGATGGTAAACGTTTTGGTTTCTTTGAAGGGCGATAACTCTAAACCTTCAATCATAGTTCTATATTTTTTCCAATCTGTATTGAAAAAAGCATTGGTTTTACCTAGCGCCGATTCAAGATCTTGTTTTGCATATTGCATAAGGTCTTTTTCGGTTTTGGTAATTCCTGTTTTACGGGTCGCCACATATCTATTGGCAACTCCAATTCGTTGCATTACGGTAATTTCCGGATTTCTTGTAATTCCTTGTCTTTTATCAACCTTCCCAATATAAAGAGCAACGATTGAATCAATCTGTTTTACAATGTCTTTAGAGGCTTTTATCTGTTCTTTGAACTTTTCTTCGTCCAAGGTCTTCATTTCCTTTTGAAACTTGGTGGCCAAATCTTTGCTCTCCACCAACTGCTTCACGGCATCTGCTGCGCTTTGAGTATACCCTTCCAGTTGTTTTCTATGCTCATAAACTTCTGAAATACTGGCATTAGACACTGTTAGTCTTGGATCTGTTTTCACCTGAATGGTAGTAGAATCTTTGGTCATCCCAAAAGTAGCAACTACCTTATAAGTCCCAGGTTTTACAGTGGCTCCGCTAGGTTCTCTTTTTCGTTTGCTAATTTTTCTAGCAGGACGATCTGGTCCTTTTTCGTCCAATCCCCAGTAAATTCTATGGAACCCTTTTTTCTCAGGAGTCTTGTATTTTAAAGTGCGTATGAGTCTGTTTCCATCATAAAAGTCGAACTGAATACTATCCTTGGACTGTACGCCACTTTTTTTCTTCTCGCTGCTTTCTGCATCCCCTTTTGCTTCTTTTTTCTTTTCCTTTTTAAGGTCTTTTTTCCCTTCTTTTAGGTAGTAGGTGATCATACCGCCCCTTTTTCTGTTTTCTGCGTTATAGAGGGCATCTCCTCCAAAACGACTACCCGATCCTTGCTGATAGGCAGCTAAATAGGCATCTGGACTAGCAAATAGTGCGACTTCTTGCTGCAGTGCTGCGCTATTCCCGGCTACTTCTCGTAGCGGTCGTATATCATCTAATACCCAGGCAGCTCTACCAAAAGTGCCAATTACTAGGTCTTGCTCACGCGGATGAATTGCTAAATCTTTGGTTGAAACCGTTGGGAATCCTTCCGTCCACTTTTGCCAGTCTTGGCCCGCATTTAAGGAGAGGTATAGACCATCATCTGTTCCTAAGAATAGTAAATTGGGATTTTTTGGGTCTTCTATGATGGAAAGGGTATAACTTTTAACATCCGATCCATCTACGA
Source organism: uncultured Croceivirga sp. (assembly GCA_964601965.1). Classification (GTDB taxonomy): domain Bacteria; phylum Bacteroidota; class Bacteroidia; order Flavobacteriales; family Flavobacteriaceae; genus Croceivirga. Next base: position 5,424 of record CAZRPJ010000024.1, read on the forward strand.
TTCTTGTCCAGGTTTTCCCGTAGTCCTTTGTTCTATAGGCATACGGGGTATAATTAAATCTTCTGTAATCATTCGCAATCAGCAACGCTTCTCCTTTATTGGTGGCCGAAGCGCGAATTTGAGGTATCCAACTACCCTTGGGAAGTCCTTTTATTGCTGCAGTAACCTCTGTCCAGCTGGCACCTCCGTTTCTGGTAATATGAACTCTACCATCATCCGTACCTACCCAGAGCATGTCTTTCTCTACAGGAGAGGGTTCTATCACCAAAATAGTACAGTGGTTCTCTGCTCCTGTAGCGTCCATGGTGAGACCACCGCTTTCGCTTTGCTTTTGTTTCTCAGGATCATTAGTCGTTAAGTCTGGGGAAATGACCTCCCAGGTTAGTCCTTTGTCGGTTGTTTTATGAACAAATTGACTGCCAAAATACACCGTGGCGTTGTCGAATGGGTCTTGGCCAATTCCTGCATTCCAATTAAAACGAAGTTTGGTGTCTGCATCGGGTGGGGTAGGGCGTACCCCATAATTATTCCCCGTTATCCAGTCGTATCTGCGTAGGTTTCCTTGCTGACTCATAGCATATCCGTACCTGCTGTCGTCTAAATCCGGAACTACATCAAAACCATCACCAAAAGCGATTTCTTGCCAGTAACTATTCCGAATACCTTGGGCACGCCATACATAGGCCGGGCCTCTCCATGAACCATTGTCCTGCATACCTCCATACACATTGTAAGGGTATTCATTGTCCACACTTATATGATAAAATTGTGCCACTGGAAGATTCCCGACAAAGCGCCAAGTTTTACCTCCATCTTTGGTAATATTCATCCCACCGTCATTACCATCGATCATAAACTGCCCATTTTCAGGATGAATCCACCATGCGTGATGGTCTGGGTGTACCCCGTTACTTACGCCATAGGCAGGCATTAATTCTTTAAAGTTTTTTCCACCGTCTTCGGAAACGTTTACGTACGTAAAAATGCTATACACACGATTTTCGTTTTCAGGGTCTACGTAAATTTCAGAGTAGTAGAAAGGTCTATTTCCAATATCATTCTTGTCGTTGATTTTTTTCCATTTAAAGCCTCCGTCTTCCGACTTATAAAGTGCGTTTTTCTTTGCTTCTACAAGCGCGTAGATCACATTGGGTTTGTTCTTGGCGATCGCAATTCCTATTCTTCCTAATTCCCCTTTAGGGAATCCTTCTTCTTCGGTTATACGTTTCCAATTATCGCCTCCGTCATGGGTAATAAAAAGGCCACTGCCTTCACCTCCTGATTTAAAAAACCAAGGGTCTCTTTTATGTTCCCACATGGCCGCGATTATTTTATTAGGATTGCTGGGATCCATTACCATATCCGCGACTCCGGTTTTGTTGTTCACAAAGAGCACTTTGCTCCAGCTAACACCACCATCTGTTGTTTTAAACACACCTCTTTCTGGATGCACTCCCCAAGGAGATCCAATAGCTCCCACATACACTGTATTAGGGTCAGAGGGATCAATTAATATTCTATGGATATGCCGCGTCTTTTCTAGCCCCATAGCCTTCCATGTTTTTCCTCCATCTAGGGACTTGTATACACCATACCCCCCATTAAGACTGTTTCTTGGGTTTCCTTCACCGGTACCTACCCAAATCACAGAAGGATTGGACTGCTGTATGGCCACTGCTCCAATTGAACCCGTAGACTCTTTATCAAAAATGGGGTCCCATTTTATGCCACCAGAAGTAGATTTCCATAGCCCACCTGAGGCGGTCCCAACATACATGACATCAGGATTGGATAGTTGTACATCAATGGCGGTTACCCTACCGCTCATTCCTGCAGGACCAATGTTTCTTGGTTTCATATCCTGAACTAGGTCCATTGTAAATTGCTGTGCATGCAGGGAAAGGGATAGCAACAGTATCCCTAGGGAAAGTAATTTTTTCATTTTTGGAAGTTAATTAGTCGGTTAAAGATAACCATTCAAGTGTCGAGATTTCTTAAAAGGGTGTTAACTCCAACCCTTCAAGTCTATGTCTAATTTGACGACTTTTTTTGAAAATTCAAGCCAGGTATATTGTAACAAATCAGTGTACTTGTAGTCTCACAAGATATTCATCAATCTAACGACTACAAACCAATGAAAATCAATCTAAAAAACAGAATTCTATTTACCTTATTAGTAACCATCCTCGTATGGGCCCATGTTCTTTGGGATTATTTCCATGGGGGAATTCCGGTACATTATTTATTTCATGATAAAGATATGCCCGGCATCCCTAATTGGATCGGTGCAAGCATACTCCCTTTTTATACGTGGTGGTTATTATTTAGGATACAAAAGCGGCAACAAAAACAGGGAACGAGCTTCTCTATTTCACTGGTATTTAAACGATTTTTATTGGCAGCTGTTTTGGCCATAACTATCGCAGTCTGTTTTGTTCATGGTATTCAGATACCTACAGGAATTTTATTAGGTATTTTAGGTTTAGGCATCATCTTTCCATTGTTCTACTCTGAATTTTTATTGGGGTGGGTATTGGGCTCTAGTTTTACCTTTGGCGCTGTAATTCCCATGGGGTTCAGTCCCTTTTTGGCTTTGGGATGCTTTTTACTCTATCAAATAGGCAGAGGTCTTTTACTTCTGATGCGACCCAAAACGTAAAGAAACAACACGAGGTTTTTCACAAAGTTGCTTTTGTTACCTTTAGCTCTAATTGTGAACTCATCTCATGGAAAGACCTTCGTGGTATTACCTTATTTTATTGATTTTAGCAGGAGAAGCGGTTTTTATTCTTCCTTTTGTTTTGCCACGCGTTTTCAGACCAACGGTTTTAGAAGTCTTTCAATTAGATAATATTGAAATTGGTCTTTGTTTTACAGTTTACGGCCTAATTGCTGTTCCTTCCTATCTTTTAGGTGGCCCATTAGCAGACAAGTATCCACCTAGAAAATTAATTGCGATAGCGCTTTGGTTAACGGCTTCAGGGGGGCTTGTTTATGCTCAATATCCCAGTTTCCTTACTTTACAAATTTTGTACGGGTATTGGGGATTTACTACCATTTTTCTCTTCTGGGCTCCCATGATTAAAGCGACACGTGTTTGGGGCGGGGATACTTCCCAAGGCAAGGCATTTGGTTTGTTAGATGGTGGCAGGGGACTAACAGGAGCACTTTTTGGGTTGCTGGGGGTACTTGTGTTTTCTGCCTTTTTAAATGTTGATATTGAACAAGCCAGCTTGCCCGATAGGCAGAATGCCTTTACCTATGTCATTTATGTGGCAGCCTTCCTTATTACACTAGTTGGTATTTTGGTTTGGTTTTTTATGAAAACTGGAGGCGACGAAAAAGCCTTATTAGTAGATCGAATTACCCTTTCAGAATTAAAGAAAGTTTTGAAATTGCCTTCGGTATGGCTGTTAATGATCATTATTCTATGTGCCTATGTAGGCTATAAAATCACCGATATCATCTCTCTATACGCGAATGAAGTCATGCAATATGACCAGGTAAAATCTGCACAAGTAGGAACCTTTTTGCAGTTTTTAAGGCCTACCACTGGTATTTTGGTGGGACTTATTGTAGATCGTTTTAAGATTACCTTTTGGCTTCTTCTAAGTTTACTGCTTTGTGTTGTAGGAGGGCTCTTGTTTGCTTCTGGAATTATTGCACCGTCTACAACAGCACTATTCTTTATTTCGGTAGTTATTGTGGCAGTAGGGGTTTATGCCGCTCGCGCCTTATATTTTGGAGTTATGAGAGAAGGAAATATTCCCTTGGTTCTTACTGGGACCGCTGTGGGACTTATCTCCTTAGTGGGCTATACTCCAGATATTTTCGCTGGACCTGCTTACGGATATTTCTTAGATACTTACCCTGGTGAAGAGGGGCATCAATATGTTTTTTGGATGCTTAGTGCTTTTTCTGCTCTTGGTGCTATAGCCGCCTGGGTGTATTATAGAAAGTATAGTAAGCATTGAGAATATTTCCCCTTTTTACTCATTCTTTTTGGTATCTTTCTTGTCCAAACTAAACATCAATTAAATGAGATCATTCCTTTTTGGCCTAGCACTGCTTCTTGGTGCTACGGCTGTGGGCCAGATTACTCCTGGATGGGCCCGTTATCCTGCTATTTCCCCAGATGGCAACACCATTGTTTTTACATACAAAGGCAACCTTTTTAGAGTCGCATCAAGTGGAGGTATTGCAACACAACTAACTTTTCATACAGCGCATGATTACAAAGCTGTTTGGAGCAACGACGGACAGCAAATTGCTTTTGCTTCTGATCGCTATGGTAATTTTGATGTTTTTGTGATGGATGCCTTAGGCGGACCAGCAGAACGATTAACTTTTCATAGTAATGACGAACATCCTTTCACGTTTTCTGCAGACAATGCTTCTGTGCTTTTTGGAGCGGTTCGTCAAGATGCCGTATCTCATCGGCAATATCCTACACGGGTTCAACCAGAATTGTATCAAGTTCCCGCCAATTCAGGAAGTATAAAACAGGTACTCACTGTACCAGCGGAAGATGTACAAGTACATACAGATGGCTCATTTCTAGTGTATCATGACAAAAAAGGGTATGAGAATGAGTTTCGTAAACACCATACCTCTGCTATTGCGCGTGATCTATGGAAGTATGATTTTGCTACCGATACGCATACACAGCTTACTGCTTACAAGGGTGAAGATAGAAATCCAGTGCTTTCTGCAGATGGGAGCACAGTGTATTATTTAAGTGAAGCCAGCGGTACCTTTAACGTGCATAAGCTTGCCCTAGATAAGCCCACTCAAAGTACCCAATTAACTTCTTTAAAAACCCACCCTATTCGCTCCTTATCAATTGGTAATGGTACCATGGCATTTAGTTATGATGGCGAGATTTACACTTTAAAAGAGGGAGAAACTCCGCAGAAAGTAGCCATAACTATTAGAACTCAGGATGTGGTCAATGCAGATAAATATATTTCCATCAATAGTGGTATTCGTGAAATGGCTATTTCGCCTAATGGAAAGGAATTGGCCTTTATTGCACGTGGGGAAGTATTTGTAACGGCTATAGAAGGAGGACTCACCAAGCGATTAACCAATACTCCAGAACAAGAACGTTTCGTACGCTTTACAAACGATGGGAAAGCCGTGGCCTATGCCAGTGAGCGAGATGGTAAATGGCAGATTTACAAGACTACCATTGTTAGAAAAGAAGAACCTTTCTTTTTTGCTTCCACGCTCCTGCAAGAATCGCTGGTGTTAGGAAAAGATACAGACTGTTATTTGCCGGAGTTTTCTCCAGACGGGAAGAAAATGGCATTTATTGAGGATAGAAGGACCTTAAAGGTGCTAGATCTCGAAACTAACAATGAAACAACGCTGCTTACTCCAGAGGAGCTCTATCATTTTCAAGATGGAGATAAGTACTTTAAATGGAGTCCAGATAGCAAGTGGTTGGCAGTTTCTTGGGGTGCAACTCTAAGTAATGGCGAAATATTGTTGGTTTCTGCTGATGGTAAAAAGAAAGAAAATCTTACGCAAAGCGGTTATTATGATTTTACTCCAAAGTGGGTAGATGGAGGGAAGCAATTACTCTGGTTTAGTAATAGAGATGGCCTTAAAAGTTATGCCACAAGCGGTAGGACCGAAGCCGACGTCTATAGCATGTTCCTTACAAAAGATGGCTGGGATGAATTTAATATGAGTAAGGAAGACTATGATTTAATGAACTTGCTAGAAGAAAGTGCTGAAGAAACGAAAGAGGAGCAGGAAGAATCTGGTAAAAAGAAAAAGGGTAAAGCGGCCAAAGAAAAGATGCCTAAAACAGACTTTAAGATAGATTGGGAAGATGTAAGAGAACGCAAGGCTCGCTTAACGATTCATTCCTCACGTCTTTCAGATGCCGTACTCTCTAAAGACGGGGAGAAATTGTACTACTTGGCGCGCTTTGAAAAAGATATTAATCTTTGGGAAACTGAGCTGCGAACTAAAAAGACAAAATTACTAATCCCATTAGGCAAAAGACGCGCAAGTCTGCAATGGGATTCCAAACAGGAAACACTCTTTCTTTTGGCAGATGGCAGCATTTCTAAGGTAGATGTAAAGGGAGCCTCTACAAAGCCAATAAAAATGAAGTCTGAAATGCAGTTAGATACCGATGCAGAACGCCAGCACATGTTTGAGCATATTTGGTTGCGCACCAATGCTATTTTTTATCATTCTAATTTTCATGGGATGGATTGGGATATGTTAAAGAAGGAATATGAAAAATACATTCCGCATTTGGGCAATTCCTATGAGTTTTCCGAAATGGTTTCCGAACTCCTGGGAGAGCTTAATGTAAGTCATGCTGGAGGTCGTTATAGTGGCTCTATTCCAAATGGTGATGCAACGGCAAGCCTAGGCATTTTTATGGATTATGAGTACGAAGGACAAGGCATTAAAATTGCTGAAATTATTCAGGGAGGGCCCCTAGACAAAGCGGCTTTAAAGATTTCAGCTGGCAGTATTATAACTGCAATTAATGGAACCCCTATTGCTTCTAATACCGATGTAGCGCAATATTTAAATAGAATTGCGGGCACTTTTACGTTATTAGAAATACAAAACCCAAGTACCAAGGCAGTACAACAGATTACGGTAAAACCCATTACACTTGGACAAGAAAATAGATTGCTCTACAAGAGATGGGTTAAACGCAATGAAAAAGAAGTTTTGGAAAAAAGTAACGGTCAGTTAGGGTATGTGCATATTCCTGGGATGAGTGATGGTCCTTATCGCAATATTTATGATCAGATGCTTGGTAAATTCTTTGATAAAAAAGGGGTTATTGTGGATACGCGGTTTAATGGTGGAGGTGATCTCGTGGCAGACCTAGCTATGTTTTTTACTGGTGAATCATTTATTACATACGAAACCGAAGATCGTAAAGTTGGAGGGGAACCCACTTCTAGGTGGACCAAACCTACCTTGGCTATTTTTAACGAATCAATGTACAGTGACGGCCACTGTTTTGCAAGTGGGTATACAGACCTAGCCATCGGGAAAACGGTAGGGATGCCAGTTCCAGGAACCTGTAGTTTTGCCGGTTGGGAACGCCTTCCTGATGGTGGTAGATGGGGCGTAGTGCCGGTTAGTGCTAAAAATAAAGCAGGGGAATGGATGGAGAACAACCAGACAGAACCTATGATTCAAGTAAAGAATGATCCTGATGTGATTGATAAAGGAATTGATCAGCAATTAGAACGCTCCATCACAGAATTATTAAAGGATGTAGGTGCAGAATAAAGGAGTTTTTTAAATCCTTTATAGTTTTTCACCTAAAATTGCGATCATGGTCTTGATACCTTCTTGGTAATTACCAAGACGTAAATTTTCATTAGGACTGTGTTGATTGTTGTCTCTATTCACAGTGGGTACGGTTACTGCGGGTATATTTAGTGTAGTAACAAAAGGAGAAATAGGAATAGATCCTCCACTCATTCGTATGCGAATAGGGTCTTCTTGAAACGCACGTTTCAAGGCTCGAGTGAGCCATAAACCTACCTCTGAATTAAAATCTGTTCTAAAAGATTGATAGGAAATCTCATGCGTAAAGGTGGCAATTTTAGGATATTTTAGACGCTCTCCCTTGGTGGGTAATTTGTCCGTAAGGAAAAATCCTTGGTCCCTTATATGGTCTTGTATTAGCTTAATAAGCCTTTCAGGATTAGATTCTAATACCAAGCGTACATCTATTTCCGCACGTGCCCAACCGGGTACAATGGTTCTTACTTTGTCATTGATCCAACCAGATTGCATCCCTCTGATGTTTAAAGAAGGGTATTGAATAGCAGCCTGATAATAATCCCCAACTTTATCTGCCTTGGCTATTTGTAAACGATAATTGATGAGTGCTTCATCATCCGGAACCGATTTAAGAATTGCCTCCGTTTCAGCATCAATAGATATTCCGTCATAGAAACCAGGAATAGTTACGCGCCCTTCATCATCTTTCATGGAAGCCAAAAGCTTTGCGAGTCGCAGCGCTGGATTGGGGGCATAGTTCCCAAAATGACCACTGTGCTGGGGAACCAAAGGGCCATAGGTTGTTAACTGTATGGTGGCAATACCCCTTGCTCCAAACGTTAGGGTTGGTTTATTGGTGATATGTCTTGGGCCATCAAAAATAATAAGCATATCAGCCTCTAGAAGTGCTGCATTGCTTTTAACGGCACCAGGTAATCTAGGAGATCCCAACTCCTCTTCAAAATCCATGATTACCTTAATGTTGTAGTTGGGAACAATATTGTTTGAGGCCGTAGCGTCTAAAGCTGCTAAGAACATGGCCACTGGTCCCTTGGCATCACTAGCAGAACGAGCAAAAACGCGCCAGTCTTCTTCGTAGTTTTCAATGTCATTCCAAGGTAGGGTTTCCCAGCCCACTGTTTCTTTAGGTTTCTTAAGGGTAGGGGTGTAGGGGCTTTCCTGAAACCAACGAGTAGAGTCTACAGGTTGTCCATCTAATTGCAGATAAATAAGCACTGTTTTTTTGGCATTAGGATGTTTCCGTTCCGCTAAAAGTAATGGCACCGTTTCAGTAGGAATGCGTGTATTGCTAAAACCTCTTTGTTGGAATTCCTTTTCGCACCATTGAATGTTTTTTTCTATGGCCTCAGGGAAAAACGCGTCGTTCGGAATTTCCAAAAGACTTTTTAAAATAGGAAACGAACGCTTCGCATACTCTTTAGACAATGCTGTTAATTGCCTTTCATTTAAATCTTGGCCGTAGCAAGTTGAAAAGGTTAGAAGTGCGGTTAGAAGGGTACAAAGCAGTTGGTTTTTAAAAGCCATAGTATTAGGTTGGAATTCTAATAAATGTAGCGAATTCCAAATTACTTCCTAAACAGCACCACCCATAATCGGTAAAGAAGATACAGTAAAAGCAAGAGCAATGGTAAGGCGACCACAGCATAGGTGAATGTCCAAAATATTTCAGACGCCTCTGAATTGTTTGTAAAAGAGTTACTCCAGTTTCCACTTAGATAGCGCCCCAGGGGTAGCCATGCCAGGGATAATACCATTGAAAGTGTTCCCGCAATTTTAAAGAAAGTACCCAATTGCTCACCGGACTTTCTAGAAGTGAATTGCATCACTAGGTAGCTAAGGCAAATAAAAGCGATCTCTGTACTTATACTACCCAGAGGTACTAAGGGTTTATTTATTAGGGGAATTAACAACCAATTAGACCCCGTAATTAAAAGTGTCGCACCGAATAACAATCCAAAAAGGGCGACGCCATTACGCAATTTACTGTTCATGATGGGTTCTTACTTTTAGAGATTACAAAGGTAATTCCTGTGGGTTTAGGGGTATGTAAGTGTTTTAAAGAACCTGAACGGTCAATTGGAAGGCCTCCTAGCTTTTTAACCGCTTTTTGCGATCTAAAATTATTTTGGTCTACATTGAATAAGACATAGGATACATACTGAAACGCATGGGAAATTAGCAGGTTTTTGAAGGAGGCATTATAAACGCCGCCCCAATAGGCACGGCCCAGGAATGTCCATCCTATCTCTACCGCTTCCTTCGAGTGCTCATGCATTTTATAACGCGAACTCCCTATCATGGCCTTGGTCTTCTTATCGAAAATAGCGAAGGCTCCTTTGGAGGCTATGGCATCTTTAAAAAATTCTTGGAAAACGTTTTTCTCCCAACGATCCGGGTTTTGGTGAAGTTCCCAGATCAAAGGATCCCTAGCCACTGTATAAAGAGCCTCAAAGTCATTAGAATGTAATGGTCTTACCAAGACCAAATCGTTTTCAAGGGTAGGTTGTAAATCCATCCAATAGTCCTGTATTATTCTTACGATAGAGAAAGGTACGTATTGTAAGGCACATACTTTCTATTCTTGTCAAGAGAATAGCGCATTTAAAATCCCAGAAATTGATGCTATTTCCTTGGGACGCATCGCCACAGATTCAAGAGCACTACTGCCTACCATTTTAAATTCTTTTTTTAGGGCATTTATACAGTCTTCGGCAAACCCCAACGATAACCCACCATCTACCTGATAATAGGTGTAGGGATACTCTTTTGGGTCCAAACAGTCAAAATCGAAATGGAGATAAATATGAGTGATTCCTTTCTGATTAAGGTGATCTATTAAGGAGGAATAATCCGAATCTGTCAGCGAGAAAATGGAGTTTTGGGTAATGAATTGCGCTTCTAGTTCATCTACCTCTCTCAATCCTACATAGTGGATTTGTTCTGGGAGTAACTTGGAGAATAATAGCGTATTCATCCCAGGTTCTCCCTCTCCTAACAGTGTTCTTAAGGGCATGCCATGAAAATTACAGCTGGGGGAATCACATGGACGATTAATATCTGCATGTGCATCAAACCAAATGACGCCTAAATTGGGGTACTTCGCATTTAAGTAGGAAACAGGTACAATCTCTAGTCCACAATCCCCACCTAGGGTATGGATGTGATTGGGTTGGTTCTTACTTAAAAGTGATTTGAAGGAAGCTAATTGTGCGACCAGCGCCTCAAAATTGTTGATTTGATGTTTCTGTTGGGAAGCATCTCCTGCCGGAAGTGTAGATAGTGCGAGTTCTAGGAAATTATCTTTTCCTAAATAATTGAGCAAGGCTGTTGCGCCTTCTTCAATAATACTTCCAGAACCTGCACCTTGCCATTGTGGGAAAAAGATCTTCATTAGAGCTTTTTACTCTCAATGTAAAAATTAGAATCTATTTCCAATTCGTTTCCAGCAAGCTTGGTGGTATTCCATGCGCCTCCTTTTTTAGGAAAAATCCAAGAAGCTTTTCCATCTACCAAAACGCGCACAGGCATATCAAAGTCTTCAACCACATTGCTGTAACGGTATTTTAGCTCCTTACCATTGTATTCGTATTCCAAAGTGGGAATCATGGTGGTTCTTAGGTATTGTTCAAAAAAGGCAGTGAGGTCTTTTCCAGTCTTTTCCGAAATATAGTCCTCTACTTGTCCCGTTGTAACCGTTTGATGGTAAAATGTTTCATTTAAACCACGCAGAACTTCTCTCCAGAGACTATCATCTTCTACCAACTGTCTTAAGGTATGTAACAAATTGGCACCTTTATAATACATATCTCCGGAGCCTCTTTTGTTAAGATTGTAACGACCAATTATAGGAATGTCATTCGATATTCTTTTGCGGGTGCCAATCACATATTCCGAAGCGGCTTTGGTACCATGATGGTAATCTAGAAATAGATTTTCGGAATAGGCGGTAAAACCTTCATGAACCCACATATCGGCAATATCCTTGTAGGTAATATTATTGGCAAACCATTCATGACCAGCTTCATGGATAATGATAAAATCAAACTTGAGTCCCCAACCAGAGTCGGAAAGGTCTATCCCTCTATATCCATTCTGATACCCATTTCCATAGGTGACTGAACTTTGGTGTTCCATACCCAAATAGGGGACTTCTACCAATTTAAAGCCATCTGCGTAGAAGGGGTAGGGCCCAAACCAGTGTTCAAAAGCTTCTAACATGGGTTTGGTTTGTTTAAATTGCTCTTTGGCTTTTTCTAAATTCTCACGGAGCACATAATAATCAATATCCAAAGGCCCTTTCTCACCGTCATAGGTTTCTCCAAAGTGTACATAATCCCCAATATTGACATTCACTCCATAATTATTGATAGGACTTTTTACGTACCAATGCGTGGTTTTGGTGGCCTCGGTTTCCTCAACTCCGATTAAACGGCCGTTGGAAACATTCATTAGATCTTTTGGAATAGTGACACTTATGGCCATGCTATCTACTTCATCGTACATATGATCTTTATTGGGCCACCAGACACTAGCGCCTAATCCTTGGCAAGAAGTGGCAATAAAATGTTTGCCATTGCTATCTTTTTTCCAAGAAAAGCCACCATCCCAAGGGGCTCGTATCGCTTCCTTTGGATTGCCAGAATAGCGCACTACTATTTCATTTTCTTCGCCTTTTTTCTGAGGTGCTACCAGCAATACCATATAGGCATTCTCTCCCTCCCTTTTATAAGTAAGCTCTTGCCCATTCTGGGTTATTTTTTCAATTTTTAGTGGAGGTTGAAGATCTATCTGCATGATGTCTTTCTCCTCTAACACCTTATATCTTATGGTGTTAGAGCCCGATATAAATTTATCTTCTGGTTTTACTTCAATATCTAGGTGATAAAAGGTGAGGTCCCACCATTCACGTTCAGGGGTAATACTGCCCCTTAAATAATCATCTTGCGTAAAACCTAATTGATCTTGTGCATGGACATTAAAGACAAGAACCATTAAAATGGCGAAACATGTTCTTTTCATTCAGAGTTATCTTTTGTTAGCGAAATACACCGGTAGGAAAGACAACCGGACTTTCATGCCCATCTTTACCAACCGCTGCTACACCAAAGAAATAATTATCGATCACAATTCCTGCTAAGGTATGTTGTAAAACGTTTCCTACATACATATAATTGTCCCAAGTTGGGGAAGTTGTATCGCGCCAATAGATTTTATAGCCTTTGGCTCCCTCAACGGCATCCCATTTTAATTTAGCAGATGGTTCTACGATACCTCCAATTTCAACATTGGTTGGAGCAGCAGGTGCCCAAGCAATGGAAGCCAAAGAAATAGCATTCACTGCTGTGAGTTTTTTGGTGTATTCAAAATTTACGTGTTCAAGTACATCACCATAAGCAATACCCTCTTCCACCCGAATATCTTGGTGTTGTTGGGTATAATTCTCATGGGCTTCCATGATTCGTATCCCCGCATACCCAAAATCGTTAAATGGTCTATGATGCCCTCCGCGACCAAATCTATCCAGTCTATAAATCAAAATTGGGTTCATTTCAGGCATGTAGGTCTTAGTGGCTTTATATACATAGCGTGCTAATTGCCGTGAAATACCATCTACTTCGCCACCATAGAATCGTCTTGCCCTGCGCTGTTGATTGGTTTCAGTAGGTGGGTAGGGCTCTGAGAAAATTCTAAAATCACGGTTGCTTATGACGCCGTTTACGCCTTTGATATTTCCTATCATATCGTTGTTTAGCACACCAACGATGTCCCATTCTTTTCCTTTCGCATAAGCTGCAAGCCCCTTTCCGCCAAAAAGCCCTTGTTCTTCCCCAGAAAGTCCCACAAATATGATACTATTCTCAAAGTTGTACTTAGATAGAACTCTGGCTGCTTCAATGGTGCCTGCCATACCGCTAGCATTATCATTAGCGCCTGGCGAATCTGAGGTATAATCATTGGGATCGCTTACTCTTGAATCTATATCACCGCTCATGATTATGAATCGGTTAGGATTCTTGGTGCCACGTTTAATAGCGACAACATTCACCACCCAAACATCTTTTGCGATTCTTGCATTGACTCCTTGTTTTACCAAATCTCTTTGGTAAAATACTTCTAAGCAATTGCCGCAGTCTGCAGAGATTTTATCGAATTGTGCCTTAATCCAACGTCTTGCTGCACCGATTCCTCGCGTTTCAGAAATGGTATCACTCAAAGTGTGCCTTGTACCAAAATTGGCTAACGTGGTAATGTCTTGTTCTAAACGTTCGGAAGAAACGGCATTAATAATATCATACATTCTGGTATCCGTTTGGGCGTGTAACACAAAGGGTAGCAGCAACAGTATTAGAATAATTTTTTTCATTTTAGGGGAGTTTAAAAGTTTTACTGAATCGAACGCCATGCCAATAACACAGGGGTCCCAGAAGTACATAGATAATCCCTGGCAAGGCGAATATTAACCCAATTTTAAATTTGGCAACTACGATGGATAGGAAGGAGACAAAGACATAGATGGCAAAATGCCTCGTATAAAAAAGCAGCACAATGCTTTGCTCTACAGACTTTGTCTTTTTGTATGCTCTAAAATACATCAGGGAGATGCATCCAAAAATCATGAGAAATCCAAGACTATACAGTTGAAAAAGGGACGAAAAGTTCTCGATAGACAATCCTTGACCATTAAACCAAGTGTCTAATAAAGATTTTAGTGGAAAAATATAATACAACACCACAAAGAGGAGCACAGCGTTTAAAGCAATGATCCAGTTATCCATGTGATTGGTGCGCCTGAAGAAATTGTAGTGTACAGACCATAAGGCTACCAAAACAAAAAAACTAACACCGAATCCAATGAAATCTTTCCAATCAATTTTTAATACCGAAGTACTTTGTTCACTTCCTATTGAAACGAATAACAGGGTAGCTGCAAAAGCAAAAACCCCGTCACTAAAAGCCTCAATTCGGCTTATGTTATGCGGAAACTTCACACTGACAAATTATTGAATAAAGGTGACTTTCGCAATTTTGCCATTTTCAACCTCGTAAACGGCTACTGCAGAGAAGTTGCCGCCGTTGGCGGTAATGTATTCTTCGTCAATCACTTTGTTCCCAATTACGATTCTATTTATAATTTCACAGTGTAAGTCTGGCGTATTTTCAAAAAAGCCCGTATATCCTTCACGCATGGCATCCTGACCTTCACTCCTTAGGGTATTTGGGTAATTATACAAGGCTACATCATCTGTATAAGTAGCTAAAAACGCATCTATATCTCTAGCGTTATACGCATCTAATTGTTTTTGGACTATGGCTTCCGGGTCCTCGGTGGGCTTATCAAAAATAAAATTCATACTCGCAATACGGTTGTTAACTACCTCATAAATAGCGACTTGGTATTGCTCCTTACCGTTGTCTTCAGCTAGTTCTTGATCAATAACTTTATTACCAATGACAATTCTTGAGGTGACTTTTACGCCAGTTGATGCTACTTCCTTAAAGTAATTAGCATAATTAGAGCGCATGGTTTCACGGCCAACATACAGTGTATCTTTTGGAAATCGTCCAACCCAAACATTTTCATCATAGCAGCCTACGAAAGCGTCTAAATCCCGATCGTTATAGGAATCTACCTGTTTTTGAACAATTCCTTCTGGGGAAATTTCCGATACAAGTACCAATTTGTCTCCACTAGGACTTAGCACAATTCTTGTGATTTTTGAGAGGTTTTTGTCTGAAAAACTATGCGCCACGCTCCAATTGCTTTTACCAGGCCGCATGCTAAGGATATTGTTTTGATACCCAGCTAGCAAAAGGCCGTCTGGGGTCCAAGCGAAGTCTTCTATGGTAGGAGCGAGGGTTATAGAATCCGTGGCACCAGAAGTTACATTCATGGATTTAACCGTGTTTGTCCCGCTTGATTTGCTCACATAACTTATGGCATCGCTACCGGGAATGCGTAATAAATTTCTACCCACGCTCTTTTGATAGGTGTAAGAATCTCCATTGCCTAAATGGTTTACAGTTAGATCCATTCTGTTTTCTACCAATTCAGTAGCTACCAAAATTTCTGGAGAATACCACAGATGATAGCCCACTTTGGCGTCTTTAAGTATGGTTTGTGAAGTTCCCTCCTTGAGATCATATCTGTAAAGCCGTTGCAGGCCCGTTGTATCTAGGCGAATTGCAGAAACTGCCTCAGTCCCAGGAATTCTAGTAGGTGAATATTCACTTCCCACCGCGGTGTTAGTGAGCCATTTACTTTTTCCACTGGGGATATGATATTCTTTAATATCTGTTTGTCCGTTTCTAGTGGAGGAAAAAAGGATGGTTTCCGAATTATAAAAAGAAGGTTGGTTATCATACCCTTCATTTAAGGAAATGTTCAACGGATCGGACAGCACTAGGCTATCTCCAATTCTTTCAACTTCCATTAAATATACCTCGGTATTGGGTTGGGCGTAGGTGCTCAATACAGACACTAAGCCCATGGCAATCAGTACTACTTTTAGGTTATTTTTCATTTAAAAATGTTTTTAGGAAGGAACGCACTTTAGAAACTCCTTCAACATGGTATTTTGCTTGGGTTTTTTTAAGTCCCACTTTCACGGTAATGGCAGATTGAGGCAGCTCTTGGAACATAAATTCATCGGTCCAATCATCACCAATTGCGAAAACGAAATCATATTCTGCTTCACTTAACATTCTAACAGAAGCACGGCCTTTATTGACATTGCTACTTTTTACTTCCATGACTTTGTTGCCGTTTAAGACACTTATATCGTCGTTGCCAATAAGGCTGGTTAGTACGGTATTTAATTCAGTGGCTCTTTTTTCTCCGAAATCCGGATCTGTATTTCGATAATGCCAAGCAAGGGAGTAATTCTTTTCTTCTACAAAAGAGCCCGGCGTTCTATCTACAAAGGACTCTAGCACTGGAAGTATTTTCTCCATCCATTCTCCTTTCACCTTTTCCAATAGCTTAAAGTCTTCGCCATTTCTAGAAATCCATACCCCATGTTCCACAATCATATTGTACTTTCTGTCTAAAAACCAGCGGCTAAATGTTTCTTTGTCTCGTCCGCTAATTAAGAATAGCGTGGTACCTTCTTGATGATGCAAAGCATCTAGCAGCTCATACAATTCCTTGTCTGGAGAGGCTTTTTGTGGATCTTTGTGAAAACCAGTGAGGGTGCCATCATAGTCTAAAAATAGAAGTCGTTTTTTAGCGCCTTTGTATTTCGCAAGGATGTTTTGCTGAATCTCTGGTGAAATCTTTTGCGAAACATAGGTGCCAATACCTTGCCGCTGCGCTTTTAAGGAATCCATAAATTCATTGGCCCAGACCTCTACGTTGTAGCGCCGTAACCTATTTTGTAAGAACATATTTCTGGCCATTTGCTCCTCTTCCGGCATGGTAATAGCCCGTTTTAGAGTATCTGCTTGTTGCTCAAAATTGTTTGGGTTTATGAGCAGGGCTTCATTCATTTCATAGGCAGAACCTGCCATTTCACTTAGGATTAATACGCCAGTTTTGTCAATTCTTGTTGCGATGTATTCTTTAGCTACCAAATTCATTCCATCACGCAGCGGGGTAAGCCAAGCAATATCTGAAGAGGTGTAAAGGTCTATTAGATTTTCAAAAGGAAGTGAACGGTAGAAATACCAGATAGGAGTCCAATTTACCGTTGAAAGCTCGCCATTAATACGACCAACGAGCTCGTCTATTTCTCTTTTGAGGACTTGATACTGGGGTACATTTGCTCTGGAAGGAACTGCCAGAATAATAAGTCGGACTTTTTCTTTGTACTCGGGATATTTATTTAAGAAATATTCAAAAGCATTGATTCGTTTTGCGATCCCTTTACTGTAATCTAAGCGGTCAATAGAGACAATGAGCTTGGTGTCTGGAGCCGAAGCCTTATGATCGTCTAATTTTTTCTGAAGATCTGTTCGTTCTTTTCCTTTTAAGGCAGAACTTTTTAAAGCGGCCTCGTGAAATTTATTGTAATCTATGCCCATTGGGAACGAGTCTACTTTTATGACTCGGTTCTCTAAATAAACGTCGTTGAAACTAACATCCAGTCCCAAAAGACGGCGTACCGAACTTAAAAAATGGCGCTCATAATCATAGGTATGAAAACCAATAAGGTCTGCACCCAGTAGGCCTTCTAAAACTTCCTCCCGCCAAGGCAGTGTTCTAAAAATCTCATAAGAAGGAAAAGGAATATGTAAAAAGAATCCTATGGTTGCATTGGGTCTTTTTTCCTTTACCATCTGTGGCACCAGAAGTAATTGATAGTCATGAACCCAAATGATATCATCATCTCCTGCTTTGGCCAAAATAGCATCGGCGAATTTTTGATTTACCGATTTATAGGTTTCCCAAAAAGAAAGCTCAAACTCCGTGTATTCTAAAAAATAATGGAAAAGTGGCCAGATCGTTCGGTTGCTAAAGCCAAAATAAAAACCGTCTATTTCTTTTTCGGTTAGTTGCACTTTAGAACACCCATGTTGCGCTAATGCCTCATCTATTTCATCTTCCAATTCTTTGGGGGTATCTTCTTTGGTAAGTCCAGACCACCCAATCCATAAGCTTTCGCCGCCGTGATGTACCGATTTCATACCGGTGGCGAGACCGCCTACACTTGGTTTGGCAGACAATCCTCCATCACTTATTTGCAATTGCACTGGGAGTCTATTGGAAATAATTATAGTTTTACCCATAGGTTGGTTTTTTTAAAGAAAATGAAATAAAAATGGCGTTTTTTCGATTATAAAGAAAGAAAAAACTTACAAATACCATAATACGATAAGAACTTGCATATGGATAACCTAAATTATGGAATTATTGGAAACTGCCGAAGCGCTGCATTAATTTCTGATACCGGTTCCTTGGATTGGTGTTGTTTGCCACAATTTGATTCTTCTTCCGTTTTTGCGAAACTCTTGGATGAGAAAAAAGGGGGGAACTTTGAGATTGTTACCAAGTACAATTATGAGATAACCCAAGAATACTACCGGAATACAGCCATTTTGGTTACCCGTTTTTCTGATGGAGAAAATATTTTTGAACTGCATGATTTTATGCCTCGCTATCATAAGCCCAATGGCAAATACCATGCGCCGCCAGAAATTATTCGTTATGTAAAATTAATTTCTGGTGCTCCTAAATTCACTGTGCAGTATGATCCGCGGTTAGAATATGCCAAAGGAGAGACCACGCACCATGTCAAGGGTTCTTTTATTGTTAGCATTACCAGCAAGCAACAATTCGATTCACTTTTTCTTTACACCTCATTTAATAAGAACCACGTCTTAAATGGTGAGGAGATTACCTTAAAAGAAGATGGATACTTTTTAGTGTGTTACAATGAAAAGATTTTAAAACCATCTACAGAAAAGATTGCTTTAGAACTAGAGCGTACCAAAATCTACTGGTTAGATTGGGTAGACCGTACGCCTACGTATAAGAAATTCAATGCAGAAATTATGCGTAGCGCTATTACGCTTAAGATGCTTACTTATAACAAGTCGGGAGCTGTTTTAGCCGCTGCCACTACCTCACTACCAGAGACAGTAGGGGAGGTGCGCAATTGGGATTATCGCTTCTGTTGGATTCGAGATGCTTCCATGGTAATTAAAGTAGTTTCTGAATTAGGACATAAGAACAGTGCAAAGCGCTTTTTGCAATTCATTATAGATTTAATGCCAGATAAGGATGAGAAACTCCAAATTATGTATGGTATTAACGGAGAGAAGACCCTAACAGAGAAGAGCTTGGACCATTTAGATGGCTACAAAGGTTCTAAACCCGTACGTATTGGAAATGCAGCCTACAAACAAAAACAAAATGACATCTACGGTATTTTAATGGATGTTATTTATGAGCAATTGCTTCGTTTTAGCAATGATATTGAGAATGGCGAAGAATTGTGGAGTATTACCAAAGCCATTGTTTGGATTGTTGAAAAACACTGGCAGGAGCCTGATAAAGGTATCTGGGAATTCCGTGGAGAAGACCGCCATTTTACCTTTTCAAAGGTATTGTGCTGGGTGGCTTTAGATAGGGCAATTAAGGTGGCCAAAATGTTCGGTAAGCACCGCAAAATAGATAAATGGACGGCAATTGAACAGCAAATAAAGCAGGACATTATGGACAATGCTTGGAACGAAGATGTAAAAGCCTTCACCCAATCATATGGTTCGTATCATTTAGACGCCTCTGTTTTACTTATGGAATCTTATGGATTTATCCATGCTAGAGATCCTAAATATGTGAGTACAGTAAAAGCTATTGAGCGAGATCTAAGTAATGATGGATTGTTATATCGCTACAAAAATGAAGACGATTTCGGTTTGCCCTCTTCTTCCTTTACCATTTGTACGTTCTGGTTTATTAATGCCCTGTTTAAAATTGGTGAAGAAGAAAAAGCTCTAGCGCAATTTCAGCAATTGTTAAGTTATAGCAACCACTTAGGATTGTTTAGTGAGGATATAGACTTTAAAACAAAACGACTTCTTGGTAATTTCCCTCAGGCTTATTCTCATTTGGCCTTGATTGAGTGCGCCATTAATTTCTCTAAAAAGCAAAGCGAAGAGAAGATATTAGAATCTATTAGTTAAAGAGCCCTTGTGCTAGCTCTTTTATCATAGAAAGGAGCTGCTGCAACTCCTTTTCTGTAGTAAACGGATTCATTAGTGTAGTACGCAAATAGTGCACTCCTCGTAGCTTGGTTTGTACAATATAAAACGTACCATCTTCTAGCAGTTTTTGCCGAATGGCCATATTTAGCGCATTTAATTCTGATGGGGTAGCCTCCGCACGAATAATTCGAAAGCAAAGAATATTGGATTGAGGTGCAGTCGCAAGTTCAAAATCTTTATCAGCTCTTAAAAGTTGTTCGAAGGTTTTGGCAAGATCGTATTGCCTGGTGACATAGGCATCAAAGAGCTCTTCACCATAATATTTTAAAAGAATAAACCAATGCAGGCACATCATTGTTTTAGTGCATTCAAAGGTTTTTTTGCCGCTATTAATCCAGTCAGGCTCTCCCATATCATCCAAGAGATAGTCTGCTTTCTGACTAAATGTAGCTTGCATATGCAACTTGTTTTTAAAGAGTAAGGCTGTGGTAATTGTGGGCATCATCATCATCTTATGTCCATCGATAACCACAGAATCTGCCGCTTCAATTCCTTTCAATAGGGTTTTATATTTTTCGGAATAAATAGCGGCGCCACCATGTGCTCCATCTACATGAAACCAAAGGCCCTGCTTTTTAGCAAAGGATGCAATGGCTTCTAAATCATCATAAGCCCCTGTAGCGGTGGACGGTGCTGAGCCAATAATTGCAAAGACCTCAATACCTTTTTCTTTGGCCTTTTGGAGGTGTTCTTCCAGAGTCGCGGTATCCATGCTAAAGGAATCTTTGGCAGGTATTTTTAGGATGCCTTGTTCTCCCAATCCCATGATTTTGGCAGCCCGGTCTACGCAATAATGAGCTTCTTCGCAGACCATAATTCCTAAGGGTTTGCTGTATCCCTTATTCCAAACATCATGGGTGACAATGGCCTTTCTTGCCGCCAAGAGGGCCGTTAAGTTAGCGAGCGTACCACCAGAGGTTAATAAGCCTCCTGAATTGGAGTCAAAGCCTATTTTAGCACAGATAGAATTTATAACGATATGTTCTATGGCAGAAGGGGACATCCCCATTTCATATACTGCCATCCCATTGTTTAAAAGCGCACTGACCATGGCCGTAACTGCAGTTATCGGAGCGGTAGCTGCTACTTGATGCCCTAAATATTTTGGGTTATGGGTATGGGTAGTTCTATTGATAATTTCCGATAAGAATTGGGCTGACTTCCCACTTTTTAAAAAGGTATCCCAAAATTCTAATTCTTTTTCTGGAGTATTCCAGGCAATTGTTCGTTTTCGTTCCCCATTTAGTGTGCTGGTTAAATGGTTCTGGAATTGATCAAGGGCTTGTTTACCTAACTCTTCAAAATCGGTACTTCCGAAAGCACGTTCAAGGATGCCATTTTTCATACTGTAAAAATAGGTGCTTCGGATTAAATGCAATAAAAAAACCGCCTACCTAAGGCAGACGGTTTTCACTTCCGTGGAAGTTATTTGAATTAGTCAAAAGTATATCCGTTATCTCCGGCAACCTTATCTGCAATTGCAGTTCGTAAGGCTACTACGTTGGGGAAGTTAGTGTATTTTGTGAATCTTTTCAAGCCCATTAGCATCATTCGTTGCTCATCGCCTTCCGCAAAAGAAATAATAGCTTCTTTTCCTTTGGTATTTACAATCTCAACGGCCTTGTAAAGATAATACTTTGCCATCGCTATTTGAGTGGCTTGTGCTTCCTCACCAAAACGTTTCGCATTCTTTTCTGTTCTAAGAATGGCAGACTCTGCTAAATACACTTGGATTAGAATATCTGCAGCAGCCATAAGTAATTGCTGATGTTCTTCTAGCTGTGGGCCAAATTTCTGAACCGCACTTCCTGCAACCATCAAGAATACTTTTTTAAGACGTTTGATTAGATCTTTTTCTTCTGCGAATAGTTCAGAAAAATCAGGAGCATCAAAAGATGGGATACCCATTAATTCTTCTCCAACGGCAGTGGCTGGGCCTAAAAGATCTACATGCCCCTTCATTGCCTTTTTTACAAGCATACCAACGGCTAACATTCTATTAATCTCATTGGTTCCTTCGTAAATTCTGGAAATTCTGGCATCTCTCCAGGCAGATTCCATAGGAGTATCGGCACTGAATCCCATACCTCCAAAGATCTGAATACCTTCGTCCGTGGTTTCTTGAACATGCTCAGAAACTGCTACTTTTAAAATAGAGCATTCAATGGCAAATTCTTCCACACCTTTTAATTCTGCCTCTTGGTGAGTATTCCCTTCCGATTGTCTTATAGCAATACGGTCTTCAATGTCTTTGGCAGCTCGATAACATGCGGCCTCATCTACATAGGCGTTGGTGGCCATATCAGCAATCTTCGCTTTTATAGCCCCAAAATTCATGATAGGAGTTTTAAATTGGATGCGCTCGTTCGCATATTTTGTGGCCTCATTTAACACACGTCTTTGTGCTTCTAAACAGGCAGCCGCTAATTTTATACGCCCAACATTGAGGGCATTCATTGCGATTTTAAAACCATTACCACGCTCAGAAAGCATATTCTCTACAGGTACTTTGGTCTCATTAAAAAATACCTGACGCGTAGAGGAGGAGTGGATTCCTAATTTCTTTTCTTCATCCCCCAAGCTAATTCCATTGCTTGGATCGTTTTCAACAATAAATCCTGTAATGTTCTTATCATCTTCAATACGGGCGAAAACAATAAACATATTGCAGAACCCAGCGTTTGAAATCCACATTTTCTGGCCAGAAATACTGTAATATTTTCCATCGTCTGAAAGTACCGCTTTGGTTTTACCAGAGTTGGCATCAGATCCTGCTCCGGGTTCTGTAAGGCAGTAAGCGCCAAACCACTCTCCGCTGGCAAGCTTTGGAACGTATTTTTGCTTTTGTTCTTCTGTTCCATAAAGGGTGATTGGCATTGTACCAATACCAGTATGGGCCCCAAATGCAGTACTAAAAGAACCTGTAGCTCCAGAAATATAATCACAAACGAGCATTGTAGAAACAAAGCCCATACCCATTCCGCCATAAGCTTCTGGTACAGCAATGCTTAAAAGTCCAAGCTCACCTGCTTCTCGCATACACTCTTCGGTGAAGGCGTAATCTTTTTGCTCAAAACGTTCCCAATTAGACCAAATTTTGCGGTCAACAAATTCTTTGGTACTCTCACGCATCATGCGCTGTTCTTCGTTCAAATCTTCAAGAGTAAAGACGTCTTCGCAGTCTACCTCTTTGACTAAAAACTGCCCTCCTCGGATTAGTTCTTTGTTTAGTGTTTCTGTACTCATTGCAATTCTATTTTGTAGTCAATCTTAATTTAAAAATTCAAAAATTCCAGCTGCACCCTGACCTGTACCCACGCACATGGTAACCATTCCGTGCTTGCCGCTCATATTTCTTTTTCGCATCTCATCAAAAAGCTGAACGGAAAGCTTGGCTCCAGTACAGCCCAGAGGATGTCCTAGCGCAATAGCACCACCGTTTACATTCACGATGTCATTATTTAGGCCTAGCTCCCTTATAACTGCCAAAGACTGGGAAGCGAACGCTTCGTTAAGCTCTATTAACTCAACATTATCTTGTTTTAATCCGGCTTGTTTTAAGGCTTTTGGCACAGCTGCAACTGGGCCAATCCCCATAATTCTTGGTGGTACACCTGCCGCTGCATAACTTACTAAGCGAGCTTCAGGTTCCAGGTTGAGTTCTTTTACCATTTCTTCGCTCATAACCATTACAAAAGCAGCCCCGTCACTAGTCTGCGAAGAATTCCCAGCAGTTACGCTACCATTCGCTGCAAACACTGGTCTTAGCTTGGCTAATGCTTCTACAGAAGTACCGCGTCTAGGGCCTTCATCTTTGGAAACGGTGAATTTTTTATTCGCTTTTTTTCCAGAAGCATCCACATAGGTTTCTTCTACTTCAATAGGTACAATCTGATCTTGAAATCTGTTCTCATCCAGAGCCTTTAATGCCTTCATATGAGAATTATAGGCAAACTCATCTTGGTCTTCTCTTGAAACCTTGTATTCTTGTGCAACTGCTTCTGCAGTATTTCCCATACCCCAATAGTAGTCTTCATGTCCAGATTTAACTAAATCATAGTTTAGTTCAGTTTTAAATCCAGTCATAGGAACAGAACTCATGCTTTCAACACCTCCGGCAATAATACAATCTGCCATACCAGCTTGAATTTTTGCTGTTGCGATGCCAATAGTTTCCAATCCTGAAGAACAAAAACGATTCACAGTTACTCCTGGTACATCTACAATATCTAGACCCATTAATGAGATTAAACGGGCCATGTTGAGGCCCTGAGATCCCTCTGGCATGGCGTTTCCAACAATCACATCGTCTATTCTCTTTTTGTCGAAATCTGGTAGTTGTGCCACCAAATGTTCGATGGTTTCAGCAGCTAACTCGTCTGCTCTTTTAAAGCGAAAACCACCTCTTTTGGACTTGCCAACAGCTGTTCTATAACCTTTAACTATATATGCTGTTTTCATTTATTAATTTTTAAATTCTGTTTTAGCGTTAAATTCTTTTTTAAAGTGCTTGTCTTCTTTTGTGTCGTAATACCAGTATTCATCCAAGACAGATTTGTACCCAATACGCATCCTTACATTTGGAATCTGATCTACAATTACCCGAGTTTCTTCGGTGTAAGGAAGACCAAACAGCACTTTTTCTTCTCCAGACATAAAGACATAGTTTCCAATGGTATTGTTTCTAAGAATATCATACCCAAACGTTCTGTTTGGATTTAATGAATCTAGTAACATATCAATCGTTTCCATTGGCATCCCCTTGTAGTCTATTTGTACAGATGTTACAATGGCGGGGCCGGTACCTTTGTTTATAATATTAATACCAAAGCCTTCACCATTATAATTTTGCGTAACACTCAAATAGGGCCACACCATTGATTTTTGCTGTGATTTCATAATACCGGCCTCATAAATAGAGGTTACCATGGCGATAATACTTATCAATAAAGCCATGATGGTTCCGATACTTTGAAGTCTATCTGCTCTGGTGCTAGCCATTTGTATTAATTACGCAATGGTTTTCCGGTCTTAAGCATATGCTGAATGCGTTCTAAGGTTTTTCTTTCGGTACATAGTGAAAGAAAAGCTTCACGTTCAATATCTAGTAAGTATTGTTCGCTTACATAGCTTGGTTCAGACAGATCTCCTCCAGCCATCACATAGGCCAATTTGTTGGCGATCTTTTTGTCATGCTCGCTGATATAGTGACTGGCCTCCATAGAGTCCGTTCCTACCAAGAACATTCCTAATGCCTGTTTGCCTAATACTTTTACGTCTTTTCGTGCTGGTGGGCGCGTGTATCCTGCTTCTGCCATTAATTTTGCATGCGCCTTGGCAGTAGCAATTTGTCGGTCTTTATTGACAACAATTACATCTTTGCCCTTTTGCAAGATGCCTAAATCAAATGCTTCATAAGCTGATGTGGACACCTTGGCCATACCAATGGTTAAGAAGTATTCTTGCAGAATATTAAGCTCAACATCACCGGCTCTAAAAGAATCAGACGCTCGCATCGCCATCTCCTTAGAACCACCACCACCTGGTATTACTCCAACACCAAATTCAACTAATCCAATATAGGTTTCGGCTGCTGCCACTACTTTATCGGCGTGCATGGAAAGTTCACAACCCCCACCTAAGGTCATTCCATGCGGTGCAGAAACTGTAGGAATAGAAGAATACCGCATGCGCATCATGGTGTCCTGGAACATTTTAATAGCCATGTTTAATTCATCATACTCCTGCTCTACGGCCATCATAAAGATCATACCGATATTGGCACCGACGGAAAAATTAGCTGCTTGATTCCCTACTACAAGCCCTTGGAAGTCCTTTTCAGCGATATCAATTGCCTTGTTGAGTCCAGCAAGTACATCGCCGCCAATGGTATTCATTTTAGATTGGAATTCTACATTTAGAATGCCATCTCCAAGATCTTCTGCAACAACTCCTGAATTCTTAAATACCTCCTTAGATTTTCTAATATTATCTAGAATGATAAAAGCATCTTGCCCAGGAATTTGTACCATTTCCTTTTTAGGAATATCGTAGTAATAAGTGGCTCCTTCTTTCACACTGTAGAAAGAGTCAATTCCTGCAGCTTTCATTTCTTGTACCCAAGGAGCTGCACTTTGACCTTCGGCTTCAATAAATTGTAACCCTTGATCTAAGCCTACGGCGTCCCAAATCTGGAAGGGTCCATGTTCCCAACCAAACCCGGCTTTCATGGCATCATCTATTTTGTAAAGCTCGTCTGAAATTTCAGGAATTCTGTGCGATACATAGGCAAATAATTGACCAAAACTCTTTCGGTAGAATTCACCCGCTTTGTCTTTGCCACCGCAGAGTACCGTAAACCTATCAATTACTTTATCTATGGTTTTAGTGAGTTCTAGTGTAGCGAATTTCGCGCTCTTTTTAGAGCGGTACTCCATGCTGTCTAAATCTAGGGTGAGTATTTCGCTCTTTCCCTTCTCATTTTTTACCTTTTTGTAGAACCCTTGCCCAGTTTTGCTTCCCAACCATTTGTTTTCCATCATGGTCTTAATAAAATCTGGGAGGGCAAAAAGTTCGTGACGCTCATCGTCCTTGCAATTCTCAGCAATGCCATTGGCAACATGCACCAAGGTATCAAGGCCCACTACATCTACAGTTCTGAAAGTAGCAGATTTAGGCCTACCAATTACAGGTCCAGTAAGTTTATCTACTTCTTCAACGGTCATTCCTAAATCCTTTACGGCATGAAATAGACTTTGAATACTAAAGATTCCAATTCGGTTCCCAATGAAAGCTGGGGTGTCTTTAGCAACTACCGAGGTTTTACCCAAGAATTGTTCGCCATAGCCATTTAAGAACTCTAATACCTCAGGAGCTGTTTTAGGCCCCGGTATGATTTCAAAAAGTTTTAAATACCGTGCTGGGTTAAAAAAGTGCGTTCCGCAGAAATGCTTTTGGAAGTCATCACTTCTACCTTCACTCATAAAATGAATTGGAATCCCAGAAGTATTTGATGTGATAAGGGTTCCTGGAGTTCGATGTTTTTCAAGATTTTCAAACACCTTCTTTTTAATATCCAAGCGCTCTACAACCACTTCAATAATCCAATCTACATCCTTAACTTTTGCGATATCATCCTCTAAATTCCCAGTGGTAATTCTATTGGCGAATTTCTTGTGATAAATAGGAGAAGGCTTCGATTTCAGGGCTTTGGTAAGTGCATCATTCACTAACCTATTCCGCACCGCAGGATGCTCCAAACTAAGTCCTTTGGCTTGTTCTTTTTCATTTAATTCTCTTGGAACGATGTCTAAGAGTAAAACTTCGACCCCAATATTGGCAAAATGACAAGCAATGCCACTTCCCATAATACCAGAACCTATCACGGCAACTTTGTTGATATGCCTTTTCATGCTGTAATTAGAAATTAATTAGTTGTTGTTTTTGTATAGATTTTTTTGTCTGTAATTAGGCCATTGATGATTTCGGTGGTTTTGTAAAAACCTTCTAAATCTTTATCATTTAACTTGCCTTTTACGGCTTCGTTGAAACGAAGTACTACTTCTTTTGATTCTTTTCTTTTCTCCAGACCAAGCGCCGTTAAATGAATGAGTACGCCTCTACCATCATTGGGATTTGGGCGACGTTCTATATACCCTCTTTCTTCAATGGACTTAAGGATTCTAGAAAGACTAGTAGATTCCATTCCCATACGAGGCCCTAGGGCTGTACTAGGAGTTCCCTTTTTTGAATCGATGCTTAAAAGCGTAAAACCAATGGCCATCGTTAAGCCATAATTCTTCGCCTCTTCATTATACATTCTGGTAACGGCTTGCCATGTTGCTCGCAGTGCCCAGTCAATTGTCAAATCTCTCATAGAACTAATTTGGACACCCAAAGATAGGGAAAATTTATTATGCATGCATAATAAATTTTTACAAGAGCGCAGTAACTAGAATGGAAAGTTGTTTACTTTTTGGAACGTTTTTTTAGTTCGGATTCTACCATGGTAGAGATGATAATTGGCACAAAGGTGAGAGGCCCAAAAACAGTGGGTACTAAGAAAAGTAAATTAGAATCTATGTCATTTGCACTTTGGTAAATACCGTACCCTAACGCAAAGGCCATAAAACCTAAAAGTAACACCGCTACAACAAGAAGTATTTTTTTAGAGCGTCGTAACTGTTCGTCTGTATATTTTTCAAATGCCATTAGCGTCCGTAAATATCATTGTAAAGGTCCATATATTTTTCCTTTACTATTTTCCGGCGCAGCTTCATTGTAGGCGTTAAATGGCCATCATCTACACTCCATACGTCTGGGGTAAGTCTAAACTGTTTTACTTTTTCCCATTTCGCAAAGTCTTCGTTTGCAGAATCTACTTCGTCCTGAATTCTTGCGATGACTTTGGTGTTTACACAAATATCAGAGTTGGCTCCAAGGGTAACATTATGTTTTTCGGCCCATGAATAAAGAAAGTCAAAATTTGGTTGTATGAGCGCTGCCGGCATTTTTTCTCCTTCACCAACCACCATAATTTGTTCAATAAAGCGCGATTGCTTAAACCTGTTTTCTAATAATTGAGGCGCCACGTATTTACCACCAGAGGTTTTAAACATTTCTTTTTTACGATCCGTTATTTTAAGGAATCCCTCGTCATCAATCTCTCCAATATCTCCCGTATGGAAATACCCATCCTTAATTACCTCGGCTGTTTTTGCATCATCCTTGTAATAGCCCTTCATGACATTAGGGCCTTTGCAAAGAATCTCGCCATCATCCGCTATTTTTACCTCTACGCGGTCTATAATTTTCCCAACAGAACCAATTTTCCATCCCTTGTTTCTGGCATCGTTTACAGAAATTACCGGTGAGGTTTCAGTAAGCCCATAGCCCTCCATCACGGGCATCCCAGCGGCCGCAAATACTCTGGCCAAACGTGGTTGCAATGCAGCACTTCCAGATACCATCATTTCTAAATTACCTCCCAAAGCTTCTTGCCACTTGCTAAAAATTAGCTTCCTAGCCAATCCAAGACGCTTTTCATACCACCAGCCGTTAGCACCGTATGGCTCATATTTTAAGCCGAGTTCTACCGCCCAAAAGAAAAGCTTCTTTTTAACTCCTGTGAGTTCCGTTCCTTTTGCAATTATAGCATCATATACTTTTTCTAACAGTCTAGGAACCACCGTCATCAGGGTGGGGTGTACTTCTTTTACATTGTCACTTATTTTGTCCAGTCCCTCTGCAAAGTAAATTTCAATACAACAGTATTGATATAGGTATAAAATCATCCGTTCAAAAATGTGACATACCGGTAAAAAACTCAGCGCAGAACCACCGTGTTCAAAAGGCACGCGCTCCTTACTAGCAATAACATTGGAAACGATATTGTCATGAGAAAGCATAACCCCTTTAGGCCTTCCGGTAGTACCAGAAGTATAAATAAAGGTGGCAAGATCGTCTGGTTGTACTGCAGCTTTTCTAGCTTCTACTTCCTCTTGATTAGAGGGATCGCTTCCTTTTTCTAAAACTTCACTCCAATGGTTACAATTTTTCAATTCGTCAAAAGAATACACATCTTTTAACTTTTTTACCTTAGAACTAATAGCCAAGACTTTCTGCAATACTTCATCGCAGGAAACAAAGCAGTAACTGGCCTCTGAGTGATTTAATACATACTCGTAATCTTCTTGAGAAATGGTGGGGTAAATAGGCACGGTCTGGGCGCCGGTTTGCAAGACTCCAATGTCCATAATATTCCATTCCGTTCTATTGGTCATGGAAATTATAGCAATCTTATCATTAGGTTTTACACCCATTCTTAGCAATCCGCGACTTATCGCATTTGCTTTGTCTATATATTCTTGGGTAGAAGTTGCTTGCCAAGTACCATCCTTTTTCGTGATTAAGGATTTTTGTAGCGGATTTTTGGCAAGTTGATAGTATGGAAAATCAAATAGTCTAGTTACTGAAGTCATAGTAAGTTACTGTAAAGTAATTGCAAAATAGGGAAAGGAGGGATTATTTTAAAATTGATTCCATAAAATTGTTTGTTAATTTTTGCGAATCCCTAAACAAAGCATTCAGCATTAGGAGGATACTAAATGTAATTTCATCCCTTCATGGCTGGCTTTAAAACCAAGATTTTCATAAAATAGAAGTGCTTCTGGCCGTTTTTTGTCTGTAGTAAGTTGCAACAAATGAGCCCCTTTTTCTTTTGCACGCTGAATAGCCCACTCAAAAAGGAATTTTCCCAGGCCTTGCCCACGATATTTTTCGTGAACGCGAACTTGTTCTATCTGGGCACGTATCCCGCCTTGGTAGGTTAAATATTGCAGGAATGATAATTGTAAGGTGCCCATTATTTGAGCATTCTGGTCTTCCAAGACCATTAATTCTTGGTTGGGGTCTTTTTGAATCAAGTCAAAGGCGGCATAGTAAAAACTGGGCAGCGGTTCCTCATAGCGTTCTCTTGTTTTCCCTAATTTATCATTGGCAAGCATTGCTATGATTGCAGGAACGTCTGTTTTAAGGGCTTTTCGGATTTTCAAGTTTAGCTTACAATTCTAGATTTAATAAACTTAAACTGCCCATTATGGTTTGACTCGTGCTCACAAACATGAAACCATTTGCAGTAATTGTTGGTTGGCCCCCAAGGGAAATTTTTATCTACCGCCATGAGCCAGTCGTCATCTCGATTTTTAAATTCAGCCAGCGTATATTCACGTACCTTGGTCATTTCTTCAATATAGTAGTCGAGAGGCTTCCCCTTTATTTCTTTTCGCGCTTGTGCTCCTAATCCAGAAGCAACATTCCATTTGTCTGCATCTTCTTTAGACCAATCGCCCCAAGTTTTATTTTCAAAAGTGTGTATTTGATAAAATCGCTCCGTAGCTGCTAAGTGCATTAACATAGCGCCGATGCTGTTTGCATTTTCATCTACCAAATAGTCCAGATCAGAAACACTCATACCTCGAACAGGCATTAAAATCACCATACGCATCCAGTTCATCATAGAAACTAATGTTCCAATTTGTGGTGTATACCCTTCTTTTGGTCCAACGATGTTAATATCACTGTCTTGGCTATAATGAGGCAAAGGTTGAAGGTGGGGTGCTGCCATTAAACTGGAAGTGCCCAAAGCACCTGCAGCGAGTATTGAACTATTTTTAATAAATTTTCTTCGGTTTAGGGAGGCTATATCTTTTTGCATCGGAAGGATTTTCTTGATGCCTTAAGTTACGAATTCTCCTCAATCCATGCTTTTGCATTTATGAAAGCTTGTATCCAAGGAGAAACTTCATCGTTTCTATCCTTTGGATAATGGGCCCAATTCCATGGGAAAATACTACGTTCAATATGCGGCATGGTCACTAAATGTCTTCCTGTCTTATCGCAAAGCATGGCTACGTTATAATCGCTACCATTCGGGTTCGCTGGATATCCTTCATAGCCATATTTCGCCACAATTTCATAGGCATCCTCTTCTAATGGTAGGTGAAATTTACCTTCTCCATGACTGATCCAAACGCCTAAAGTAGCCCCTTCCAGACCTGCCAACATAATGGATTGACTGGATTCAACCTTTACTGATGTGAAGTTGCTTTCATGCTTATTAGAATCATTATAGGTCATTTTGCCATGCGAAGCACCATGTTCTGGATTAATTAAATCGAGCTCCATGAACAATTGACATCCGTTGCATATACCAATGGAAAGGGTATCCGGTCTTGCAAAGAAGTCTTGGATCACCTTTTGCGCTTTTTCATTGTATTTAATAGCACCGGCCCAACCTTTTGCGGAGCCTAAAACATCCGAATTAGAGAAACCTCCAACAGCTCCTAAAAACTGAATATCCTTTAAATCTTCACGCCCTGAGATAAGGTCTGTCATGTGTACGTCTTTTACCTCAAAACCTGCTAAGTGCATAGCATGGGCCATCTCACGTTCAGAATTACTTCCTTTTTCTCTTAAAATGGCCGCTTTTGGTTTTGGGCCGTCGTTTTGTTGGGGAAGTTCAAATCGTGAATTGCTTGGGAACTTGTATGTGAGCGCCTGATTTTTATAATTAGCGTAGCGGTCTTTTGCTAAATCTTGTGCAGTTTGTTGTTGATCTAAAAGAAAGGACGTTTTATACCAAGTATCTCGCAGTGAGGCGATGGGTAAGCCCATTTCTACGCCGCCGTTTTTGATTGTGAGCGTACCATCATCAGTAGGAGCACCAATTTTTACCACTGATATTCCTTGTGATTGCAAACGTTCTCCAACCCAATAATCACCTTGTATAACAATGCCAATATTTTCTGAAAACAGGGCTTTAATGGTATCTGGTTCGTTTAAGGGGGCTAAATCAATTGCGGCGCCCAAACCGTTATCGGCAAAACAAAGCTCTAGTAAAGTGGTAATAAGTCCACCAGACCCGATATCATGGCCGCTGGCAATATTTCCAGCTTTTATTTCTTGTTGAATGGCATTGAAGGCAACTTTAAAATAGGCTGCATCTACGATCGTAGGAGCTTCTTG
>CAZRPJ010000024.1:38052-40295 GCA_964601965.1 uncultured Croceivirga sp.
CGCGCATCTTCTCCTGGATTTCTACATGGCCACATCCAGTTAGCGGAAAGCGACACGGAACTTAGTCCGTTTTCTAGGGGTGCCCAAATAATATTGGTCAAGGCCTCACCGATACTGTTTCTACTTCCTGCGACTGGATCTATAAGACCCGAAACTGGAGAATGCCCAATACTCGTTGCAATTCCTTCCTTGCCTTTAAAATCGAGTGCCATCACACCACAATTATTTAAAGGTAACTGCAAAGGCCCAGCACACTGCTGTTTGGCCACACGGCCACCCACGCAACGGTCTACCTTATTGGTTAGCCAGTCTTTACAGGCTACTGCTTCTAGTTGCAATACGCTTTCTAAATACTCATGAAAATGTTCCAAGCTATAAGGCGCATCTTTAAAATTTACAGCTAGGGAACTGTCTTTCATTATAGTTTTTGGAGAACTCCCAAACATATCCGAAAGGGCCAAATCCATGGGTTTTTCTCCGCTCTTGCTACTTTTAAAGGTAAATCTATGATCTCCTGTGACGGAACCAACCTCAAAAAGTGGTGCCCGTTCACGTTCGGCAATTTTCTTTAGAAGTGCCATGTCTTTTTGGGCAAGTACCAAGCCCATTCTTTCTTGACTCTCATTGCCAATGAGTTCTTTAGCAGAAAGGGTAGGATCTCCAACAGGAAGTTTATCTAAGTCAATTAGTCCGCCGGTTTCTTCTACTAATTCAGATAAGCAGTTTAGATGACCCCCAGCACCGTGATCGTGAATGGAAACAATAGGATTTTCTTCATTTTCTACCAATCCTCGAATAGCATTGGCAGCTCTTTTTTGCATTTCAGGATTGCTACGCTGTACAGCATTTAATTCAATGGCCGATTCAAACTCGCCCGTATCGGCACTTGAAACAGCTGCGCCTCCCATACCAATACGGTAATTGTCACCACCCATGATCACCACCTGATCTCCTTTCTTAGGAGTATTTTTTAAGGCTTGTTGTTTTTTTGCATAACCGATCCCTCCGGCCAACATTATAACTTTATCAAAACCAAGACGGTGCGCCTCTTCTTGATGTTCAAAGGTGAGCACAGAACCTGCAATTAAGGGCTGCCCAAACTTATTACCAAAGTCTGATGCACCATTACTTGCTTTAATTAAAATGTCTAGCGGTGTTTGGTATAACCATTCTCTTGCTTCAAAAGCCTTTTCCCAAGGTCTTGTTTCTTCTAGTCTGGAGTAAGAGGTCATGTATACAGCAGTGCCGGCCAATGGTAAACTTCCTTGACCACCAGCAAGGCGGTCTCTTATTTCACCACCAGAACCTGTAGCAGCGCCATTAAATGGTTCTACCGTGGTGGGGAAATTGTGTGTTTCTGCTTTTAAAGAAAGGACGGATTCAAATTCTTTTTCTTTGTAATAATCAGGAATATCCGCTCGTTCGGGCGCAAATTGCACAACTTTAGGTCCTTCAATGAAGGCTACATTGTCCTTGTAGGCAGACACAATTCCGTTTGGGTGCGTTTCAGACGTCTTTTTTATCAGCTTAAACAGGGAAGAAGGTTTTGTTTCTCCGTCAATTTCAAAGGTGCCATTGAATATTTTATGGCGGCAGTGTTCAGAATTTACTTGGCTAAAGCCAAAGACTTCGGAGTCTGTAAGTTTTCTACCTAGACGTTGTGCCAGGTCTTCTAAATAGGCTACTTCATCCTCACTTAAGGCCAGTCCTTCTTTGGCATTATATTCGGCTATATCTTCAATCTCAAGAATGGGGTCAGGCGCAATGGCTATGGTAAAAATTTCTTGGTGAAGCCCCTTGTATTTTTGATACAACATAGGATCATATCCATTAAAATCTTCGCTTACTGCTCTGTATTCTTCAATGCGTTGAATACCAGCAATTCCCATATTAATTGTAATCTCCGTGGCATTGGTACTCCAGGGCGTAATCATCGTTGCTCTGGGGCCAACAAAAAAGGCGTCTAGGGACGCCGATTCTATCTTGGGTTGGTTGCCAAACAACCACGTTAATTTTTCTATGTCTTTTGGGGATAGTTGCTCTTGGGACTGCAGTGCGAAAACCTTGGTTTTAGGGTCTCCGAAAAAGTGAATCATACCGCTAAACTTTGAAAAGGCAAATTTACCAAAATGTGATTGATTTTAAGGCACGAATTAAGGGAGTTGTTAACGGTTCGCTGTTAATACCATTACAACCTAAAATTGTACCGTACTTTTAGTAAGATTTGTCTGTTTTGAAGTTCC
>CAZRPJ010000025.1:0-20748 GCA_964601965.1 uncultured Croceivirga sp.
AAGAGTCCCGCACGTTCTAAAAGGGCTTCTAACTTTGGCTCTTGACCTCTAAAACGTTTATACAGCTCCATAGGATTTTCTGTGCCACCTTTAGATAGCACATGTGTTTTAAATTTTTCGGCAATTTCTGAATTAAAAATCCCATGCTCTTTAAAATAAGCAAAAGCATCTGCATCTAAAACTTCCGCCCATTTATAACTATAATACCCTGAGGAATAACCGCCTTGGAAAATATGTGAAAACGACGTGCTCATACAGGTTTCTGGATGGTCTGGGTATAATTGGGTTCCCTGAAAGGCTTCAACTTCAAAAGCTTTTACATCTTTAATACCCGTAGGATCGCTGCCATGCCATGACATATCAAGCAATCCAAAGCTCAGCTGACGCAAGGTTTGCATACCCTCTTGAAAGGTAGCAGACTCCTTGATTTTTTCAACCAAGTCCATGGGTATAAGCTCCCCAGTTTCGTAATGATGCGCAAACAAAGCAAGGGCTTCCTTCTCATAGCACCAATTTTCCATTATCTGACTGGGTAATTCCACAAAATCCCAGTAAACAGACGTGCCAGATAAGCTAGGATAGGTGGTGTTAGCTAACATTCCATGCAACCCATGACCAAATTCATGGAAAAGCGTGGTGACCTCGTTAAAAGTTAATAAGGACGGTTGCGTTTTAGTGGAAGGGGTGAAATTACAGACATTAGAAATGTGCGGTCGTACGTTTTCACCATTTTTTCTGAACTGTGATTTAAAGGAAGTCATCCAAGCGCCTCCTCTTTTACCAGGTCTTGGGTGAAAATCTGCATAGAACAAGGAGACAAAATTATCTTGACCATCATAGACCTCAAAAGTCTTTACATCTTCATGGTATTTGTCAATATGTGAGACTTCTTTAAACGTGAGGCCAAATAGTTTTTCGGCCACTTTAAAAACCCCATCAATTACATTCTCTAATTTAAAATAGGGCTTTAGCTTTTCATCGTCTAGATTGAATTTCTGCTGTTTTAATTTTTCCGAGTAGTAGGCGCTGTCCCATTTTTCTAAAACGGAAATTCCGTCTAGTTCTTTTGCAAAAGCAGTGAGCTCTTCTAACTCTTTCATTGCTGCCGGTTTCGCTTTTTCAAGAAGTTCGTTTAGGAAATCCAGAACTTTCTTTGGGCTATTAGCCATTCGCTCCTCTAATACATAATGGGCGTGTGTTTTATATCCTAACAAGACAGCTCTTTCATGTCGCAGATTGGCAATTTTTAATACATTTTCTTGATTATCTAGTGCGTCGCCATGGAACCCTTTACTGCTAAAAGCTAAAGCCAATTCTTTTCTACGTGCTCTGTTTTCAGCATATTTCATAAAAGGAATGTAGCTAGGATACTGCAGGGTAATGATGTACCCTTCTTTGCCTTTACTTTTTGCCAATTGCGCAGCCGCTTCCTTTGCGCTTTCTGGCAGGCCTGCTACCTCATTTTCTTGGGAGAGGTGTAACTCATACGCATTGGTTTCTGCTAAAACATTCTCTCCAAATTTCAAGGTTAGTTTAGCAAGTTCAGCATCAATTTCGCGCAGTCTACTTTTTTCGTCATCCATTAAATTGGCGCCGTTTCTACTAAAACTCTTATATCGCTTATCTAACAGTGTCTTTTGTTCTGTGGATAATGTCAACGAATCTTTGGTTTCGTATACTGCTTTTACCCGTGCAAAAAGGTCTTCGTTGAGGGCAACATCATTGCTAAATTGCGACAAAAGTGGTGAGACTTCTTGGGCAATTTTCTGGATGGCTTCGTTGGTTTCAGCAGAATTAAGATTGAAAAAAACACTGGAAATTCTATCTAGTTGATAGCCGGCGTATTCTAATGCTTCTATTGTATTTTCAAAACTTGGAATTTCTGGATTCGCTACAATGGCATCAATCTCTTGTTTGGCCATTGCAATGGCTTCCACAAAGGCCGGTTTAAAATGGTCTGTTGTTAGTTTAGAAAAAGGAGCTTCATCAAAAGGAAGCAATAGTGGATTCTGTTCTGTTACGGCTTGGGACATGTTATAAATATTAAAGAATTAATGGTTCGGTGCTACTTACTTCTTGCGAACCGCTTCGGCTCCGTCAATAACTTTCTGTTTTAAACCTTCTTTGTAAACCTCAACTTTATCTAAAACACAAGTATCTGAGCTTCCTATAATCTGGGCGGCTAAAATTCCTGCATTTTTAGCGCCATTTAGTGCTACAGTGGCTACGGGAACACCTCCCGGCATTTGTAAAATAGAAAGTACAGAATCCCATCCGTCTATTGAATTAGAACTTTTTATTGGAACCCCAATCACTGGCAAAGGAGAAAGCGATGCTACCATTCCAGGAAGATGCGCTGCACCTCCGGCACCGGCAATAATAACTTTGTATCCTTCTTTATGCGCGTTTTTCCCAAATTGAAACAATTTCTCTGGCGTACGATGTGCCGAAACGATATCTACATCAACTTCAAGATCAAATCCTTTTAAAATATCTACAGCTTCCTGCATAACAGGCAGATCGCTGGTACTTCCCATAATTACGGCAACTTTACTCATTTACTTATCACTTTAATTTTTTCCTTCACTAATTGCGCTACTGCTCTGGCTTTTTCCATGTTTTCGTCAATGATGGTCACATGTCCCATTTTACGAAAAGGGCGGGTTTGTTTTTTTCCATAAATATGCGGGGTTACACCCTCCATGCCTAATATTTCTGCTAGGTTTTCATAAACCACGTCTCCTGTATAGCCCTCGGCTCCCACCAAATTAACCATAACTCCAGCTACCTTGCTTTCTGTTTTGCCTAGCGGTAGGCCCAGAATACATCGTAGGTGTTGTTCAAATTGATTGGTGTAACTGGCTTCAATACTGTAATGACCGCTATTGTGAGGTCTTGGTGCCACCTCATTGACCAATATTTCATCTTCTTGCGTTTGAAACAATTCTACAGCTAGTAAACCAACATGTTCCAACGCTTCTGATACTTGAAGTGCAACTTCTTGGGCTCTTTGTGCCACCTGGGCATCAATTCGTGCCGGACATAAAACATATTCTACCTGGTTGGCTTCTGGATGAAACTCCATCTCTACTACTGGGTAGGTCTTAGTTTCTCCTGTGGCACTACGGGCAACAATTACAGCAAGTTCATTTTTAAAATTTACCAAGGCCTCTGCAATGCATTCTACATTGGGTAGCTCTTTAAGATCTTCTTCGGTACGCACAATCTTTACTCCTTGTCCATCATATCCAAACTGAGCACTTTTCCATACAAAAGGAAATGAAAGCCCACCATTTGAAATGCTTTCTGGAATTTCTGAGGTATAAGCAAAACGCGTAAACTCTGAAGTAGGAATACCATGATCTCTGTAAAAAAGCTTTTGTCTGGCTTTGTTTTGAATGGTTTTTAGAACATGTGATTGCGGGTACACCGTGGTCCCTTTTTCTTCTAATTTTTCTAAGGCAGGTACGCTCACATTTTCAATTTCAATTGTCAAAATGTCAACATCTTCTCCAAATTTCTCAACAAAGGGTGCGTCCATTAAATCACCTTGCACAAACTCGTTACAGGCAATTTTGCAGGGTGCTTCAGAGGAGGGGTCCATTACTTTAGTCTGTACATCCCACTTGCGGGTTTCATAAAGTATCATTTTCCCTAATTGTCCTCCACCTAATATGCCCAATTTAAATTGAGACGAAAAATATTCCATGCTTCTACAAAATGATGACAAAAATACGGGGATTTCCTCATTCCATTGAAATAGAAGCCGTAAAAGACACCCTAAAACACTATATTAGCTCTCTTCAATTTTAACAACCTACCGTGATAAAATTGCACGACAAATATTTTGAACCATTCTTAAGCGAAGCAGAGATTCAGCAAGCAGTTTCTAAGATTGCAGGTGAAATAGCGGCAGATTATAAGGATGAAGTCCCAATTTTTGTAGGGGTGTTAAACGGGGCCTTTATGTTTGTGGCAGATTTAATGAAAGCTTATGAACATCCTTGTGAAGTAACGTTTGTTAAGTTAAGTTCCTATCAGGGGCTTACTTCTACAGGTATTGTTGAAACCTTATTGGATGTTTCAGAAGATATTGAAGGGCGCAGTGTTATTATCATTGAAGATATCATTGATACAGGAAGGACCCTACAGAAGCTGGTACATCTATTCTCAAATTCTAATGTAAAAGAATTTAAAATAGCCTCTCTTTTTTATAAAAAAGAGGTGTATAATGGGGAGTATCCAATAGATTATGTTGGCATAGAGATACCCTCTAAATTTATAGTGGGGTATGGATTGGATTATAACGAGTTAGGAAGAAATTTAAAACAAGTCTATCAACTAAAACAAAATCATATGATTAACCTTGTTCTATTTGGAAAACCAGGTGCAGGCAAAGGAACACAAGCAGGGTACTTAAAAGAGAAATACAACTTAAAACATATTTCTACAGGTGATGTTTTCCGATACAACATTAAAAACGGAACAGCATTGGGAAAATTGGCTAAATCCTATATCGATAATGGTGATCTGGTCCCTGATGAGGTCACTATAAAAATGTTGCAGGATGAGGTTGATAAAAACCCAGAGGCTGCTGGTTTTATTTTTGATGGATTCCCAAGAACTACTGCACAGGCAGAGGCGCTAGATAATTTCTTGGAAAGTAAAGACATGCAAATTAATGCCACCATAGCTTTGGAGGCCGATGATGAAATTCTCATTAAGCGCCTTTTAGAGCGTGGAAAAGAAAGTGGCCGAAGCGACGATCAGGATGAAAGTAAGATTCGCAACCGTTTTGATGAATACAACCAAAAAACTGCTCCTTTAAGAGACTATTATCAAGGACAAGATAAATTTCATGCAGTTAACGGAATTGGCACTATCTCCGAGATTACTGAGCGTTTAAGCGCGGTAATTGACGCTTTATAAAATTGTTTTTAGCCCGCGTTTGGACATAAAACCTGAATAATGACCGAAGGGAATTTTGTAGACTATGTAAAGATTCATGTCAATTCAGGCAATGGAGGCAAAGGTTCTACACACTTACGCCGTGAAAAATTTGTTGCCATGGGAGGCCCAGATGGGGGAGATGGTGGCCGCGGTGGGCATGTAATCATCCAAGGAAATAAGAATCTTTGGACTTTGGTTCATTTTAAGTTTAAAAGGCACTTTAAAGCTGGTCACGGCGAACATGGTGGCAAGCAACGGAGCACTGGGGCAGATGGTGAAGATGTTTATTTAGAAGTACCGTTAGGTACGGTGGTGCGTGATACTTCAACCAATGCGGTACTTTTTGAAATTACCGAAGACAAAGAAGAAAGAATTGTAGCTGAAGGAGGAAAAGGAGGTCGTGGTAACTGGCATTTTAAAAGCGCAACCAACCAAACACCTCGTTATGCCCAATCTGGTATTCCTGGACAAGAAGCCCAAATAACCTTAGAATTAAAAGTGTTGGCGGATGTAGGTCTAGTTGGATTTCCAAACGCCGGAAAATCTACCCTTCTTTCCGTAATGACAGCGGCCAAACCTAAAATTGCCGATTACGAGTTTACCACCCTAAAACCCAACCTAGGCATTGTTCAATATAGAGACTTTCGAAGCTTTGTAATGGCTGATATTCCTGGAATTATTGAAGGTGCTGCGGAGGGAAAAGGTCTAGGGCACTATTTTTTAAGGCATATAGAACGCAACGCCACTCTCTTATTTCTTATTCCTGCAGATAGTAAGGATATTTCCAAGGAATATGAGATTTTATTAGATGAGCTAAGGCGGTACAATCCGGAATTATTGGACAAGCAGCGACTCGTTGCTATTTCTAAAAGTGACATGCTAGATGATGAATTGGAAGAAGAAATGGATGCACTTTTAAAAGATGATTTTAAAGACATTCCGTATTTGTTTATTTCTTCTGTTGCTCAAAAAGGAATTCAAGAACTAAAAGACAAACTCTGGGGGCTTTTAAACGAATAGTCTTCAGTTATTAAGGAGCCTAAGCAAAGCTTTTGTATTTTTAAAATGCAAGGAGTCTGCTATGAGAAAGTTTTTGTTTTTGGTTTCGGTTTTGGTGCTTGTTGGTTGCAATGCAGTACGTGTAACGTATGATTATGATACAGCCACCAACTTCTCTAATTACACTACCTACAACTATTTTTACGACATGGAAACTGGTTTAAGCCAGTTAGATGAAAAACGCCTGATTCGTATTCTTGATGAAACCCTTAGAGCCAAAGGTTGGATGCTTTCTGAAGAACCAGATGTTCTAATTAATATCTTAAGCCAAGAATACCAAAATGCTTCCCAGAGTGCTGTTGGAGTAGGACTTGGTGGCACCAATAGAAATGTAGGAGGTGGTGTTTCTATTGGAATTCCTGTAGGCGGCACAGGTATAGAGCGAAGCATTCAGTTTGATTTTGTAGATGCCCAGAAAGAAGCACTGTTCTGGCAAGCCATTTCGCAAAGCGGTTATCGTGATAATGCCAGTCCTTCTGTTCGTGAAGAATTGTTAGTTAAAATTGTGGCCAAGGTCTTTTCTAAATTCCCGCCTGAATAATTTATTTTCCGTTGCCCCCTAACAAATGACCGCTGGTCATTATTTCATTCTTAGGCGTGTGTTTAGGTACTATTTTTGATTATTAATGAAAAGTGTGTTTTAGAAGACATACGAGAATCGCATAATAAACAATACAAATCTATTTTATGAAAACAATCAAGAATCGAATGGGTATGTTACTAGCTGTGATCTTTTTGAGCTACAGTGGTTTTGCCCAGGATATTGCTGGCTCTTGGAAAGGAGCTTTATCTGTTCAAGGAACAGAAATGCCACTTATTTTTAATATAACAAGTGAGGCAGAAGGGTTAAGTTCAACGATGGATAGTCCCTCGCAAGGAGCTACGGATATCCCCATGGATGAAACAACTTTTGACAACGGTACTTTAACGATCGTTTTTAAACAGGCTGGAATTAAGTATGT
This sequence comes from uncultured Croceivirga sp., assembly GCA_964601965.1. Taxonomy (GTDB): domain Bacteria; phylum Bacteroidota; class Bacteroidia; order Flavobacteriales; family Flavobacteriaceae; genus Croceivirga. Next base: position 6,972 of record CAZRPJ010000025.1, read on the forward strand.
AGGAACTTTGGACGGCGCGAAAGTCACAGGGACTTTCTTTCAAGGTGGGATGGAATTGCCCTTGAATTTAGAAAAAACAGAAAAAACCATCCCCGGCAATCCTGCTTTGGTGAGTTCAGAGGAGGAATTAGTGCAACTGGGCGCTTTGGCACAAGGCAATTTTAAGTATTCAGTAGAAGATTATTTTGCCAAGCCCAAGGCATCTACCTTTCGTTTTTCTCCTGATGGGAAATATATGTCTTACCGAGAAAAAGATGATGCCGGCAAAAGACATATTTATGTAAAAGACATTGCTTCTGGTACCACCACCAAGGCTATTGAAGAAAAAGAGGAATTAGTGCGGGGATACGCTTGGTTAAATAACAATCGATTAGCATATATCTCTGACAAGGGAGGTGACGAAAATTATCACGTATTTGCTGTGGATTTAGACGGTAGCAATCTTAAAGACTTAACTCCTTTTGATGGCGTTCAAGCGCAGTTTTCCAACTTATTAAATGAAGATAAAGAGCACATCATTGTTAATCTTAACAAGAACAACCCACAAGTATTTGAGCCGTATAAAGTGAATGTGGTAACAGGAGAATTAGAGCAGTTATACGTCAATGATGATCCATCTTCTCCAATTATAGGGTATGATTTTGATAAGGATGGCAAATTAAAAGGGTTTACTAAACTTAAGAACGGGGTAGATCAAGATTATTTTTACAAAGGTGATGATGGCGAATTCACCGTATTAAAAAGCCTAAACTGGAAAGATACCTTTTCGGTTTTATGGTTCGATTATGCTACAGAATACCCTCATGATGCGTATGTGGTCTCTAATTTAGAAAGTGATAAAGCAAAAATTATCCGATATGATCTTGGAAAAAACATCCCTCTGAATGAGGTGTTTGCCAATGATAAGTATGATGTGTCTGATATGTACCTTTCTAAAGTGCGCGGATATGAATTGGATTACGTAAGCTACGAAGGAGAAAAAGAGGTTATTGTACCCATTAGCGAAACCTACGCTCGTTTACACAAACGAATTACTGATACTTTTCCTGGGAAGCAATATAGCATTGCAGATGCTACGGATGCCGAAGATAAACTGCTTATTTTCCTTCAAAGTGATAAGCTTTATGGGGCCTACCATTCATACGATGTAAAAACAGACACTTTCACCTTTTTGTACAGTCTAATGCCACAATTAAAGGAAGAGGATATGGCAGAAATGCGACCTATTACTTTTACCAGTCGGGATGGGCTTACCATTCATGGATACATTACATTACCAAAACAGGCCTTGGCGGGCGAGCAAGTTCCTGTAATTGTAAATCCGCATGGGGGACCTCAAGGTATACGCGATTCATGGGGCTTTAATCCAGAAGCGCAATTATTCGCGAGCAGAGGGTATGCTACCTTACAAGTTAATTTTAGAATATCTGGAGGATACGGTCGTGAGTTTTTAGAGTCCGGTTTTAAACAAATTGGCAGAAAAGCCATGGACGATGTAGAAGATGGTTTAAAATATGTAGTTGAACAAGGCTGGGTAGATAAAGAAAAGGCCGCTATTTATGGTGGTAGCCATGGCGGTTATGCTGTTTTAAGAGGACTTACAAAAACACCTGATCTTTATGCCTGTGGGGTAGATTATGTAGGCGTATCTAACTTATTTACATTCATGGATTCCTTTCCAGAATATTGGAAGCCTTATCTAAAGATCGTTCGTGAAATTTGGTATGATGAAACCATCCCTGAAGAAAAAACTATTATGGAGGAGGTGTCGCCAGTGTACCAGATAGAAAAGATTAAGAAGCCCCTATTTGTCGTACAGGGCGCTAACGACCCGCGAGTAAATATTAATGAATCAGACCAAATTGTAGAGGCCTTACGAGCGAAAGGGCAAGATGTTCCCTACATGGTAAAGTATGATGAAGGACATGGCTTTGGAAAAGAAGAAAATTCTATTGCATTATACAAGGCTATGATGGGCTTTTTTGCAAAGCATTTAAAGGATAAGGAATTACCCAAACCAATAAAGGGGTAAGGGTTTATGCATCATTTTTAAAGGCTTCCTAAGTGGTTAGGAAGCCTTTTTTAGTTTAAAATGTACGGGCCGGCACTTTCCATTTACCGTTCAGTAGGCTACCACAACCACTCGTCATATTTCCGTTTTATCATCACTAATGCTCCTATATATTTGAATTGTATTTAAAACGGACAGCATGATAACTGTAGTAAAAATTTTAGTTAGCCTTTTAATGGCCATTTTATTTTAATCATTAATCAATCAAAAAAAGAACAATCATGAAGACAATTGATACCACAAAGAAGACGGTGCTAGCCATAGGAATAGTCTCCGTAGTTGCAGGATTAGTTGGCCTATTCAATGCCTCTAGTCTTATGGAACAATTTTTTCCACTATATACGGGAATGACTTTAATGGGAACTGTTTTATTACACAAAGAACCACTAAAAAAAGCGGGAGATGAATAACGAGGTTTTTGCCAGCGTATTAGCAGGCATTTTGTTTGGTTTTTCTGCCCTTTTAATGTGGTGGAATAAGGACGAACCTGTTTCTGCAGTGTTACTAGCAATTGCAGGATTACTAATGGTAGTACACGCCATTAGAAGTAGAAAAAGAAAAAAGAACTGTATACTTAAATCACAATCAAATGAAAACTAGAGATGCTTTATATTTAGGAGGGGCTGTTTTATTAGCGGCCACTTTAATTGCACAATCTGCCAATGCTCAATTAATTCTTCAAATTGTCATGGTAATAACATCCGCGGTATTGTTAGTCTTGGGATTTCGAAAAGATCAAAAAAGCGGTGTCTGCGTAAATCCAAAATATCGCAAATTAAGGGTGTTTGGTGTTACTTTAAGTGTTGCCATTGTTTTTGGAGGCCTAGGATTCACCGTAGGAAGAATTTTATACCATGTAATCAACTAAACTAGGAGAAGACGGTTGGCAGGATCCCTGTCAATCGTCCTTTCAATGAATACAATTTATTTTATACAACTGCTCTTGGAACGCAAGAATCTGCCTGTAGAATCTTAAGTATCTTTGAAAGTAGTTAAGAGAAGTAATACGTAATGAATTTCTTTGAGAAAAATAGAACTGGTGTTTTTTGGTTGCTTCAAATTTTAGGTTGGGGCAGTATTAATATTATATCGGTCTCCTTACTAAAAGATATGAGTAAGGAGTTCATCATTTTTTCGGTCTTGACAGGCACATTTATTGGCATTTTTTCTACTTCTGTTTTGCGTTGGTATATTAAACGCAACATTTTATTTGATGGCTTTTCCTTTAAAGATTTCGTAAAAATTTTGGTAGCGACGGTAGTAGCTTCTTTTATTTTTGGCGGCCTTAATTTTCTTTTTGGGTATGCCTATGGCAGATTAGGTCCAGACATGTCAGACATGGAGCTTAAAATTCTAAAAGCTTTTGATAGTTGGGGCTTGATTATCTTCAGTTCCTTATTTAATGTCATCTTATGGCTTAGCTGCTATTTAGTCATTAAACTTTTGCTTCGATTTAATGCCAACCGAATAGAGCGCTTAGAATTAAATACTCATTTAAAGCAGGCCCAACTCAATACTTTAAAAGGACAGATTAATCCTCATTTTATGTTCAACAGCCTCAATAATATTAGAGGGTTAATGCTGGAAGATGTAGATAAATCACGTGAAATGCTTACCAAGCTTTCGGAAATGTTACGGTATTCCTTAACTAAGAATAGTGTTGATGGTATTGCACTGGAAGAAGAACTAGAAATGGTGGATAATTATATTGCCCTTGCTAAAATTCAGTTTGAAGATCGTTTGCAATTCACAAAAAAAATAGCTCCTGAAGCTTTAAGCATTCACATTCCTCCAATGATTGTGCAACTATTGGTAGAGAATGCGGTAAAGCACGGCATTTCTAATTTAAAAAGTGGAGGTGTAATAGAATTAAAAGCAGAACGCGTAGAAGATCTATTAAAGATAGAGGTGCAAAACACGGGCAAATTGCAGATTGCTAAGAATTCTACTCAATTAGGATTGAAAAATATAAAGCAACGATTAAAATTGCTTTACGGCGAAAAGGCGTTTTTTCAACTTAAGGAAGAAGACAATTTTGTATTTGCTAACATTAATATCCCACTCTCATGAGTATCAAGGCAGTCATTGTAGAAGATTCGCGCTTAGCGCGAAATGAGCTCAAAGAGCTGCTAAAAGCCCATAAAGATGTGGAGCTTTTAGGAGAGGCTGAGAATGTAGACAAAGGGGTGGCGCTTATCAAGGAAACACACCCAGACCTCCTTTTTTTGGATATTAATATGCCAGAAAAAGACGGTTTTGAGTTGTTAGAATTATTAGATGAGGTGCCAATTACCATTTTCACCACTGCTTTTGATGAATACGCTATTAAGTCTTTTGAGTACAATGCGTTAGATTATTTGCTGAAGCCTATTAATCAAAAACGATTTGATCAGGCCTTAGAAAAGGTTCAGGAAAAAATAGAGCAGTCCCTAACTGGGTCAACGGATGAACATCGTTTAAAGGCTACTAGTCAGATTTTTATAAAAGATGGTGAGCGGTGCTGGCTTTTAAAGATTGAGGATATTTCGCATTTTGAAATCGTCGGAAATTATACCCGCGTCTTTTTTGAAGATCAGAAACCAATGTTGTATAAATCATTGAACCAGATAGAAGAAAAACTTCCGGAAGCGAATTTTTTTAGGGTTAACAGACAACAACTGGTCAACACCCATTTTATTAAAGACGTAGTACCATGGTTTAATGGTAAATTAAAGCTTACTATGCAAAATGGTGATGAGGTAGAAGTATCACGCCGCCAGTCTTATCTCTTTAAGGACAAGATGAGTTTTTAAATATAAAAAGGCCCAAGAGTTTGGGCCTTTTTTTATGTTCATATCATGGTGGTTTTATGCTTTTAACAAGGGCGCGTATTTGTCTTTATACCCTACAAGCACCAGGATGTTCAACACTAATAAACCTAGTGCCGGACCTATATCTGCAGGTGCCAAAGTAGCATGAAATAGCACAGCACAGACAGAAATACTCATTAAGATTAAGGCCATTAAAGCGCCAAATTTATCCAAGATTAGTGCTAAACCAGCCACGACTTCAACCACTGCCACAAGGATAATGGTTTTGCTTGTTACAAGTGCGCCAAAATAAGCCCCTGCATCTCCTGTGACTTCCGGTGCGGGTAAAAAGTTCAAGAATTTATTAAGGCCAAAGATGAGTACAAAGAGCCCCAATAGAATACGGACTACCATAAAAACTTTCGAATTCATTTCATTAAAATTTAGTTAGTTACTAAATAAATGTACCAAAAATTGAAGAATTCGTAATATTTATTGAGTTTTATTAAAGCGATTTCAGTAGTCCTCCATCAATAGGAATATTACAACCGTTGATGTAAGCAGCCTTGTCGGAGGCTAGAAAAGTTACCAAAAACCCATATTCTTCGGGCCTACCAATGCGTTTAGCAGGAACGTTATTTTCCATAGCCTTCCTTACTTCATCTTTAGATATCCCCAAGGTCTCCGCCTTTTTACTATTTAATTGAGCAATACGCTCCGTATCAAAGTACCCGGTAAGTATATTGTTTACCGTGATCCCTTCCTTAGCCACATCAATAGATAAACTTTTTGCCCAGTTTACTACAGCTGCTCGAATGGTATTGGAAAGCGCCAAATAATTCAGCGGTTCTTGTACAGAAACAGATGCCACATTAATGATACGCCCCCATCCCTTAGCTTGCATATTTTTTAATGCGAGTTCGGTGGTAAAAACTACGGTTTTAAAAAGCAAGTTAAATGCCTTTTGGTAGTCTTCGGTCTTTTGTTCCAGTGCTCCTCCAGCAGGGGGACCTTGGGTATTGTTAACTAGGATATCAACCGTATTGTTTGCAAAATAATTACTGATTTTTTCCGTAAAGTCTTCAAAATCTGAAAAATCGACCACCAAAAACTGATGCGATTGGTTTTCTCCATTTGGCAGGTTTGCTAGCACGGCTTTCATTTTTTCTTCATTTCTCGCCATGAGCGTTACACTTGCACCGCTTGCCGCCAATTGTTGGGCTATTCCCAGCCCTATTCCTCCGCTGCTCCCGCCAATAAGCGCAGATTTTCCAGTTAAATTAATTTCCATAAAAGAACTTGCTTGTTATTTGTATTCTTCCCGTACAGGACTAAACACATCCATGAGTTTACAGGCCGTTAATGCTTTTCCTGAATGAGGGCTATTAGAAGGAATAACCACCACATCCCCCGGTTTATAGATTTTAGTTGTTCCATTGAGTGTAAACTCAAAATCGCCCTCTACAACATGCATAATTTGTTCGTGATGATGCTGGTGTTCTGGCACTTCGGCTCCTGCGGTTACGGTCCAAAAAGCCCAACTTATTTTTTCACCATGTACCAGTTGCCCGTGATAGCCCGGCATTATTTCTTTGGAAGGAATTGCTTTTAAATTCATAGGTTCTAATTTCTCTACCAAGTTAAAAATTATCCTTAGCGCCATTACCTATCTTTGACACGAAAATTTACAGAATGAGAATTCATTTTATTGCTATTGGGGGAAGTGCTATGCATAATCTTGCCTTGGCCTTGCATTACAAAGGGGATAAAGTAACAGGAAGTGATGATGTTATTTTTGAACCGTCTAAAAGTAGATTAAAAGAAAAAGGCCTTCTGCCAGATGAGTTTGGTTGGTTTCCTGAAAAAATCACGGGCGACATAGACGCAATTATTTTAGGAATGCATGCAAAGCCAGACAATCCAGAACTGGCGCGTGCGCAAGAGTTAGGTATCAACATTTATTCCTATCCCGAATTTCTTTATGAGCAATCCAAGCATAAAACACGGGTGGTCATTGGAGGAAGCCACGGAAAAACAACCATTACGTCTATGATTTTGCATGTACTTCGTTACCACAACATTGCTGTAGATTATATGGTGGGCGCGCAATTAGAAGGCTTTGAGCGAATGGTGCATTTAACAGAAGACAATGATTTTATAGTTTTAGAAGGCGATGAATACTTGAGTTCTCCCATAGATAGAAGGCCAAAATTTCACCTTTACAAAGCAAATATTGCTTTGTTAAGCGGTATCGCCTGGGATCATATCAATGTATTTCCTACCTACGAAAACTATGAGATGCAGTTTCAGATTTTTGTAGACGGCATTGTAAACGGGGGAAGTATCAGTTATAACACAGAAGATGATGCCGTTGTTAAAGTGGTAGAGGCCACGGAAAATACCATTCGCAAGTTTCCCTACAGCACACCTGATTATACGGTAGACAAGGGAATAACCTATTTAGAAACAGAAGATGGCCCAATGCCACTTGAGATTTTTGGGAAACACAACTTAAATAATTTAGCTGGTGCAAAGTGGATTTGCCAACAAATGGGAGTAGATGAACCCGACTTTTACGAAGCTATTGCTAGCTTTTCAGGTGCCAGTAAGCGCATGGAAAAACTAGCTCAGGGAACTAGAGGTATTGCATTTAAAGATTTTGCGCACTCTCCTAGTAAAGTAAAAGCTACTACAAATGCACTCAAAGAGCAATTTCCAGATCGCTCATTATTAGCTTGTCTAGAGTTGCATACCTACAGCAGTTTAAATGCACAATTTTTAAAAGAATACAAAGGTGCTTTAAACGCTGCAGATGAGGCTGTGGTATTTTTTTCGCCAAAAGCGGTACAAATAAAACAATTAGAAACAGTTACAGCGGAACAAATAATGGAGGCTTTTGAGAGACAGGATTTAAAGGTGTTTACAGATCCAAAGGCCTTTGAAGACTTCCTATTCAAAAAAGATTTTGCAGAAACAACCTTGTTACTAATGAGTTCTGGTAATTACGGCGGCCTTAATTTTGATCAATTAGTCCGTTTAATTGAACAATAAAAGACGTGCCAACCTCAGGTTCTATGGGTAAAACTGGAGTAAGAACTAGAAAAATTAAGGTTTTGATAGTTTGAAAAAGCCAACGCTTTATACTCCAAATTGCCTCAAGTGGTGATCTAAATGTTTGTATTCTAACTGGCCCCACTGTTCCGGAGTAAAGGAACCAAACATTGGATGAGGATTCCAGTTTTCCCTATTTCTAACGGCGTAGAATTCTTTGACGAGTTCTTTTAGCGTACCCATTTCTTTGTCAAAATCTTTTTCTTCTTTGGCTACTAGAAAAGGAGCGGTGGGAAGATTTTTTCGCCACGGTTTATCATTGTATAAAGACTTTTTAAAAAACCATCGAATGAGTGGATTGCCGCGAACCCCTTTATCTTCGTTTTTTATGGCAAGCTTCAATGGATATTGACAGTGCCACGCCATCTGGGCAGGGCTCATCTTTCCCCACAATCGGTTAGAATCTGCATTTACTTTTTCAAGTCGATCTATTATCTCCTGATATCCGTTTTCTTCTAGTAAAGATTTCATGTGTCTGTGTTGTATTCTAATGTACAACTTTCCAAATAATTAGGTGGCTGTTATTAGAAGAAGAAAGACTTCTACTATCTTTAAAGATGCATAATAAAGAATTAAACCTATCCATTAAATTTTGGGCCGATGATGATCGGCCGCGAGAAAAACTACTCCAAAAAGGACGTTCTGCACTTTCTGATGCTGAACTTATTGCCATACTTATTGGTTCTGGAAGTAGAGATGAAAGCGCTGTTCAGCTTAGTAAACGAATTTTAGCAGCTGCCGAGAACAACTTAAATAAATTGGGCAAATTAACTGTAAAACAGCTCATGCAGTTTAAGGGTATTGGTGTTGCAAAAGCCATTAGTATCGCCGCCGCATTAGAAATAGGCAGAAGGCGAACAGGAGAAGAAATTAAAAAGAATGAACGCGTTTCTAGCAGTCAACAAGCTTTTGAACTATTGCAACCCCATCTTGGAGATTTGCTACATGAAGAATTTTGGATTCTCTACCTGAACAATTCCAATAGGGTAATTTACAAAGAACAACTGAGCAAAGGAGGGATGACAGGCACTTTGGTAGATGTAAGACTGGTTATGAAGCAGGCCTTAGAACATGCGGCAGTGGCCTGTATATTAGCACACAACCACCCCTCTGGAACCTTAAAACCCAGCAAAGCAGACAAGGACATCACAAAAAAACTACAACAAGCTGGAAATGCTCTTGATATTAAAATCCTAGATCATTTAATTATCGCTCAGCAGCAATATTTAAGTTTCGCAGATGAGGGGATCTTATAATCAAAACAAGGAATGTACCCGGTATTCTAAAAATCTTTTGCAAATTGTATTCGTACCTTTGATTTTGTACTAGTATGCTGCTGATCTATACCCATAAAATTACCAATCGCTTTACGTATACCATGCGGCACCTATTTGGGCAGTTAATGGGTGTAGAAGTGGGGTTTACTACCAAAGTAGAAGATTTTATAAAGCACTCTGGCGCCAAAATTACCTACACCAAGAAGGCGCTACAAAATGAATTCTTTATACGTTCTAATGACTTGCTTTTTGAACAAGGCATCAACGATTTGCAAATCAACGTTCAAGATTGGGAAGGCGTTCCTTGCTTTTTTAAAACGGATGAACGAAGTAACATCCCTTTTGATATTTTTTCGGCCAGTTTTTTTCTTCTTAGTAGGTACGAGGAATACCTTCCGCATGTAAAAGATGAGTTAGGGCGGTTTCCTCCGCAAACTAGTTTGGCTTTTGAACATGATTTTTTACAAGTGCCTGTTGTGGACATTTGGGCGCAGAAATTTTTAAAATTGCTTTTACAGCGTTTTCCAGACGTAGCGCTGCGAACAAGAAAGTATCAGTTCACATCCATCATCAACGTAACAACTTCGCACAGTTTTGCATTGCGTGGTTTTGGAAGATCGCTGGCTGGATTCGTTTATGATATCACGCATTTTAAACTAGCTCGTTTGGGCAAACGATTCATTGTTTGGATAAACCCCAAAAAAGATCCCTATGATAACTTCGATGAATTGATTAGCATCCACAAGCGATACAAGGTAAAATCGATGTTCTTTTTTCAATTTGCCAAATATTCAACCCACGATAAGAACATCTCTATCCATAAAAACAGGTTTCGTTTTCTTATAAAATCTATTGCGGATTATAGCATTGTTTCATTAAGTGCCTCTATGGGTGCTAGCACAGATTTAGACATTTTAAAGGAAGAGAAGAAAAGACTTTCTAACTTAATTAATAGGCCTATTAAGTATTCACGTATGCGATATAATAAAGTGAACGTGCCTCATACCTATCGGGATTTAGTAGAAGCAGAATTTACCGATGATTTTTCTTTAGGCTACACGCATTATATAGGGTTTAGAGCTGGTACCTCAGTGCCTTTTCCTTTCTATGATATTAATTTAGAAGTACAACAACCTATCAAGATACATCCTTTTACTTTTGGAGATCATGCTCTTAGAAAGTTTAAGAATAAAGAGGAGGTATTCGCGGTATTAGATCCTATCTATCAACAATTGCGTGAAGTTAAAGGGCATTTTATCATGATTTTTTCTAATGAACTATTGGGAGAAAAACACAAAATGAATTGGTTAGAATTGTACCAATCCTTGCTAAAGCGTTATTATGTTTAGATCTAAAATAACAGACGTGTTCTTTGATTTGGATCATACGTTGTGGGATTTTGATCGGAATTCTGCGCTAACTTTTCAATTGCTATTTCAAAAACATCAGCTAGCGGTTAATCTGGAGCAATTTTTAGAGTTTTACACCCCCATCAATCTAAAGTATTGGAAATTATATCGTGAAGAGAAGGTAGAAAAAGAAGCACTACGCTACCTTCGATTACGTGAAAGCTTTGATCTTTTGCAGTTTAAAATTGACGATAATACAATAGGTCTTCTTTCGGAAGAGTATATAGACAACCTTTCTAGTTTTAAGCATGTCTTGCCAGGAACTTTTGAGATTCTAGAGTACTTAAAAGAACATTATAGACTGCACATTATTACGAATGGGTTTGCAGAAGGGCAGGAAAAGAAAATGAGAAATTCTAATATACGTCACTATTTTGAAGTGGTCGTAAATTCAGAAATGGCCGGGGTTAAAAAACCAAATCCTAAAATATTTCAACTTGCTCTGGAAAATGCCCAAGTTTCTGCAGAGCAATCCATGATGATTGGGGACAATTTTGAAGCGGATATTCTTGGTGCTCAAAAAGTTGGTTTTTCAACACTTCATTTGCTTGAGAAAGGAGCCATTCCAGAAAAACAGTCTCCCTACATAAGAGAACTCAAGGAAATAAAAAATTATTTGTAGAGTTATAGTAGGGTAGGATTATTGTTAGTTGTTTACATAAAAGTAAATCATCAAGAATGAAGAAGGCTTGCCTCTTATTAATCACTTTTGTATTGCTCTTTTCTTGTGCAGATGAACAAGATTTTGATCAATTTGATGATTTAGCCATTGAACCTACCGTTGCTTCTAGTATTTTTTATTTTGAATCGGATGAAGCCACTATAAACTCCCTGGGTTCAGGAGCCTTTTATGAGGAAATTTTCACTTTCGAAGCTTTTAGCGATCCTAACGTTGCCGACCGAGTTTTAGATGGGGTTATTACCTATGAACTCGAAAACACCACGAGTAAAGAAATTGGTTTGCTTATTGAGTTTTTAGATGCAGATGGCACTGTTTTGGATAGTGAGCCATTTAACATTGATCAAGACCCAGCACCAGTTTTAGAAAGACAGGTTGCCTATGGAGCGGGGGGGAAGCCCTTAGATATATTATTAAATACCACCAATATTAGAGTTAGCGGTGAAAACTTGGGGGATGCCTCAAGCCAATCTTCGCAAACCGAACCTAAAATAATTTTAAGATCCAGCGCTGCCTTTAGAGTAAGATTACGATGATTAGAACGCTCTTGTTATTTTTTGCCATTCTTTTTGGAATGGTATCATCGTATGCGCAGAATAAACAGTTACTGTACGATTTTTACGAAATTCCCCAATCCTTGATGTTAAACCCAGGGGTTAAAACTCCCTATCAATGGCATACAGGAATTCCTATGCTTTCTTCTATTTCTGCTCAGGCAGGTAGTAGTGGAATTACTGTGAATGATCTTTTTGCTAATGACGGAATAGATTTCAACACCAAGTTTCGAGACAAAGTAGTGAATGGTCTTAATAAGAACGATGAGTTTGGGGGGAGTGGTACGTTAGAACTCTTCAATTTTGGATTTCGAAGTCTAAACAGACCCAATGATTATTATTCCTTTGGTATATATGGCGAAGGATTTATAGCCCAATTTTGGCCAAGAGATCTAGCCATTTTAGGATTTGAAGGGAATGCCAATAACCTGAACAGGAGATTTAATCTTAACCATATTGCAAGTCAAGGAGAAGCTGTGAACGTGTTTCATTTTGGACTCAATAGGAAATTAAACTCCAAATGGACAGTGGGTGCTAGAGCCAAACTCTATTCTAGTGTTTTCGAATTTAGATCCGCAAACAATAGTGGTTATTTTGTGACCACCGCCGGTGAAAATAACATTCTAAGAAATACCCTGGTTGCTGATGTTACGATGCGCACCTCTGGTATTCAAGAATTCATAGATATTCTTGAGGAAGATGGTGTAAACACGCAAGCTGACCTTTCAAATCTACTACTAAAAAGATCCTTGCTTGGTGGTAATTTAGGGGTAGGGTTTGATGTAGGTTTTACACATAGCTTTGGAAAAAACAGCTACATCACTGCCAGTCTTTTAGATGTTGGGTTTATTTACCATACCAATGCATTGAAAAATTATACATTAAAGGGTGCTGCTTCTAATGAAGGGGTAGAGATAATTTTACCAGAAGATCTAACAGATTTTAATCCAGAAATTTGGCAAGAATTAATAGATCAATTTGAAGAACAGATACCTTTTGAAACCAATGAAAATTCATTCATTTCGTTGCGGCCTATTAAATTCTATTCTTCCTTCAGATATAATTTTGGAGAGCGCACTCCTAGAACTCAAGACTGTGACTGCGATGTTAAAACCATCCGCAGGAATAACAATTTAGATTATGTGAATGCCGTAGGCGGACAGCTCTTTATGATGAATAGGGTACGAGGGCCTCAAGCTGCTTTAACGGCCTTTTATCAAAGAAGATTTGGGAATATATTGGCATTAAAGACAACCTATACAATTGATAAGTATTCCCTGAGCAACATTGGTTTAGGACTAAATTTACAGGCAGGTCCCGTTAATTTTTATATCCTCGGGGATAATTTATTAGGCTACGCGAATATTCCTAATAGCCATTACGCATCTTTACAGTTCGGATTTAATATTATATCTTGGAACGGTAATTGATTAATTGACTGTATGAAAAAATGGATGCTGTTTGTGTTGTGCGCCACACTAGGGTGCACGCTGAGTTTTGGACAATTAAATAACTACAAATACCTAGTAATACCTGCTAAATTTCAAGCTTTTAAGAATGAAAACCAGTTTAGGACTAGCACCTTAGTGAAATACTTGTTTACCAACGAAGGCTTTAACACGGTCTACAGTAATAGAATGCCAGATGAATTAGAAGAAAACCCATGCTTGGGTGCAACGGTGCAATTACTAAATGATTCTGGACTCCTTCAGACTAAAACAAGACTCTCAATTAAAGATTGTAACGGAGTAATCCTAATGACAAGTCAGGTGGGGCGTTCTAAGACAAAGGATTTAGAACAAGCGTATCGCGAAGCGATATCAGAAGCATTTGGTTCTTTTAGGGGCTTAAAATACGTGTATGAACCTTCCAACGAGGAACCTTCCA
>CAZRPJ010000025.1:20848-40046 GCA_964601965.1 uncultured Croceivirga sp.
GTAACGGTAAGTTTTAAAGATGATGTAAAAACATTGCCGGAGACTGTTAAAGAACCAAAAGTAGATAAAACTCCTAAGCCAACGGAAGTAGTAGCCATCCCAGAAGAGACTCTAGTTAAGGGAAAGAAGAACAGCGGGGTTTTATATGCACAACCTATAGAGGGAGGCTACCAATTAGTTGATACCACACCTCAGGTAGTTTACATTTTAAAAACAACATCTGCACCGGATGTTTTTTTGGTGAGTAAAGACGGTAAAAGTGGCGTGGTTTATAAAAATGAAGATCGCTGGTATGTAGAAATGGACGAAAAAGGAGGAAAGCCAAAAGAATTAAATATTAAATTCTAGAATTGGTATTTATCCTTCCAACGTTTTAAAAGAAATTCGCGCATTCCATCTTCACGCTTGTTCTTTCCAGGAATGTAAAAGGATGTTCCAGAAATCTCATTGGGAAGATATTCTTGAGGTATAAAATTTTTATCGTGGTCATGTGCATATCCATAACCTTCTCCATAGCCTAGCTCTTGCATTAATTTTGTGGGGGCGTTTCTTATATGCAGCGGTACAGGAAGGTCGCCGGTTTCCTTAACAATTTGCTGCGCTTTTCCTATTGCAACATAACTAGCATTACTTTTTGGAGAGCTAGCTAAATAGGTAGCGCACTGACTCAAAATAATTCTTGCTTCTGGATATCCTATAACGGAGACCGCTTGAAAAGTGGTATTGGCTAGTACTAATGCTGTAGGATTTGCATTGCCAATATCTTCAGATGCAAGGATAACCATACGTCTTGCAATGAATTTTACATCTTCTCCTCCTTCAATCATTCTAGCCAACCAGTAGACTGCTGCATTGGGATCACTGCCTCGTATAGATTTAATAAAAGCAGAAATAATATCGTAATGTTGGTCGCCGGTTTTGTCATAGTGCACGGTGTTTTTTTGAACCTTTTGTTGCACCATCGCATCTGTAATGTGAATTGGATCTTTAGTCTCTGAATTTACAAGCAGTTCAAAAATATTTAAGAGCTTTCTTCCATCCCCTCCAGATAGCCGGAACAGGGCCTCGGTTTCTTTTAAATGAATCCTGCGGTTTTTAAGAGAACTATCTTCACGCAAAGCTCTTTCTAATAAATTTTGAAGGTCTGCCTTACCAAATGGTTCTAAGACGTATACCTGACATCTAGAAAGTAGCGCTGGAATAACTTCAAAACTCGGATTTTCAGTCGTTGCGCCTATTAGAGTAACCCAGCCTTTTTCTACTGCTCCTAAAAGGGAATCTTGTTGGGACTTACTAAATCTGTGAATTTCATCAATAAATAAGATTGGATTTTTGGTGGTAAACAATCCCCCGCGTTGTTTTGCCTTCTCAATTACTTCTCGCACATCTTTTACACCGCTACTAATAGCACTTAGGGTATAAAAGGGTCGTTCACTTTCATTGGCTATAATGTTGGCTAGGGTTGTTTTTCCAGTTCCTGGTGGCCCCCAGAAAATAAGAGATGGTATCGTACCAGCTTTAATTTGGGTATACAACGCACCTTGTTCACCAACCAAATGACTCTGACTCACATAGTCTTCTAGTGTTTTAGGACGCACACGTTCTGCTAAAGGCTCGTTCATTTTATAAAAATAGGCAAATCCTATAATGACCTTTTGTCTTATTTTTTTATTTGGTCTATTCTTTGCAATTTCATGACTATGACAGAACAGAACTACTTTAAATTCTCTTTAGAGCTCTTGCTTGTGCCCATGTTTGCTGTGCTTGCAATTTGGACTGTGTTTTGGTTCGAGGTAACCTTTTCTGTTAGTTTTAATTCCTATGGTTTGTACCCAAGAACACTAGTTGGTTTACGAGGCATTATAACGAGCCCATTTATTCACGGTTCGCTAGAGCATTTGTATAATAATACTATTCCTTTGGCGCTTTTAAGCTTGGCACTCTTTTACTTTTACAGACAAAGAGCTTGGAAAGTGCTACTTTGGGGTTGGTTGCTTTCCGGAGTGCTTACTTGGCTCATTGGCAGACCAAGTTACCACATTGGTGCTAGTGGTTTAATTTATGTGCTGGCTAGCTTTATATTTTTTAAAGGAATATTTCAAAAACATTTTAGATTGGTGGCACTTTCCTTGGTGGTAGTATTCATTTACGGAAGTATGCTTTGGTATATTTTCCCAATTGAAGAAGGCATCTCTTGGGAAGGCCATTTAGCGGGATTTTTAACTGGATTATTTCTAGCAAAGTTTATAGCGGTTAAAGTGCCACCCCTCAAAAAATATGAATGGGAACAAGAAGGGTATGACGAGACGCAAGATGAGTTTTTAAAACATTTTGATGAGGATGGTAATTTCATTGAAGAGATCAATGAAGATCCAGAAAAAGTTGTGTATACCTATCACTACAAAAAAGAGAACCCTAATAAAGACTAAACCGTGCGCTGCCGCACAATTTCGTAAAGAATAGCGCCACAGGCTACGGATACGTTTAGTGATTCTATTTCTCCTAAAATTGGCAATTTGCCCATTTCATCTACAAATTTTAGAGTAGAAGGATTAATTCCGCGTTCTTCAGAGCCCATGATGAGGGCTGTAGGTCCTTTTAAATCTAAAGAATAAATAAAATCATCTGCCTTTTCAGTAGCTGCGATAATTTTAATACCAGAAGGTTGTAAATAGAAGATGGCATCTTTTAGATGATCTACTTTAATGATAGGGATATTAAATGCTGCACCCGCAGAAGTTTTAATGGCAATATCATTTAATGGGGCAGAACCACTTTTAGGAATAATTATGGCATCCACACCAGAACATTCTGCGGTTCTTATAATGGCACCAAAGTTTCTAACATCGTTCACCCCGTCTAACATCAGAAATAAAGGTTGAGATTGAGCTTCAAGTATGTTTTCAATGGTCGCCTCGAAGGGTTGAAAAGCAATACTAGAAATAAGGGCTACTGCTCCTTGGTGATTACCGCTAGACAATTTGTCCAGTTTTTGAATAGGTACATATGATGTACTAATTCGTTCTTTACGCAACACCCCTTCTAATTTAGAAAACAATTCTCCCTGGAGTCCTTTTTGTAAATAGACTTTGTTGATGGGTGTCTCGGCCCCCACAGCTTCCATGATTGCTCTTATACCATAAATGTGACGTTCTTCCTTCATACGGCCGTAAAAATAGGTAAAAGGTTGTGTAGTGGTATTAGAACAGTCATAATTATGTTGCCTTCAAAAAAAAAGCACCCTTTTGGGTGCTTTTATCTTTTCAAGAGCCAAAGTTTAAGATCCTGTAGTGCCATTTAAGAATTCAACAGCAGTAACTAAATCGCTTTCTTCTTTTACTTTCATCTTGTTCTCTTTCATAAACGCTTTAAGTTCATTTGCTTTTTCACTAGAAACAAGTTGCATTAATTTTTTGCTGCTCAAATCTACTTGATCAATCCGTTTGCCATCCGGGCCTTCTAAGAAATACTCAGTTGATTGGGTAAATTTGGCAGGAGAACTTTTAACAAAGGTGTTTTCGGCTTTTTTAGCTTCTTTAAATGTTACTTTAAGAAACTTATACAGTTTGTAATCACCAGATACTAACTGCGTCATGTAGCCATTTTTAGTATTCCCGTTTTTGTTTACAAAAGTTTTGAAACTCATGGGTTTTCCTGAAGTAACAAGTTTAATTTTCTTGTCCTTGCTTAAACCCCTTACAGGTTCTTCCTTTAAGTTACTTTGCTTAATTTCTATTTCTTCGTTATATGCATTGTATCTGTAATAGATATTCCCTACCATTTCGTCTCCATAATACAACTGTCCTTGCTGAAAATCATTAGACATATAAGGCGATCCCTCAATCCTATCGTCTTCATAATTTAATTTGCTCATTTTATCAGAAACTGAGCCCATGGCATAATTATAAAGTCCATCGGTTAAGGCACCAACTCCAGGAGTATAGGTGGCCACTTGACCAGAGGTTTGAGCTTCAATTGTGCAGATCCATAATAGGCAGGCTGCGAATACTATTGTCTTTTTCATGATCGATGCGTTTAAAAGGTTATTTCCTAAGATACTAATAAAAGTTAAAATATGTAATATCAGTAAGATAGCTTTAACAAAAAACCCATCTAATGTTAGATGGGTTTCAATATCGAAAATAAGAAGTGTCTAATTGTTTAGGAAGACAAGTACTTCGTATAAATCTTTTTCTTTTTTAACCTTAATGTTATTCTCTTTAAGGAACACTTTTAAGGCCTCTCTCTGATCCTTATTAACTAACTTAAGAAGTTTGCGATTGCTTAATTCTAATTCGTCAATGCGGTTTTTACCTTCAACTTCTAAATAGTACTCCGTAAATTTTGAAAAACGAGGTGGTGTAGCTTTTACAAAAGAATTTTGCGCTTTCTGACCTTGGGTATATTTTACATCAAAACGCTTGTATAACGAATATTTACCTTCTGTAAGCTTCGTCAAGTAACCGTTTTGAGTTAATCCTTTTTTATCGATAAAAGTGGAAAACAAGAATTCTTTTCCTTCTACGGTAATTAGTTTGATGCTTTTGTCTCTATTAAGTCCTCTTACATCAGCACCTGCGCCTTCTCCATCTTTAATTTCAATTTCTTCTGCATAAGCGTTGTATCTGTAAAGTACGTTAGATTGAAATTCGTCTTTGTAATATAATTGTGCAGGAAGGAATGTTTCTGAAGTGTATGCAGATCCTTGGATATCTTCTGTAGCAGATTTTCTTTTACTATCTGCAGAAGTCTTATCGCCTAATAAATAAGAAACAGCCGCACTATTTACTCCACCGCCACCGATAGAGGTATTCGTTACTGTTCCAAAAGTCTGAGATTGACCAGCAGTGTAAAATAAAAAACAAAAACTAAGAGAGAAAACTAACTTTTTCATATTCATTTTATTTAGAGCACAAATCTAAAAAAATATCTTATCCAGCTTGCCTGTGCAATGTTAATAAATAGAAAAATGGTTAAAACTGTCATAATCATAGATTATAGGCGGTTTTATTATCAATTTACTTTTAAAAAGTCAATCCAAGACCGCTGAGCGCAACATCATCTTTATCAAAATGATAACCTCGCCAAAAGAATCCTGGGGCACTGTAACGCCAAACAAGTTCTCCTTGTTCTGTCACTTCCCAAAAGCCAAAATCTCCCTCGGTAATTAATCTATTTCCATTTGGAAGAAGATCCACTCCAGAAACCCTTCTTGAAAAGAGGGTAGGGTCTGTAAAACTCCAAACTATTTCGGGCTCGTTATCGGTTCCAGGTAGTAGCGAAAAAGTGGAAGGAATTTTTAATTCATAGGCAGTAGATTGTTCTGCGCTAGAACCATTGGCAAAAACAAGAATATTTCCTTTTTTATCACCTTCAAGTAAATTGGGATGATGATTTCTGTCGAATAATCGTACTCCTTGGGTATTGTTATAAGCCGTTGGGTTACCAAACCTATAGACCAAATCGCCTCCTATCCCATAATTGCCTCCTGCTCCAGTTTGCGCTTCCTCTGTGGTTGTACTGTGATCTATTACCCAAATTTCACTGTAAAAGTTAGCACTAATGTAGATAAGATCGTTGTCTGCATCATAGGCCAGTCCGTTAGAATGGCTAACATCTCCCTCCTCATTTGGGACTTCTAGATAGTTTATATCAATACGTTGCGGGTTTTGAGCAACATCTCCAAAATTCAACTTATCCGGGTCTACGTCCTGAATAAGATGATCCCACATATGCCATTCCCATACAATTTCATTGGTTGAGGGATTAATTTCCAGAACAGCATCATAAATAATCTGTGTGCCCGGAGAAAAGCCAATTTCAATGGCTTCTTCCATAGATTTCTTTTCCCATGAAAGGAACAAAATATTTCCATTGGGGAGTATTTCTGCATCGTGGTGGGCTATAAAATCCGCCGAAGAATGTTCATAGCTCCAAGTAACTTCACCATCACTTTCGATAAGTTGAATAACTCCTCCAAAACCACCAAGTGTAATTTCAGGGTTTTCGGATTCAAGCATGGCCAACAATTGACCATTTGGCAAGAGAAAAGCGTCGTTCCCTAGGCGTTTTCCTTTTAGGTCCCAAGTATAAACAACAGTTGCCGATTTATCCATGAGATAAACACTGTTGGCTGATGCGTCATTCACCAAAATTAGGCTATCATCCACTTTTTCTGGATCAAAAATCTCTAATCCTTCAGCCAGAGAGATATCATCATCCGCAGCGCTATTATCATCATCGCTTTGGATAATATCATCATCTTCTAATGAATTTGTATCATCTGAGTTGCATGAGAATAGCGTCATGCATGCTGCAAAGAGCACTAAAAGTGCGTATAGGGTTCTATTGAATTTCATAGCAATATTGTTCAATTGGCATTCCTATCCAGGGATCAATATACAAATCATTCTAGTAATTGATGTGCCAAAAGAGGGCCGTTATTTTGAGTGGCCAGTAAGAATACTGCCTCACCAACTTCCATAAAGTTGATATCTTTTATATTTCCACGCAGCAGTATTCCTGATTTTTCATGAGAAACTACCTCATATCCATTTTTTCCATTAGAAAGAAGTATGCTTCCAGACAGGGCATCTAATCTAGGGGTTTCAACCTCGGTCTCATAGATATTACCAGCCAAAATTACATCGGTGTAGCCATCGTTATTTACATCTCTGTTTAATCCTTTTAATACTGGGTACAACTGGGTTTCTATGGGCAGTTTAGATTTGGAAAATGTTCCGTTGCCAAGGTTAACTAGTAAGAGTGAATGAAACTCAGTAACCTCCGCTTCATAAGCAGAATCTAATTTTTCACCATAGATATCTACCAGATTCGCATTGGCAAATTCTGAATACGTTTCAAACTTTTCTTGTATAAATGGCATTTGTTGCGAAGAGCATTCTCTACCTCGAACGGGTACATATTCTCCATTGTATTTTTTACTTAAAACAATATCCGGTGTGCCATTTTCATCAAAATCTGTAGAATAGACCTTAAAAGCCTTTTTCTCGCTGGCTTTAAATTTAATATTGAGCCCAGCATTGCCAAGAATATAATCGGGTTTCCCATCTGCATTGACATCTGTCTCTAGAACGGAAAACCACCAACCTTTGTCATTAAAAAACCCATCAGGATCTTCTTGTTTTGCAAAAGTCCCATTCGTATTTCTAAAAAACCCGATAGGGCTCCACTCACCAACCGCAACAATATCGGTCCAGCCATCTGAATCGAAATCCGAAGCAATAACATCATTGATGATTCCGAAATTTAAAAGATCAGGAAAAACAGTTTCCGTTACATCAATTAAACTACCATCTTTATTTTGCCAAAGGGTAGAGGAGGTGTGCACCGGATAATTCTGTGGTACAATTCTGTTACCTACCAGCAGATCTTGGTCGCCATCTCTGTCATAATCTATAACAGTAACGGATTTACCACTCTTTGGATTGGTATTTAGTGCATTTATAGAAGCTTTTGTAAAGTTCCCTTTGCTATCGTTTAGATATAAACGATCGGCATATAAGGAAGAATATTCTGCAAATTCATTTCCACCACTCACAACAAATAAATCTAAGTCGTCATCGTTATCGAAATCGAAAAATACGGCTTCCATATCTTCGTATTCTTTGTCATTCATAAAGGCACTTATTTCCTTTGTATAAAAGGTGCCATTAGGTTGCTGAATGTAAAGAACCCCTTGTTGGCCTGAGGCTCCACCAACATAAAGGTCTTCTTTTCCATCACCATTTACATCTGCGATAGCTGTAAATGGCCCTAGATTCGATTGTTTGTAAGGTAGAAGGATCTCTTTTTCAAAGTCGTCATACGTATTCTCCTTATGCGAAAAATTGAGCGCGTGTTTTTGGGTGTCAATTGACGCGAAATAAGGATTTGAACTTTTTTTGGTACCTCTTTTGGTTGTAGCGTTCTCTTCTGAAAACTCTACGGTAGAATTTACAGGTATTTGATAGCGTTCTTCAAAGGATCCATTGGGCCATTCTACCCTTAGTGTATCAATCATACTAGCCGTTCCAAGACCAAAATGGGCAATGTCTTCATGTGCAGATCGATAACCACGTACTCTTCTCCCTTCAAGAAATTGTTTTTCGCCTTGATATTGAATGGTAATTTTTGGAAATGATTCAGATAGTCGCCCCTTGGTTTTAACCTTTAAGTAACCGCCGGTATTTTGTTCCATGGCCAGATTCTTATAAAGGAAGGCTTTTTCATCAATATTATTAACTACCAAGTCTAAATCACCATCGTTGTCCAAGTCGCCCTGCGCGGCACCATTACTAAAGGAAAGATCTGCCAAGCCCCATTCTTTTGCTTGCTCCTTAAATTCTAGGTTCCCCTGATTTTGATATAAAATATTGGGCAGCTTCTCCGAAGGCATAGCATCATAAAGCTGTTTTTTAATTTCTAGTGGTACTTGGCCTTTATATTTTACTTTGGCTTCATAGACTTTTCTCTGAAGGTCATTGTCTAGGGCATATCTCCTATAGCCATTGGTAATAAATACATCTCTGTCTGTATCCTGATCAAAATCGCTCAGTAATACCGACCAGCTCCAATCTGTATTGGCCATAGTTGTTGCTTGCGCAATATTAGAAAAGCTGTTGTTGGCCGTATTGAGTTGTAGTGAATTATACATGTATTGATGATGAAATCCTGCCTCATCCACTAAATAAGAGAATCGGTCGGTATTCATGGATGCCATCAGGGTTTTTGAGCGTACGTGGTCATTTGCGGCCATGTCCAGAACAAAAATATCTTGCAGTTGATCGTTATTGATATCGGCAATATCCATACCCATACCATAAAAGGATATTTGTTGGGTGTACTCTTTAATTTTATCCGTAAAGGTGCCATCTTGATTATTAATAAAAAGAGCGTCTGGGATGTAGTAATCGCTGGCTATGTAAAAATCAAGCCATCCATCATTGTTAATATCGGAAACAGAGAGTCCTAATCCAAAAATGGGTCTTTCTATCCCAGAACTTTTGCTCACATCAGAAAAAGTACCATTGTCATTTCTGTATAATCGTGAACTATTAAACTGTTTGGCTTCATCACTTTGTTCAACAAGGCGATAGAGATTTATTGGATCTACGCCGTAGTATTCGTTTTCATTCATAACAAGGCAATCCAGGTCACCGTCTTGATCGTAGTCAAAAAAGACAGATTGTGTACTTATCCCCATATCTGCTAAACCCATGCTTTCTGCCATTTCCTTAAAGGAACCATCTTGCTGATTTACAAATAATAAATTCTTTCGTTGAAGTCTTTTGTTTGGTCCCCCTTGAGAGACATAGATATCTTTCCATCCATCATTATTGATATCTACAAAGGTTACGCCATTAGACCAGTTCTTACCTTGATTAATTCCTGCCTTTTCCGAAACATCTTCAAAAGTCAAATCTCCTTTATTGAGATAAAGCGTATTGTTTTGTTGATTCCCACAAAAAAAGAGGTCCTGTAGGCCATCGTTGTTTAAATCTTCAATTCCAACACCGGCACCGTTATAGAAATAATCGTAATTAAAGAGATTCTCCAGGGTACCTACATTTTCTACCAGCTTGTTTTCGAAATGAATACCGCTCTGTTCAGCTTCAATTTTTTGAAATAATTTCTGTGAAGGTGCTGAAGAAGCGGTGGTTTTAGTTGGTTGTTCTTGTTTGCAACTGAAGAAAAAGAAGATACCAGCTAAGAGGAACGATTTATACAAAAAACGGGAGTTGAAAATAGCTTTTCGCAATCTCATAAGTAAAATTAATGCTGGGGGTAAAAGTACTAAATTGCTGTAGAAGGTCCTTTGTGGTTTTTCTTAAAGCTGGTTTGTGCAGTGTGTTAAAAAATAAAAAGCCACCTAAAAGGTGGCTTTTTAATAAAGAATTTAAATCCTTTTATGGCTTACAGAAGTCAATAACAATTGGTCCTGCTTCCGTGCTGGAATATCCACCCACTACATTTCCATTCGGTGTAACGATTTCAAAACCGATTTCACCATAGAAATCACCAGGGAAGAACCAATCTGCGGTTTCAGTTCCTGCTGGGATTGTTATTGTTCCTGATCCAGTAGAACCGTCATTAGGAGTACAATCAGCACCACCTAAGAATGTTCCGGCTGCTGAACCGTAAGGAGAACAAAGTCCTACTTCTAGAACAGTACCATCGTTAAGAGTAACTTGGATACCATCACCACCACCACCAGTGGTAGTTTGCCATCCGTCTCCATAAGAATCTGTCATGTTAACAGTCCAAACACCAGGAGTTGGTGCAGTTGGAGGACATACAACAATAGCAGAGTATAAAAATGGAGAACTAAAGAATGATCCTGTTAAAGTACCAGAGTTATCTGCGTTAGAATATCTTCTTCCGTCTGATAAAACAAGTTCAAAACGAACATTGAATAGGTCGGAACCATCAACATCTGCGTCAGAGATAGGCAAGGTTGAAACTAATTCTGGCAAAGTAATGGTATAAGTAAATCGTGGTAAACCAAATTCCCCTATTTCCATTGAAGCAACATCTAATGTAGTTGCTAAAACTTCTGCGGTACTTAGATCGTCTCCTCCTTCGGCAATAGATTCATCTGAAAAAGCAATATATACTTCTACAGATTGAACCAAGGTTCCATTTTCCTGATCTTGAATTTCTAATTCAACAGAAAAATTTGAATCAGCCCCACCAATTGGAATTTCGTTAGAAAGTACTTGCACGGTTCTAAGGATAGCTCCTCTAGTCTCATTTGCAGTAATTTCATCAAATACCTTATCACCTTCTTCACAGCTAACTGTGATTAAGGATAAAGCAAGAGCTGAAAAAAGAAGTTTTTTAAATGAATTCATATTGTAATGCATTTTATTTGAGTAATAGTGCAAAATGCACTGACTAAAGTTGAAGAACCACCTAATGAAAGGTGGTTCTTATTTCAACTTTTATAGTTTGTCTAGGATGATGATTGCTTCATATACACCACCACAACCTCCATCAGGATTGAAATCCTCGAAAGTGATAGTGAATGAAGAATCATCTGCCAAATCGTAAGGTACTACACCTACACCGGTCTGACCGATACTACTTCCATCGCAACCTAGAGATCCGGAATTAATGGTTCCAGAGAACCCTTGAATTTCGTTACATACTAGGTCTAATGAGAAAGTATATGCTACGTCAAATCCTCCTGGATCGTACGAAAATCCTATCGTTCTATTGGTACCATTGGCAACTACAGTTACAGGAGACTGTGTAAATCCATCAGCAATACCAAATGGAGCAGATCCAGTGGTTTGTGTGATAGAATAATCACCTACAAAGTAATCTTCTGGTACTGGGCAGATAACTAATGGAGAGTACAAAAATGGAGAGCTAAAGAAAGATCCTGTTAATGTACCTGAGTTGTCTGCGTTGGAATACCTTCTTCCATCAACCAATACTAATTCAAAACGAATTGGGAAGTTATCCCCTCCAGTGATATCATCAGAATTTCTTCCTACAAATGATAACATGTCGTTTAATAGTACGTTGAAATTGAATCGTGGCAATCCAAATTCACCAGTTGTAAATTCAGAACTGTTGATCGTGGTAAATAGCTGCTCTGCAACATCCGTACCAGGACCTACTGCATCTGTATTGTCATTGAATCCAATAAATACTTCAACACTTGAAACCAGCGTACCGTTTTCTTGGTCTTGAATTTCTAGATCCACATCAAAATTTGCTGTCGCTTCTCCAATTGGTAATTCATTGGAGTTTAGGCTTACCGTTCTTAGAATGGCACCCCTAGTTTCATTGCTAGTGATTTCGTCGAAAACTTTATCGCCGTCTTCACACGCCCCAATCAATAATATCGAGGCAATTCCCATTATGTTTCTAACTATCTTCTTCATTGTCTTGAGAGATATTAGTTAGCAGGTGGGAAAGCAGGACCAGCAGGATTAGTATCCCAGAATACTTGCGTATTGTTATCTGTTCTCTGCGTTAGATTAGGGTTATTTAATACCTCGTTTTGTGGTAATAAATAAGTCCTTGGGAAAATCCCTGGATCTGGTTCCCAGTTAGGAGCAACCGTCGTTGGGAAACCAGTCTTTCTGTAATAGTTGTAAGACTCGAATGCACCACCGTAAAGGGTTACAAAGTATTGCTCAGCAAAAAGGTTTTCTTTATCATCACCGCTTGCTGCATCAAAATCAGCAACGATTCCATCGATATACGCAGTTACGTCTGCTTCAGTTGGCTCAAAAGAAAGGTCAGCTGAAGTATCAAGTGCTCCAAAAGACTGAACTTTTGCAATGGACTTTTCAATACCTGCACGCATAGCTGCAGATCTTTCAGCATCAGAAGCTGCCATTTCACCAATCCAGAAATCAACATAAGAAGCAAGAATAATAGGTGTAATACCTGCTCCACCACCACCTTGGCCAAGGCCAACACCAGGTGCAACGTTTACTCCAGTTACTGCATCAACATCGTTAAATTGGCTATCATCAAAGCGTCCTGCAACAGGATATACTCCAGGAGCTGCTTTTAAGAATCCGTCTGGTGGTCCACCTTCATCGTTACCATGACTTCTACCCCAGTACCCATTGTCTACACTACAGTAAACGAATCCATCATAGTGTGGAGGTGGTACGAATAGAGAACAAGAAATAGTTTCTTCGTTTGGTGGAACAGCGTTTCCATTTACATCAATAGCTCCAGGAACTCCGTCTGCTTGACGGTAGAAGTAGTAACGAATTCTAGGATCATCGTTCTGCAACATTAAGTTCATTAACCAGTTAGATCTGTAAGGACCAGAACCAGTTGGAGTGTATGCATCTTCGTAAACAGGATGTCTGTCACTAGGCTGAAGTTCGCTAACTCCATAACCAAATTGGAAGTCATCATCTGAAGAAGCGATGTAGTTCCCACCAGCAATAATAGCATCAAAAGCTGCTTTGTTGTTGGTGTTCTTGTAAGAACGTAAACGAATAGAGTTAATAGCTCTGATCCATTTAGAAGTGTCCCCACCGTAGAACATATCAGTAGCACCCTGTGTATCAGGACCAGAAGCCAATAAGGCCTCTGCTTCGTCTAAAAGAGCGAAAGCTCCAGCGTATACATCTTGACCACTGTCTAAAACAGGAGCTGGAAACTCTGCTGGATTACCTGCTTGAGAGAATGCAGCCTCACCAACCATATCAACTAATTGAAATAATGAGTGCGCGTACATTAATTTACCTAAACCAATGTGGAAGGAATAATCTACGTCTGTCTCTGCATCAATCTGCTCAAGTGCTTGTAGGTTTGTTAAAATACCAACGTCTACTGCACCGTTCCCTGGGAATGTAAAGGAAGAACTGTATGTTCTAGCCCAAACAGCGTTTAACGTGTTACCAGGTAGTGCGTTGAAATAGTTTCTACCAAAGAAATATTCAATTCTCGTAAGTTCTCCAACACTTTCAGATAAAGTATGCTGATTAGAAGCATATGCTAATTGAATTGAATTCAATAACAAATTAGGATCTGATTGAGTTGGGGACAGCTCGTTAGGACTTACGGTTAAGTCCAACTCTGTCGTTTCACAGCTGGTTGCGATGGCTCCCGCTGCGAAAATCAATGTGATTTTTCTTAAAATTTTATTCATGATTTCTCTTATCAATTTTTTATTAGAAGGATGCTTTGACAGTGAACCCATATCTTCTTGCACTTGGACCGTTCAAGAAATCAAATCCTTGACCGTTACCAACACCGACACCTTGTACGTTCGGATCAAAATTAGCACCATCTGGGGTGTTATATGCGTCATACCAAAGGTTGAAACCTTGAACAGTAAATGTTAATGAACCGAATGGCGTTCTGTCCAAGAATTTTTGTGGGAAACTATACGCTAAAGAAACTTCCTGTAAACGAACTACAGAAGCATCGTAGATTCTAGTTTCAGTTGGTCCGAATAATAAGTTACTAAAGAAGTAAGTAGAGTTGTTAATCTGAGTGTTGTTAGGAGTACCATCTGCTTTTACACCAGGTAATACATAGGTATTTAAACGATCCTCAGTTTCAACAATAAGTCCTCTACCTAATAAAGTAGCTACAGTACTCGATAAGATATCTCCACCTTTAGTGTGGTTAAATTGGAAGTTTAAATTCCAGTTTTTGTATCTAAGGGTGTTGATGAAGTTCATTTGGTAATCAGCAATTGCATCACCAACGATTGGCACGTTACCATCTGCATCCTGCTCAGCAACTTGGTAGCTACCAGCAGCGTTTACGATAAAGTTACCAGCATCGTCTCTTTGGATAGCAGTACCAACAATAGTCCCTAAAGACTCACCTTGAATCGCTGCGTTAGATCCTCTAAATAATCCACCACCTTCAGCAAGTGAACCAGCATAGAAAATTGCATCTTGGTTCAATTCTGTTACAATGATATCATTAGTAAAGAAGTTTACACTAGAATTCCAAGAGAAGTCTTCTCCTCTAAAGATGTCAATTCCTAAATCAGCTTCAAAACCTTTGTTCTCAATCTCACCAATGTTACTTTGAGTTAAAGTAAATCCAGTAGAAGGAGCTAATGGCTCAGAAACGATCAAGTCATTCGTAGTTTTTACGAAATAGGTTGCATCTAAAGAGATTCTGTTTTGCCAGAATTTAGACTCAATACCAAATTCTAATTCCTCTAAAAGCTCAGGCTTTAAATCAGGATTCGCTCTAAAGTTTGCAATCTGGTTGGTAGTAATAGAACCTCCAGCAAGAGGATCATTAAATACCTGAGTATTCTGCTCTGTGAAACCTACTGTAGGATAAGCCGAAGTAGTATCGAAGTTAGCAGAAGTACCATAACTTGCTCTTACTTTCAAAAAGTTAAGTCCGTTTTCTGACTTTAACTCTGGGAATGCATTGGTAGGTAAGAAAGATAAACTAGCTCCAGGATACGCAATGTTGTTGTTTGCGCTTTGGAAGTTAGATACCCAGTCTTGTCTTGCACTTACATTCAAGAATAAGTAATCATCGTAATCTAAGGTCGCTTGTCCTAAGATACCTACAATGTTTCTCTTTCTAGAGAACTGTAGTGGTAATTGGTTTTCAAAGTTAAAGTGTCTTTTAACTCCAAATACAATTTGTCCTGTACTTGAAACCCCACTTCTATCGAAGGAGTCAGAACGAGCAGTAGCACCAGCAGTAAATGATAATCCTACTTTTTCTGAAAGGTCATAGTTACCATTGATAGAGATAAAGTGATCCCAGATCGTATTGTTGTTATCATAGGTTTGTAGGAAACCAAAAATTGCTTGGTTAAATTCTACCCCACCTTTGTTAGAACTGTTAATGTTTCTTTCGTTGTAGAAATCCAAACCAGTTCTCCAGTTAAGGTCAATGTTATCGTTTAACGCAAAGTTTGCAGATAAGTTCCAGAAGAATCTGTTAGTGATCTGACGGTACTGTACGTTTTTCGCAGTCCAACGTGGGTTAATGATACTGTTGTTCTGTCTGTAGTATACACTAGAACCATCAATAGGGTTTTCAAAAGGTAGCCCCATTAAATCCACACTTAAAGGTGTGAAGAATACGTTACCGTAGATAGAAAGACCATCTGTACCGTTACCTCTACTGGATGCAATTGGTGGAGTTTTAACGTCTGACTTTGCATAGTTCATTGTTCCACGGATGGTGAATTTGTTACTTAATTTCGCAACACCACCTAAAGAAACGTTTACTCTGTTAAACTCGTTACCAGGAGTAAATCCTTCATCATCGTAGTAACCAACGTTCGCATTAAATGCAGTGTTACCATCTTCAGAAGTACCAGATACGTTCACGTTTGTGTTGATTGTGTTTCCTGGTCTGAAGAAGTCTTCTACAGAGTTGTAAGGTCTCCAGTCATATCTAGCACCTGCGAACTCTGGGAATGCTTGTGGAATTCCAGTAGCAGCAGAAGCAGTAGAATATGGGTGAGCTAGTGTACCATTGTCATCAATAGCAGCTTGTGCTCCCCAACCAGCTACACCATCTCTATCGAAACTTGGTCCCCAGTTACTGAAGAACCATCCGAAAGACTGGTCAAATCCGTTTCCGTATTGTTGCTGATATTCTGGTAAAGAAGCGATTTCATTGGTAAAGAAAGACTGGCTTACTGTAATTTCAGTTTTCTTAGGACCTGTGCTAGCAGAACCAGACTTGGTAGTAATTAAGATTACCCCGTTACGTCCTTGTGTTCCATAAAGTGTAGCAGCAGATAGACCTTTAAGAACCTCGATACTTTCGATGTTGTTTGGATCTAAATCTAAGAATCTAGAACTACCAGTGTTACCAGCGATGAAACTTCCTTGTTGGTTGGTATCGTTACTGAACGGTACACCATCAACAATGAATAACGCCTGGTTATTACCACTAAATGAGTTCAAACCACGAATTACCACGTTTGTTGCAGAACCAGCTGCACCACCTGCGGCAGTAATTTGTACCCCAGCAGCCTTACCAGCTAGAACCCGGGCAACATCCCCTTCAGCTCTATCCTGAATCTGCTCTTGTCCTACAGAGGAAACGGCATAACCTAATGCTTTTTTCTCTCGCTTAATACCTTGAGCGGTAACAACTACCTCTTCAAGTGCTTGGGCATCCTCTTCCATTTGAACGCTGATGCTATTACTTGCACCAACTGTTCTTCGCACATCTTTTTGCCCTATATAGGTAAATAAAAGAGTTTGGCCTTCGCTGGCAGTAATAGAGTAATTTCCATCAAAATCGGTTTGTGTACCATTGGAAGTACCCTCTACGACAATGTTGACCCCAGGCAACGGAAGACCATCAGAGTCTGTAACCGTACCTGAAATCGTCTTGTCTTGTGCAAACGAAACGTGCACAACAAACGCCAATAACAGCGTTAAGATTCCATTTAGTTTTGTTCTCATTTTAAAATTATTTGAATTAGCTAACCGCTAAAATCATAATTTCATGTTAACAATCCAAATTAATTACGCTAAAATTTAATTGCCCCGAAGATTATTAACCATATCCCAGTTTTACGGGCATATATTGCTTTTGCGCTAATCCGCTTATGCAGTCATTGGTAATCTGATAAGAATGGGATTCGTAATATTTTCCTAAATCTTGAATATTTTAAAAGTTAAAGTTTACAAAAAGGGAATTCTATGAAAAAGGTAATGCTTGCTTCCATTCTACTAATGTCGTTGTCAATAAGTGCCCAAGGAGAAGGTGGGGTTTTTACTTCGCAGCGATTTGCATCTATTAAAACAGGAGAAGGTTCTCTTGGGAATAATCCTAGCGCATTAAATTGGTTTAATGACTTGCGTAATAAAACAGCTAAGTTGGGAACTGAGAAGAATATTAGTCTGGCAGATATTCAGGGAACGGTTTATAAGAATGAAGCATTCAAAAAGGGACATATATATTATAGGTATACCCCTTACGGTGAATTTTTAATGCGATACGATGCATTTAATGACGAGTTAGAACTTAAACGGACCGATGAAACTGGTATAGAAGCCCTGCATAAGAATGAGGCAATTTCTTGTGTACTTGACAATGAAGAATACCAGTACACCTCATTTGTTCCCGTTTCGGGAGTGGTGACCAAGGGATATCTTGTGGCGCTTTTTAAAGGAGCAACCTATACCTTATATATAAGGAGTGTAAAATTGTTTAAAGAGGCCAAACCAGCAAAAACGTCTTTAGCGACTTCTTTTCCGCATCGTTTTGTAGATGATGTGTCTTTTTATATACAGGAAGAACATGCTATGCCAACTTACATTAAACCATCTAAAAAAGAGATGATGCGGCGGTTTCCAAATCAGAAAAATGCACTAAAGCAATTTTTTAAAGAACACTCCATTACGCTCAAGGAAAAAAGTGACTTTGTTAGAACGCTTCAATTCTTGGATGGTAGGTAGTGGATTCTGCCTATTTTAGCCGCTACTTTTTTCAACTTTTTAAAGGATTTGTCAAGGGAAAGAAATTTTTAGTAGGCCCCTGATAATTCCTTATTTTGAAAATATCAAAAGTGCTATTTGAATTATAGCCAATTATTACTACATTTGCAGCCCTCAAAATGAGGGTTTTTTATTTAATAAGGATATAAATGCCAACAATTTCACAATTAGTAAGAAAAGGAAGGAGCACAATTACCAAGAAGAGTAAATCGGCTGCTTTGGATTCTTGCCCGCAACGTCGCGGTGTGTGTACGCGTGTTTACACCACTACTCCTAAGAAACCAAACTCTGCAATGCGTAAAGTTGCAAGGGTAAGGTTAACAAATGGAAAAGAGGTAAACGCATACATCCCTGGCGAAGGGCACAACCTCCAAGAGCACTCGATAGTATTGGTAAGAGGTGGAAGGGTGAAGGATTTGCCAGGAGTACGATACCATATTGTACGAGGAGCTTTGGATACCGCAGGTGTTGCAGGTAGAACACAACGTCGTTCAAAGTACGGAGCAAAACGCCCTAAAAAGTAATTCAACTTTTAGTAGGAAGTCATGAGAAAAAGACAAGCGAAAAAAAGACCGTTGTTGCCAGATCCAAGGTTTAACGACCAATTGGTAACAAGGTTTGTAAATATGATGATGTGGGACGGTAAAAAATCCGTTGCCTTCAAAGTGTTCTACGATGCTATTGATATTGTAGATCAGAAGAAAAACGACGAAGAGAAAACAGCATTAGAACTTTGGAAAGACGCCCTTTCTAATGTCATGCCTCACGTAGAGGTTCGCAGTAGAAGAGTTGGTGGTGCTACCTTCCAAATCCCGATGCAAATTCGTCCAGACCGTAAGATTTCTACCGCTATGAAATGGTTAATTAGTTATGCTCGTAAGCGTAATGAAAAATCAATGGCACAGAAATTAGCAGCAGAAATCTTAGCAGCTGCTAAGGAAGAAGGTGCTGCGGTTAAGAAAAGAGTAGATACGCACAAAATGGCTGAGGCCAATAAAGCATTCTCCCACTTCAGATTTTAATCCAACATGGCAAGAGATTTAAAATACACAAGAAACATAGGTATTGCTGCGCATATTGATGCAGGTAAAACCACCACCACTGAACGTGTACTTTTTTACACAGGGGTGAGTCATAAAATTGGTGAAGTTCATGATGGTGCTGCCACTATGGATTGGATGGAACAAGAGCAAGAACGTGGTATCACTATTACTTCTGCTGCAACAACTTGTACCTGGAATTTCCCTACAGAACAAGGAAAGCCA
>CAZRPJ010000026.1:0-39895 GCA_964601965.1 uncultured Croceivirga sp.
TGGTCACGCAGGTACACTAATTTCTGCAGTACTATTATTATTCCGTCAAAAATGGCGTATGGCCATTAACCGTTCCGCAGAGGCTATGACCATATTCTCTGTTATTCAGGCAGGATTGTTTCCAATCATTCACATGGGACGTCCATGGTTGGCATATTGGGTACTTCCTATTCCTAACCAGTTTGGTTCGCTCTGGGTAAACTTTAACTCGCCCTTGTT
The DNA here is from genome assembly GCA_964601965.1 of uncultured Croceivirga sp. GTDB lineage: Bacteria > Bacteroidota > Bacteroidia > Flavobacteriales > Flavobacteriaceae > Croceivirga. The sequence continues at coordinate 220 of CAZRPJ010000026.1, forward strand.
ATGGGACGTATTTGCAATTTCTACGTATCTATCCGTTTCATTGGTATTCTGGTGGACCGGTTTATTGCCTGATTTTGCAATGATTCGTGATCGTGCTGTGAAACCATTCCAAAAGAAGATTTACAGTCTTTTAAGCTTCGGTTGGACCGGTCGTGCTAAAGATTGGCAACGTTTTGAAGAGGTATCTCTTGTTTTAGCAGGGTTAGCAACTCCTCTGGTACTTTCTGTACACACCATTGTATCTTTTGACTTCGCTACCTCCGTTATACCAGGATGGCATACCACTATTTTCCCTCCATACTTCGTGGCGGGAGCGATTTTCTCTGGATTTGCTATGGTGCAGACGCTCCTTATTATCATGCGTAAAGTATGTAATCTAGAGGCGTACATTACTGTACAACATATTGAGCTTATGAACATCGTAATTATGATTACGGGTTCTATTGTAGGTTGTGCATACATCACAGAATTATTTATCGCATGGTATTCAGGAGTAGAATACGAACAATATGCATTCTTAAATAGAGCAACAGGACCTTATTGGTGGGCATATTGGTCCATGATGACCTGTAATGTGTTCTCTCCACAGTTTATGTGGTTTAAGAAGTTGCGTACAAGTATTATGTTCTCTTTCTTTATTTCAATCATAGTGAACATTGGAATGTGGTTCGAGCGTTTTGTAATTATTGTAACCTCGTTGCATAGAGATTACTTGCCGTCTTCTTGGACTATGTTTTCACCGACTTTTGTTGACATTGGAATATTCATAGGAACGATTGGATTCTTCTTTGTACTCTTTTTATTGTATTCAAGAACCTTCCCTGTAATTGCACAGGCAGAAGTAAAATCTATTTTAAAATCTTCAGGAGCGCGTTATAAAGCATTGCGTGATGCAGGACAACCCTTGTATACCATGCCAGCCAGAGGAAAGATTATTGAAATAGATATGGATGCAGAGGAAGCCCATGAATCGGTACCTGAAGTGGCTATGGCCAGTACTGGTGCTTCTGTGAGCAAACTCCTTTCTAGTATTGGAAACTTTGACAGCGCTACACAAACTCCGGATGATTTGAAAAAAGTGAAGGGGATAGGGCCACTCATGGAAAAAACACTGAACAAAATTGGCATCTTTTCTTTCTTACAAGTAAGTAAGATGACCGAGAAAGAATATGATCTGTTAGACTCAATTACTGGATCCTTCCCGGGAAGGGCACAACGAGATGATTGGGCAGGACAAGCAAGCAAACTGATAAATTAAGTCAAAATAGATGGCATCAACCATATTTAGGGCATTGTACGATGACGACGACTTGCTAATGCATGCCGTTAAAAAGCTTCGTGCAGAAAAATATCATATCGAAGAAGTGTATACACCCTTTCCTGTTCACGGGCTGGACAAAGCAATGGGGCTAGCAGATACACGTATCGCAATTACATCCTTTTTATACGGCTGTTTGGGATTGGCCGTGGCAGTAACCATGATGAACTTTATCATGATACAAGACTGGCCACAAGACATAGGCGGTAAACCAAGCTTTAGCTATTTAGAAAACATGCCGGCATTTGTGCCTATCATGTTCGAGATGACCGTATTCTTCGCAGCGCATTTAATGGTAATTACTTTCTACTTACGAAGTAGAATGTGGCCTTTTAAAAACGCAGAAAATCCGGATGTACGTACTACCGATGATAGATTCTTGGTAGAAGTAGCGGTAGGAAAAGATGAAGAAGCATTAAAAGAATTGCTATTGGACACTGGTGCCGTAGAAGTACATGTGCCAAAAAAGTAAGACTATGATAAAAACGATTAGTAAAATAGGGGTATTGGTCTTTCTTCTTGTGGGAATCACCTCTTGTTTTGACAAAAGTCAACCTAATTACCAATACATGCCCAATATGTATGAGCCTGTAGGATATGAAACCTATCAAGGTACTGAAAACGGTTTGTTTCCAGAAAGTACTGCGGCTATGGTGCCGGTAGACGGTACTGTTTCTCGTAATTGGTTGCCCTACGAGTTCGATAATTCTATTGAAGGTAAGGAACTCGCCAGAGCACAAGCAAGTCCGTTAGATTCCTTAAATCAAGAAGCGAACCTTGCGAAAGGGAAAGAATTGTATGATGTGTATTGTGCAATTTGTCATGGCAACAAGGGAGCAGGGCAAGGAACTTTAGTGAAAAGAGAGAAGATTTTAGGTGTCCCAAGTTACGCGGATGCTGCTAGAAATATTACAGTAGGAAGTACCTACCACACCATGTACTATGGCTTAAATTCCATGGGCTCATATGCTTCCCAGTTTAGCACAGAGGAAGAAATGTGGCAGGTTGCAGAATACGTTATGAAATTAAAACAAGACCTATCCAAATAAGTTAAAGGAATGAAATACACCTTTTCAAATAGATTAAAAATTGGGTCGTTTATCGCAATGGGCTTAGGCATCGTGATGCTGGCCTTAGGATTCCTCAACACACCAGCTAATGTAGAGGAAGCGAAAGCGATGGTTGCTGCTCATTCTGACGGTCATGGAGGACACGGTGAAGCTGCTGCTCATGGCGAAGAGCATGGCACGGCTACTACCGCACATGGCGAAGAAGCTGCCCACGGAGAAGACCATAGTGCATCTCATGATGAGCACGTTTATCATCAACTTAAAAACAGACCTTGGTCTGCTTTATATGTAGCGGCATTCTTTTTCTTTATGATTTCGCTGGGTGTACTGGCATTTTATGCTGTACAACGTGCTGCACAAGCTGGCTGGTCTCCACTCCTTTTCAGAGTAATGGAAGGGATCACAGCTTATTTAGTTCCTGGAGGAATTATTGTATTTGTGATATTAGTACTTTCTGTGCTTCATTTTAACCACCTCTTTACATGGATGGATGCAGAAGTAGTAGCACATGACGAACTATTACAAGGAAAACAAGGGTATTTAAACCCAACATTTTTCTTAATAAGAGCTGCGATCTTTTTAGGAGGTTGGATTGCCTATCGCCAGTATTCTAGAAAATTATCATTAGAACAAGATCAAGCAGAGGATAATTCTAAATTCAAATTAAACTTTAGAATTTCTGCGGCCTTCCTAGTATTTTATTTAATCTCAGAATCTATGATGTCTTGGGATTGGATTATGAGTTTAGATCCGCATTGGTTCAGTACGCTTTTTGGATGGTACGTCTTTGCAAGTATGTTCGTTTCAGGAATAACCGTAATCGCTATGGTTACCATTTACTTAAAATCTAAAGGACTTTTAGATCAAGTAAACGACAGTCACATACACGATTTGGCAAAATTCATGTTTGGTATTAGTGTATTCTGGACGTATTTGTGGTTTAGCCAATTCATGCTTATCTGGTATGCAAACATCCCAGAGGAAGTAACGTATTTCGTTACAAGAATTGAACATTACAAATTACCATTCTTTGGAATGTTAGCGTTAAACTTTATTTTCCCATTATTGGTCTTAATGAATAGTGATTACAAACGAGTGAATTGGTTCGTAATCATGACTGGTATTATTATTTTATTTGGCCATTACATGGATGTATTCAATATGGTAATGCCAGCTACTGTGGGAGAAAATTGGTATTTAGGGATGCCAGAGATTGGTGGAATTTTATTCTTTGGAGGTTTGTTCGTGTACATTGTATTTAATGCATTGACAAAAGAAGAATTAATGCCAAAACGAAACCCATTTATTGAAGAAAGTAGACACTTTCATTACTAAAAAAGGAGAAGTTAAGAAATGACGACACTATTGATATTGACAGTTCTAGTTTTAGTAGCCATTGCCGTTTGGCAGATTGGTAAAATCTTTGAATTGTCCCAGATGGGAAGAGACACTTCTTCATCTGAAATTGCAGATGATTCAGACAACCGAACCAACGGGTATTTACTATTTGGGTTCCTAATTTTTATTTACGGAATTACCATTTTTAGTTTTGCAAAATACACCAAGGTATTGCTTCCAGAAGCAGCATCCGCGCACGGTGGTGAATATGATACCCTTATGTGGATTTCCTTCGCGGTAATCTTCTTCGTGCAAACGTTAACACAAGCTCTTTTACATTACTTTGGATACAAGTATCGTGGAGAAAAAGGCAAGAAAGCCCTTTTCTATGCAGATAATGATCGTTTAGAATTTATCTGGACTATTATCCCAGTAATCGTATTGGCAGGGTTAATTATTTCTGGTCTTTATTATTGGACAGAAATCATGGATGTGAACGATGAAGACGATCCATTGGTAGTAGAATTATATGCACAACAGTTTAACTGGACGGCACGCTATGGAGGAGCAGACAATGTTCTTGGAGATGCTAGTGTTCGTTTAATTGATATTGATAGAGCGAACGTATTAGGATTAGACGAATCTGATCCGAATGCTACGGACGACATCATAGTAAAAGAATTATACTTGCCTGTAGGCAGAAAAGTTAACTTCTACATGCGTTCGCAAGATGTATTGCATTCTGCGTACATGCCGCACTTTAGAGCTCAGATGAACTGCGTTCCAGGAATGATCACCCAGTTTTCATTTACGCCTACCATAACCACAGAGGAAATGCGATTGAATCCAGACGTGGTAGACAAGGTAAAACGTACCAACCAACTGCGAGCCAAATGGGCTGCACAAGGAAGACCAAATTCTGATCCATGGGAGTTTGATTATGTATTATTATGTAATAAGATTTGTGGTAAATCGCACTACAACATGCAAATGAAAATCGTGGTGGTAACACAAGAAGAGTACGATGCATGGATGTCAGAACAAAAGAAATTTTCAGAAATGTTGCTAGCTTCTAATACAGAAGAAACAACAGAATCTGAAACCGAAGAGATAACGGAGGTTGTTGCCGTCAATCAACAATAAATTGCTAGAAAAGGAAATTACGAACAAAAAACACATTGGATTATGTCTGCAGTAGCACACGAACATGTTGATGCACATGATGATCACGGACATCATCACAAAGAAACTTTTATAACAAAGTACATCTTTAGCCAAGACCATAAGATGATTGCCAAGCAATATCTTATTACTGGGGTATTGGTGATGGGATTCATTGGTATAGCCATGTCTCTTATTTTTAGGATGCAGTTGGCTTGGCCTGGAGAATCTTTTGCTTTATTTGAAGCAGTACTAGGAAAATGGGCACCTGAAGGTGTCATGGATGCAGATGTGTATTTGGCATTAATTACAATGCACGGTACCATCATGGTATTCTTTGTACTAACCGCTGGGTTAAGTGGTACATTTAGTAACCTACTTATACCGCTGCAAATTGGTGCACGAGATATGGCATCCGGATTCCTGAACATGGTATCCTATTGGTTGTTCTTTGTATCAACCGTTCTTATGGTGGTTTCGTTATTTGTAGAGGCCGGACCAGCAGCTGCGGGGTGGACCATTTATCCGCCTTTAAGTGCGTTGCCAATGGCACAGCCAGGATCTGGTATGGGAATGACGCTTTGGTTACTGTCTATGACAATTTTCATCGCTTCTTCTTTATTAGGATCTCTTAATTACATAGTAACAGTACTTAATTTAAGAACTAAAGGTATGTCCATGACGCGTCTTCCATTGACCATCTGGGCATTCTTTGTTACGGCTATTATTGGGGTGATTTCGTTCCCAGTTTTATTATCTGCTGGTTTGTTACTATTGATGGATAGAAGTTTTGGTACTTCTTTCTTCTTATCTGATATTTTTATTCAAGGGGAAGTTTTACACTATCAAGGAGGATCTCCTGTATTGTATGAGCACCTATTCTGGTTCTTAGGACACCCTGAGGTATATATTGTTTTATTACCAGCTCTTGGTATTACCTCTGAGGTAATGGCTACCAACGCAAGAAAGCCCATCTTTGGATACCGTGCGATGGTTGCTTCTATTTTGGCCATTGCTTTCTTGTCTACCATTGTATGGGGGCACCATATGTTTATCTCAGGAATGAATCCGTTCTTAGGATCAGTATTTACATTTACTACCTTATTAATTGCCATACCTTCTGCGGTAAAAGCATTTAATTATATAACCACACTTTGGAAAGGAAATCTCCAGCTAAACCCAGGGATGCTATTCTCTATAGGATTGGTATCTACTTTTATATCCGGAGGACTTACGGGGATTATTCTTGGTGATAGTACTTTAGATATTAATGTGCATGATACATACTTTGTGGTAGCACACTTCCACTTAGTGATGGGTATTTCTGCCTTATACGGTCTGTTTGCCGGGGTCTACCATTGGTTCCCAAAAATGTTCCAAGGGCGTATGATGAATAAGAACCTAGGATATATCCATTTCTGGATCACTGCCGTCTGTGCCTATGGAATATTTTTCCCGATGCACTTTGTAGGGATGGCTGGGGTACCTAGACGTTATTATGAAAATACCGCTTTCCCAATGTTTGATGAATTAACAAACGTGCAGGTATTAATGACCGTATTCGCGATCATTGCGGGACTGGCGCAGCTTATTTTTGTATACAACTTTATAAGCAGCATCTTCTACGGCAAGAAAGGGCCGCAGAATCCTTGGAAATCAAATACCTTAGAGTGGACAGCACCTCAGGAGCATATTCACGGGAACTGGCCAGGAAAAATTCCAGAAGTACACCGTTGGGCGTATGATTATAGCAAAACCTATGAGAATGGTGAGTACATAATTCCAGGACAGGATTTTGTGCCACAACACATTCCACTTCAAGAAAATGAAGAAGAACTAAACCACTAACGGTTTAAAAACATATAAAGAAAAACCCATCTAGATCAGATGGGTTTTTTTATGGCATGAAATTTTCATACAAAGAAAATGGAAGAACTATTTTTACGTTAGTTCTTAGAGAACCACTAATACTATTGAAAATGAAACGTTTCATCCTTGCTTTCCTATTAAGTATTCCTTTTGTGCTCATTGCTCAGCGCAGACCAAAGATTAAAGGAAACCGATCCGTAATTGAAATTACCCAAGAACTACCTCCTTTTAATGCTTTAGAACTAGTAGATAATCTAGAGGTAACCCTTAAGAAGTCCTTTGGTGAGGAAGTGTCTATAACCGCTGACGATAATTTGGTGGATGTCTTAAAATTTGAGGTAGTAGACAGCACATTGGTTATTTCATCTTTTTATGATATCGTATCAAAAAAGAAATTAGACATTACTGTCGGTTATAAAGAACTGAAAAGTATCACATTGAAAGATGGAAAGGTGGAAGGCAATGGCCTACTTGCGTCCGATGAATTGTATGTAAGCACCTTTGGTAGAAGTGAATTAAAATTAGATACAAGCGGTTTTTTTGCCGAGATAGTGGCGGAAGATACTAGCAAACTAGAAATGAATGTAGACGTGGATTCTTTGGTGGTAGGTATGCGCCAAAGAGCAGACGGATTCTTATACCTAACCGGTGGCAGCACACAACTTACGCTGGAAGAGAATGCATCCCTAACGGCAGAGGGTACTACGGAGTATAGTACTATTACCATGACCTCTAATTCTAAATTAAAAGCAGACCGATTAGAAACCGCAGAAGCAAGTTTAGTGGCAAAAGCATCTGCTTTTGCAAGGATCAATGCGTACAGGACATTTTCGTTAAATGCTGAAGCGGATAGCAGAACCCATCTTTATGGAAATCCAAAAATTACAATACACGCCTTTCTAGATCGCGCCCAACTAGTTAAAAAAGAAGATTAAGAAGCGATAGGAGCTGTTAGCAAATTCGGAGGTATCCCAAAACCATCAACCAAAGAATGTACGTGGGGTCTTAGTTCACTACTTAATCGCTCCACGCGTTGTCGAATCGCTTTAGATTTCGAACTTCCTAAATAACCTTGCTCTAAATACCAAGAAGCATCCTTTCGAATCATTGACAGCGCATGAAGACTACCTAATTGAAGCAATAATGATTGGTACTCGTCTTTAGGTAAGGAATGTATTTGATCATAATACCATTTAATGGCAAGTACTTCACTATAGGCTTTTCCCACTTCTAATAAATGAGTTTGGGTCTTTAAAAATGCTTGATAACTGGGTATTCCTTTTTTGATATAATTGCGTATTCGCATGGCGGCCGAATAGGTAAGACGTCGCAACCTAAAATCTAACGCATGTAAATGAAACTTATAATTATACAAATGCTCATGATCTACTTTATTTGCATAAACAGGATTAATGGTCGTGAGTTTGTCTGATAGTTGCGACCCCAGTAGTTTTAAAACACTTGTAAACCCGCCGGAATTAAATTCTGAAGTAAAATCTGAAAGAACTCCTTTCGCTGCTAGTTGCAGTAAAACCGTATTATCTCCTTCAAATGTCGTGAAGATATCAGAGTCGTTTTTTAAATCGGCGATTCGGTTTTCTAGCAAATAGCCTTTTCCTCCACACGCTTCGCGGCATTCTTGAATACTTGCCGTTGCAAACCAGGTAATGATGGCTTTAAGTCCGGCCACCTGGGTTTCTATTTTTCTTTTGTCATCAGAATCATTGCTAGCATATTCATTCATTGCACGTTGCAATGCAAAATGATACACATAACAACCGGCCACTCGAGGTATAAGTCGTAATTGATGCGTTGGGTAATCCATTAAAAGGTCTTCCTGCACCTTAATAGAATCATTGAATTGTCTTCTTCTAAGCGCATGTTTCACCGCGATTTGTAGGCTCATTTTGGCGGCTGCTAATGCGCCTTTGGCCACACAAATTCTACCACCTACTAGGGTTCCTAACATGGTAAAAAACCGTTTATTCGGATTTTTGATTGAGGAAGTGTAGGTACCCTCTTTATTGATGCCGCCGTATTTGTCTAATAGGTTTTCTACCGGAACCTTTACCTGATGAAACCAAATCTTGCCATTATCTACACCATTAAGACCTAGTTTATACCCATTATCTTCAATGGTAATACCTGGTAGCTCCTGGTGCTGCTCATCGCGTAAAGGCACTAAAATAGCATGTACTCCATGGTTTTTTCCGGCTACCAATAGCTGTGCAAAAACGGTCGCCATCTTTGCGTGCAATGCATTTCCAATATATTCTTTGTTATCATTCTTTCCTGGGGTATGAATAATTAAAACGCCCTCTTCATGCACATAGGTTGCAGTAGTATTTATCCCTCGAACATTGCTTCCATGCCCGGTCTCGGTCATTGCAAAACACCCAAGAAGGTTGGCCTCGCCAGCCTTTTGAAGATACATGCTTCGCTGTCTCTCATTGCCAAGATTTTGTATGCTCCCTCCAAACAAGCCAAATTGAACCCCAAATTTCACTGCGAGACTTCCATCAACATACATGAGGTGTTCAAAAATTGAAGCATAAGTGGGTAGATCATTCTTTCCGCCAAATTCTTTGGGGTATCCATATGCTCCCCAGCCATGCTTTGCTAATTCTTTTACTTGCTCTAACACCTGTGTCCGAGCATCATCTTTGGTTCTTCGTACCTGCCATTCAAATAAGGGTTGTTTTAAGTGTTCCCTAAAAGAAGCAAGGGTTTTGGTCTGCCTTTCATAAAGCAATGCATCCAACTGTTCGGCATTAAACTGATTGGAATAAATCTGATGCTTTACTTCTACATGAAATAAATGGTTGTAATGATTGGGTTGTATCCCTAGGTTTTTTTCAATTGCTTGCAGGTGAGTATTGGTGGTAGCCGATCCTAGATAATGGGCAACCACCTTTTTAGAAAGACTTTCAAGAGGAAATGGGTCCGATTCAATTAAAGTAACCTGACTTGCAGTTATAAGTTGTTGCCAAGATTTTACCGTTTCGTTGGAGGGCGGTTGATTTCTATTCAGCCAAGAGTGTAAAAGTTGTTTGTCTTGCTCAAGCAACGAAGAATCTGTAGCGATGGTACTTTTTACTACTTGTGTCTCAGACATGGATAACAAATCGTCTGACCAGATCACGTAAAAAAATGGGATATAAGGTAGAACTCCTTTGGAATAAGTGGTAGATGACATAGAATGAAAGTACAATAAAATTGGGATTGTTTTATCGGAGCATCATCTAAATTGCTTATGATGTAATTGCCTTATCTTTGAGTTATGAACGAGCATTTAGATCCCACTGCGGAACAGTTCTCACAGGAGGATTTAGACATTGAAAGAGCTTTAAGGCCCGTTACCTTCGATGATTTTACGGGCCAAGAGCAAGTGCTAGAAAATCTGAAGGTTTTTGTGCAGGCCGCCAATATGCGTGGAGAAGCACTAGATCACACTCTTTTTCATGGACCTCCCGGACTGGGAAAAACAACGCTTGCGCATATCCTTGCCAATGAATTAGGAGTAGGTATTAAAGTAACATCGGGTCCTGTATTGGATAAACCTGGCGATTTAGCCGGATTGCTAACCAATCTAGAAGAACGGGATGTGCTTTTTATTGATGAAATACATCGGTTAAGTCCAATTGTTGAGGAATACTTGTACTCTGCTATGGAAGATTACAAGATTGATATCATGTTAGAAACGGGTCCTAATGCACGTACTGTTCAAATTAATCTAAGTCCTTTCACTTTGGTGGGAGCAACTACGCGTTCTGGACTGCTCACCGCTCCAATGCGTGCGCGTTTTGGGATATCCAGCAGACTTCAATATTACGATACAGAGCTGCTTTCAACCATAGTACAGCGAAGTGCTGACATTTTAAGAGTCCCAATTTCTAATGAAGCCGCTATTGAAATTGCAGGAAGGAGTAGGGGAACCCCGAGAATATGTAATGCCCTCTTAAGAAGGGTGCGGGATTTTGCACAAATTAAAGGCAATGGTTCCATAGACCTAGACATCTCTAAGTTTGGATTAAAAGCATTGAACGTAGATGCTCACGGATTGGACGAAATGGATAATAAAATCCTCGAGACCATTATCGATAAATTCAAAGGAGGTCCCGTAGGCATTACCACCTTAGCAACGGCCGTTTCGGAAAGTGCGGAAACCATTGAAGAAGTCTATGAACCCTTTTTAATTCAACAAGGTTTTATCATGCGCACTCCAAGAGGTCGTGAAGTAACCGAATTGGCGTACAAGCATCTTGGTAAAGTGCAAGGCGGCACCCAAGGCGGATTGTTTTAATGGTATATGGGAGAACAGTTAAAAATCCCAGAGGTTTCTTTTTTTGATTTCCTAAAAAGGGCCGCAGAAATTGTAAAAAACCCGCTTCCTTTTCATCATGATAATTTTGAGAAAAAGGGCGATATTTTTCTTCTCAATCTAGGGATTCGAAAAAAAGTGCTTTTTTCTCGCAATGCAGAATTTCTTAAGTACGTACTTCAAAAAAATCAGAAGAATTTTACAAAATCAGAAATTCAAACCAAAGAGGTAGCAAAGTATATTGGAAAGGGTTTACTTACTGCAGAAGGAAAGCTGTGGAAGCAACAACGAAAACTCATTCAGCCTACCTTTCATAAACAGTATTTAGCGCAACTCTTAGAAATTATGCAAGCGACCATTAAAGCAGAAGTCGCACAAATTCCCAAAGAGCGCGAAGTAGCTATTGAGCCCTATTTTGGACGTTTAGCATTCCAGGTAGTTGCCAAATCCTTATTTAGTGGGGCGGTGGCAGATAGCACTATTGCGCGATTACAAGAAATAGTGGAAGCCTCGCAAAAGATGTTGGTAAGAGAGTTACGCCAACCTTATTTAGGTTGGTGGTTTAAATATGGGGGACTTTTGCAAAAGCACTATGACATGGTGGCCGAAGCGCGGGGCTTAATTAGAGAAATTATCCATGACAGAAAGCGCAGCAAGGAGCGTAAAGGTGATTTATTGGATTTGTTATTAGAGGCTACCTATGAGGATGGCTCTTTTATGGAAGAAGAGCAGATGATTGATGAGATCATGATCCTATTCACCGCAGGTCATGAAACTACGAGTAACGCTTTAACGTTTACCTGTCAATTACTTGCGAAACATCCAGCTTACCAAGAACAGCTTAAAAAGGAGGCCGCAGCTTGGAAAGCGGCAGATGCATTAGGAAGTTTACAAAAGCAAAGATTAACGAAACAGGTACTAGAAGAAGGTATGCGTCTTTACCCACCTGCTTATTTTATTGATAGAAAGAATATTGCAGCAGATCAATTTAAAGCCTATCAATTAGAAGCTGGAACTTCTTTGCTTTTCTCGGTCATTGAAATTCATAGACACAAGGACTTGTGGGAGGCGCCATTAGAATTTAAACCAGAAAGATTTGAAGGTCCCGCAAGTCAATTTTCAGATCGTTATTTTCCTTTTGGTGCAGGACCAAGAATGTGTATCGGCAATAATTTTGCAATGCTAGAAATGCAATTAGTACTAACAGAACTTCTAAGTCGCTTTCAAATAGAATCAAGTAATGAGTCCATTGAAATTTTGCCTTTGATTACACTACGTCCCAAAAATGCGCGCATCACGTTGAAGCCTTGGTAATCGTAGTAAGAATTAAGGAGTTTGCAATCCTTTTAAGATCATTTCTAGACCCCATCTCAAGGCGTTCTTCGCCTCATCGGCCTCTAGGCCGCATACATCCTTGCTTACGATAATAGATTCAATACCCATTAATAAGACAGATACATTAATGAGGTTTTGATGGTCCTTTGCCGCAAAGGACGATGGAAATTGTTCAAAGTAGTTGGTAAGGGCGTGCAATCTATTCTTCCCGCGCTCTAATTTAGGATCTGCAGAAGATAAGACCGCCCCTAAAAATTTTCGGGAAGCCACCTCATTTTCCAGGATAAAATTCAAATAGATTTCTTGAATATTCGTCAGATCAGCTTTCAAATTTTTTCCGGTAACCACCTTGTCTATTTGAGGCTGAGTAGGAACATTTAATTGCAATATTAATTCAGTGGCTAAGGAATCAATACTGGAATAATATCGGTAAATAGTAGCTCTAGAGATCGCCGCTTCCTTCGCAATAGCCTCCATACTTAGACCAATTCCTTTTTCAAGAAGTTGGTTGGCAGCCATTAAAATCTTTCTTCGTGTTTGTTGCTTTTGAGCAGTTCTTCCAGATTCTAAATGTTTATTCATGAGACAAATGTCTTATAAAATTTGCAAATGTGAAAATCAAAAACTATTTTAGTGAGACAAAAATCTCATAAAATGGATACTGAAAAGCAACTTTGGATACTGGGTCATAAATTACAGATGCACGAGTCGTCTGGTGATTTTGATATGGGGATGTTTGAAACCCCTGCAGGAATGCAAGGACCGCCACCACATTCTCATGCTTCTTACAAAGAAATATTCTTGATCGTAGAAGGAGAAATGGAATTTTTTGTAAACGGTGCCAAAACGGTGAAGAAGGCCGGAGAGTCCCTTGATGTTGCTCCTGGAACCTTGCATACATTTTCTAATACCAGTGAAGCGCCCTGCAAGTGGATTAACATTCATAGCCCTAAAGGGTTTTATAAGTTTTTTGAAACCTTTGGAGTGCCAACAGAGGAAGAGAACGCCGCTTCTAAATCGCTGCATCCAGAAATAATACAAAAAGTTTTAGCTACAGCAGCTGATTTTGATATGACTATACCTCCCCCGCCAGCACCTTAATGCCTTCTAGTTTTGTAAATTGCTCAGAATTCGAATTCAATTAAGGAATCCTTGGATTTAAAAACCAGCTATTCTGAGTTTATTAAGGCAGAAGCAAAACGCCTTGGCTTTATGTCTTGTGGTATCTCAAAAGCAGCGTTTTTAGAAGAAGAAGCTCCAAGATTAGAGAAATGGTTAAATAAGCAAATGCATGGCGAAATGAGCTATATGGCCAATCATTTCGACAAGCGCTTAGACCCCACAAAATTGGTAGAAGGTTCTAAATCTGTGGTTTCTTTACTTCTTAACTACTACCCTTCAGAACAACAAAATCCGGAATCCTATAAAATCTCTAAATACGCCTATGGTAGAGATTATCACTTTGTAATAAAGGATAAGCTAAAAGAATTATTAGCAGCGATACAGACCGAAATTGGTGAAGTATCAGGGCGTGCTTTTGTAGATTCTGCTCCAGTCCTAGATAAGGCTTGGGCCGCAAAAAGTGGTTTAGGCTGGATGGGCAAACACAGCAATTTACTCACGAAGGAAGTAGGGTCTTTTTATTTCATTGCCGAGTTAATCCTGGATTTAGAATTGGCCTACGATTCCCCAACCACAGATCATTGCGGTACCTGCACTGCTTGTATAGATGCCTGTCCTACCCAGGCCATTGTAGAGCCCTATGTGGTAGACGGCAGTAAGTGTATTTCATATTTTACAATTGAATTAAAGAATGAAATCCCCGCAGACTTTAAAGGCCAGTTTGATGATTGGATGTTTGGTTGCGATGTGTGTCAGGATGTATGTCCATGGAACCGTTTTTCAAAACCCCACCAAGAACCACTCTTTAATCCGCATCCAGAATTGTTAGAAATGAGTAAAAGTGATTGGGAGGAAATTACTTCAAACGTTTTCGGATCAATATTCTCGAAATCGGCCGTAAAACGCACCAAATTTTCTGGATTAAAACGTAATATTGATTTTTTGAAATCGTAATTCAATATCCTTTTTTAATTTGTTGAGTGCTTCATGAAAAACCAAATTCAGCTAATTACCTACGTAGATCGTATAGGAGGAAAGACACTAGCGGAACTAAATGAACTCATTAACACCCAATTAAAACATCTTTTTGGAGGTGTTCATATACTACCCTTCTTTTATCCGGTAGATGGCGAAGATGCAGGTTTTGATCCAATAGATCATAAGCTGGTAGACCCAAGACTAGGAAACTGGCAAGACGTTTCCAACCTGAGTAAATCGGTCGATATTATGGCAGACCTTATTGTAAATCATATGTCAGCAGATTCGTCAGAGTTTAAAGACTTTCTACAAAAAGGAGATGCCTCTCCTTTTGCCTCTTTGTTTCTTTCCTACGATCGTGTTTTTCCTGAGGGCGCAAAAGAAGAAGACTTATTAAAGATTTACAGGCCCAGGCCAAGTTTTCCCTTTACCAAGTTTAAATTGGCAGATAATTCTGAGCGACTCATTTGGACCACCTTTACAAAAAAGCAAATAGACATTGATGTGTATTCAGAGGGTGGAAAAGCCTATCTAAAAGAGATCTTAGATTTATACCAAAAAGCGGGGATTACTATGATTCGTTTAGATGCTGCGGGCTATGCAATT
Organism: uncultured Croceivirga sp.; assembly: GCA_964601965.1. GTDB lineage: Bacteria > Bacteroidota > Bacteroidia > Flavobacteriales > Flavobacteriaceae > Croceivirga. The sequence continues at coordinate 15,338 of CAZRPJ010000026.1, forward strand.
AAAAAAGCCGGCACTTCTTGTTTTATGATTCCTGAAACGTTTCAGTTTATTTCTGAATTATCTCAAGAAGCTAAAAACCGTGGTATAGAGGTCTTAGTAGAAATTCATTCTCACTATCAAACGCAATTAGAAATTGCTAAAAAGGTAGATTATGTTTATGATTTTGCATTACCGGTTTTAGTTTTGGACGCCCTTTTTAATCATAATGCTACCAATTTAGAAAAATGGCTCGCCGTGGCCCCAAATAATATGGTAACTGTACTAGATACCCATGATGGAATTGGTATTATAGATGTTGCTTCTGAAGGTAATAAAGCAGGACTCATCCCAGATGACACCCTAGACCATATTGTAAATAAAATACATACCAACAGCGAAGGACGAAGTTTAAAAGCTACAGGGGCTGCTGCCTCAAACCTCGATCTTTACCAGGTGAATTGCACCTATTTTGAAGCCTTGGGTGGTGATGAACAGGCCTACCTCCTAGCTAGAGCTATTCAATTTTTTGTCCCTGGTATTCCGCAGGTCTATTATGTTGGACTCTTTGGCGATTATAATGATATGGATTTGCTGGCCAATACCAATGTGGGCCGTGATATAAATAGACATTATTATACCAAGGATGAAATTTTAAAGAAAACAGCAGGATCGCTTTTTCGCAATCTTTCCACCCTTATGAAACTTAGAAATTCTCACCAGGCGTTTCAAGGAGAATTTCAATTACTCACATCAGATGCAACAATGCTCAAGCTTCGTTGGCATACTCCTACCTTAGATATTACGCTAGAAGCAGATCTAAGGAACTATCAATTCAAGATCTACGAATCGAACACCGAAAATGCGGAGGTACCTCTGTGGCCATAGTGCCACTAAAATGAGACGGCATAATTTTTATTCGATACCTGAAAATCTTATATTGGAGGGTGATTTGGATGGTAACACCCAAAAAGCAACCGTAACTAACTAAACTTTTCGGGGAATGATAAAGCTAAAAAAGCCACAACTCAATTTTTGGCAGATTTGGAATATGAATGTTGGTTTCCTAGGCATTCAGTACAGTTTTGGACTGCAACAAACCGCAATTAATCCCATATTTCTCTTTTTAGGTGCAGAAGAAGAACTTTTGCCCATTTTAAATATTGCAGGACCAATAACCGGTTTAATTGTACAACCAATTATTGGCGCTGTTTCCGATAAAACTTGGTCGCCAAGATGGGGAAGAAGAAAACCTTTTTTCCTAATCGGTGCTATTCTGGGAAGTTTATGTCTGTTTGCGTTTCCTTTAAGCCCAGCCCTTTGGTTTGCTGTGGGGCTATTATGGATCTTAGATGTAGGGAACAATATGGCTATGGAACCGTATCGAGCTTTTGTGGGGGATAAACTCCCTGATAACCAATTGAGTCTTGGGTATCAAATGCAAAGTTTGTTCGTTGGTGCCGGTATTTTACTGGCGAATGCTTCCATCTTTTTATTTCAAGATTGGTTTGGAGGGGGTGAAGAGGTTACTGGCCAGATTCCTAAATGGCTTTACTATTCTTTCTTTATTGGCTCATTCCTTTCTATTACAACGATTCTATGGTCTGTCCTAAAAACACCAGAAATACCACCTCCGCCAGAAGAATTAGAAGAAATTGAAGCGAACAAAAAACTTCCGTTTTCAGAAAAGGTTAAGAAGCCCTTCATAGAAATCGTTGAAGCGGTCAAGGAAATGCCAACTTTTATGTGGAAACTATCTGCCGTATACCTTTTTCAATGGTACGCCCTTTTTGTGTATTGGCAGTTTATTACACCGTTGTTCCGAGCCACAATGGGTTATGACACATCTCAAGCAGCCGCCCAAGCTGCCAAAATGAGCACCACGTATAATATTGTAACAGCAGTTGTGGCCTTAATTTTGGTACCATTAACCATGCGGTACGGTGGCAAGAAAATTTATGCCTTAAGCCTTTTTGGTACGGGCTTAGCATTATTAGCAATTCCAAATATTACAGATCCCGTGTATGTTCTATTTCCAATGGTATTATTTGGTATAGGATGGGCAGCGATGATGGGTATTCCATATAGCATGGTTTCTAAAATTGTGCCTCAAGAAAGAAGAGGTGTATATATGGGTATTTTAAATATGATGATTGTGATTCCAATGGGTATCCAAACCTTATCTTTTGGTCCAATTTTTAAAAACCTATTAGGCGGTAACGCAGTAAATGCCATGTATTTCGCGGGCATTTTCTTCATTATTGCTTGTATACTCGCCTTGCGTTTGAATGTTTCCAAGTCTGAAAGTGAGGCGGTAACAGAGGCGTAATAGCAAGATACCAGGAGAATAAATAAAGGGTGTTTCCTTAAAAGGGGAATACCCTTACCTTTACCCCTCAGGAAAAGATTTTATGAGCAAAGAAAAACAACGGCGAGAAGCACTCGTTTATCACGCAAAACCACAGCCTGGAAAGATTAAGGTAGTTCCCACCAAACCATATGCAACGCAAAGAGATTTGGCGTTAGCATATTCCCCTGGGGTGGCAGAACCTTGTCTTGAAATTGAAAAGAACAAAGACGATGTCTATCGTTATACTGCTAAGGGAAATACAGTAGCTGTAATCTCTAATGGTACTGCTGTTTTGGGGCTAGGAAATATTGGTCCAGAAGCTTCCAAGCCCGTGATGGAAGGTAAAAGTTTGTTGTTTAAAATCTTTGCAGATATTGACGGTATTGATATTGAAATGGATACCGAAGATGTGGACAAGTTCGTTGAAACGGTAAAGACCATTGCACCCACCTTTGGAGGAATTAATTTAGAGGATATTAAAGCGCCCGAGGCTTTTGAGATTGAGCGGCGGTTAAAAGAAGAGCTTGATATTCCGGTCATGCATGATGATCAGCACGGTACCGCTATTATTTCTGCAGCTGCACTACTCAATGCTTTGGAGCTTGCCAAAAAGAAAATAGAAGAGGTTAAGATTGTGATAAGTGGGGCTGGAGCGGCTGCCATTTCTTGTTCTCGGCTATATCGTGCTTTCGGAGCAAAGGCGTCTAATATGGTAATGCTGGATAGTAAGGGCGTTATTCGTCAGGACCGTGAAAATTTAAGTACCCAAAAAGCCGAGTTCGCTACCGCTAGAAAAATTGATTCTTTAGAGGAGGCGATGGTAGATGCCGATGTATTTATAGGGCTCTCAATTGCAGACATAGTTAGCCCTGAGATGCTCACCAGCATGGCGGCTAATCCTATTGTATTTGCTATGGCCAATCCTAATCCTGAGATATCATATGACGTGGCTTGTGCTACAAGAAAAGATATCATCATGGCTACGGGTAGGTCAGATCATCCTAATCAAGTAAATAACGTACTAGGATTCCCCTTTATATTTAGAGGAGCCTTAGATGTTAGAGCCACAAAGATTAATGAAGCGATGAAGATGGCGGCCGTTCGGGCCTTGGCAGATTTAACGAAAGAGGCGGTGCCCGAACAAGTTAATATTACTTATGACACCACCCGTTTAACCTTTGGAAAGGAATATATTATCCCTAAACCATTCGATCCGCGATTAATTGCTAAGATTCCTCCAGCCGTGGCCAAAGCCGCTATGGAAAGTGGGGTGGCAAAAGCACCAATAAAAAATTGGGCAGCGTACGAAGAGCAATTAATGCAGCGCTCAGGAAGTGATAACAAGGTGGTACGAATGCTTCACAATAGGGCTAAAGTACAGCCTAAGAAAATAGTATTTGCAGAGGCAGAATTACTGGATGTACTAAAAGCAGCACAGATTGTGTATGAAGAAGGTATCGCAATTCCCATATTACTAGGGGATAAAGCCACTATTCAACGATTAAAAAAGGAATTAGAATTTGATGCCGAGGTAGAGATTATCGATCCAAGATCTGAGGAATCGAAGGCGATAAGAACAAAATACGCGCACAAATTATGGGAACTCAGAAAGCGCAAAGGCGAAACGGAATACAGTGCGCGCGTGAACATGGGGAAACGTAATTATTTTGGTTCTATGATGTTGCTTGATGGAGCTGCCGATGGAATGATTTCTGGATATTCTAGAGCTTATCCAAAAGTTTTACGTCCTGTTTTTGAGGTTATCGGTCGTGCACAAGGAGTGGTCAATGCTTCTACCGTAAATATTATGATTACAGAACGAGGTCCACTCTTTTTAGCGGATACTTCCATTAATATTGATCCCAATGCAGAAGAATTAGCCGAAATCGCACTAATGACCGCCAATGTTGCTAAAACCTTTGGGTTTGAGCCGGTGATGGCCATGCTTTCGTATGCCAACTTTGGATCTTCTGGACATATAGAAGCACGAAAAATAAGAGAAGCGGTAAAAATATTGCATGAACAGCACCCAGATTTAATCGTGGATGGCGAGATTCAGACAGATTTTGCGCTTAGTCAGGAACTATGTCATAACAATTTTCCATTTTCAAAATTGGCGGGTAGAAAGGTAAATACACTTATTTTCCCCAATTTAGATGCTGCCAACATAACCTATAAACTGCTTAAGGGCCTTAATAATGCAGATTCTATAGGTCCCATTATGTTAGGCCTAAGAAAAGCAGTGCACATCTTACAATTAGGAGCCAGTGTAGATGAGATGGTTAATATGGCCGCCGTTGCTGTAATTGATGCGCAGGAACGAGAAAAGCGTAAAAAAGCAAAAATGGAAAATCAATGATAACACACCTATCTGGTAAATTGGTAGAGAAAAACCCAACCTATGTTATTGTAGAATGCCATGGTGTGGGCTATTTTTTAAATATATCATTGCACACTTTTTCCCTTCTTCCATCGGAGGAACATATTAAAATCTTTACCCATCTTCAAGTAAAAGAAGATTCTCATACCCTCTTCGGATTTATGGAAAGAGCGGAGCGTGAATTATTTCTTTTATTAATTTCTGTTTCAGGCATCGGTCCTAGTATAGCTAGAACCATGCTTTCTTCTTTAAACCCTGCTCAGGTAAGAGATGCTATTGCGGGTGGGGAGGTAGCCACCATACAAGCTGTTAAGGGTATTGGTGCCAAGACCGCCCAGCGCGTAATTGTAGAGCTTAAAGACAAAGTTTTAAAGCTCGAAAACGTAGGAGAAGTTTCCCTTCCATCAAACAATACAACCAAAGAAGAAGCGTTATCTGCTTTAGAGGTTCTTGGATTCAATAGAAGGCAATCCGAAAAGGTAGTAGATCGGGTACTTTCCCAAGACACCTCGCTTAGCGTCGAGGACATCATAAAACAGGCGCTGAAAAATTTATAACTAGTTTGAAAAGAGGGGCATTACCACAACTTAAGTCACATTGGCTTAAGTCAATATTCTTTTTTGCATTCTTGATGGTTATCTGCACACAAGCGCAGGCCCAAGAAGCAACTGAACAAGTACAAGATTCCGTGAAAACGGGATTTGAACTTGGTAAAATTCTATTGAATGACCCCGAGAGCATTGTTTCCAAATATTCGTACGATCCCAAGATAGACCGATATGTATACACCGAAAGTGTCGGGGATTTCAACGTTAACTATCCACTCTTTTTAACTCCTGAGCAGTATTACGATCTTATCCAGAAGGAAAGTATGAAGGCCTATTTTAAAGAAAAGATAGATGCCTTTTCGGGGAAAAAAGAGGGTAGCGAGGAAGCGCGAAAAAATCTACTCCCGAATTTCTACATCAACAGTGGTTTTTTTGAATCGATCTTCGGAGGAAATACCATTGAAGTTATTCCTCAAGGATCGGTAGCCATGGATTTAGGGATTATCTGGCAAAAAAATGACAATCCGGCACTCTCTCCTAGAAACCGGACCAACCTTTCTTTTGACTTCGATCAGCGTATTAGCTTAAGTATGTTGGCCAAAGTGGGAGAACGATTGGAGGCCACAGTGAATTATGATACCGAGGCCACATTCGATTTTCAAAACCTAGTCAAGTTAGATTACACGCCTACAGAAGATGATATTTTACAAAAAATTGAAATTGGTAATGTAAACATGCCCTTGAATAGCTCCTTAATTACTGGAGCACAAAGTCTTTTTGGGGTAAAAACACAATTGCAATTTGGTAAAACTACGGTAACCGCAGTATTCTCTGAACAACGTTCGCAAAACAATACGGTAGTTGCTCAGGGTGGTGGTACTTTAAATGAGTTTGCGTTAACTGCCTTGGATTATGATGAGGACAAACACTTCTACCTAGCCCAATATTTTAGGGATAATTATGATAGAGCTCTTGAGAATTATCCATTTATCAATAGCCAAGTTCAAATTACCCGATTAGAGGTTTGGGTAACAAACAGAAATCAGCAGACGCTGAATGTAAGAAATGTGGTGGCGCTTCAAGATTTAGGGGAAGGAGAAATTGGTCCAAATGGTACTCCTAGAACCAGAATTGGTATTCAAGGAAATCCGCCTGCTACCTTCTTTAACGAGCTAGGAAATGGGATACTTCCACAAAACTCAAATAATGATTTTGATCCTGCCCTCATAGGAAACGGAGGTGCTTTAACCGATCAAATCCGAGATATTGCCACGGTAGAACAAGGGTTTAATTTAGCAGCAACTGGCGGGTATAACCCGAACCAAGGATTTGATTATGCTATTTTAGAAAATGCCCGTAAACTAGAAGTAGGCCGTGATTATCAGTTTAATTCTCAGTTGGGATATATCTCCTTAAACCAACGTCTAAGTAACGATGAAGTACTGGGTGTGGCGTTTCAATATACATTTAACGGAGAGGTTTTTCAAGTTGGTGAATTTGCTAATGGTGGTGTAGATGCAACCACTGTTTCTGGAGGGGCTACCCCAATTATTGAAAACAATACCTTAATCTTAAAGCTGCTTAAGAGTAATATTACGAATGTAGATGATCCCATCTGGGATTTAATGATGAAGAATATTTATTCTACCGGAGCTTTTCAATTAAGTCAGGAAGATTTTAGGATGAATATTTTGTATTCAGATCCTACGCCTAGAAACTATATTACACCAGTTGATGTAAATGCCGGTTGGCCTGCCAATTTAGAAGACCGCATTCTTATCAACGTTTTTAACCTAGACCGATTAAATGTCTACAATGATGTACAATCGGGAGGGGATGGATTTTTCGATTATTTACCCGGGATAACCATAGACACTCAATCTGGGCGTATCATCTTTACCAAAGTAGAACCTTTTGGGGAGTTCTTATTTGATTTATTGGGGGGTGGTACCTATGATGTAGATAATGATCAAGGCTACAATGTGAACCAACAGCGGTACGTATTTAGGAACATGTATGCCAAAACTAAGGCGGCTTCTTTACAAGATGCTGAAAAGAACCGTTTTCAAATAAAAGGGCGTTACAAGTCTCAAGGTAACAATGGGATTCCAATAGGGGCTTTTAATGTGCCAAGAGGATCTGTACGTGTGACTGCCGGTGGTAGACAGTTGCAAGAAGGCATCGATTACACGGTGAATTATCAGGCAGGTACGGTGCAGTTACTGGACCCTAGTTTAGAAGCTTCCAATACCCCTATTAATATTTCGGTAGAAAACAACGCAGTTTTTGGTCAGCAAACCAGACGTTTCACTGGGGTTAATGTAGAACATCAGTTTAATGAAAACTTTGTTTTAGGCGCAACCTTATTAAATCTAAATGAACGTCCGTTAACGCAGAAAGCCAACTTTGGGATAGAACCTGTGAACAATACCATTTTTGGACTTAATGGTAATTTTAGCACAGAGATCCCTTTCTTAACGCGGCTTGCAAACAAACTTCCAAACATTGATACCGATGTACCTTCTAACTTATCTGTGCGTGGCGAATTTGCGTTTTTAAGTCCTAATTCTCCCAAAAATGCCGATTTTCAAGGAGAGACTACTACCTATCTAGACGATTTTGAAGGCGCGCAAGCACTTATAGATATTCGTTCTTCTTTAGGGTGGTTTTTGGCAAGTCCGCCAGAAGAATTTGCCAATGGCCTCACCGGATTAGACGTTGGTTTTGAACGTGCAAAACTAGCCTGGTATACCATAGACCCTATCTTTTATACCAACCAACGGCCCGCAGGCGTGACGGATAATGATATTTCCTTAAATGCTACAAGGCGGGTATTTATTGATGAGGTATTTCCAACCATTGATATTGCCCAAGGACAAACAACCGTGCAAGGAACTTTAGACGTGGCGTATTATCCTAATCAGAAAGGGCCTTATAATGCAAGTCCTTCTTTTGCAGGAACACCACAAGACAATTGGGCGGGGATTATGCGTTCTCTTAGCAGTACTAATTTTGAGCAATCCAATGTTGAGTTTGTGCAATTTTGGGTTTTAGATCCTTATGTGGATGGTGAGACTACGGGTGCCAATGTGGGGGAACTGGTACTTAACCTAGGGAACATATCAGAAGATATCTTAAAGGACGGGAGAAAGCAGTACGAAAACGGATTGCCAGCCAGCACCAATAATGAAGTACCAAGACCTACTATCTGGGGGCAAGTACCTTCTACCCAAGCGCTTGTGTACGCTTTTGACGCAGACGAGACCAATAGGGTACAGCAGGATGTAGGATACGATGGTTTTGATGACCTTCAAGAAGCAGCAATTTATAATGGACCGGCAGAAGATCCAGCTCTTGATAATTACACTTATTATCTCAACCGAGAGGGCGGTATTTTGGAACGCTACCTAGATTTTAACAACCCTCAAGGGAATTCTCCTGTAACTGTTACCAATACGGACAGAGGATCTACCACCTTACCAGATGTAGAAGATGTAGACCGTGACCTTACCATGAATACGGTGAATAGTTACTATGAGTATAGAATTCCTATACGCCCTAATACTACTATTGACGATCAGTATGTTACAGATATTCGCGAAGGACAAACCCCTACCTTGCCTAATGGAGGTCAACTAAATAGAAGATGGATACAATACAAAATACCTCTAAGTGATTTTACCGACGCCATTGGAGGTATTACAGATTTTAGGTCCATTAGTTTTATGCGAATGTATCTCACTGGATTCTCGGATGATATCGTGTTGCGTTTTGCTACTCTTGATTTAGTTCGTGGAGATTGGCGTACTTACACCAATACCCTACAACCAGGAGTAGATGATATTCCTGCCGATGATGGGACCATTACCGATGTGAATACGGTAAATATTGAAGAAAATAGTGGGAGAACTCCTATACCTTACGTGCTACCTCCTGGGGTAATCCGTGAGCAATTAAATAATAACAACACTATTATTCGCCAGAATGAGCAATCACTCTCATTTGTGGTTGAAAATTTGGAATCACAAGATAGTAGAGGTGTATTTAAGAATGTAAACATTGATGTGCGGCAGTACGAGAGCATTAAGATGTTTATGCATGCCGAAAAAATATTTAACACCGACTACTCTGATGATGATACGCCGCTGGTTGGTTTCTTGCGAGTGGGAACAGATTTTTCTGAGAACTTTTATCAGATAGAGCGCGCTCTTCAGTTTACTCCATTTGGGTCTACCTCTGCAGAAGAAATTTGGCCGGAAGTAAACGAGTTAGATATCGATTTGGCAGACTTAAATAAAGTGAAGTCGTTACGCATAGCCCAACGCGATGATGGTGTTCCATTAACAGAGCTGCGTTTTTATGAAGTAGTGAATGGCGAGGTAACCGAGGTCGATGAATTTGCTCCTAGAACCTTAGGCGTAAATAGAATTGGAATTAAAGGAAACCCCTCATTTGGTAGCCTAAGGGCAATGATGGTTGGGGTTAAAAATACAGACAACACAATAGCCCGTGGTGAGGTATGGTTTAATGAATTGCGCTTAGCAGGGCTTGACAACAATGGAGGTTGGGCCGCCATAGCCGCGTTGGATGCAAATATGGCCGATTTTGCCAATGTGAGTGCCACTGCGAGCACCAGTACCTCAGGTTTTGGAACATTGGATCAATTGCCTAATGAACGCGCACGAGAAGATGCTATTTCTTATGATGTGGTCACAAATGTTAATGTAGGACAGCTGTTTCCAAAGCAATGGGGGCTTCAAATCCCTTTTAATTTTGGCATTTCGGAAACACTTATTACCCCGGAATTCGATCCTGTTTTTGACGATTTAAAACTGGACGATTTAATTGATGCCGAAGCAACACAAGAAGGAAAGGATGCTGTAAGAGAACAGGCCGAAGATTATACAAAAAGAAGAAGTGTTAACCTAATTGGGGTACGCAAGAACCGAGGCGAAGAAGCCGATGCGAATTTCTACGATATAGAAAACTTCACCTTTAACTATTCTTACAATAAAACCAACCACAGAGATTTTGAAATAGAAGACTTGCAAGACGAAAACGTTACTACAGGATTTGTTTACAATCATAATTTTAAACCGGCTCCCGTAGCGCCTTTCGCAAAATCAGATTCCTTATTAACAGGCAAATATTGGCAGTGGTTAAAAGAACTGAATTTTAACGTCCTTCCTACCAGCGTTTCATTAAATGCAAATTATAATCGCTCATTTAACCAACAGCGTTTTCGAGGCGTATTTGGTGATGGGGACTTTTTAGAGCTACCAACCCTGCAACAGCGTAATTACCTCTTTAATTGGCAATATGCAGTTAATTATAGCCTTACCAAGTCACTGCGTTTAAATTTAACGGCTTCAAACAACAACATTGTTCGAAACTATTTTACTTCGGAAATAGATGCTGAAGGAAGACCAGTAATTGATAATACACTAGATCTTTGGGATGGTTTCTTTGATGTTGGGGAACCAAATAGGCATTCTCAGCAAATGCAGATTAACTACGAACTGCCTTTTGATAAGTTTCCTTTCCTAAACTTTATGAATGCGCAATATACCTATACCAGTAATTTCGACTGGCAACGAGGAGGAGATGCACTTATTGAAGTGGCTGGTGAGAATATAAATACTGTTCAGAACGCCAACACCCATAATTTAACTGCCAATCTTACCATGCAGCGCTTTTACGATTTTATAGGTTTAAAGAAACGCGAGGGGAAAGGAGCTACAGCAATCGCTTCACCAAGAAGGGACAAAGCAGGGAATGCAAAAGACGATGGTAAGGACAAAAAACCAAAAGGAAAAACCTCTAAAACCTGGAATACACTTGTAGACATTTTAACGATGGTGAAAAGGGTGAATGTCAATTACAGTGAAAACAACGGGAAAGTGTTACCAGGTTATACGCAATCAATAGGTTTTATTGGTACCACCAGACCTTCTTTAGGTTTTGTTTTTGGTAGCCAACGAAATGTGCGTTTTGAGGCTGCCCGAAGAGGATGGCTCACCAACTTCAATGAGTTTAACTCGCAATATTTACAAAACAGTACCAAGAATTTAAACATTACCGCCACCGCCCAACCTACACAAGACCTTACCATAGATATTTTGGCAGACCGGCAGATATCAAATAGTATTCAGGAAAATTATGTTCCTGACCTTTGGGCTCAAGGACAAAATGGGCTGGTGAATAATATTGGAAATTTCAGTATTTCTACGATGATGTTGGGTACGGTATTCCGTAAGAGCGATGAATTTGATTCTGCCAGTTTTGAAGAATTTAAGGCCAACAGAATTACAGTTGCGAACCGAATTGTATCAGACCGTGGTGTAAACGTTACCGATTTAGATGAAGATGGTTTCCCTGTAGGCTATGGTAAAACCAGTCAAGATGTATTATTGCCTGCCTTTTTTGCAGCGTACACGGGGCAAGATGTAAACCGTGTAAATCTGGATGCATTTAGAGAGATTCCTATTCCTAATTGGAATATTAAGTACACTGGGTTAATGAAAAATCGCTGGTTTAAAAAGAAGTTTAAGCGTTTTTCTGTGCAACACGGCTATCGTTCGGCTTACAGTATCAATTCGTTTCAAACCAATTTAGAAAGGGAGCAGTTAATCATAGACGGATTGCCTGCTGTTAACACTGAAACAGGAAATGTGCTACCCGAGAATATCATTAATAATGTAGTACTCACAGATGAATTTAATCCCTTGATGCGTTTGGATTTTGAAATGAAAAACTCATTAAGTGTCTTAGCAGAGGTACGCACAGATAGAACATTGTCTTTAAGTTTTGATAACAGCCTACTTACAGAAATAAATGGTCAAGAATACACCTTAGGATTGGGATATCGTTTTAAAGACGTAAAATTTGTAACCAACATTGGTGGAGAAAGAACAAGACTTAAGGGAGATCTAAATTTAAAAGCAGATATCTCACTTAGAGACAACATCACCATCATTAGGAATTTAGATCTGGAAAACAACCAGATTACTGCTGGCCAAGAGTTATGGTCTATTAAATTTACTGCAGATTATGCTTTAAGCAAGAGTCTTAATGCCCTTTTCTTTTACGATCATTCTTTTTCACAATTCAAAGTTTCTACCGCCTTTCCGCAGACCACCATTAATGCTGGATTTACCCTCCGGTATAATTTTGGAAATTAAATTAGGGAGCTTGTTAATATCCCGCTTTAGAAAAGCAAAATTTCCCTTTGATGCTATCTAGATTGGTTTAACTTTGTTGCTATTGAAAATTACTTAGAATGAATATTCCAGCAGATTTAAAATACACCAAGGATCACGAATGGGTAAAGATTGAAGGAGATACGGCGATTGTAGGAATTACTGATTTTGCCCAAGGGGAATTAGGAGACATTGTATACGTAGAAGTAGAAACTTTAGACGAAACCCTTGATAAAGAAGAGGTTTTTGGAACTGTAGAAGCCGTAAAAACGGTTTCGGATCTTTTCTTGCCCTTAAGTGGGGAGATTATTGCTTTTAATGATTCTTTGGAGGAAGAGCCAGAAAAGGTAAATTCTGATCCTTATGGAGATGGCTGGATGATTAAAATAAAAATGGCTAATCCAGATGAAGTAGCCGAATTATTAAGTGATGCGGATTATAAAGCCCTAATTGGTGGCTAACCGCAAATTCACGATTCTATTTATAGGTTGGATGCTGGTAATAACCATATCCAGCCTTTTTTCATTTTCTATTGAAGGGGAACAACGTATTTGGTTTCCTAACATGGATAAAGTAGTTCATTTTACCTTTCATTTTTTTATTGTGTTACTTGGTGCTTTGGCGTCAAAAGAACATTTAGTACAAGACTGGCCCTGGAGAAAAAAAATACGCTCCTTATTACTACTTTCTGTTGTTTATGGGCTACTCATAGAGTTTTTACAATGGGTAATGCCGTATGGAAGGGCTGCCGAGGTTTGGGACGTTTTAGCAAATTTCAGCGGTGCCTTAGTGGGCGGTTTACTCATTCAAAAGAGCCAATCACTCATTGATAGGTTAAAATGAAGGTCTAAATTGTGGTCGTTTTAAATATTTGGTTAAATTAGCGAAGACTAAAAATAAGAGGATATGGAACCGAAAAAGAACCCAAAAGCAGATGTTGGCAGAAACAGTGGCCTTTATTTCGTAATTGGTCTTGCATTGGTGATGTTATTGGTGTGGAGAGGACTTGAATGGAAGAAATACGATAAATCCAATGACTATGATATTGCACTAAATGTAGAAGATCAATTGGATGAAGAAGTGCCTATGACGGAGCAAATAAAGACGCCTCCGCCACCGCCGCCGCCAGCAGCCCCTGAAGTTATTGAGGTTGTAGAAGACGAAGAAGAAGTAGAAGAAACAGTTATTGAATCTACCGAAACCAGTCAAGAAGAAGAAGTGATGGAGGTAGAAGACGTAGAGGTAGAAGAAATAGACGAAGATATCTCAGTACCATTTGCAGTTATTGAAGATGTACCTGTATTCCCAGGATGTGAAGGAGCAAGTAATAAGAAAGCCTGTTTCCAAGAGATGATGCAAAAGCACATCCGTAAAAACTTCCGCTACCCAGAGATTGCACAAGAAATGGGTATTCAAGGAAGGGTAGCTGTAATGTTTACAATCCAGAAAGATGGTAGCATTGGTAACATTAGAATGCGTGGTCCAGATAAGAACTTAGAGAAGGAAGCCATGCGTATAATTCAGAAATTACCTAAAATGACTCCTGGTAAACAGCGAGGAAGAGCAGTAAAGGTTCCTTTTAGTATTCCAATTAACTTTAAGTTGCAGTAATTAGCAACAACGAAATAATAAAACCCGGCATTTGCTGGGTTTTTTGTTGGGTGTGGTTCAAGTTGTTGCAGGAGAATCGGTTCGGGCGTATCTTTGCAGCCCAATTAAGGAAAAAGGATGAAGTCTGCCGCAGGAACCGTACAAAAATCTTGGGCTTTGGTTTTTTCAGATCTAAAAGAACTAACCAAAGTACGTTTGGCGGTGAGCGTCGTTTTTTCTTCTATCGCAGGCTACTTCTTAGGTGCTTATGAACTTCAGTTAAATGCCATTCTTTTACTTGCTTTTGGTGGGTATTGCATGGTAGGGGCCTCTAATGCCTACAATCAAGTGATAGAGAAAGACCTGGATGCCCTCATGAAGCGAACCAGGAATAGACCCTTGCCTTCTGGTAGAATGTCTACAAGTTTGGCGCTAACAACCGCAATTATAATGACCTTGCTTGGCATTATAGCCTTGTACATGTTAAATCCTAAAACAGCTCTTTTTGGAGCCATTTCTATTTTTTTATATACCAGTGTATACACACCTTTAAAAACAATTACGCCATTGGCTGTATTTGTAGGGGCAATCCCCGGTGCAATCCCATTTATGCTGGGATGGGTAGCCGCAACGAATGAATTTGGCATTGAGCCCGGGACACTGTTTATGATTCAATTCTTTTGGCAATTCCCTCATTTTTGGGCTTTAGGTTGGATGCTGGATGATGATTATAAAAAAGGCGGTTTTAAGATGTTGCCAACAGGCAAAAAAGATGCTGCGACCATATTTCAGATTATTCTTTACACCATTTGGATGATTGTTATTTCAATTATGCCCGTTTTTGGTTTTACCGGCCGTCTCATATTGTCTGTACCTGCAGCCGTTATAATTTTGCTAATGGGATTAGGCATGCTATTTTTTGCGTTTAAGTTGTATGAAAAAAAGGATAACAGTGCTGCTAGAAAGTTAATGCTGGCCAGCGTTTCTTACATTACTTTAATGCAAATAGTATTTGTAGTAGATAAATTCAGTGATACCCTATTTTAAACTGGTATAGCGTAAAAAGGAAAATTACATTTGAACAAGTTCTGGTCAACCTAGAATTTAAATTATAGAGAGTTTATGAGTGTCGATTTAACGCAAGGAACACCACAAGAGAAAAACAACAGAGCCAAAAAGATGATGCTCTGGTTTGGTATTGTAAGTTTAATTATGGCTTTTGCTGGCTGGACCAGTGCGTACATTGTTAGTAGCAAACGCAAAGATTGGTTAGATACCATTGAATTACCGCAAGCCTTCTTTATTAGTACGGCATTAATAGTGATTAGTAGTCTTACCTATATTTTGGCTAAAAAAGCTGTAAAGCAAGAACAACAACAGAGAGCAACAACATGGCTGTTACTAACTTTAGGATTAGGGATAGCGTTCATTGCCTTGCAGTTCTATGGATTTGGACAAATGCTGGAGTCTGGCTATTATTTTACAGGACCTACCAGTAATATTAAAATGTCCTACATTTTCCTAATCGCCTTTGTGCATATTTTGCATGTGGTGGCGGGGTTAATTTCGCTTTTAGTAGTGCTTTTTAATCAAATCAAAGGAAAGTATACGGCAACAAACCTCCTAGGGTTAGAGCTAGGAGCTACCTTCTGGCATTTCTTAGATCTTTTATGGGTGTATTTAATATTGTTTATGTTCTTTGTGAAATAATCTAAAGATTCTTCCTTTAGCCCTTTTTAAAAAAGGGTAAAACGGTTATTTTTGCTAAAATTTTATTAAAACAATACAGTTTAATGGATACTACGGTCACTAGCGAATCATCAGAAAATGTTTGGGGAGGTGGAAATAGACCTTTAGGAGCGAGTTACGGAAAACTCATGATGTGGTTTTTCATCGTTTCTGATGCCCTCACGTTCTCTGGGTTTCTTGCAGCTTACGGTTTTTCAAGGTTCAAGTTTATTGAAACCTGGCCAATAGCAGATGAGGTTTTTACACACGTGCCATTTTTTCATGGGAACTATCCTATGATTTATGTAGCGTTCATGACCTTCGTTCTTATTATGTCTTCGGTAACAATGGTATTGGCTGTTGATGCTGGACATCACATGAAACAAAAGAAAGTGATCTTGTATTTGTTCCTTACTATTATTGGAGGGGCAATCTTCGTTGGTTCGCAGGCTTGGGAATGGGCAACGTTCATTAAAGGAGATTTTGGAGCTCTAGAAACTAAAGGAGGTCGTGTATTACAATTTGTAAATGCAGAAACGGGAGAACGTGCAGCGATTGCTGATTTTTCCAAAACCCTGCCTGAAGATCGTATAAAGCACACTAGTAACACAGGAGTTTGGTTCCAAGAAGAGGGTTACCAAACATCATTTTCATTAAACGAAGTGGTAGAAGGATTTAAAGCAAATCCTGGAATTTTAATCCGTACTGAAAAAATTAATGAAGAAGGTGAGAAAACTGTTTTAGATAGAAAGCAGTCCTTGGAGCGTTTAAAAGATGCTGTTAGGGTTGTAGAAGGAGCTAACCTTATTCGAAACGAATATGGAAGTCGTCTGTTTGCTGACTTCTTTTTCTTTATCACTGGATTTCACGGTTTCCACGTATTCTCTGGAGTGGTATTCAATATCATCATTTTCTTTAACGTTATACTAGGTACCTACCAAAAAAGAGGGCATTATGAAATGGTGGAAAAGGTTGGTTTATACTGGCACTTTGTAGATTTGGTGTGGGTATTTGTATTTACATTTTTCTACCTGGTATAATAAATAGCTTTAAAAAATAATTCGGACACGAATGGCACACGAACATAAATTAGAAATTTTTAGAGGGCTTTTAAAGTTTAAATCCAATACCCAAAAAATTTGGGGCGTTTTAATCTTTCTTTCTGTAGTAACTGCAATCGAAGTAGTTTTGGGTATTTACAAACCTGCTTTTTTGGTGAAGACTAGTTTTTTAGATATGAAACTGTTGAATTGGATCTTCATTATTTTGACACTTGTAAAAGCATATTATATCACCTGGGATTTCATGCACATGCGTGATGAAAAAAGTTCACTTCGAAGAGCGGTAGTATGGACCCCTATCTTTTTGGTAGCTTATTTAATATTCATTTTGCTCTTTGAAGCAACCTATGTATTTGAAGTTTTTAGGGATGGATTCCTGGCTTGGGACTTCTAAATTACAGGATTAACAAATTTTAAGGCGGTCAAAAAGACCGCCTTTTTTTATTTTTGCAATCCAATTCATTGCTGTGAAAAAAACATTCGTACTTGTAGCCTTATTCGTCTTACCCTTAGTAGCCTATCTCTTTTTTGCTTCTGGGGTTAACAATTTTGGCCGGCTCCCCATCTTAACTGAAAATGTAATGGATGTGAACTCCATTGATAACACGCAAACCCTGGAAGGGAAGATAACCATCCTAGGATTTATGGGGAACGAAATTGAAAATCAAAAGACCATTGCGCTTAACCTCAATCAAAAGATTTACAAACCATTCTTTGAATTTAATGACTTCCAGTTTATGATGGTTGTTCCTGAAGGAACTGAAGAAAAAGTAGAGGAGCTTAAATATGAGTTGAGTCAGTTAGAGGATATTTCAAGATGGAATTTTGTTTTTGCTAGTGCAACACAGATTGAAGTACTTTTTAAGAGTCTTAAAAGCAATTTTTCTTTAAACGAGGATCTAGGAACCCCCTATGTTTTTATAATAGACAAGGATAGAAATTTACGAGGACGCACAGATGATGAAGATGAAGGTATTAAACATGGCTTTAAAGCAACCTCTGTAGCAGAATTAAATAATAAAATGGAGGATGATGTAAAAATTATTCTTGCAGAATATCGATTGGCCCTAAAAAAGAACAATGCCACAAGGAGCAAGTAACAAAAAGAAATATACCTATGTATGGGTTTCTGCGGTGATCTTGGTCTTTGGGATCTTTACAGTGGTAGAAGTTACCAAAAGATTCCAGGACGATACTGTTGTGGACAAAGGAAGGATGCTTACAGCGCAAACGGAGCAGCTTGGATACATTCTTAGTAATGGTCAAAAACGAAAGGTTCCTGATTTTTCGTTTTTAAATCAGGATAGTGTAATGGTCACTAATAAAGATTATTTAGGTAAGGTATACGTAGTAGACTTTTTTTTCACTACCTGCCCAACTATTTGCCCAATCATGACCAAAAATTTAGTAGCCCTTCAAGATACTTTTAAGGAGGATCCAAGTTTTGGATTGGTTTCTTTTACCATCAACCCAAGGTATGATACTCCAGACCGTTTAAAACAGTATGCAGAGAATTACGGGGCTACCCATCCGAATTGGAATTTTTTGACCGGAGCCCAAGAGACTATTTATTCGTTATCCAGAGAGGGTTTCTACATTTTGGCGAATGAAGTGGCAGATGCGCCTGGAGGTTTCGAACATTCTGGTATGTTCGCCTTGGTAGACAAAGAAGGATACATACGTTCTAGAGTAGACGCCTATGGAAATCCTATTATTTATTATCGAGGGACCATTACTGAGGCACAGGGGGTGAATGACGAAGGTGAATACCAGCAAATTACTATGTTGAAAGAGGATATAAAAAAATTACTTGAAGAATAATGGAAGCAACGTTAAAGCAAGAGAAAAAGATAAAATTATGGATCACAATCTTATCCATAGCGATTCCATTGGTGGTGGCTTTACTTTTTGGGTATAAAATTCCAGATGCTACCCCACTAACCTTTTTACCACCTATTTACGCTTCAATTAATGGTCTCACGGCAATCTTATTAATTACAGCTGTGATAGCAATTAAGAAAGGGAACAGAACATTGCATCAGCGGTTAATGACTTCTTGCATTGCGCTTTCGGTTTTGTTTTTGGTAATGTATGTGGCGTATCATATGACTTCTGAGTCTACCCCATATGGCGGAGAAGGGGCACTTCGATATGTTTATTTTTTCATCTTAATATCCCATATTCTTCTATCTATAGGAGTTATACCTATGGTACTTATTACCTACAGTAAAAGCTACTTACAAGACTTTGTAGCGCATAGGAAATGGGCAAAAATTACCTTCCCAATCTGGTTGTATGTGGCTGTTACGGGTGTGGTAGTGTATTTAATGATAGCACCTTATTATGTCCATTAAACGAGTAGCCTTTATTTTATTTATTCTATTCCTACTTATCCCAGAGGTTTCGGAGGCTCAGTGTGCCATGTGTCGTGCGGCGCTGGAAAGTGAAGCAGATAACAGTCAGGCAGAGGGAGTAAACAACGGAATAGTTTATCTCATGGCCATTCCTTACGTGTTGGTAGGGGGCTTATTTTACTTCATTTACCGTAAAATTAGAAGCTAAAACTTTTCTTGTAAATTTTTTTTTCGCTCAAGGTGTAACATTTTCAGGCTGGCATAGTCTTATTGATGTACGTTCGCGTATTTCATCAATCAAAAACCAACCCAAATGTTTGACATCGAAAGATGGCAAGAGATATTTGATACTATTCGTAAGAATAAATTACGGACCTTCTTAACAGGTATCTCTGTTGCTTCAGGTATTTTTATTTTAGTGATCCTTTTAGGATTTGGGCAAGGAATGCGCAATGGCATTGAGCAAGAATTCGAGCAAGATGCGGCTACCAGTGTATGGGTATGGCCCGGAGTTACATCCAAGGAATTTAAAGGAATGAATCCGGGGCGCAGGATACAACTTACCAATGAGAATTTTGACAATTCTGTCGCACTATTTAATGAAACTATTGAATATAAATCGCCCAGGATATTTGTAAGAGGCGTTACCGTGAACTACGGAAAAGAATCGCTTGTTTATAGTATACAAGGAGTAGGAGCTAATTTTCAATTTATAGAAAATTGCGAAATGATCGATGGAAGATTCATCAATTATCAAGATGAACAGTCTACCGCCAAAGTGGCCATTATTGGTAAGAAAATTAGAACGGATGTCTTTAACGAAGTAGATACTCCTATTGGTGAGTATATAGACATTTCTGGAATTCCTTTTAAAATTATTGGGGTCTATAAGGAGTACGAAGACCGTGAAGAAGAAAGAATTTATATTCCTATAACCTCGGCCCAGCGCGTTTTTAATGGTGGGGATCGGGTAAACAATATGTCTTTTACATTGCCACCCGTAGAAAATTTTGATCAGGCAGTGGCACAGGCCATTGATTTTAAAGACAATCTAAGATCTTATTTACAACAAGCCCATACCGTGGCTCCTGATGATACCAGCGCTGTAGAGGTATGGAGCGCTATGGAAGAAGCCAAACGCTATTACAGCCTCACCGGAAACATAAAATTATTCTTCTGGTTTGTAGGAGTATGTACCATTATTGCCGGTGTGGTTGGGGTAAGTAACATTATGCTTATCGTAGTTAAAGAGCGTACCCGGGAGATTGGAATTCGCAAAGCGTTAGGAGCCAATCCTTGGTCAATAATTGGGATGATTTTACACGAAGCCATTTTTGTAACCGCTATTTCTGGTTTTGGTGGACTCATTTTTAGCATGGCTTTATTAGAAGTGGTAGGACCACATATTGAAATAGATTATGTAGTGAATCCTTCTGTGAATTTTGCAGTAGCCTTTACTACCGTGATAGTTTTAATTATCGCAGGAACCCTTGCAGGTTTTTTCCCTGCCTGGCGTGCAGCAAGAGTACATACCATAGAAGCATTAAGAGACGAGTAGTTATGTTTAATAGAGATCGTTGGAAAGAAATTTTAGAAGTCCTAACCTCTAATTGGTTTAGAACGGTGCTTACGGCATTTGGGGTGTTTTGGGGAATTTTTATTCTTATTGTATTGCTAGCCGCTGGCAAAGGACTAGAGAATGGAATTAATGCAGATTTTGGAGACATTGCGACCAATACCATGTTTATGTGGACGCGACGTACCACAAAACCATATGAAGGATTGCCAAAAGATCGCCGGTTCGAGTTTCAAAGGGAAGACGTTCAGTCTATAAGAGACAATGTGCCAAATCTTCGATTTATTTCACCTAGAAACCAGTTAGGCGGCTTTAGTTCTGGAGGAAATAATGTAGTGAGAGGCTTAAATTCTGGAGCCTATAATGTGTATGGAGATTATCCTGAAATTATCAATCAAGATCCCATGACGGTCACTTCAGGGCGCTTTATAAACTACAATGACATTAATGATAAACGTAAAATAGCCATTATTGGGCAAGGCGTACGAAATGACCTCTATGAAAAAGGAGAGGAAGTCTTGGGGACCTACATTAAAATACAAGGGGTCAATTTCTTAGTAGTGGGGACTTATAAGAAAAACTCAAGCGACGGCGGGGAAGAAGCCCAAAAAGAAATCTTTGTGCCTTTTACAGCTTTTTCCCAAGCCTTTAATAGAGGAGAGGATGTGGGTTGGATGGCTATAACCGCTAAAGACGGCAGTTCAATTTCGGTATTGAAAGAAAAGATCATTGCCGTAATGAAAAAGAAACATAAAGTACATCCAGAAGACAATAGGGCCATTGGATATTTTGATCTCTATGAGCAATATAACCGTGTAGAAAGCCTTTTTGCAGGAATTCGGTGGATTGCCATAATTGTGGGAACCTTCGTGCTCATCTCAGGAATTATTGGAGTAAGTAACATCATGCTTATTGTAGTAAAAGAGCGGACCAAAGAAATAGGAATTCGCAGGGCATTGGGAGAATCGCCTTGGTCTATTAAGCAGCAAATTTTAATGGAATCTATTTTCCTTACCATCATTTCTGGAATGACGGGGATCATCTTTGGGGCACTTGTGATTTATGGCATAAACGCCCTCTTAGATAGCGTAGGCCCCGTAGATATGTTTTTGAACCCTAGCGTGAGTGTTGGGGTAGTAGCAAGCGCCTTAACGGTGTTGGTAATTTCAGGATTATTGGCAGGATTTATACCCGCCAACAGTGCCATACGAGTAAGGCC
Organism: uncultured Croceivirga sp.; assembly: GCA_964601965.1. Taxonomy (GTDB): domain Bacteria; phylum Bacteroidota; class Bacteroidia; order Flavobacteriales; family Flavobacteriaceae; genus Croceivirga. The sequence continues at coordinate 37,319 of CAZRPJ010000026.1, forward strand.
CATTGAAGCACTTAGAAACGAATAAATTATAAAATCAATCAAAAATCAGTACAATGAAAAAGTCAGTAACCATATTAATTCTAGCTTGTATAGTAGTAGCCTTTGCGGGTTCTATGTATTACTTGTATCAGAAAAATTCTGAAGATCCTGTGGTTTATGAAACAGAATTACCTTCTAAACAGAGCATTGTAAAAAAGGCCGTAGCAACCGGTAGTATTTTGCCTTTAGAAGAAGTGTTAATTAAGCCCAATATCTCCGGTGTTATTGAAGAGGTTTATGTAGAAGGAGGCGACTACGTAAAAACAGGAGATCTAATTGCTAAGATAAAAGTGGTACCTAACCTTTCGGCACTAAACGATGCGAAAGACGCTATAGATCAGGCAAAGATTACTTTACAAGATCAAAAAAGAAATTACGATAGACAGTTAGAGATCTTTAATAAGGGCGTTATTTCTAAGGCAGATTTAGAGCGTGCAGAAGTTACCTACGATCAAGCCAAACAGACCTACAACGCCGCTGTTAAACGGTACGACATTGTAAAAACAGGAACGGCCTCTGGCTACGGTAATCAGGCAAATACGTTAATCCGTTCTACCGTATCAGGAATGGTATTAGATGTTCCAGTAGAAAAAGGAAATCAGGTAATTGAAAGCAATACCTTTAACGAAGGAACCACCATTGCATCTATTGCGGATGTTGAGAAAATGATCTTTGAAGGGAAGGTAGATGAGTCCGAAGTGGGAAAAATTAAAGAAAACTTACCCTTAGAGATCACTGTGGGTGCTATTGAAGATCAAGTGTTTGATGCGGTTTTAGATTATATCGCGCCAAAAGGGGTTGAAGAAAATGGAGCCATACAGTTCGAAATTAAAGGAACCTTAAAGAAACAAGACACCACCTTTATTAGGGCAGGTTTAAGCGCAAATGCTTCCATCATTTTAGCACGGGCAGATAGTGTTTTAGCACTTAAGGAAGCTTTGGTACAATTTGATGATGATACCAAACAACCATTTGTTGAAATAGAAGTAGCCGATCAACAATTTGAGCGAAAAGAAATTCAACTAGGAATTAGCGATGGCATCTTTGTCGAGGTCAAATCTGGCATCTCTGGAGAAGATAAAATCAAGGTGTGGAACAACGTGGAAGACGTGGCCGGACGCTAATTTTCTTATTTAACATAACTTTTAAAATATTCTTGTAACATTTCTGCAACTTGTCAGTCCTATACATGGATTACAAGTCCAGATAGCTAACAAACCAATCATGATAGAAATCAAAGATCTTCATAAATCCTATAAAATGGGGAGCAACTCCCTTCACGTTTTAAAGGGTATCAATTTTAATGTAGAAGAGGGGGAATTAGTCGCCATTATGGGATCTTCCGGATCGGGAAAATCTACACTCTTAAACATTCTAGGAATGTTAGACGGTGCTGATTCTGGGGAATACCATTTAGATGGTGTACCAATTAAGGACCTTAACGAAAAAAAGGCCGCTCAGTATCGCAACAAATTCTTAGGATTTGTTTTCCAGTCGTTCAACTTAATTAATTATAAGTCTGCTGCAGAAAATGTAGCGTTGCCTTTGTATTATCAAAAAGTAGGGAGAAAAGAAAGACAGGATAAAGCTTTGAATTATTTAGACCGAGTGGGGCTAAAAGAATGGGCTACACACTTGCCTTCTGAGTTATCTGGTGGTCAAAAACAACGTGTTGCTATTGCACGAGCTATGGCAGCAGAACCCAAAGTACTTTTGGCTGATGAGCCTACTGGAGCACTTGATAGTAAGACTTCGTATGAGGTGATGGATTTAATTCAAAAAATTAATGACGAGGGCAATACTATTTTGGTTGTAACACACGAAGAAGATATTGCACATATGTGCAAGCGAATTGTACACCTGAAAGATGGGGTGATTGTGGAAGACAAGAAAATAAAACAAGTAAGAGCCCAAGAGTATGTTTGATCGGGATATTTGGCAAGAGATTTTCAACACCATTAAAAAGAATAAACTACGGACTTTTTTGACCGGGTTTTCTGTGGGGTGGGCCATCTTCATTTTAGTAATGCTATTGGCATCAGTGAATGGAATGCAGAATGGCTTCTACTCTCAATTTAATGACGATGCGACCAATTCAATCATTATTAGACCAGGAACTACCTCCGAGGCATATGCTGGTTTTGAGGCAGGTAGAAGAGTGCAGTTTAAAAATGACGATGTTGAATTTATTAAGCAAAGTTTTCCAGGAGACTTTGTTGAGATCAGTGCCAGATACTACGCGAATACTACCGCAAAGTATAAGATGGAGACAGGTTCGTACTCAGTTCAAGCAGTACACCCTGACCATCAAGTAATAGAAAAAACCATTGTAACCAAAGGACGGTTTATTAATGAAGCAGATCAGATAAATAAATCCAAGGTGGCCGTAATTGGTAGAAAAGTAGCCGAAGATTTATTTAAGGACGAAGATCCCTTAGGCCAATTTGTAGAATTCAACAATTTGCCTTTTAAAGTGATTGGTGTTTTTATTGATGAAGGTGATGACAATGCAGAACGTAGAATTTATGCACCCATTAG
>CAZRPJ010000027.1:0-25418 GCA_964601965.1 uncultured Croceivirga sp.
TCTACTGAAAACCAATTTCTTGTAGCCCTTTATGACTTATTTTAATAGCTTCTAAAGCTGGTGTACCAAAAGTCATGTCTTGTTCTACAAAGTAGTAGTCCATACCCGATTTTTCCTTCTGTGCTAAAATGCGCTTAAAATCTATGGAGCCTTCACCAACTGGCGCAAAAAGACCATTGTCCCCCAAATCCTTAACATGCCATAATTTAAAACGCCCAGGATATTTTTCGAAATAAGCAACAGGGTCTGCCCCTGCCTTGGTTACCCAAAATAAATCCATTTCAAAATTTACATGTTCTGGATTCACATTGGCTAAAAGGTATTCTATGGGTACCACCCCATCTGCATTAGGCTTAAATTCAAAATCATGGTTGTGGTAGAGCAACTGAAGGCCATAACTAGAGGCCTTTTCTCCTAACTCGTTCAAAATCCTCGTTAAGTCTGCCACGCTTCCTTTCATGCCCATAGTCATGGTTTTGCGCTCAAAAGTAAACATGCCCATTGGCGGTATGGGGATCACAAAATATTTAAAACCAGCTGCTTCGGCAGCTGCAAAATGGTCTTCTGCATCTTTTAGCGTAATAGAACTTTGATGCGTGCTCATGGGCACCAATCCTTGTTCGGTTAAATAGGCCTTAAACGCTGCAGGAGCCATCCCATAGTATTTTCCATTTTCATACCCCGCTGCTTCTACATAAGCATAACCAGTAGCCGCAACTGCTTGTAATGTAGCCTTTGGATCTTTAGCCATGTCTTCACGAACCGTGTACAAAGCAAGTCCTCCAAAAGAATCTTGAGCAGTGATACTTGCACTAAGTACTAGGAATAAAAAAGGAATAAAACGTTTCATAGAATTGAGAATAGTTAAGTGTAAAAGGTAGTAATTAATTCAACAAAAAACCCATCCTAAAAAGATGGGTTTTTAATTGGGTTATGCCAAAGGATTTCCCTTCAAGCGCTTTTCTATTTTGCGCTTTTTCTCAGTTAACCGTTTCATGGTATCCATTAAACTGGAATCCTTGGTCTGCTTATATATTTCATTGATTGCTAAAATTAGCTGTTTGGCCTCACGGGACGCAGCAACCCTGTCACTAGTGGACATATGGCTTAGGGTCCTATTTTCAAATTCCGTGGCCTTTTCCAATAAATCTGCTGTCATTTTATAGTACGTTACTTTATTTAAATAAATCTCTAAAGCACACTAACACCGCTTTAGATGGCTTCTTGAACGCCCTTCTTTTTTCTTGAAAAGATATTTGATCATCCTATCAATTTAAGAATTACATCCAATTTGGTGGAGCAATATAAATAATAATGAAGGTAAAAATTTGCCAAATAAAGCTTAAATTATCAACTAAATTGAAAATTGTCATGAAAAACACCTTTAAAAGCATCATTTTTTGCCTTTTTTTCATTATCGTCTTTAGTTCATGTGAGTCAGACGATGGTGGTAGCACCGCGCCCATGGGGCTCGAATTTGCTGGAACCTGGGTACTCACAGAAGTTACTTTAAGCGCCCCCATAGACACCAATGATGATGGCACCACATCTGCAAATCTTTTAGACGAAGCCGATTGCCTCACCGATACTATTGTGCTAGATGAATCGTTTGAGTGGAGTTCTAATGAGGTAGTGGTGAATTTGTTAACCCAAATTACTGGGAACTTATACAATGTAAGTTGTTCAAATCCGCAAACTCAGAACGGAAATTGGGGCGTTTCAGGATCCAACCTTTTTTTAGTAGGCTCTGTTAACAGAACCTTTTTAATTAGTGGAGACGTATTAATAGAGAATTTGGCGCAGGATCTTCCAGGTATTCGCACCATGGTATATGTAAGACAGTAAGTACCCTTACTCAGAATTCTTTTTATAGAGGTATTCGATACTATCTAGTTCTTCTTTTAGGAGGGCATTCTCCTTTTCTAATTGTTGTAAACGCTGTTCAATGGACTCGATTCTTTTTTCATCGGTTTTTACAAAGAAAGGACGCAACAAACTATACAAGGTAAAAATAAAGCTAAGGGTTACTGCACTGATTAAAAAGTACAACAAGGAGCGCTCTCGCTTGTATGCCTTTTTTTCAGTAGACCCTAAATTGGCTTTTTCTTGAGCGCTCAATTTTCTGCTATTGGACATTTGTTCTATCAACATGTCCCATTTTTCTTCTTCTTGAACAAACAATTCCTTGAATCCGCCTTCCTCTAAAAAATCATAAGTCACTGGGGTGGCAGAAAGCATGAATATTTTTACACCATTCCCGCTCATAATATCCAATAATTCTGGATTGTGATCTACAATCTCACGTATCAGTTTTTCTACATACTCGAGGCTGTAATTGGGCCTTAAGAACTCATCATATAATAATTGCACCTCAAAATAGTCATCTCGCTCTGAGGCATACTGAAGAAATTTGTCTTTAAGCTCGGCCTTAAAAAACGCACTCATTAGAGTAATGGAGGGTATTACTAGGTTGTTGGTTGGGAGCAAAATTAAACCAAAAAGGTAGGTTACCGTAAATTCACGGTTAAAGAATGGTACGTTTTATTAAAAAATGCAAGAAAGCCACATACTTTCTTTTAATCCTTAAAAAAAAGCTCCTTTATTTTATTTTTTGAAGTTCTCAGTAAGCAAAGAAATCTTATGAGTCTAACCGCCCAAGATGGTATTAAAATTTTAAGGCCTCGTCTTTGTCCCAAAGCCCCCAGTAGGCACCCACATCACCTTCAGCTCCTACTTTCCATGATTCATCAAAAGAAGAAAAATAAAATATCTCTATATCCTCTTCTGCAGACCATTTTTGAGTATTCATAAAATACTTCATGAAATTCACATAGCCTGGATGGGCACCATCAAGATTGGTGCCTTGACTCGGCCAGCCTGTTTCTGAGATTATGACTTTTTTACCATTCCCAGCGCGTTCTGCTTGCCGGTACATATCTTTCATGTATAACAATGAATAGTCCAAGTCACAGCCCTCCCAGAAAGGATAGCAATTGGCTAAAATAACATCACAGAGCTCCGTAATTCTAGGACGCTCTCGAAACTCATAATACGCATCTACATAGCCCACAGGCACCTCTTTTATAGCTTCTTTTGCCTGTTTTATAAAAGCAATAAGCTCATCTTCGGTAAGGTCTCCGCGATACATGACTTCGTTCCCAACAGCCGCAATGTCTACCATTCCTTCATTTGCCAACGCAATAAGCCCTTCCATTTCACGAGCGTTTATTTCTGGATCGTCTCCCAACCAAGCTCCTACCAGCGTTTTTATCCCATACTCTTTGGCTATCCGTGGAATCATTTCGTTTCCATCGGTACACGAAAAAGAACGGATCCATTTTGTATACGGTTTTATGATTTCCATTCTACGCCGGATCTGATCTTCCGATATTTGATCGCCAGGTTGTTGGTTATCCATGTAGGGACTAAAACATAACCCATGCATTCCGTCTTCCAGTACCGCTTTGCAAAGGGCTTTAATTTCTTTTACGGACTTTCCCGCATAGTCAATGGAAGCCAGGTTTAAGAATCGTTCTGGTTTATAGGACATTACTTTCGTTTATTTTTAGTTCAATTTAAAGCCTGTTATTCAATCTTTTAGGCGCTTTTTCTACTTTCTAACTCTGCTCTAATCTCATTCGCACGTTCTTCCGAAACATCATAGTTTTTCATGATGAGCATCGCAAAAATAGTACCTACCATAGGAAAGAAACAGAAAAAGGCATGTAATCCGTCTACTGCACCTTGTTGTTCTGTGGTGGCTAAATCAGGGTTGAAACCAACTACCCCTATAATAACACCACTTAAGGCTCCAGCGATGGCAAAACCTACTTTAACCATCCACCAGTAGATAGCACCAAAAATCCCCTCTCTTCGCTTGCCAGAGTTCAACTCATCAATATCAATAACATCTGCAGTCATAGACATCATAATGGTGAATAAACTTCCTATTCCAAAGGAAAAGAAAGGCAGGGCAATGATGTACAACCATGGCTTTCCAGGTACGAATAAGAAATACATCATGACGTAGCCAATAATAGAAATGGCCTGTGCCCCCATAAAGGCTTTTTTCTTGCCCATTATTTTGGACATCCATGTGACTACTGGAATAACGATAAAAGTGGTTCCTAAAGCCCCAATACAACCAAAGAGCGCTACCCAAATTCCGGTAGCAACTGCGTCTCCATTAAAAAGCCTATATACAATTACAAAATATGTTAGGGCAGCTACGGTATTAAAGGCGTTAAAAATTAAGAAGGTAGCACCGCAAATTCTTCTGAACTCGCTGATTTTAAAGGCATCTTTAAAGCTATCTACAATCTTCTTAAGACTTCCTCCAATATTTGCTGCATTTAGGGGTTCATAGTCCTCGTTTAAAGTAGACTTACTTTTAATAAATAGTGCCGGTACCATGGCAGCAATAGCACAAGGCACAGCTACCCAAACTGCAAGTTCGCGAACTGCCACTTCCTGATTAGGAAACCAATCCGGATCGTCCATAATTACCCAGAACCAAGGGGCAATTACCCATGCCCATTGCCCAATCCATTGCGCCACCGCCATAATATTGGTGCGCTCATGAAAATCATCACTCATCTCATAGCCCATAGCTACATATGGAACACTGAAAAAGGTTAAGCCTAAATAGAACACAATAGACCATAAAAAGAAATACCAAAAATTATATTGGAGGGTATTATCTGAATACAGTTGCCACATTAAGGTAAAGGCAATACCCATTAAGATCCCACCAATTAATACATACTGCTTTCTACGGCCGTATTTAGATTTGGTATTGTCCGAGATAAAGCCCATAATGGGATCGGTAATGGAATCAAAAATTCTTGGAAAGAAATAAACCAAAGACCACAACCAGCCATTAAATCCGAAGGATTGTACCAGTACTACCATAAATATTCCTAAAATAGCCGGGAACATTTGATTGGCAAACATGCCCACTCCAAAAGCTACCTTCTGCCCGAAGGGAACTTTTCCTGTAGTATTTGTAGCATTACTCATAATTTTTCAGTTTGTTTAGTTAGTTATTGTATTAACACGGTTTGAATGGCTTTTGAACTAATCCGTATGGTAGTGGACTGGTCTGCCAGCTTAAGTGTAAAGTCTTTTGGTTCTGCATCCATATTTAAAAGCACCACCGCAATGGAACCATCAGGGTTTTTGGCTGCAGTCACTAATAAGGATTCATCAGATACTTGGAACCCTATTCTATGCGCCCCTGGGCGTATGTATTTACTAAAATGAGCCAAGGTGTAGTATAAGGGCGTAAAATAAACTTGATCTGCTTCGGGATCCACAATCACCGGAGCAACACACCAATTCTTGAACCAATTTGGCCCCCCTTGACGGTCTAAAACCATATTCCAATCTACCCAACCGTCGACCCAATTATTAAGGCAACCAATGATATCTCTGGCATAGCGATAAACCGGAACATATTTGGGATGGTATTTTTTATCTTCTTCCGGAGCCCAATCCCACCCCCAATCAGTAGCTTCTTTAGACCAGTACCATTCATCCTCTTCCCATTTAGGAATTTCTGCATCTACGCATGCTTCTGATTGAATCAAGTGTTTCTCCGGTGCTTTTTCATGGGCGTATTGTAAAGCCTCTGGAAATACTTCATAGGTACTCGCGTACCAATGAATGGCTGTGCCATCGAAATATTTAGAAGTTTCTTTTGACTGAAACATAGCATCTACCCACTCATTCAGATGTTCGCGGTTCTGGTCGTACCCCAGTATTTTCACTTCATTTCTTCCTGCTTGTTCTAAGGTGGGCCCAAGATAATGCTGTACAAATTGGGTCATCTCTTCAGCAGTAAAATGCATGCTTTCCCAATTATTCCCATTCCCTAAAGGCTCATTTTCAACAGTAAAACCCCAAATAGGAATCCCTTCTTTTTCATAGGCATCCAAATATTTGGTAAAAAACTTTGCCCAGACTTCATAGTATTCTGGTGCTAATTTCCCTCCCACATAGGACTTATTGTCTTTCATCCAAGGTGGCGCGGTCCATGGAGAAGCTATGATATGAAAGCCATCTTCGGAGACCTTCATTGCATCTTTTATAAAGGGAATGATATCTTCTTGGTCTTCTTCAATGGAGAAATGCTCCAATTCCATATCATCTGCTACGGGAGCATATGAATAGTTTTTTAATGAAAAATCACTTGAATTCATGTGGGTGCGCGTCAAAGAATATCGCGCTCCTTCATCGCCAAAATAGGCTTCGATTATCTTTTGTCTGTTTTCCTTCCCTAACTGATTAAGCAAATAAGCCGATGATTCTGTGAACGATCCTCCAAAACCTGTTATCTTTTGAAAAGTTTGTTCCGGATGTAAGGTTACCGCAATGGCAGTCTCTTGCTGCCCTCTGGGCTCAATAACTGCGAGTTTATTACCAGAAGCGGCGGTCTCTACTACCTTGACCTCTAATGGCACCTTCTTCTCACAAGACATGAGCGCAACAAGGATTACTATTCCAACTATCTTTTTTAAGAAACTCATTTTCTCTATTCATTCGCCATCATTAGCTCTTTGGTTGGTGGAAGTTTTACATCTTCCATAAGGGCTTCTAGGTTGCCATTATACGTTTTTGTGATTGGATTTCCTCCTCGGGTGAGGCCTTCAAAGATTCCTTGATCTACAGCCTCCCATAACGCATACTTTGCTTTACCGTCTACTGTAATTAGTCCGAAATGGTTTTCTGAACCACCTTGGTTAGCAGCATCTTTCCATGGTTCATTGAAGGCTTCAAAATAAAAGCAAGAAATACCTTGTGCATTGGTCCATGCGCGCATCTGGTTGTAAAACAATGCTTCTTTGTACTCATCGGTAGCCTTGGATCCATCATCGCCATAATGACCGTTAGAAAAACTTGCCCATCCAGTTTCACCAATATGCACTGGTTTATCTACTCCTAAACTACGCATATAGGCCACTACACTGTTGTATTGATTCTCTGCATAGGACTGCGCCCGCTCCATAGCCTTCGCAATTTTTTCAGTATCGCTCAATGCTACCTCTTCTTCTAAAACACCCCAAAATTGCGGGTTGTAATGCGTGTCATGCATGGGGTACGTATGCACAGAAAGGAAGTCAACAGCCTTTATCAATTTCGTTAAATCTTCTACGTGGTATTCCGCATCGCCACCACCCCAGGAAGCGAAATTATCGGAACTAGTGATCCAAAGATCTTTAGGCAGTTTCCCTTGCGCTTTTAAATCTTGTAAATGGTTCACCCATTTTAAGATTACCCAAGGTTGCACATAATAACTGGCGGCCCATTTTACCATTGCTTCATTCCCAACCGCAATCACTTTGATAATGTCTGGGTACTCATTCGCTAGCTGGACTGCTTTTTCTATTTCTTCGGCATTTCGAGCACTTTCTTGATCATGATCAGGTTCCATATCTGTCCAAGCATTCTTGCAATCCATCCATGCACCCAACATGACATACATTTCAAAATCTGGGTTTTCTTGCTTTAGCTCGTGAATAGCTTTAACCACATTAGTGGCATGAGGCAAGTGCAATTTATAAGTGCGTAGCATTTTTATACCCATGGCTGCCATGATACGCATGTCTTCTTTTAATTCTTCTATTGTGGGTTCTATATCATGATCGATATGACGGTAGCCACCATAGGAAATTGCTAGATAATTTGGGTTTCCTAATATTTCTGCAGCTGATAGCTCTTTGCGTTCTTCCATAGTATTACATCCTGAAAAGGTACCAAGTACCATTGTAAATAATGTTAGTAAACGTAATTTTTTCATCGTAGCGTTGTTTTTGCAACCGCCACATTCACTTGTAACACCTCACCTTTTCGTTGAAAGATGCTTTGACTAATAGACTTGCTTAAGGCGGTTCCTTTTATCACAGTTCGAGTAGCATCGTTTTGTATAACTTCTATACTCGCTTCCTCAGCTACCGAATAAATGACGGGTATTTGGCAATAGGTAAAACCTAAAGACCCTGAGGAAAGTTCGATGCGCTTCTCTTCTTGTTCTAAGTTTATATAGGTAAAATCTTTCGCTGCCGTTAAAAATTCAGAGGCGCGCAGCAAGGTGGGGCAAAAACTTAATTGCCCTTGATCGACCACGACTCCCAACTCTCCAAAGCGGCATAAAATATCTTCTTTCACTTGTCCAGTCATGCCGGGTTGCTGTGCACCTTTTCCTGCTGGTGTGTGTGAATATGGATCGGTAGGAAAGGCTCCATAAAGCTCTGGGGATTTATGAACTCCTATCCCTTCATTAATTTCATAATAGTGTTCCAGCAGTCTACCTACAATCTCTTCAGATTCTTTATTTTCTATAGCGCTCACGCAGCATTCATGAACCGCTAACAAGAGTTTAGAGACCATATGCCAATAAATAGATCCCAAACCTTCATAACCAAAGAACGTCCCCGATCTTCCAGTAAATGCTTTGTGGTTAAAAACCGACTCAAAAGCAGCGAGTACTTCTGTTTTATCTGCTTCTGAAATCGTGTGTCCTTGAGATTCTAATTGTACTAAAGCATCGCGCACATCATTGGCATTTTTAAAATTGCCATTAAAATGAACATCTCCTAAAATATCCTTTTTAACCAGGGTGGTATTTCCTGATTCTAACAAGGTTCCAAATAGTTTTGTACTGGAAATTAATTCCTTAGGAATTGTATTCTTTTCTAGAAATTTTGGGAGCTCTTTGTTTGGATACAGGATATAGCTGTATTGGTCGCTTCGGAATAGAGCACTCTGTTTTAAGCCATCTAGCACTTCCAGCGCTTGCTTACCAGATAAATACCCTGCACTCAAAACTGCCACTTGCCCCTCTAACATTTCACTGAGATATGAAATAGACACTTCTTTATCTCCCGCAACGGTCATGAGGTTGTATGCATGGTACAAATTGTCTTCACGCTTGTTCGCGTCAATTGACTGTTCTAAAAATTGCAGAGAAAGACGTACGAATCCTTTTAGCGTCTCTAGGGGTAACTGCTGCTTTTTACCAGAAAAAGAATTTTTGTAGATCTTTAATCGGAAGGCACTAGCTGCTTCACCCAACCCGTCTAATACTTTTCGTCTGTCTTCATTAGAAATGGTCCCTGAAAGTAGATGACTATTCTCCGTTAATGTATGATATATCCCATTAAAGCAGTCCATTAACTCCGCAGAAACCGGGTATTTTTGTTTTTCTAAATCCTTAAAAAGGGTATCAAAAAAACGCAGGTACCTTCTTAAATAATACAAGGTAACCATGGATACTCCATTCCCAACAAGGGCATTATTGGCATCGTTCCATTCTGGCCGCTGGGTATTTAACCAGATCCCTCCTTCCGGAATAAAATTGGAAAGCTTGGCCAACACAGAGGCTAGCATTTTTTCTACAAAATTCACACGGTACAAAGCACCGCCCTTAGTAGTTAAAAGCGCCCCATCTGCCCCGAGCTTTGAACGTTCCTTGCGTATAGCCTCATCTGCCTCCAAATCAAAGTCAATGGTATCCTTAGGATTGATAAGTAATTCTTGATACCCTTTAATTCTATAAGGCACGTTGGCGTATACAAAGACTTCTTTATTGAAATAATTTACCAATCGCTCTGGATGGTGCTTTTGTATGAACTCTAAAAATTTTAAAGAATAAATAATTTGATGATCACCCCAGTAACCAATATACGACCAAGGGTCGTCTGGCTCAATTATTTCCCAGTCGAAGCCTCCTTTTGTTACTCTATAAGGATTGTAGCCGTCAAAGGTGGATGCATTGAAAAACTTGAGAATCATCCCATCAATAAATTCTGGATAGGAATATGCAAGCGCCTCCCAGTTCTGGAAAATGTCACGCCAATTTCCTTCATAATCCAAAATTTTTGAACCGTCTACTTCACTATGGGTATTGATAGAAAAAATATTCCAAGGTCTACTCGGGTCTCCATGCCTTCTGCTGAATTTTAGCGGTAGGTATTCAATACTCAATCGCTCTAAATCCAAATCACCAGAAGATGTTATTAATCCTTGAAGTTCGTCTAAGGAGAATACTTCTGGAAGGTTTTCTATGGCATCTTTATAGGACTGGTATAGCGTGCTATTAGCGTTGGCAACGTATTGCACAAAATCACGTTTCTCAATGGAATAATTATTATCAAAAATTCCCCCTCTCATGATATTAAAGAGCGTATTAGAGAAGTGTCTGGTATCTTTCAGAGCATCGGAAGTGCATTGTAAAGCATCAGACGAAGCATTGAGAGCAATAAGTTTTTTAGTGCCTAAAGCAACATCTTTTGCTACTGCCTCATGAAGTTCGCTAGGATTTTTTAGCGCTTCACAAAGTGCCACAATATCTGATTGTTCTTGGTTTACATTGGCAATTAATGACCACTCCTTTTCACCGTCTATAGGCAAAAGTTCCTCAGATACCACAAAATAAGCTCCTTTTTCTCCCTTAATATCTGTCTCTTGATAGATAGGATGCCCTTTTCTAAAGGCTTCTAATTGTTTTGATGAAACCAACTTAGTTGCGCCTTCCATTCCCAAAGACCAAACAGTATTGGCTTTTAAAGCTTCGCTGGGCTCCGCTTTATCTACAATAATGGCACTGAGCGCAAAGATGGCCAACCCTACATCCGGAACCAATTCTGTTCTTTTGTAGGCATCAACAAGATTACTTGCTCTGTTCTGCGTTTCACTTGGTACCCCAAAAGGCAACACGTTCTGTACCCCATCTAAAACCTCAACTTCTGTACTGGCAGAACCATGATTTTTAAGTGAGGCATTGCGAACAAAACCATAACTATTACTGGAGCACCATTGATAGGAAAATGTAAGTCCCAAATCATGATTGACCTCCTCAAAAATCAACTTATTGCCAAAGGTGCTTTTGTAGAGATTTCTGGTGGTATTGTAGGCCTCCGAATTCCTGATAGAGAAGGGTTCCCAAACTAGTAGGTTTCCTTCATTTTTTAGTCGAATAATGGTTTTGCTACCTGTTATTTCGGCAGACTCGGTTATTTTATCGTCCGTGTAATAAGGGAATAACGAAAATTGGGCATTTTTTCTTCCCGCCGATAATCCGCCATTGCTCGCAATAAACATCCAATGATTAGAATCACTGACAATGCTCATAAAAAACGGGCGTAATCTATCGCTATCTGATATCTTCAGGTAGGTATCATTGCCTATTTGTACCTTCTCCATGTCTTATTCGTTGGTTTCGATTGTTTTGTTTTTTCCTTTAATGGTCTTCCGAAAATAGGTATCGAAAGACCATTTTAAAAGAAAATTCTATGTTAGTTTCTAGCGGTAGAAGTAAATATTGTCTACGTACACTGTTCCAATGACATCTACAACATCTAAAATAAGTTGATTAAAATCCGTTGGACTGTTTGTTAATCCTGCTGCCTGTAAATCTGCGATGGTTACATCTACAGATGTCCAACTTCCGGCCGCAAGCGTGTTTCTAGTATCCCCTCTGGTATCAGGGTTAGTACCTGCAAAACCGTCTCCGCCGAAGTCTACAATACCAGAAATAAAGTCAAATGAGGTTGCAGTCCAAATATCAATATGGAAATGTGTCATCCCCGAAATGTCTAATGGGCTTGCCACCGTTTCAACTCCTGCAAAATTTAAATCTGTATACAACTTCACATCGTCTCCTGCTACTTGTACATCTGAAACGCCACCACCTGCACTAAAGCCAGCGTAGAACGTATCTACAGTTTCGTTGGTATAGGCATTACTGAACAAGGAAATCACGTCTGCCGCATCTCTTGTTGGTGGTGTTGGCGCAGCGGTTGTAGGTGCTGTGCTTCCTCCTCCAGAACCATCGTTGTAGAAGTAAATATTGTCTACGTAAACGGTTCCAATAACATCAACCACATCTAAAATAAGTTGATTAAAATCTGTTGGAGTTCCTGTTAACCCTGCTGCCTGTAAATCTGCAATGGTTACATCTACGGACGTCCAGCTACCAGCTGCTAATGTATTTCTGGTATCTCCTCTAGTATCTGCGTTGGCCCCAGCGAATCCATCACCCCCGAAATCTACAATTCCAGAAATAAAGTCAAAGGAGGTTGCAGTCCATACATCAATATGAAAATGCGTCATTGATGAAAGATCTAGTGGACTTCCAACGGTTTCTACCCCTGCAAAATCTAAATCTGTATACAACTTCACATCGTCTCCTGCTACTTGTACATCTGAAACACCACCACCTGCACTAAATCCAGCGTAGAAAGTATCTACTGTTTCATTGGTATAGGCATTACTGAATAAAGAAATTACGTCTGCCGCATCTCTTGTTGGAGGGGTTGGAGCTGCCATTGTTGGGGCTGTACTTCCACCTCCTGTGCCATCATTGTAGAAATAGATATTGTCTACATAAACGGTTCCTACAACATCAACCACATCTAAAATAAGTTGGTTAAAATCCGTAGGAGTACCTGTTAAACCTGCTGTTTGTAAATCTGCAATGGTTACATCTACAGATGTCCAGCTACCAGCAGTTAATGTATTTCTTGTATCTCCTCGGGTATCTGCATTTGCTCCAGCAAATCCATCACCGCCAAAATCTACGATTCCAGAAATGAAATCGAACTCAGTAGCAGACCAAACATCGATATGGAAATGCGTCATTGCGGATAAGTCTAACGGACTTGCAACAGTTTCCACTCCAGCGAAATCTAAATCAGTATATAGCTTTACATCATCTCCTGCTACTTGCACATCTTCCACTCCAGCTCCAGCGCTAAATCCAGCGAAGAAGGTGTCTACAGTTTCATTGGTGTACGCATTACTAAATAAAGAAATTACGTCTGCCGCGTCTCTCGTTGGAGGTGTTGGAGCAGCCATTGTTGGTGCGTCACCGCCGCCACTGCCAGTTCCATCATTATAGAAATAGATATTGTCTACATAGACTGTTCCTATAACATCAACCACATCTAAAATAAGTTGATTAAAGTCTGATGGAGTTCCTGTTAACCCTGCTGTTTGTAAATCTGCAATGGTCACATCTACAGATGTCCAATTTCCTGCACTTAAGGTATTTCTTGTATCTCCTCTGGTATCTGCGTTAGCTCCAGCGAATCCGTCACCTCCGAAATCTACGATTCCAGAAATAAAATCGAACTCGGTAGCAGACCAAACATCAATATGGAAATGTGTCATTCCCGTTAAATCTAGTGGATTGGCAACAGTTTCCACCCCTGCAAAATCTAGATCGGTGTATAATTTTACATCATCACCTGCTACTTGTACATCTTCCACTCCAGCACCGGCACTAAATCCAGCAAAGAAAGTATCTACTGTTTCATTGGTGTAGGCATTACTAAATAGAGAAATTACGTCTGCAGCATCTCTTGTTGGAGGAGTTGGTGCAGCAGTAGTTGGTGCATCTCCGCCTCCACCACCGGTGGTTTCATTGTAGAAATAGATATTGTCTACGTAGACCGTTCCAACAACATCAACCACATCTAAAATAAGCTGGTTAAAGTCGGTAGGCGTACCTGTTAAACCTGCTGTTTGTAAATCTGCAATAGTTACATCAACGGAGGTCCACTGACCTGCCGTTAAGGTGTTTCTAGTATCTCCTCTAGAATCGGCATTGGCTCCTCCAAATCCATCACCGCCAAAGTCTACAATTCCAGAAATGAAATCAAACTCAGTAGCAGTCCATACATCAATATGGAAATGGGTCATTCCGGATAAATCTAAGGGACTTCCTACAGTTTCAATTCCTGCAAAATCCAAGTCAGTATACAACTTTACGTCGTCTCCTGCTACTTGCACATCTTCTACTCCCGCACCTGCACTAAAGCCAGCAAAGAAGGTGTCTACTGTTTCATTGGTATACGCGTTACTGAATAAGGAGATTACATCTGCTGCATCTCTTGTGGGAGGAGCGGGTGCTGCCATTGTTGGAGCATCTCCGCCACCACCTCCACCAGTGGTTTCTGTTTGGTTGATATCATCAATGTAAAAAGTTCCTGCAGTGGTGCCTGGACCGTCTACAAAAAAGGTAATTCTGGAAAAACTATCCGAGGAGGTGAAATCGAAAGATAATAGCTCCCATCCTGTACCTCCATGGCTTGCGGTAAGTTCAGTATCTGATCCAGTTCCTGCTTCTAATTTTAGCAATACATCGATCGCTGATTCTGACCAGAAATTAAGCGTCACTGTCTTTTCGGTTGAAAGGTCCAGCGCTTCTCCTAGATCAAAGAAAATACCTTCGAATTCTGCACCGCCATTTGTAATTGCTCCAACTTGAGAAGCAACATCATTAGATCCTCCTGGAGCTGGGTTCGCTACAATTTCAAAAGAAGCTCCGCCAAAAGTGCCTACGTCATAGTTAACGTTAGCATCATCAAAAGTAATAGGTACCATAATAGGTTGTGGAACCACTACTACTAATTGGTCTTCAAAAGTATCAGAAGCTCCAGCAACATTGGTAGCCGTTAAACTTACGGTGTACGTACCAGATTCAAACGTTACGGTAGGATCTATTTCTGTTGATGTTGTACCGTTTCCAAAATCCCATGCAAAAGATTCTGCATTTTCTGAGATATTAATAAAGGAAACTGTCCCTGAACTTTGTATTTGATCAAAAGTAAAACCTGCTACCACTTCTGGAAGTGGTGTTCCTTCATCATCTTCTTCACAGCCTAAAAAGGCTAGCACCAAAATAAAAGCAGACAATACTTTGGCTTTTCTTAATAAATCTTTCATTGTATTATGCGTTAGTTTAGTTAGTATTAGTTGTATACTCGAACATAATCCACAATCATTGTTTGCGGAAATTCTGTCTGCGCATTAGGAGAACCTACAAAGCTTCCCCCAACGGCTACGTTCATTAGTATAAAGAAGGGTTTATCGAACACCCAGGGTCCGGTTACATCTTCCGGGGTGATTTGATTGTAAAGAATATCATCTACATAAAAATTGACAAATTCTGGACCCCACTCAATACCGAAGATGTGAAACCCGGTATCGAAGCGATCATTCTCCAAAATAAATTCCTTAGAGATGGCATTCCCACCAGAATAACCTGGCCCATGAACACTACCTATTAAAGTAGAAGGCTCCTGGCCACGGTATTCCATAATATCTATTTCTCCCGCTCCTGGCCATGGATTTTCATCAATGTCAGCGCCTAACATCCAGAAAGCTGGCCAGATTCCTTGCCCCCAAGGCAATCGAATACGTGCTTCGAACCTTCCGTATTGTTGCTCAAACAAATCCTTAGTTAAAAGTCTTGCAGAGGTATACTGAGAACCTTCAAAAGATTCTTCCCTGGCTGTTATTAATAACACGCCATTCTGTATGGTTACATTCTCCGAGCGGTCTGTATAATATTGCAGCTCTTGGTTTCCCCAACCATCTCCATTAGGACCTCTTCCTATATCATAGTCCCAAACGGCTGGATTAGGCACACCATCGGTATCAAATTCTTCGGATAACACCAAGTTTGTTAAGGTGGTTACGGTCTGTTGGTCATCTGTTTCGCACCCATAAAAGGCAACTAAAAGAAGCGAACCTAACAGGCCAAATCCGGCTGATTTTATATTTCTAAACTTCATTGTCTTGATCATCTTTGCAATTTTTAATCTTTATTCTCTATAGAAATAGATATTATCTACTGATATATCGGCTACGGTTCCAGAAACGAAACTTACCTGCGCCAAGTTTGTAGTGCTTGTAAGTCCAGTGAAACCTCCACCTGTTCCATTTGTAAAGTTGGTTAGCGGAATGTCTACACTAATCCATTGACCACTTTGTAATTCTCCAGTTAAAGGCGCTGCGCCTCCAGCAGAATCATCAGATCCAACTCCGCCAAATACCCCATCGGCTCCAAAATCTCCGAGTTCAATTACTAAGGCATCTCCTGGATCCAGACCTTCATCAACTTTAATATCTACATGAAGATGTGTCATTTGCGAAGCGTCTACCGTAGGTGTAGCAAATTGAACCGTTACGAAATTCAGATCTGTGTAACGAATTACATTCTGATCTGCTACCGCAATGGCCCCTCCGAGAGTGGTAGATCCGCCAAAGAATCCATTAAAGAAATCTACATTTACATTGCTGTAAGAATCACTGAAGATTGAAATAACATCTTCCGGATTTCTAGCAGGTGGTGTTGGCGCAAAGTCGAATGCACCTACTACGTTCAGTTGCAACGATCCGGCTGCTGCTACATTGGCCAGACTGGCTGTAATAGCCGCTTCACCTGTTCCAATGACTGAAACAACTCCTAATTCATTCACCGTAGCTACTGATGGGTCTGATGAACTAAAATTGTAATACGATGGCTGCACTAAAACAGTGACATCGCCAATAGCTCCTACATTAAAAGTTTGTGTTAATCCGGATAGTGTAATGGGAATGTCTAAAAATCCTTCCTGCTCTACGTCTGATCCGTTCAAAATAGCAGGTCTAGACTGCGCAACAGTTCCTAGTTTTTCGAATTTTACTTCGTCAAACCAAAGAACGTATCCACCTTCATCTGCTTCATTGACAGCTCCTTCTGCCAGCCAAAACAATCCTCGTTCATTAGATAATTTTGAAGCGTCTGGAATAGGGATCACATACTTTTCCCAACGGGTGCTTATCTGCAAGTTTTGAGTGGTTACTTGAAATTTATTACCAGTGGTACCGTCTATCCCAAAACCGATCTCGTTAATATCTGCGGCTTGCGATGCTTTCGCATAAAACGTCAACGCATCGAACCCAGAAAGGTTTCTATTCGCAGTTGTATTAAAGGTTGCTCCAACGAATCCATTCCCAAAAGAAGGGACGTCGAATCGCATCGAAGCATCTCCTTCAAAAACCACTTCGGTATCTACACTAAATGCCTCTGGATCTGCACCAGCATCAACAAAAGGAAAATAATCCAATCCTGCAGAGAATGCATCTAGAAACACATCTCCATTTGGTGGAAAAGTTGCAAATTCCACATCATCTGAGAAGTCTCTTTCGCAGCTTAAAAGCAAAGAAAAGCTTAAGCCCAAAAGTGCTCCGTAACGTAAACTAGTTTTTCTATTGATCTTCATAATGCAATCTTTTTATTTACCAATATTGATGTGTACATAGGTCATAATCTCCCATTCATTCCCATTATCGAAACCAGCAGGGCTCAAAATAGGCTCATTAGAGAATTCCAAGGCCTGATTTGGTAAATAGCGTGGAGAGAATTGATCAAGTGATCTCCAAATACCACGAATACCAATTTGGGTACTGGGTAGAATAAACCAGTCTGGTTTGCCAAGCGTCGTAGAAATATCCAACATAAGTTGAACAGGATACGTCAAGTTAAAATCACGGTGGTAGTCAAAAGGACCCCAGTCGTTAATTTTCTGCTCATACCGCAGTTTAAAGTTCTTATAAATCATTCTAATGTCTCCTCCAAAACGCTTAATTAAACGTTGTGAGTCGCCATTACCCTGACCATTTCCGTAATAAAAATTACCAATGATTCCTAGGTCTGGACCTAACTTAGACACCATTCTGGAATGCACTTCCCATAAATCTTCAGCTGGTGCCGAATTTGGGAATGCAAAAAATTCACGATTGGCAAGGAAACCAATATGAGCATCCATCGTAGTAGGTAAGTGACGGTAGACAAACCCTAGGTTCATAGCAAATTTTGCATCCTCCGCCCTATCATTATCCCATTCATACATCCAAGTACCTGGTGTTGGATCATAGGTAATTAATAATTCTCCCGCAGTTGTCTCTCTATTTGCACGTACGGAGAATGGATCATCAATAATATTTCGCAATCTTCCTGGTCCTTGCACATCCTGTGGCATCGCATCTACGATGGGCTTTTGCCACATAAAGTTGGGTGCAATTTGAAACTTACCAGTAGCAAAGGTGAATCCAGAAAGAACGCTGGTAACGTTACCACTACCCGTGTCACGTAATTTCCAACCTGTGAATGTGAGCGTTTGATCTGCACCACCATTGGCAATTAAGCCCATTGCCGATGCCTGACCATACCAATTAAACTTACCACCTTCATAAGTGATTTTAGCCTTACCACCCCAGTTGTCACTGGATTGAATTCTATCTCTAAAGACCACATAATTTCCTGGAGTACCAGTAACGTCCTGGAACCCAATTCCGTTTAAAGGACTTCCAGACCATAATGCTCCAAGCTCCAATCCAAATTTTCCAAATTCACGCTCCACAGCAATAGAAGCACGTTCTGTTGGCCATGGTGGTATAACCCCACTACGAAGCTGATTTACATCTAAAACACGACGGCCATTTTCATCTAAAACAACGTCGGTTTCAAAATCTCTGTGGTAGATTCCGGTTACATCAAATTTTCCAATGTGCTTTTGGTATTTAAAAAGCATGGTTGGGTTAGCACCCCACCAAAGCTGTGGCCCAATGGCTACTTTAAGACCTTTTAATGGTCCTTTTCCGTCAATTTCAGCTCCTAAAATTTCCCCGTTATAGATATCTAGATTAGGTCCATAATTGGCCTCTGGATAGAAACCAAAGAAATCTCCTTCGTACCCCCAGTGGTAATGACCAGTACGATAGAACCCTCGTAAATCAAAAGCTTTGGCACGCCATTCAAACTCTGCTTGATAGACGCGTATTCTATTTACATCTTGTACTAATACATTACCTTGATCGGTATTAACCTCAATAGGCCTTGAATTGTTCTCGTAAAATATCTCGTTGATAGGGTTTTGCGCAACATTACCCACCACGTTCACATTCACCTCGGCACGCATATTAGAGGCAGGATTTCCTTCAACTCCAATAAAATAAGACTGCATATGATCGAATCCTAATTGATTAGGAAAGGTGTTAGGATCATCCGGATCTGCGTTTTGCGGAGTGGTAATTAAACTACCTCCTGTATTGAAGGTAGAAAAACGAGCCTGTAAGTTACTAATGCGTAATAGGTTGCTTTGCTCTGCGTTCAATGCAGCTTTATCACCGCGTGCTTTTAGCACCGCATCCATAAGGTTAATATTCCCGAAGTGGTTAGAAATAAACCCAAGATCTACTCCACTCTCGTAAGGGTTTAACTGATGCGCTTCTTTTAAAGCGTAATACGCCGCCCGTGGGTATAATTCATACAAACCTCTTGCATTGGTTTGTCCTTTAGCGCAGATACCAAACCACTCTTCATTCATGTTATTGGCTCCCTCATAGGCCAAATCCAAGGTATAACCACCACCGTTCCAGGTAGCCTCGGTTTGCTGAGTATCTGCATCTTTTCTATCATCAAAACCAGCTTTCCACCAACCATCTGAAAATTGAAACGTAAAACCACCGATAGAGTTATTAGCTTTCCCTAAACCAGCCGCATTCTCATAGATCTCTTTCCAGTTGTTTACCATATAGTAGGCTTGCATCTGTTGATCTTCAGCGTTTTTCACAGCATTGTACGAATCTGCTCCAAACTCAGTAAACATGATAGGTTTATTTAACTTCTCACGTACTACTTGAAACATATCACCAAAAGAAACACCACGATACGTATTAGTACCGTAAATGTCTACATCAGGGCATTCGTCTGCGATGATGTCTATAAACAGCACATCTCCATTACAAATAGCAACTGGATGCGAACTATCTAAGGCTTTTATGCGCTTTGTGGCTTCATTCATTAAGCGATACATAGGTCTTCCTCTCAGTTCACCTACCGCATCAATCTTTTCTTGACCATCAGGAAAATCTTCTGTTTCTGCACCCGCCCAGAAAAGTCCATAGTTATTTTCATTCCCAAGTAGATACATCAAAAGACCCGGTGTGTTTTTGTACTCCTGCACCAATGCTTCCACCTCCGACAACAAATACTCTTGCGTTTTAGGATCTGCATAGTTGGTTACAGGGGTCCAAACGCCATCCAGCGTTAGTCCGTAACGACCAAAGGAATCGTTTAACATGGTGTAAATACCATAGTTTTCATAGATGTATTTAATCCATCTAGCTGGAACACCTGTGTATTGCCTAATCACGTTTACACCCATGTTCTTAAGCAAGGACATTTCCGTGTCTAATCCGGCTTTAATAATGTCATCTGACTTTTCCCAAAATTTTGCATTTACGGTGTTGGTACCAATTGGAATATAATCCCAGTTCATACCATTGATCATGAAATCTGCACCATTGACTACCAATTTTGGACCTTGCCCTTCGTCTACTACTACCACTTTATCAGCTTGAGCATAGGCGCCCAATGCGATGAAAAAGAGTAATACCCTCAGCAATTGTTTTTTCATAATTGTTTAGTTAAAGTTTGATTTTTTAAAGACCGAAAACGTTTGAGAAATTTTAAATACCGCTACTACCGTTACAAGGGCCTTTTCCTTCAAGGTTAAACTTATCTTAATAAATTATCAACTCCATAAAATTCGCCTCAACAAAAAATATACATGATAATATTTACGCTCACTTATTATGAAATTGGCAAAAGACCTTAAAAAATGGGCGATGCGAAAGGGTTTAAATCCTTTGATGTAGTCGGTGTTTTACAGCTTGTATAGGTAATGTTGAGTTGCTGTTTTCCTTTTGTATAGGACTTAGAGCTTTAAAATGTAGTTCACTAGGTTATCATCATGCGAAAGATTCATCTTTTTGCGCAATCGATAGCGTTTTATTTCCACACTTCTGGGTGAAATATTCAATAAAGGAGCAATCTCTTTTGAAGATAAATTAAGCCTTAAATAAGCACAAAGTCGAATATCATTTGGAGTGAGTTTGGGGTGTGCTTTTTTAAGTTTTTTCATGAACTTTCTGTCTGCATTATTGAAGGCTTCTTTGAATAATTCCCAATCATCATTCTTTTTAAGGTTTTTATCAATGATGTCTACCAAAGGTTTCGCAAATTCCTTGTTTTCTGAGTTGGTCATTAATTCTTCCTTTACTTTGGTAAGTAATTCATTTTTACGAATAATACTCAAGGTAGAGGCGGCCAATTCGTTGCTTTTGCTTTTGAATTCTTGTTGCAGCTGCTCATTTTTAATTTTAATAATCTCCTTTTCGTTCTGAGCCTTTGTTAACTCTATGTCTCGTTTGTTTTTAGCAATTAATTTTTCTTGTCTTTTTCTGTAGTATTTACGATAAGCACTGTGTACACTAAGACCTACGATGGCCAATAAAATTGCATAGATGACCATCGCTACTGTTGAAAGGAACCAAGGTCTTTCTATTTTAAATGAAAAACTCGCCTCGTTGCTCGAAAGAGCTCCACCACTAAGAGAACGTACTTTAAAAGTATAGTTGCCAGGCGGGATATTTTCAAACGTTACACTAGCGTCTTCAGACCAATCACTCCAATCAGCATAAATTCCTTCTAACTGAAATTGATACTTTGGAATATTAAATTTATCGTAGCTAGGGGTGTAATAAGAAAATCTTAGGTTGTTGGTATCGTAGGAGAAGGATTCATTCGCTGTGTTCTCAACAAAACGTTCTAACTGCCCTGATTGCGTCTTAGAGAGAACATTAATATTTTGAATATGCACATTGAATTCTTTTGGTTGCATTTTCTCTAAATCCAAAATCACATAACCAGAAGCAGTACTAAGCAGGTACTGTTGATCTGATATGGGTGTTATACTCTCATACCCGTCAATAGCTTCGCGAGTAGCAACACTTATAGGGAAATCTTCTCGTACGAAGGACTCATTCAATTTCCCTCGTTTCATTTGCGAGATTTTGTCTTTACTAAAAAACCAAAGAGCTCCTTTTTCCTCATCAACCACCATTTTCCCGGAAACGTAGGTTTCAGGCGTGTAAACAGCACTAAAAATGCTGTCCCGTTCAAAAGTTGCACTTGTCGCGTTATAGCGCCAAACCCCATCTTTATGCGCATATCTGAGTACGCCCATAAACTTGGAAATACTAGAATTAAAACCAGGTTCAATGACTTCGATGTCAACCTTCTTAACCTGCCTAAAAGCCGGATCTACATCAATTATAAAAACTCCTTTGTATTCATGATTTACAAAAATTCTTTCCCCGATTACCTCAAAATAACGGGATGAGTTGTTGAATCCTTCAATCTTATTCCTCAGTTTCCAAACTGAATTCTTTTTTTCCAATACATACAAGCCATCATAATTTCCTTGAATCAATAAATCTTTGTCTTTTAAGGTTTCAATCTTCCAGGTTCCAGGAATGGCACTTACTTTTTTAATAGTTTCACCTTCTACAATGAGTGTTCCTGTGTGATGCCCACAAAAAAGAGTGTCGTTAATCATGTGAAGAGACCAGACTTGCCCCGCAGTACCAGGGAGTAGCTTAAATGGCATTCTACTGTTAGTCTCTTTTACATAAAGGCCTTGATTGGTTCCTACATATAATTTTCCATTCGTCTTAACAGATGCATAAACACTACCGATAACACCTTGCTGGTCTTTGTAAACCTTAAATGGAGAACTTGGACTAACCATCGCAATACCATTATCCAATCCCATCCAAATATTGTTTTCTACATCTTCAAAAAGAGCTAATACCGTGTTGTTTCTTAGTCCTTGGTTTTGATCGATATTATACACCAAATCTCCATCGGCGGTGATAGTAATCATTCCCCTAGATACCGTACCAATGGCATAATTGCCGTTCTGCAATTCAATGGCACTATAAACATTACTTTGTTTTAAAAGGCTTGTGGTTGGAATTTCCCATGGCGTCACTTCCCCTTCTAAAAGGTTAAAAAATCCATTATTGCGCGTTAAAACCAATGGCTGAGGCCCCTTGGAAAATATGGCGATGATTTCATCTTCTTTAAATATGGAGTTTGCACTTATGAGAACTTTCTCGTTATTCACCACCCTAAATAATCCCTCATTGTTTGCTTGAATGTAGATACCTGTTTCTGTATTAAAAATCCTAGGTAGCGAATTCTGGGCATCTATAAAATGGTATTCTTGGGTGCTAGTATCATAACTGTAGAGGCGCATTTTGGACTGAAAAAAAACTTTTCCTTCTACATAGGTGATATTCCAAAACTCCTCATCTTCTAATAATTGCGTTTCTATTTCTTTAGAAAGTGACGAGTATTCTAACCTTCCAAACTTGTTTTTAACCCAATACCCAAACTCTCGGTAACATCCTGTATAAATTCTTTCTCCCACTACATGAAGCGACCGAATAATGGTTTCATTGGGCGAAGGGTAAAGAGTCCAATTAGCACCATTGAATTCTAAAAGCCCCTTATTGTTAGCAACATATAATAGCTTATCCTGAGATTGCGCAATTCCCCAATTTTGATTCTCCGCTCCATAAGAATTGGGCGAAAAATTACGCATTGGGGGGAACTCCTGCGCTGTTGTTTGGAGGATAGTAAAAAGAGTCATTAGGCACCCAACAAAGTGGCTAACCCACACCTGGTTCTTTCTCATAACTACAGCAATAGCGTTCTTGAAATTACGGGTTTAATTTTAATTAATTGCTTCCATTCTACCATACCAACTGCATAGGCTACCAAAATCTGCTAAAATCCCATAAAAAAAGGCCAGATATACTGGCCTTTCTTTGCTGATTGATTTGTTCTATTGATACATACGTATGTAATCTATTTCCATGGTAGACTCCATAAAATTAGGATCTACGTTACCACCAAAGGTACCACCCATCGCCACGTTTAGAATAAAGAAAAAGTCTTTATTAAAAGGCAAAGTACCATCATTGCTTACGGTATGGAAAACCACCCCATCTACGGCAAACTTAATTTCTGTTTCCGTCCATTCCATTTCATAAAGGTGGAACTCTTCTGAAGCACCTGTAACTAGTACAGATCCTGTTCTGGCATTTCCACCAAAATTGTTAGGATCATGCGTGGAAGCAAAAACGATGTCTTGCTGATTACCCACGTGCTCCATAATATCCATCTCACCGGCTGCTGGCCAAGGGTTGGTTAAATAATCGCCCCCTAGCATCCAAATTGCCGGCCAAGTACCACCACCTGTAGGTAATTTAGCGCGTGCTGCTACTCTACCATATGTGAATTCTTGTAGTCCTTCTGATTTTATTCTGGCGGAACTGTACGCAGGTCCTGCAGATCCAGTACTTCCAAAATCGAAGAAAATAACCACTCTATCATAGGTGAAGTCTGGCGCCATACTAAAATCGAACACCAATTCTTCCCAAGCATTCATCATGCTAGTATTCACATCCACCTCAAAGGCTTCGGCCCCATTAGCAGAATTTTCTAATTTAAGTTTCACTAAGGTTCCAACAGTAGGTGACCAAGTTTTAACCCTAATTTGATCTGTAGTAGAAAGATCTAAAGGTGCACTAACATCAAAGAAGGAACCGGCAAAAGTTTCAGAACCGGTTGGTTTTGTAAACCTTCCTACGGTCGCTGTTGTATTTAGTCCAGAAGCGTCTGGATTGTCAATTACCTCCGCAAAACCACCTCCAAAATTGGTAAAGGCAGGAGCAGCTCCTTCAAAATCTTGGAAACCGACCTGAGTAGTGTTGCCAGCATCGCTTAACTGAAATTCATCAAAATAATACACACCTGCTCCGCTAGATCCTTCAGCACGTGCGGTAATTTTCAAATTCCCACCTTCTACAATTACATTAGATGGATCGCTGGTATAACTCTGTAATTCCTGATTACCCCATCCGTTATCTCCGTTTCCTAAATCATAGGTCCAGTTGGCAGGATCCGGTGCGCCATCGGTATCGAATTCATCAGACCAAACAAGGTTGGTAAAGATGGTTTCTAAAGGCTCGCCGCCTACAGAAGTTCCGCCTTCAGGAACAAATATGCTATACCATGCTAAGGGATCATCTCCATTAAAAGGTTGGCTAATCCCGCGAACGGCCAAGCGATCTTCTGTTAACTCAGTAATCTGATATTGTCCAGGAATAACTGCCCAATAGCTTAAGAAACTGTCACCAATATCTAAGGTTTGAGTACCATCTGCATTATCGATAATTGAAAACTCCGATTCAAAAACGGCCTGATCTGTTATATCTCTGCACTCGTCCACAAATTGTTCCGGAGTGGCATTTGGAAAGAATCTATTCACCTCTGTCCAGTTTATAAAAACTTCATTCGTAGCCCCTGGATCTAATGAATAAGTAAAGTTCCCTGCACCATCAAAACTAAACTCGATCACATCATCATAAAGACAAGGATTTAATGAATTGGGAGTAGCACTAAAAAATTCTGGGAAATCATTGGTTAGGGGTCCAACACCAAAGTGTCCCCCAACTGTCTGCGCCCAGACCCAACGTTTGCTTCCATCTCCTGCTAATTTTTGGAGGATATCTGGGTCTATTTGAGGTACCACATTAAGTTGTACTGTGATGGTAGAAGACACCTTTGCACCTCCAATGCTATACGCTGTTACCAAAATCTCATAAGTAGCTTCCCCACTTGCGGTGTACACATAACTTGCAGTTTCTCCAGGTTTTATAACCACGGTTTCGGC
>CAZRPJ010000027.1:25518-32334 GCA_964601965.1 uncultured Croceivirga sp.
TTGCGGTGTACACATAACTTGCAGTTTCTCCAGGTTTTATAACCACGGTTTCGGCACCCTCTTCAAAAAGCACTACAAAACTTGCTGCGTTTTCAGCAGTTGGAGTAATCTCTACTAATCCCGAACCATTTGCAGCGACATTTGAATTCACTACTAAATTTTCGGGGATAATTCCCTGGGATACAACATCGTCATCATCCTTACATGAATTTAAGACAAGTAAAAAAGTAAACAGGGCAGCGCCCATGAAAAATAATTTTTGTTTCATAAAAAGTTATTTAATGGTTTGTATAAAGAATTTTTGTTTAATTATTTCTGGGAATTTTTACAAAAACCCCTTTAAATGCTAAACAAAGTTTAGGTATTCTGGAAATATACTACCAAATTCTTAAAAAAAGAGAGGTTTTATCATTGAAATCTTAAAAGAACTAGTGTCTTTTTAAGAGATAATCAATAAAAAAATAGTAATCAATTAAACAATTTCAGCGTTTAAACCCGCTTGAAGTAATTTAGAACACCGTGGTTTTAGTTCCTTGTATTCCCCTGTCTTTACAGTGCATTTACCATTGTAATGTACAATAAGTGAGCATTGCTCTGCCTGTTCTGGAGTGTGATCACAGGCTTCAATTAGACTGTTAATGACGTGATCAAAGGTATTGACGTCGTCATTATAGAGGACGATTTCGTTCTGATGAACGTGTTCTTCTTCTAAAAGGAGTTCTTCGGATACTTTTTCTTTGGTCCCCATGTCCATTGAGTTCTACCCCTAATGTACATATTTTACGGCTACCCAATTATGCTTGTCTAATTTTTTTTCAAATTGTAGATTATGCTGCCCGCATTTTGCGGAAATCATATCTAAATCACTTAAATAGAAGCCGCTAAGCAATAAAGTTCCGCCTTCAGAAAGGCATTCAGCGTAGCGTGAAATATCCTCCAGTAATACGTTTCGGTTAATATTTGCGATAATTACATCGAATTTTTTTCCATCTAATAAAGACGAATCACCCAGCAAAACTTGAATGTTATTGCATAGATTTCTTTGAATATTCTCCGTCGTATTCTCAACACACCATTCATCAATATCGATAGCCTGGAGCGAGGAAGCACCTCTTTTCTCTGCCAAAATTGCCAAAACGCCTGTACCACACCCCATATCTAAAACGCGCTTCCCATCTAACGTTTCTTCCAATAACAGAGTAAGCATCATAAAAGTGGTTTCATGATGCCCTGTTCCAAAACTCATTTTGGGTTCAATAACAATATCATATTGAACTGCTGTTTTTGGATGAAAAGGAGCACGTACTTGGCAGTCTTTATTTACTGTTATTGGGGTGAAATTCTCCTCCCATTTCGCATTCCAATTCTGTTGCTCAATTTCTTTAAAAGTCCATGAGATTTTGAAATTGGGATTGTTTATAATGTAGAGCGTTGATAGATCTTGGTCTGTCCAATCTTCTTTTTGGATATAGGCTACGAGCCCTCCTTCTTGTTCTACAAAACTCTCAAAACCAAGTTCGCCAAGTTCTGCAACAAGGATATCTCTCCCGGCATCTACAGGGGTTATTTGAAATTGATATTCTAGGTAGGTCATGTATTAAATGGCCTTCACAATTGCTACGAAGTCGTCGCATTTTAAGGACGCCCCACCAATGAGTCCACCATCTACATCTGGCTTAGAAAAAATTTCTGCCGCATTTCCTGGTTTTACGCTGCCACCGTAAAGAATAGGGACGGCATCAGCAATTGCGGTATCATAAGCATCTGCAATAGTTTTTCTTATAAAAGCATGCATTTCTTGAGCTTGTTCTGGAGAAGCTGTTTCTCCTGTCCCAATTGCCCATACTGGCTCATAGGCTAATACAATAGAATCCCAAGCATCCTTCGCTAAATGGAAAAGTGCATTCTTTAATTGACTTTCTACCACCGTGAAATGATTGTCTGCCTTACGGTCTTCCAACTCTTCTCCAAAGCAAAAGATGACTTTCATTTCATTTTGAAGCGCTGTATTCACTTTTTTTGCTAGTAATGCGTCATCTTCACCAAAATAGGCACGTCTTTCTGAATGTCCTAAGATGACAGTTTCTACGCCAATATTTTTGAGCATATCTGCAGAGATTTCTCCAGTGTAAGCTCCGCTAGCTTCAAAATGCATATTTTGGGCAGCAACTTGGATTACAGAACCGTGTAAATGAGAAACCGAAGTGGCTAGGTTTACATAGGTAGGAGCCACAATGACCGCCGCATGCGTATCTGGTAACTTTGCAGCGAGTTCAGAAAGCAAGGCCTCCGTTTCCTCCATATTCTTATTCATTTTCCAATTTCCGGCTACTATTTGGGTTCTCATTTTTTAGTGGTATTAGTTAAGGAATTATTTAAACTCTAATTCGTCAAAATCGTTGTAATGTTTCTTTTGTAGTATGGTGCCTCTTTCTAAAACCAAAATCGCTGGATTAGAACGTACAATGGTTTTAAGAGTAGTCATATCTGTAAAATAAAATTCAAAATTTAATTGGTATTCTTGAAGAACAGCTGCACTCTCCCCAACTCCAGATGCAGACATTCCTATCACCTTATACCCTTTGCTTAGCGCAGTATCTGTTGCAGTTTTAACCGCTTTAAAGGCTTCCAATTCGCTTTTAGCGAGGTCATAAGCGATGACCATCACCAATTTAGGCTCCTGTAATAATGAAGCCGAGAAATCTTGCCCTTCTTGTTCAATAGTAAAATCGTGAATAGGTGGCTCATAGCCTTCCTGTACCACGGTTGTTTCTACCCCAATAAACTCCCCTTCTACATCTGGATATCCACCATTGGTAACGTACACTTGTTCTTGACCATTTACTTTAAACTTCCATGCAAATTCTTGAATAGGTTTAGGCGCGTCCGGGGGTATACTCATGCCTTCTTCAATATTAGCACCAATCTTGTAGGGTCTAAAATCAACGCTAGGAAGATGATGTAGTACTTGGATGCAAAACAAAATACATCCTAATACCGATAGCCCCGCAATGGACCAATTCACTTTCAGAGAGAAAAGCGGTTTTATGTAGGACAATCCCCATACTAAAACCAAAATCAGTGCCAATAGAATTACATCCTTAGTAAAAGATTCCCAAGGGGTTAGCTTTATAGCATCCCCAAAACATCCGCAATCCGTAACTTTATTAAAATAGGCCGAATAAAAGGTGAGAAAAGTAAAAAACACAATCATCGCCAGCAGGCTCCAGACAGTAAACTTTGGCTTTAGGCCAATCAATAAAAAGATTCCTAAAAGCACTTCTACGATTACTACAAAAATTGAAATGGCAAGTGCATAGGGTTCAAAAACTGGTAGGTTTAGAACTCCAATACTGAAGTATTCTTCTAATTTAAATGAGAACCCTACCGGATCGTTTAACTTAATTAAACCACTGATTATAAATAAGATCCCCACAAAAATTCTTGAGAAAGCAACTAAATACTTCATTCTTTTACATTCAAATGAATTAAAGCAAAAACAGCATAATTAACCATATCTTGGTAGTTCGCATCTACCCCTTCACTCGCTACTGTTTTTCCACTGTTATTTTCAATTTCTTTTACCCGAAGTAATTTTTGAAGGATAAGATCTGTAAGAGAGCTTACGCGCATATCGCGCCATGCCTCCCCGTAGTCATGGTTTTTATCCTCCATAAGTTTCTTTGTCAAGGTAGCTTGGGCATCATACAAAGCCAGGGCTTGGGCCGCGTCTAAATCGGGTTGTTCTACAACTCCAATTTCCAATTGAATTAAAGCCATCAAGGAATAATTAATGATGCCTATGAATTCTGAGCGTTCGTCTTCATCAATCTTTTTTGTTTCCTTCTCCTGAAGGCTTCGAATACGCTGTGCTTTTATAAAAATTTGATCAGTTAGACTTGGCAGTCGTAAGATTCGCCAAGCAGTACCGTAATCCTGCGTCTTTTTTTTAAAGAGTTCCCTGCAATTATGGATAACGGCATCGTATTGTTCAGAAGTTTGCTGCATCTATGTGCTATTTTGCGTATTTTTCGGTACCACATCAGGCACAAATTCGCCCTGCCAAAGATAAATGAAACCATTGAAACCATCATACCTCTAATGACACTTAACTGCAAAGGAACCCTTATTGATCTTCAAGTACCAAAAGTGATGGGTATTTTAAATATTACCCCGGATTCTTTTTATGATGGTGGAAAGCTTAAAAACCCAGAGATCACTTTAAAACATGCAGAAAAGCTTCTCCTTGAAGGGGCTACTTTTTTAGATGTGGGCGGGTATAGTTCTAGACCCGGAGCGACCGATATTTCTGAAGACGAAGAATTGCACCGTGTATTACCTACCATTAACCTGATCTTAAATGAGTTTCCGGAAGCCATACTATCTATTGACACCTTTCGGTCTCGAGTGGCCAAGAAGTGTCTTCAAGTGGGTGCAGCTATGATTAACGATATTTCAGGCGGGCATTTAGATGCTGAAATGCTCCAAACGGTTGCCAAGTTTAAAGCACCCTACATAGCTATGCATATGAGAGGTACGCCCCAATCCATGATTGATCTTACAGATTACGAAGACCTAATTCTTGAAATGCGCACCTATTTTTCAGAGCTTTTAGGAAAAACACAAGAATTACAGTTGAGCGATGTAATCCTGGATCCTGGTTTTGGCTTTGCTAAGGATACTGCCCAAAATTTTGAAGTATTGCAAAACCTAGACCTTTTTAAAATGCTCAATAAACCTTTGCTTATTGGATTAAGCCGCAAATCCATGATTTACAAAACCTTAAAAAATACGGCGCAAGAAGCGCTCAATGGAACCACCGCCTTGCATATGATCGCTTTGGAACGAGGGGCGCATATTTTACGTGTGCATGACGTGAAAGAGGCTGTTGAATGCATTCAACTGCACACCGCCCTGCATGCGAGCAATTAACAACACAAGAAACATTTTCGCTAATTTTACAAAAACACACCACGCTTGGAGTTTTTAAATTTTTTGGAATTTAAGATCACAGACCTCATAGATATTGTTCTTGTAGCAGTCCTGCTATACTATATCTACAAATTGGTAAAGGGAACGGTGGCTATCAATATTTTTATTGGAATTGTTATTGTTTGGGCGCTTTGGAAATTAACGGAGCTGTTGCAGATGAAAATGATAAGCAGTATGGTGGGCGGTTTCATGAATATTGGGCTAATTGCTTTGATCATTGTATTTCAACAAGAAATCAGGAAATTTCTACTCTTAATAGGTTCCACCAATTTTGCATCCAAGCGTAGTTTTGTGCGCCACTTTAAATTCTTAAAACAAGAAGCCCTCCCAACCGATGTAGATGTAGATGCCCTTATGGGAGCATGTAAAAATATGGGTATCAGTAAAACGGGGGCTATTCTGGTCATAGAGCGCAATAACAACTTAGATTTTATTAAATCTAGTGGCGATAAAATGAACATAGAAATTACCCAACCTATAATAGAAAGCATCTTTTACAAGAACAGCCCTTTGCATGATGGTGCGGCCATTGTACAAGACAATTATATTACGGCCACCAGAGTGATTCTTCCGGTTTCTAACGAACGAAACATACCCCTGCGCTTTGGCCTACGTCACCGAGCAGCAGTGGGAATTACAGAGAAAACAGACGCCCTTTGTTTAGTGGTGAGCGAAGAAACAGGCATGATCTCTTACATTAAAAACGGAGAGTTTGTACTTTATAAAAGTTTAGAAGAGCTCACCGCAATGATTAAAAAAGATCTGGCCTAATGAACTGTAAAACTTGTGATAATAGTCTTCGTTCAGATTTTGATTATTGCCCCTCTTGTGGTTCTAAGGTGATTAGAAATAGGCTCACCTTAAAAAACATCTGGCAAGACCTAAGTTTTCAGGTTTTTAATCTAGACAATACCCTTTTTAAAACAATGCGCCATCTATTTCCAAAACCGGAAGTAGTGGTGGGTAGTTTTATCAACGGAGCGCGCAAAAAGTACATGAACCCCATTAGTTATTTTGCCATTGCCATTACCTTGTCTGGGCTTAATTTCTATGTGCTTAGAAATTGGTATGGAATTACACTTACAGAAAACAACCTGAATAATGCGAATTCTCCAAATATGGACTTTATATTCGATTATCAAGGGTTGCTATCTTATCTCATGATGCCACTTTATGCGTTAATGACCTGGATTCTTTTTCTAGACAAGCGCACTTATAATTTTGCTGAGCATTTGGTGGCCAATGCCTATATCACCGCGCAGGTCTCTTTTCTACAAGTGCTCATTTGCATCCCTTTATTTGGTTTTTTCAATGTGAATTACGGGGATTTTAATTGGTTCTTTTTGTTGTTTACAATAGGGTACCAATTTTATGTCTTTAAAAGAATATTTCAGATTAGTTGGGGAAGCACCATCTTAAGAGGCTTGGGCTATCTTTTAATGTTCTTTTTTGCTATGTTGGGTATTGGAATACTCATCTTGCTTATTGGCCTAGTGACAGGCACTATTAACTTAGCAGATTTTAAACCACAATAGTTTTTTAAGCCACTTCTTCTTGCAAAAATTGCGCATGATATAGGTCGCTATAATAGCCACCTTTTTTAAGCAACTCTTTATGCGTTCCCATTTCTACAATATGGCCGGCTTCCATGACTAAAATCTTATCGGCTTTTTTAATGGTTGCCAAACGGTGTGCAATAATGATAGACGTTCGACCAGCTGTAATTTTATTTGTAGCCTGTTGGATTAACTGTTCTGTGTAGGTATCTACCGAAGACGTTGCTTCGTCCAAGACTAAAATGCCAGGATTGCTCACATATGCCCG
>CAZRPJ010000027.1:32434-38774 GCA_964601965.1 uncultured Croceivirga sp.
GAACGCAAGGAAGCCAGCTTAAAGTCTGTAATGGAAATACCATCAATCTTAATTTCACCCGCATTTATTTCATAAAAGCGATTTAAGAGATTAATGATGGTAGATTTTCCTGCTCCAGTAGCGCCAACAATAGCGATGGTTTCTCCTGCCTTGGCATCAAAAGAAATTCCGTGCAAGACCTCCTCGTCTTTTACATAGCCAAAATGCACCTTTGAGAAGCTTATATCGCCTTTAATTTTAGGCAAAATCTGAGTACCGGTATCTGCAATATGGCTGTCTGTATCTAAGATTTTAAATACCCGATTGGCAGCGACCATCCCCATTTGCAGCGTATTAAATTTATCGGCAATTTGACGCAAGGGTCTAAAAAGGAGTTCCATTAAAAAGAAGAACGCAACAATAGTTCCTACTTTGGTGTCTTGCATGGCATCTATTTGTTGTATAACCCCAAAATAGACCACCAATCCAATGCCAATGGAATTTGAAATTTCAGCTACGGGGAAAAAGATACTATTGTACCATACTGTTTTTAACCAGGCATCTCTATGTTTTTTGTTAATGCTATTGAATTTATCGCGTTCTATGGATTCTCGGGTAAATAATTGCACAATTTTCATCCCGGCAATACGCTCCTGTACAAAGCTATTTAGATTAGAGACCTGGGCTCGCACATCTATAAAAGCAACTTTCATTGCTCGTTGAAACAAGCGAGTAGCGACCAAAATCACCGGTAAGATTCCAAAGATGATTAGCGCTAATTTCCAGTTCATATAAAGCATTACCCCTGCGGCCGCGAGCATCTTTAAAACATCGGCCACAATCACAAAAAAACCTTGGCTAAATATCTCACCAATACGCTGCATGTCTGCCACAGCACGGGTAACCAAGAGACCAATGGAAGACCTATCAAAATAGGTCATTTTAAAAGCCATCATTTTTTGAAAGAGGCGAATTCGTAGGTCCTTAATAACCGATTCGCCCAGTAAATTGGCAAAGTAATTAAACAATAATTGAAACAGTACCTGACCTAAAAGCACACCAGCCATCACCAATATTGCAATTAGTAATTGCTCGTGGTTTTTTTCGTCCAATGCCTTATTAATAATGTATTGAACAATAATGGGGGTAAACACTGCAAATGCAGCAGAGAGAATCCCTGATAAAACCACGGTGACCAGTACACTGGAATACTGTTTCGCAAAACCAAACACCCTTTTGAAAAGGGTAAAATCAAAGGCCTTGCCTATTTCTTGTTCTTTGCTCATTTAAATGTGCTATCTGGGTAAAGCACCCGGGTCAAATATAACCCTTTTGCAGGCACGGAAAAGCCAGCCTTGCTGCGGTCTTTACTCTTAATAATATCTCTTAAGTCTTCTACCTTCCGTTTCCCTAGACCTACTTCTAAAAGGGTACCCACCACAGCTCTCACCATATTTCTTAAAAAACGATCTGCAGTAATGGTAAATATTAATTTCTCATTGTCCTTTTTCCAATAGGCTTCTTTCAACGCACAGATATAGGTTTTTACATCGGTGTTGGATTTGGAAAAACACTCAAAATCATTAAACTCTAGCAGGATGGAAGCTGCTTGATTCATCGCCTCCAGATTTAAGGGGCGCAACACCGTATGGGCTGCATGGAATAAAAATGGATTTTTCTCTTGGGTTACCCAATATTCGTACGTTCGCTCATAGGCATCAAAACGGGCGTGGGCGTCCTCTTTTACAAGTACTAGATTAAAAACTACCACGTCATTTGGCAAAAAGGCATTTAGTCTTAGTACCAACGCTTCTTCGTCTAAAACCTCCTCACTGTCAAAATGAGCATACATTTCTTTGGCATGGACCCCTGCATCGGTACGTCCTGCGCCAACTACGCTCATCTCGCGCCGTAAAAGCGTGGTGAGTGCTTTCTCTAGCACTTCTTGGACACTAATAGCATCTGGCTGGTTCTGCCATCCGTGATAAGCAGCACCTTGGTAAGCGAATCTTAAAAAGTAACGGAAGGAATTCATAAATGAAGCTCAAAGATAACTCAATCCCGCACAGGCCTCTTTCTCCTACTTATTTTTAGCATATTTTTAGCGTATGACCAAGATTCTGCTTCTTTCCGATACCCACGGCCATATGGATAAAACCATCTTAAAATATGCTAAGCAGGCAGATGAAATATGGCACGCGGGAGATATTGGCAATTTAAAAGTGACTGACGCCCTAGCGGCGCTTAAGCCTGTAAAAGGCGTGTACGGTAATATTGATGACCACATCATTCAAAAAGAATTTCCGGAAAACAACCGCTTTTATTGTGAAGGAGTAGATGTATGGATTACACATATTGGGGGCTATCCCAACAAATACAATGTTCGGGTAAGGGAAGCTATACAGGAAAATCCGCCCAAGCTTTTTATATCGGGGCATAGTCATATTTTAAAGGTTATGTACGATAAAAAATTGGGGCTTTTGCATATGAATCCAGGTGCCTGTGGTAAGCATGGCTTTCATCAAGTACGTACCATGCTGCGCTTTACTATTGATGGCGACCAAATTGCTAACTTAGAAGTGATAGAATTAGGCAAACGATGAGACTACGTAACCTCTTATTTGGACTTTTTTGCATTTGTTTTTGCCATGCGCAAGACAAGGGCGTTTCTTTAGTAGTTCTAGGTACCATACAAGATGGGGGAAGCCCACATATTGGTTGCCAACGTAGTTGTTGTGCGCAATTATTCCTTGAACCGGACCCAAAAAGAAAGGTAGTTTCTTTAGGGGTGGTAGACCATAGGGCCGAGAAAAGTTATCTCTTTGAAGCAACTCCAGACCTCCCAGAGCAACTTAAATTGTTAAAAACGGCTAGTGAAAAAGATCAAGAAGTCCCAGATGGTATTTTCCTTACCCATGCCCATATGGGACATTATGCAGGATTGCTTTATTTGGGCAGAGAAGCCTTAGGAGGTTCTAAAGTGCCCGTGTACGCCATGCCTAAAATGCAAGCTTTTTTAGAAACCAACGGCCCTTGGAGTCAGCTGGTGCAGCTACATAATATTCTATTGCAACCACTGCAACACAAAACAACCGTATCCCTTACTGATCAATTAGTTGTAACTCCATTTTTAGTTCCCCATCGGGATGAATTTTCTGAAACTGTGGGGTATAAAATCCAAGGTCCCACGAAAACTGCCCTTTTTATTCCGGACATCAATAAGTGGAAGGTCTGGGAGACGTCAATAAGCGAGGTATTAAAAGAAGTAGACTATGCCTTTTTAGATGCTACTTTTTTTGACAATCAAGAATTAAATAATCGCGATATGGGCGAAATACCACACCCCTTTGTGGTAGAAAGTATGGAACTGTTTGATGCCTTGCCTGAAAAGGAACGCGATAAGGTCTATTTTATCCATCTCAACCATAGCAATCCACTTTTACAAACACAGAGCGATGCTTTTAAAAGCACGGTTCGCAAAGGCTACCACGTAGCTCAATTTTTAGATGTTTTTAAGTTGTAAGTATTGAAAGTTTTTTAAAGGTGTAAGGCCCAGGATTTCTTACGTCTAAGTAGGCAAACAAGGAATCAAAAAACATGAAAACAAACTTTTTGGGAATTTTTGCCCTAGCCAATGTGTTGTTAGTTCTTTCTTGCGGACAAGCAAAAAAAGATACAGAAACAGCCAATAAACAGGAAATGGAAGCAGTTGCATCCATGCCAAATTACGATACAAGCGACCCGCAATCCATCCTCAAAGCGGTTGAAAAAGCCCATGGTGGCTGGGGGCATTTATGGAATAAGAAAGACGTGGAATTTACCTATAGGTATCACAACCCTGCCCTTAATAAAACGGATCTATCTACTGAACGATACATCTTTGATACGGAAGCCTCTTTCGGGACCTACAGCCAACACGAAATTAATGTCTTGCCTGATACCGAAGGAACGGTAAGCCAAGGGTTTGATGGCGAAAAAACCGTGATGATGGTAAACGGAACGAAAAGCGAAGATCCGCAAGCCAATGCGGTTGCGGCATTCTTAAGAGGGGCCAATTATTTTTGGTTTGTAATGCCATACAAGTTGAATGATCCTGGGACCATCGCTACTTACGAAGGTCAAGAGGTGCACAATGACATCACCTATGACAAGGTGAAGGTAACTTATGACGCAGGCGTTACCGGTAAAGAGCAGAATGATATTTATATTTTATATGTTAATCCAGAAACGCAGTTAATTGATCGCTTCTATTTCTCGTTGCCCTTTTTGGGGGTGAATGATCCGGTGTTAATTGCCAATTACGAATATGAAGCCATTGAAGGGCAATTACTTTCAACCAAACGCACCTACTTTTTACCTAATGAAGAAGGAGCGTATGGAGAGTCGCCCAGTTTAGAACAGACCATTAGTAATGTAAAATTTAATAATGGATTTAGTGCAGAACGCTTGATGGAATCAATGTAGGGAAACGAATTGCTATGAAAATAAAAACCCCGGAACAACCCGGGGTTTTTCGCACTAATACTACTAAGATGTTAGGTCTAACGTAAACGATCTACAGATTTTACAAGATCTTCATCCTTTTTTATGGCCCTATTTGCTAGCACCAGAAAAACGATAGAAAATACAGGAATCAGCATCCCAATACCCTTCTCTGGGGAAGCCTCCCCTCCGGATAAGTTTAGCGATCGGTAAACGAAAAATCCTAGTAAAAAAAGGTTCAATATGATGTTCAATCTGTTAAGCACAAATTGATTTTGTCTTTTTCTATAGAGGAATATAGCAATACCTGCAAGAACGGCTCCACCTAAAAACGCTGCCAAAATTATTAAATTGTTTTGCGCGTACACCTCTGTACCATCGGCCAAGGTCCATAGGGAAACTACAAAGGGAAGCACAGCGGCCAAAAGTACCACTAATACCAAATAAAGCGTTTGAATTCTTTGTATCATCCTATTTTTTAAGTGGAATGCAAAATTACATCGGTTTATTGAAAAATAGCTCTTGTTCTTTTAAATATTTTTGTATAATTGTAGCGTTATAAGTTAGTGCACTTACCTGGGGAGTACTTCCCCCGTCGAATAATCCAAGTATCATTTTACTTCATAATTGAGATTTTAGTTTAACCCATTGCATATTTAATGTTTGAAATCACTGATTTAAAAGCCAAAAAACTGCCCGAATTGCAGGATATTGCGAAGGAATTAAGTATCCCAAAATTTAAATCCTTAAAAAAATTAGATTTGGTATACCAGATCCTAGACGTACAAGCGTCTAACCCAGCCGCTGTAACTAAAAATACGGCGCCAGCAGAAGAGCAACCTAAAGCTCCGAAACCTAAAAGAGAGCGCGCTCCACGTAAGAAGGATGCAACTGCAGAAAAGCCAAAACAAGAAGCCCCCAAAAAGGAAGCCGAAAGTGATGGTAAAAAAGAGCAAGCGCCTAAGCAAAATGACCAACAGCGTCATAACGGGCAGCACAAAAACCAAAACAGAAGAAATCAGCAAAATCAGCGGAATAACAATCAACAAGACCGTCGTAACAGCAACTTCGATAAAGATTTAAAAAATCGCTACAAAGAACCAGAGTTCGAGTTCGATAGTATTATTGAAAGCGAAGGAGTACTAGATATCATGTCGGACGGGTACGGATTTTTACGTTCTTCTGATTATAATTACCTCTCCTCTCCAGACGATATTTACGTTTCTCAAAGCCAGATTCGTTTGTTTGGTTTAAAAACGGGAGATACGGTACTAGGGAATATTCGTCCACCAAAAGAAGGAGAAAAGTATTTCCCGCTAATTAAAGTAAATAAGATCAATGGTCTGGATCCGCAAGTGGTGCGTGATCGTGTGGCATTTGAGCATTTAACGCCGCTTTTCCCTCGTGAAAAATTTAATGTAGCAGGAGGCCAAACCACCCTTTCTACTAGAATTGTAGACCTCTTCTCTCCTATAGGAAAAGGTCAAAGGGGTATGATTGTAGCGCAACCTAAAACAGGGAAAACGGTCCTATTAAAAGATATTGCCAACGGTATTGCCGCCAATCATCCAGAAGTATATCAAATTATACTATTGATTGATGAACGTCCTGAGGAAGTGACGGATATGCAGCGTAATGTACGCGGTGAAGTAGTAGCTTCTACTTTTGATAAAGAAGCCAGTGAACACGTACGTGTCGCTAATATTGTTATTGAAAAAGCCAAGCGCTTGGTAGAATGTGGCCACGATGTGGTAATCTTATTAGATTCCATTACCCGTTTAGCACGTGCTTACAATACGGTACAACCTGCTTCCGGAAAAGTACTTTCTGGTGGTGTTGATGCCAATGCCTTACACAAACCAAAGCGTTTCTTTGGAGC
>CAZRPJ010000028.1:0-36506 GCA_964601965.1 uncultured Croceivirga sp.
CCTTCCTTTTTCAGAGTTTTGATATCGGCAATTAATTGTGCAATTGCTGTTTTGTTAAGACCGTTGTAGATGCCTCGTATGTGTCTATTTTTATCAATTAAAATAAAATTCTCGGTATGGAGAAAATCATCTTCTCCAGTAGGTTCTCCTAAATCTTCCTCCACAAAATACCCCATGCGTCCCAAGTTATAAATGGTTTCGCGTTCACCAGTGACTAGTTGCCATTTCTTGGCTTTTACACCTTTGGCGTCTGCGTAGCGTCTTAAAACAGGTACAGAATCATACTCGGGGGTTACAGTATGCGAAAGAAGCATCACCTCCTCGTCGTCTATGAATTCTTCTTGTATCAAAGCCATGTTCGAAGTCATCTTGGGGCAAATTCCAGGACAGGTAGTGAAGAAGAAATCTGCAACATAAATTTTATGTTGTAAACTCTTTTCTGAGATGGTATCACCCAGTTGATTTACTAAAGTAAACCTTGGAATTCTGTGCATTCCAGAAATAGTGTCTTTGTTGCCATTTGGCCAATGGGGTGTAAAGGTAGCATCTGTGTAATAGGGTAGACTGTCTACTTTACTTTCTTTTCCTGATTTCAATGCGGGATTACAAGCGGCAATCCCCACCAGAATGATTATAAGCATTTTAATACTGTACCACTTCATCTTTTAATTGATAACATAGATTAGCACGTCGTAGGCCAAAAAACCGACCATTTTTGGCCTCGTAGTTCACATACCGCTTGCCATTAGGCAACCATGCTTGTTGCAACCCCTCTTCTTTTCCTTGATTGTAATTGGTTATTTTGGCTAATTCTCCGTTGGGATACCAACTTTTCTGTTCGCCGTGACGTAGTCTATTGCTATAGTTAGCCAAAGAACTTAGTGCCCCATTTGGCCACCAAGTTTTAGCAGCACCCTCTGCACGATTAGCTATAAAAAACTTTTCACTGGCTAAAACACCGTTTTCATGCCATTGATGGGCAAGACCTTCTCTTTTTCCATCATAGTATCCCACTTTCTCTTTTGGTAAGCAATTTTGGTAATACACAACGGCAAATCCATTAAAAGGCTCGTTCCCAACATACCAGCGCCCTTCTTTGGCATTCAGTGATAGTTCTTCTTTGGGAACCTCTAAATTGGGAATACTAATTTCGTTGGAAGCCTCATCAGTAAAAGAGAAGAGGACTCCTATGAAAAGAAGCAAAACGCCGAGTCTAATTAACACTACTCGGCGTACCTTGATAGTCTCCAGGGAAAATAACATAATACTGGTTTAGGTATAATTCATTTTCGATATGATAGTGGTATTCTCCATCTGCATTATGTGGAGTAGGGCCAAAATGTCCTCCTGATTCATCTAAATCGGTAGGATATTCTCCATCATAGTCCCGTCTGCCGTAAATAAAAAATCCATCCGCCAAAATTCCAATTAAGGCTCCATCATCATCAGACCAAGCTTTTGGTTCTAAATGATAATGATAAACACTTGGGCCAATATGCCCGCCAGTCCAATCTAAACTACCGGCGGCTCCGCTAAGTGGCCCGTTTCCTTCTTGATCGTTAAAAATAGCAGCCCCGCTAACTGCGATACCAATTATTCCTAAATTGGTGGCTGTACTGTTTGATGCCAACTGTGGATTAGCAGAAACTACTAAAGTGGCCGAAGCATCGAAATTTGGAATGATACTAGGGGTTAATTGTACGTCTGGTTCCTCTAAATACAGTTCATTTCCTGCTCCCCAATAAACCGTTTCATGATTAGGAAGCCCTGTGGTCTCAATTACCACATTATTTCCATCAAGGTAAATGGTAGTCTCGTTCGTATCAAATTCCGCAAAAGCGCTACTTAAGGTTGCCACAGTATTTTCACCATCATCTGTAGAAAATACGTCATTGTCGTCGCTATCACTGCTGCATGCCAATAAGGTAACTAGTAGCAGGGTAGAAAAATAAAGGATAGGTGTATGTTTCATCTGTAAGTATTTTAGTTTCTATTAGGGCGTTCTCTGCGTTCCGGTTTTGGCGCTTTTTCAAGTTCTTCTCTACTTAAGAAGCCATCTTCATTAAGATCTACTTTGTCAAAATCTCTGCTTAAGGGCCCTCTCACTTCTTTCTTAGACAATTTGCCATCTTCATTAGCATCCAAATGCTCAAAAAGTTCGTCAATGGATGGAGGTTGCCGTCTTTCTCGCTGCTGATTTTCTTGTTGTGCATATCCACTCTGCATAGCAATTCCTAAAGTGCAAAGGCATACAAGGAGCGTTCTTTTGTTTATTTCCATGATTATGATTGTTTGTATGTAAGGTTAGATGTTGAAAACGAAAAAAAACTTGCGCAAAAGCAGTATTTTTTTCATTTGCCCTTACTTTGTAGGCGTTAACAAAGTCTACTTTTTGAGCGAAAACCAATTTTTAAACGACCTTAAAGCGAAAAAGCAATCGGCTTATGCAAAGCTTTTGGACGATTATCAAGAGTTGATTTTTAACACCTGCCTATCCTTTGTGCCCAATACAGAAGATGCAGAAGATATTGCGCAAGAAGTTTTTGTAGAAGTCTTTCATTCGATTCATAAATTCCAGGGAAAGTCGAAACTTTCAACATGGATGTATCGAATAGCAACCAATAAATGTTTAGAGTTCATAAGGAAGAAAAATACCAAAAAGCGATTTGGTTATATGCAATCGTTGTCTGGTGGATTTGCTCCTCTGGATAAATCCAACTATTTCACGGAGTTCAATCATCCGGGTATTCAATTAGAACAAAAGGAACAAAAAGAGACCCTTTTTAACGCTATAAACCAACTGCCAGAGTCACAGCGTGTAGTTTTTACTTTGCACAAACTGGATGGACT
Organism: uncultured Croceivirga sp.; assembly: GCA_964601965.1. Lineage (GTDB taxonomy): Bacteria > Bacteroidota > Bacteroidia > Flavobacteriales > Flavobacteriaceae > Croceivirga. The sequence continues at coordinate 2,851 of CAZRPJ010000028.1, forward strand.
CAGTTACAAAGAAGTGAGTGAAATAACTGGCAAGAGTGTGTCTTCAATAGAGTCACTTTTATTCAGAGCTAAAAAGAATTTAAAACAGATTTTAACAGAATTTTATAAAAAAGAAGGATGGTAGCACAAGTTTTGAAGATCTATAGCATCTAAAAGCTTAGAACCACCCATAAACAGCATGAATGATCAAAAAAATACATCCAAATTCGTAACAGATCTTGTTGAAGATACAACCGTTCTGTCAAAAGTTTCTGCTCCACCATTTTTTAAGGATAAAGTCTTAAATCGTTTGTCAACAGAGCAAACAGAAAAGGAAATTCAGCCTTGGATTTATTGGTTAACTCCCAATTGGCAATGGGCGGCGCTAGCCTTGTTTTTAGCACTTAATTTTGGGGTGTTGTATTATTATAACAGTTCTCAAAAAGAACAGCAACTAGCCACTTTCGCCTCCTCCTATGGACTTACTAATGGTGAGGAATCGTCCATCTTAAATTAAGAATCATGAAGAAAAATTTACTACTCCTTATTCTGATGATTTTCCTGATGATTATGAATGGTGTGTTGCTGTATTTAGTGGTAAAACAACCCAATCAAAAAGCAGTACCTAAAAGGACATTTATTGCCGATAAGTTAAATTTTACAGCGGAACAGCGTACCTCTTTTTGGGAACTTGAAGAAGTGCATCATAAAAACATGCAGCGAATTGATGGTGAAACGAAGCGGTTGAAAGAAAAACTATTTTCAACAATTTCGAATTCCAATCAATCATCATCAACCATTGACAGTTTAGCAAAGAAAATTGGAACCTTGTCAGCAGATCGGGAGCTTGAAATTTACAGACATTTTAGTGAGATCGCGGAAATATGTACGATCCAACAAAAAGAACAATTAAGAGAATTGGTGCGTGGCGCATTACGACCCGGTCCGCCTAGGAATGGACCTCCACCACATCATGGGCCCCCACCACCGCGCAGGTAAATTATTTTTTTCGCATCTAATTACATGCAGTCATCAATATAAGATGGTTTGTTGATTTGGGTTTATAAAAGTCCGGAGGGTTACTTCCGGACTTTTTTTGCTGTATGACCTTTTTACAAGGAGGTTGATTAGTACAACATTTTTTAAAAGCAAACTCATGCCCAGAAACTACTAAGAAAAACCATTGAAATTCCTATATAAAGGGCCGTGTAATGGTTCTTTGTGGTTAGATCGTGGAATTAATAGATATTTAAGTTACCTTAAAGCGTAATGTTAAAAAAGGTCTTTCGACCTATCACTAAGAACAACCACGAGAACCACCAATATTATGAAAGACAGCCTAGTAGAGATCGCTAAGATCTCCTCACTAGAGGAGAAAGAACCATCCTATGCATTAGTAAACAATACAGATCTTGTAATCATTAAACATGAAACAGGTATTTCTGTTTTATATGGTCGTTGTCATCATCGAGGAGCCCTATTAGCAGATGGTTATGTAGATGGTAAAAACCTTATTTGTGGAGTACATGGCTGGGATTATCGCTATGATACTGGTATCAGTGAATACAACAATAACGAGCAATTACATAAATTTCAGGAGCATATAGTAGGCGATTCTTTAAAGGTCGATACAAAAGAGATCATTGCCTTTGAAGAAGCGCATCCACAACCGTTTGATAGAGATGCCTATTTAGGAACCTACGCAGATACCCATCCGGAAGACACAGAACCCTACACAGGTTACATTAAAGAATTAGCTAGAAATGGACTAAAAAAATTAGGACACCACGGTTTTTCTGCTTCTATGGGTGTCGACAGAAACACACTACCCAAATGGAATTCTATTCAGTTTTTACCGGCCCAGTTAGCCAAAAGACCACTTTTGGATGAAGATGCTGTGGCTACCAAGGTGGTCATTGGTCCAAAGGCTAAGAAACCCTTAGAATTATCAATTCCTCTTTTTGTGAGCGATATGAGTTTTGGGGCTCTTTCAAGAGAAGCAAAGATTGCACTTGCTAAAGGTGCCCAGCTTGCTGGTACTGGAATTTGTTCTGGTGAAGGAGGTATGTTACCACAAGAACAAGAGAATAATAGTCGCTATTTCTATGAGTTAGCTTCTGCTCAATTTGGTTTTAGCTGGGATAAATTAGAGAAGGTACAAGCTTTTCACTTTAAAGGAGGACAGGGGGCAAAAACAGGAACAGGTGGTCACTTGCCAGGTTCTAAGGTAAGCAAAGAGATTGCAGAAGTGCGTGGTTTGCAAGAAGGAGAAACAGCGATAAGTCCTGCTACTTTTCCTGATTTTCATGGAGTAGCCGATTTTAAAAAGTTCGCAGAAGAAGTTCGTACCCGCACCGGTGGTATTCCTATTGGCTTTAAGATTGCGGCCAGTCACATAGAAGCAGATATAAAATTTGCGGTGGATGTAGGTGTGGACTATATCATTTTAGATGGTCGTGGAGGTGGAACAGGATCTGCCCCAACCGTATTAAGGGATAATATCAATGTTCCCACCATTCCTGCACTGGCCAGAGCACGAAAATATTTGGATGAAATAGGTGCAACAGATGTTAGTCTTATTATAACGGGAGGACTACGGATTGCAGAAGACTATGCAAAGGCATTAATGATGGGTGCTGACGCTATTGCAGTTTCTAATGCAGCCATACAGGCTATCGGTTGTTTGGGAATGCGTGCGTGCGGCAGCAATAACTGTCCCGTGGGCATTGCCACCCAAAAAGAACATCTTCGCAGCAGGTTGCTGATTGATGCTTCTGCGAAACAATTGTTTAATTATTTCACGGCTACTAACGATCTTATTAAGGTTATTGCGCGATCCTGTGGCTACGATGATATCAATCAATTCAATCACAACGATCTCTCAACATTCGATTATGAGATGCATCGCTTAACCGGAATCCCATACGCTGGAATCAAAAACTAACACTATGGCAGCACCAAAAAAACTTCAATGGCATAAGGTATTAGACAATACCAAAGATTTGCCAGAAGGACGCGTAAAAACTGTAACCGCAGCCCACAAAGGAATTTGTTTAACCCATTTTGAAGGCAAGTTTGCGGCATTGGATAATAAGTGTCCTCATCAAGGAGGTCCTTTGGGTGAAGGTTCTATTGAAAATGGCATGCTTCGATGTCCATGGCATGGTTGGGATTTTCATCCTTGTACAGGAAAACCACCAGGTGGTTTTGACGATGGTATTGACACGTATGAAATTAAAGAAGAAAATGGCGCTATTTATGTTGGTTTAGAAGAAGAGCCACCCCATGAAACAACAATTTCTGATATTATGGCACAAACCATGGTAAATTGGGGGGTTGATACCGTTTTTGGGATGGTGGGGCACTCTAATTTAGGTTTCGCCGACGCCATGCGACGCTTGGAAGAAACGGGGGATTTACATTTTTATGGAATTCGTCATGAAGGGGCGGCTGCCTTTGCTGCCTCTGCCTACGGAAAATTAACCGGAAGGCCAGCCGCCTGTTTTTCTATTGCTGGTCCGGGAGCTACGAACCTGTATACCGGCATGTGGGATGCCAAAGTAGATAGAGCGCCGCTTTTGGCATTAACGGGACAAGTGGCCACCCAAGTAGTAGGTACAGGCAATTTTCAAGAGGTAGATTTAGTTCGTGGGTTTAATACGGTGGCTGAGTTTAATCAGCGGGTACAACAAGACAGTAAACATGCAGAGCTCATGTCTTTAGCAATAAAGCATGCTATTTTAAATAGGGATGTTTCTCATTTAACCTTCCCAGACGAAGTACAAGAAATGAAACCTCCAGCCCATGCCAAGCCTCAAGATCCGGGTCAGCGAATCACAACAATGGATATAGCTCCCCCAAAACAGGCAGTGACTGAAGCAATTGGGCTTATTGAAAATGCTAAGCGCCCTGTGATTATCATGGGACACGGGGCTCGGTTTCATAGAGAAGCTGTTATAGCATTTGCAGAAGCATTAAAAGCACCAATTCTTACCACCTTTAAAGGAAAAGGTTTGGTAGCAGACCACCATCCACTCGGTGGGGGTGTGTTGGGTAGAAGTGGGACTCCCATAGCTTCTTGGTTTATGAATGAGGCAGATCTACTTCTAGTTTTTGGTGCGTCTTTCTCAAACCATACAGGTATTACACCCAAAAAACCAACCATACAGGTAGATTTTGATCCTTTGGCATTAAGTAAGTTTCATAAAGTAGATGTGGCTGTTTGGGGTGAAATATCTCGTACTCTTGAACTGTTTCAAGAAGGATTACAAGGAAAGATTAATACCGAAGACCAGACCTCGGAGATAGAGGCACGTTGGAAGATTTGGAAGGATGAAAAAGCAAAACGCTTGCAAGAAACTTCTTCTAAGGGAGTGAGTTCAATAGCGGTTTTTGATGCAATGAATAATTACACCCCAGAAAATGCTGTGATGTGCGTCGATGTTGGTAATAATGCCTATTCTTTTGGCCGTTATTTTGAGTCAAAAGCCCAAGATTTTCTTATGTCTGGGTATTTAGGTTCTATTGGTTTTGCGCTACCTGCTGCTTTGGGTGCATGGACCGCAGTAAAAAATACTCGGCCAGTAGTAGCAGTTGCTGGTGACGGCGGTCTCTGTCAATACTTAGCAGAAATCACCACTTTGGTAAAATACCAGATGGATGTTAAGCTCATTGTATTAAATAACAATGAATTAGGGAAAATCTCCAAGGAACAACGCGCCGGCGAATTCGATGTTTGGAAAACATCGCTTTCTAATCCCAATTTTGCAGAATTTGCTCAGTCTTGCGGAGCTTGGGGTCAACGCGTAAGCACCTTGGAAAATTTGTATCCAGCCATGGAAAAGCTGTTTCAGCAAAAGGGGCCTGCCATTCTTGAAGTCATAACTGATGTAAATCTAATTTAAATGGAAACCATACTAACGCTACTATTATTAGGATTGGCCCTCTACCTTGCGCTTGGAATACTCTTTGCGATTTATTTTGCCTTTGTAGGGGCACCAAAAATAGATCCGCTTTTGGGTGCGTCAAAAAAGAGTGTTCGATTGCTATTGTTGCCTGGAGTGGTCACCACTTGGCCGTTTCTATTAAAATCACTTTTAAAGTCTAAAAAATGATTGCGAGTCAACGAAAAGCACATAAATACACCTGGCTCGTCTTGGCCATCTTCTTACCGACCGTTCTATTCTTTGCTGTAAAGGATATTTCGTTTACTAAGCATGCTAATAAAATGAAAGAGGAGGCATTGATCGTGCGAATTTCAGATAAACAGGTAGAAATAAAATTAAACACTCCCTTTCCAAACCCTTCTGCAGTGGTATACAGTCTTGATGCAGCAGGCAAAAAAGAGGCGCTTTTAGGACAATTGCAAGGCACTGGAACGTATACCTTTCGGAGTACAACAGCAATTGAAGGGGTTCTTATTTGGGATGAAATAAAAGGAGTGGAACTCCACAAAATGGCGCGCTAATGGGACTAGATTACAAACTTGTATTGTGGAATAAGAATAAAAAGACCTACGACAAGTGGATTGCCATTGGTATGGTGATCTATTTACTATTGTTTTTTGCGATTAGCGTTCTAACCAATCCCGAATTAATTGCAGAAACCATTATAATTAGAGCTTTTGGTTCGCTGGCATTAGTCATGCTGCATCTTATTCTGATCATAGGACCGTTGTCACGTTTAAATGCTAAATTTTTACCCCTGCTTTACAATCGAAGGCACTTAGGAGTTAGTATGTTTCTGGCAGCCCTTGTACATGGTATATTTGGTATTATTCAATTCCATACGCTGGGTAGCGTAAATCCTATTTGGGCACTTTTTACGTCCAATATGGATTATACCTCTCTTGTAAATTTTCCATTTCAAACGCTGGGATTTTTTGCGCTACTTATTCTGTTTGCTATGGCCTCTACCAGCCACGATTTTTTCTTGCACAATCTTTCTGCGACTACCTGGAAACGTTTGCATATGATGGTATATGTGGCCTACGCTTTATTGATCTTACATGTTTTTTTGGGTGCTTTTCAGCAGGAAACATCGCCGTTTACATTAGCGATAGTAAGTGGAGGGATGGTGCTGGTTACTTTTTTGCATCTCAAGGCAGCTTTTAAGGAAAGTAGAATAGACAATCAAAAAGAAGAAAAGGATTCACAAGGATGGCTGGCGGTATGCCCTCCTTCTGAAATAAAGGAGAGTCGGGCGAAGATTTTTAAAGTGGAAGATGAACGGGTGGCAATTTTTAAACATCAAGGGAACTTATCTGCAATTCATAATGTTTGCAAACATCAGGGAGGGCCCTTAGGTGAAGGAAAAATTGTAGACGGTTGTATCACCTGTCCTTGGCATGGATATCAATATTTACCGCATAATGGGCAGTCGCCTCCACCATTTACTGAAAAGGTAAAAACTTATCAATTAAAAATTGAAAACAATTGGGTCTACATACATCCAAAAGCCAACCCGGAAGGAACCGAAGTTCAACCATTACCGTGTAAATCATGAAACAAGAAGACGAATTTTATATTGGTTACCAACCAGGAATGCCTAAAAACACCAAGAAAACGGTGGCCCGTTTCGTAGTGCTTTGTGGGATCTTCCTAGGAATTGGTGCTTTTGTATTTGGATTTTTTCAAGAAACAGCGGTCAATAGCAATTTTGATTTTGGTAATCCCAGTCAAGTGATGGGAATCTATCATGAATCTCCTTATCCTATGCTGCAAATTTCTCTAGGCGAGCAGACCTTTAAAAATGTAGTGCTTTTAGGTTTTGGTAAATCTGGCCCTAATCCATATTTAAAATCGCTTCGCGAGGAATATGGCAAGTTACACGGCAGGAAAATGAGAATTGAAGGGCAACTCATTTATTATAATGGTCAAACCTTGCTTGAAATAGATGACAGCCAAAAAATTGAAATTTTAGAAGAGGGAAAGGCACCTATGGCACAAGACGTATCTACCCAAGTTATTGAGGGTGAGATCGTAGATTCTAAATGCTATTTCGGGGTTATGAAGCCCGGGTTTGGTAAAATTCATCGCAGCTGTGCTGCGCTTTGCATAGCCGGGGGTGTACCACCTGTTTTGGTAAGTACCGATAAAAATGGGCATGAAAACTATTTTTTATTGACCGATTTGAAAGGAAATGCGCTTCATAAAGACATACTACCTTATATAGGTCAACCTGTCTCAATAAAAGGAAATCACGCCTCTGTAGGTGGCTGGAATATTTTAAGAATTCAGGTGGCGGAAATAGAAAAATTAGACAAACCATCTTCAATTTATTAAAATGAACAAATGGATCTTACTAGTTGCCCTTATTACTTCATGGGGTCTTAGCGCTCAGCAACACACGTTTAACACCAAGAAAGGATATGTTGTTCATGGCTATGATGTGGTGTCGTACTTTCAAGGGAAGGCACAAGAAGGCCAAGCCGCTAATACTGCCACCTACCAGGGTGCTAAATTTAAGTTCGCTACAGAAAGTAATTTAAAAACCTTTCTAGAAAACCCTGAAAAGTACGTACCGAAATATGGAGGGTATTGTGCCTATGCAATTGCTGTTTCTGGGAAAAAGGTAAATGTAAATCCAGAAACCTTTGAAATACGTGATGGAGAATTGTTCCTTTTCTATAATTCGGGAAAAAATAATACCCTGGAATCCTGGTTGGCAGAATCTCCAGAAAAATTAAAGAAAGAGGCAGATGCCAATTGGCAAAAAATTAAAAAGTAAATCGTCCTTTACCTTTTAAAAGATTTCTTAGGATGCGCTATATAAAGCTTTTTGGAATTGGATTAGTAATAAGTTGGTTGGGGGCACTTCCATTGGGAGTACTCAATGTAACAGCTTTTGATATCGCTTCTCATTACGGACTGTTTCCGGCCCTAAGTTTTTCAATAGCGGCTATTGTAGTAGAACTTATCTATGTGGCACTTGCCTTATTTGGTAGTAAAAAATGGCGCGTTCCAGAACGTTGGATTGGACCGCTACTTTTACTAGGTGCATTGATCACCTGTTATTTAGGAATTGGTAGCCTGCTTAAAACCCCGGAAATTACTCCAGATGCCCGTGCTACTGAATGGTACGCTTGGACGGGTTCCCCAATAGTATTGGGTATTGTCCTTAGCGCCATTAACCCTCTGCAGTTCCCATTTTGGTTAGGTTGGAATAAGGTGCTTTCCAGGAAGGGACTTTTAAAGCATTCATCATCACACTATTTCACCTACCTTTTTGGGATAGGCTTGGGGTCTTTTTTGGCCTTATCTCTATTCGCATGGATGGGACTAGCTCTCATAAAAAATATAGAAGTATTCGCAAGGTATTCTAACTTAATTATTGGGATTATATACCTTGGTATTTCAGCATATATAGCAATCATCTTCTTAAAAAGAAGACCTAAACCAATACATCAATAAATGAAAATTTTTGAATCTTCGGTAGCGACTTTAGAACAGTTTAAGACTATTCTTCAGCAAGTTCCAGAGGCTGTTTACACTGCGCCCAGTGAAGTATTATCGCAAGCCACTATTGGGCAACATACAAGACATGTTATTGAATTGTATTTATGCCTTTTAAACGGATATGATAGTTCTGAGGTTTCGTATGATAAACGTAAAAGAGACACTAGAATTGAAAATGAGCCAACTTTGGCAATTGAATTATTGTCTCAGATACAGCGCACCTTAGAACGGCCTAATAAGGAGGTGCAGATGGGGTACGAGTTATATGGTGAAGAGAATTTCTTACCTTCTAATTATTATAGAGAAGTGATGTACAACCTAGAGCATGCCATACATCACCACGCCCTTATTAAAATTGGTATTCAGCAATTTACAGCCATTGAATTGCCAGAATCATTTGGCGTAGCACCTTCTACAATGCAATATAGAAAAGCATGTGCACAGTAAGTTTTTTACGTAGCTCAGAAAAGGTATTAATTACTTCTAACCGTGATGAGCATATTTCTAGAAAAGCACCTTTAGTGCCCATTCAGGAAATAGTTCAGGATACCCCAGTAATTTATCCTAAAGATGCCCTAGCAGGAGGCACCTGGTTTGCGATGAATACTTATGGGATGGTTACTGTATTACTTAATGGCGCTTTTAATAATCATACCCGTAAACCTCCTTATAGACTAAGTAGAGGTCTTATTGTATTAGATATTATTTCGAAGGATGCACCTGTTGCCTATGCACAGCAATTGAGCCTTTCTGGAATTGAGCCCTTTACCCTCATCATTTTTGATACGGCACAACTACTCGAATTACGATGGGATGGAAGCAAAAAATATTGGAAATCCTTAGATATGGATCAAGGGCATATATGGTCTTCTTGGACCCTTTATGATCAAGCAGCCCAAAACGAACGTAGGCAGCTTTTTGAGGATTTTTTGAAGACGAATCATAAATTCCAACAAGAATCCGTTCGGTCTTTTCATCAGGAAAACCATGGAAACTGGGAGAATGGATTTGTAATTGATCGAAAAAATGGGTTGAAGACTTTGAGCGTAACTCAGGCGGTAATTGGTAAAAAAGAACTGACGCTTGATCACTTAGATCTAGATTCTAAACAGCTAAATTCTGTGATGGCACCCATTGTGAATCCCGTAAAACAAGTGCTATGAATGTAAGGCTGTTTTGGCATCGACTCACCCATTGGGAGTATTGGCCATTAAAGGTTATTTACTACCCCTTATTTCCTGTTTGGCTTTATTTCTCCTTCAAGGCACGTTCTTTTTTCTTTTTTAACGCAGCCAATCCTTCTATGCGCAATGGTGGGATGGCCATGGAGCCAAAGATGGATATCTACAACAATATTCCGTCTAAGTATATTCCAAAAACGGTATTCATAGACAAAAAAACATCGATCCATGAGGTTCTAGATTTGGTAGCGCATAGCTCCTTGACATATCCGCTTATTGCCAAGCCAGATATTGGAATGAAATCATTTGCCGTAGAAAGGATTTATGATGCAAAGGGCATTGAACACTATCTTCAGAAGACGCCTTCAGATTTTTTGATTCAAGAGTTCATCCCTTACGAAAAAGAGGTCGGTATTTTTTATGTGCGCTATCCTGGACAGCAAGCAGGAAAAATCACTGGGATTGTTGGGAAGGAATTTTTAACGGTGCAGGGAGATGGCCTTCATTCTATTGAAGAATTGCTTAAAAAAGAGGCGCGTGGCCATCTTCAATTATCTGTACTTAAATCCCAGCTTGGGGATAGTTTAAAAACCATACTTCCCGCTGGAGAAAGGAAAATATTGGTACCCTATGGCAGCCATACTCGAGGAGCTAAGTTTATAGATCTTTCCCATTTAAAAACGCCTGCTTTAGAGACCACCATCAATAGTATATGTACCAAAATTGACGGTTTTTACTACGGTCGTTTAGACGTACTATATCAATCTTTTGAGGAACTAACCGAAGGGAAAAACTTCAGTATCATTGAAGTAAATGGGGCAGGTAGTGAAGCGACTCATATCTATGATCCCTCGCATTCTTTGTTTTTTGCCTGGCGAGAAATTGTTGCGCATTGGAACCATTTATGCAAGATTAGTATCATTAACCATAGAAAAGGGCATCCCTATTTAAGTTTTAGTGCGGGTAGGAGAATGCTCAAAGAACATGATCGGTTAGAAGCCAAATTAAAAGTTATTTAGATGCTGCGTAAAGTGGTCTTTTTTGTGATTCTCTGCTTATTAAGCAGTTCTGCGCTTTGGTCTCAGCAAGATCAAAGCACCATCAATTTTGTGGGAATCTCGGCACAAGTGTATCCTGCTGGATTTATAGCTACTGGAAATTTGGAACATTTTATGAGCGATAGAGAATCGCTGGTGGTTAGGCTAGGATTTAACTTTACCGATAGAAAAGACTTTAGCGAGGTAAATGACACGGAAGAAGGAGGTGGTTTTGGAGGTTCTTTTGGGTATCGGTATCACTTTCCTGCTGGAAAAGGAGCGTTTATTGCTGGGCTAAATGTAGATATTTGGTACTTGGATATTGATTGGACGGATAGTGCTCGCGAGACCATAGATAGTCCTCTAACAATTTTTGAAGGTTCTAGCAATGTATTGGTGTTGCAACCATGGTTGGAAGGGGGATATTTTTTACCATTGAAAAATAGCAATTCACGTTTGGGACTTACCCTTGGTTTTGGAAGAGAAATTAACGTAGTTACAGATGGGGATGAAGTAGCGCAGGGTTTTATAGGGAGTATTTCTTTTCAATACCTCCTGCGTATTTAAGCGAAGAAAGCATTGATGTTATGGACTTTCAATTCATTCGAAAGCGAATTAATTAACTACTGCCTTCTTTTTCACGATGGCTTCCATAATCATAGGAGCATGAATTCTCGAATTTTCAATAAACCATTTGTGCGTTTCCATACCACCACAAATGACTCCTGCTAAAAACAGCCCCGATATGTTGGTTTCCATGGTTTCGGGATTGTAGTTTGGCAGTCTCTTATCGTCTTCAGATAATTCAATGCCCAGCTTTTCAAGAAAATTAAAATCTGGCATATAACCTGTAAGGGCTAATACAAAATCATTTTCTAGAAGAGTCGTACCATCTTCTGTGGCTATTTCCACTTCGGTTGGAGTAATTTTTTTAACCTGGGCATTATAGTAAGCCTTAATACTTCCCTCGTTTATTCTATTAATAATATCGGGTCTAACCCAGTATTTAACCCGCTGCCCAACTTCAGGCCCTCGAATGATTAAAGTGACTTCGGCCCCTTTTCTCCAGCATTCCAATGCAGCATCAATAGCTGAATTACTTGCCCCAATCACGGCCAATTTCTGACTGGCATAAAAATGAGGGTCTTTGTAATAATGCGAAACTTTTGGTAGCTCTTCTCCAGGAACATCTAAGGTGTTGGGAAGGTCATAAAAACCGGTGGCAACCACTACGTTGCTTGCTTTATATTGTTGTTTGTTGGTAGTAACAGTAAAGTATTCACCTGGCACAATGGCTAGCACTTTTTCGAAGAGGTGAATGTTTAATTTATTAGACGTTACAATGCGCCGGTAATATTCCAACGCTTCGTTTCGTTTGGGTTTTGCTTCCTTGCTAATAAAAGGAATTTCATCAATCTCAAGCTTTTCTGAAGAAGAGAAGAATTGCATATTAATAGGGTAATTGAAAAGGGAATTCACAATAGGCCCTTTTTCAATAATAAGGTAGGATAAGCCTTTTTTTTTGGCTTCTAGTCCGCATGCAATACCAATGGGTCCGCCACCAACTATCAACACATCAAATTCTTCCATTAAGCAATTTCGTTTTTGAGATTTTTAATGGTTTCTTCAGGGTTTGCACTTTTAAATACAAAACTTCCCGCCACAAGAACATCCGCTCCTGCATCTGCCAGTTTCTTGGCGTTATTGGCATTAACGCCACCATCTATCTCAATTAGTGTAGCAGCATTGTTTGCTGTAATTAATGCCTTTAATTCTCGTACTTTTTTATAGGTATTTTCAATAAAGGACTGTCCGCCAAAACCAGGATTAACACTCATAATGCATACCAGATCTATATTTTCAATACAATCTTCTAATAGATGCACAGCGGTATGAGGATTAAGTGCCACCCCGGCTTTCATCCCTGCCGCTTTAATGGCCTGGAGCGTGCGATGTAAGTGGGTGCACGCCTCATAGTGTACTGTTAGATTTGTAGCCCCTAAATCTGCAAAAGTTTGGATATACCGGTCCGGATCTACTATCATTAAGTGTACATCCAGTGTTTTTTTAGCATGCTTTGCAATGGCTTGTACAACAGGCATTCCAAAAGAAATGTTGGGTACAAATACCCCATCCATCACATCTAAATGAAACCAATCGGCCTCACTAGCATTAACCATTTCAATATCGCGCTGAAGATTGGCAAAATCTGCTGCCAATAGGGAAGGAGCTATTTTTTTTGTCATATTACAAAGGTAGGAAATGGAAAGTACTGACCTATTAAAATGAAAAAACTCCGGTAATCAGCCGGAGTTTATTCATCAATCAAAAAACGAACAGTCATGATAAACTGCTGTAGTGTACTAAATTACAAGTTTCCTGCCAAAAAAACAATTTAAGGTAAATTTAACTTGTAATTTTTTTGGGATTTAGCCCAAATATGTCTTTAAAATCTTACTTCGAGACGTGTGTTTTAGCCTTCTGATGGCTTTTTCTTTAATTTGGCGTACGCGCTCTCTTGTTAAATCAAATGTTTCGCCAATTTCTTCTAAAGTCATAGAATGCTGTCCTGCCAAACCAAAGTAAAGACGAATCACATCTGCTTCTCTTGGTGTTAAGGTTTCTAATGCGCGCTCAATTTCTGTACGAAGTGACTCGTGCAACAATTCTTTGTCTGGATTTGGAGATTCACCACTCTTTAAAACGTCATAAAGATTAGAATCTTCCCCATCAATTAATGGAGCATCCATAGATACATGACGCCCAGAGTTTTTAAGCGATTGCTTTACATCCTCTACGGTCATATCTAATTCCTTTGCAATTTCTTCGGCAGAAGGAACACGTTCATGTGCTTGCTCTAAGAAAGCAAAGGTTTTGTTGATTTTATTGATAGAACCAATTTTATTCAATGGCAAACGCACAATTCTAGATTGTTCTGCCAAAGCTTGAAGAATGGATTGACGAATCCACCAAACAGCATAGGAAATGAATTTAAATCCACGAGTTTCATCAAAGCGCTGTGCCGCTTTAATAAGACCTAAATTTCCTTCATTAATTAAATCCGGTAAGGTCAATCCCTGGTTCTGATACTGTTTTGCAACAGAAACTACGAACCTTAAGTTCGCTTTTGTTAATTTTTCTAAAGCAGACTGATCTCCGGCTTTTATTCGTTGTGCCAATTCCACTTCTTCATCAGCAGTAATCAAGTCTACCTTACCAATTTCTTGTAGGTATTTGTCTAAAGATGCGGTTTCCCTGTTGGTAACCTGTTTTGTAATCTTTAATTGTCTCATGTATTTCCCTTTCTAGTTAAGTTTGGGATGCTTCCCAATTACTTATACGTAAGAAAGTGGAAAAAGTTACAATTTGGTAAAATTTATTTCAAAAAAAATTTGTAGAGAAAAAAACCCCAGAGGTTTTCTGGGGTTTTAAAATCTGTTTGCGAGTTGTTTAATCGCGTCTAGGTTTTCTGTCTCTATTATCCCTGTTACCGTTTCTACGATCGCCACCACGTCTGTCATTTCGTGGAGGTCGCTCAACGTATCCTTCAGGTTTAGGAAGTAAGGCTTTTCGCGATACTTTTTCCTTTCTAGTTCTAGGATCAAGGCCAAAGTATTTCACGTCTAGCACATCTCCCATGTTTACCACATCGGTTACTTTATCAGTGCGTTCCCAGGCTAATTCAGAAACATGAAGCAGTACTTCATTGCCAGGTGCTTCAACATATTCCACTACTGCACCAAACTCTAACAACTTAATAACTTTCACTTCATAGATGCTACCCACTTCTGGTTTAAACATTACTGCATCAATTTTAGCAATAACGGCATCAATACCTGCCTGATCGGTTCCTAAGATTTCCACAATACCTTCTTCGGTATCTGGATCTTCGTTAATAACGATCGTGGTATTCGTTTCTTTTTGGAGTTCTTGAATAACTTTTCCTCCAGAACCAATAACTGCTCCAATATATTCTCCAGGAATAATTTTGGTAACAATCTTTGGTGCGTACGATTTCACCTCAGTTCTTGGCGTCGCAATAGTATCTGTAAGGTGCTTTAAAATATGAAGTCTTCCATCTTTTGCTTGCATTAAGGCTTTCACCAAAATTTCGTAAGACAGTCCTTTTACTTTAATGTCCATCTGGCAAGCGGTAATTCCGTCTTCCGTACCAGTTACTTTAAAGTCCATATCCCCTAAGTGGTCTTCATCACCAAGAATGTCAGATAAAACGGCATACTTGCCAGTTTCAGTATCCGTGATTAATCCCATGGCAATTCCAGAAACTGGTTTGGTAAGCTGTACCCCAGCATCCATGATGGCCATAGTTCCAGAACATACCGTTGCCATAGAAGAAGAACCGTTAGATTCTAGCACTTCTGATACTACACGCACGGTGTATGGGCAATCTGCTGGAATCATTCCTTTTAGTGCTCGTTGCGCTAAATTACCATGTCCAACTTCTCGTCGTGAAGTTCCTCTAATAGGTCTAGCTTCTCCCGTAGAGAACGGTGGGAAATTGTAATGCAAGTAGAACGATTCTTCTCCTTCGTAAGAAGGCATGTCAATAATATTGGCATCTCTAGAAGTTCCTAGCGTTACAGTGGCCAACGCTTGTGTTTCCCCTCTTGTGAAAATAGCGGATCCGTGAACTGAAGGTAAATAGTCTACTTCACACCAGATAGGGCGAATGTCTGTAGTTTTTCTACCATCCAAACGAAGCCCCTCATTAAGAGTAAGATTTCTTACAGCTTCTTTCTGAGCCTTGCCAAAATATTTATGAATGAGTCCGCCTAATTCTTCTTGTTCTTCTTCTGAGAACGATTCAAAGACTTCTTCTTTTAGGTTGCTAAATGCTTCGCCACGTTCTTGTTTAGAACTCCCTGCTTTCGCAATGGCATATGCTTTGTCGTACACCATATCGTGTACTTTTTTCTGAAGCTCCGCATCTTCTACTTCTGGCTCGTATTCTCTAGTTTCTTTTTTGCCAAAAGCTTCTGCTAATTTGCGTTGCGCTTCACACTGAAGTTTAATGGATGCATGTGCAAATTCAATTGCTTCTACCATCTCTTCTTCAGAGATCTCTTTCATCTCTCCTTCAACCATCATTACAGAATCTTCAGAAGCACCGATCACCATATCGATATCAGAT
The DNA here is from genome assembly GCA_964601965.1 of uncultured Croceivirga sp. Taxonomy (GTDB): domain Bacteria; phylum Bacteroidota; class Bacteroidia; order Flavobacteriales; family Flavobacteriaceae; genus Croceivirga. The sequence goes on from CAZRPJ010000028.1 coordinate 18,656, forward strand.
TCTTTAAGCTGATCTAAGGTAGGATTAATTACTAATTCGCCATTCACACGCCCAACACGTACTTCAGAGATAGGGCATTCGAAAGGAATGTCTGAAAGTTGTATTGCAGTGGAGGCTGCTAAACCTGCCATAGCATCTGGCATAACACTAGCGTCATGAGACATTAATTGAATCATAACTTGTGTTTCTGAGTGATAGTCTTTTGGGAAAAGTGGACGTAATACACGATCTACTAATCGCATGGTGAGTACTTCACCGTCACTAGGTCTTGCTTCTCTTTTAAAGAATCCACCAGGGTACCTACCAGCTGCTGCAAATTTTTCTCTATAATCTACAGTTAAAGGTAGAAAATCCACGTCTGCAGAATGATAATTAGAGACTACAGTGGCTAATAACATACAATCGCCAGACTGCACTACCACGGAGCCGTGGGCTTGCTTGGCCAATTTTCCAGTTTCGATAGATATTGATCTACCGTCACCAAGGTCAATGACCTCTTTAAACGTTTTTGGAATCATAAAAATGTGTGTTGCCTTTTACTAAAAAGGACTTGTTAAACATTTGGTCTACCGCCTTTCCGGACGGTCGGGTTGTGTTGTTGTAGTGTTGTAGACCAATGAAAGCTTATTCAGCTTTTTAAAGAACCCTTTAGAACTTTAAGGGTACAAAATAGGGGAGTAGAACTCCCCTTATTTTTATTTTCTAATACCTAACTCTTTAATAAGTGTTCTGTATTTTTCAATGTCTTTCTTTTTAAGATAATCTAAAAGGCTACGTCTCTTACCTACCAATTTCACCAAAGATCTCTCTGTATTAAAATCTTTATGGTTTTGCTTAAGGTGTTGTGTTAAGTGGTTGATACGGTAAGTGAACAAAGCGATTTGTCCTTCGGTAGATCCTGTATTTCCTTCAGAACCTCCGTGTTTTTTAAAAATTTCTGCTTTTTTTTCTTTGCTTAAATACATGCCAATATTGTTAAAATGATTTTTATGTATGTGATTGAGAATGTTATACTTAATGCTAAGCGCTCCTTCAATCAAGGCGCAAAGATACTTCTTTTTTTCTTCTAAAAAATTTTATTTCTAATTAAACCTTTTCCAGAGCTCACAGTCCTAAGAACAAACTTTAAAATTTGATTATTATGAAAAAGAGCCTCAAACCAATGAACCTTGCAGGACTAATGTTAGCTTCTGCGTTGACTTTTACAGCTTGTAGCGAAGAAGAAGCTGCAACTGAAGAATTATTGGTAACCTCTGATGTTATCACTACCGCTCAATTACAGTATAGTGATGAATCTGAACAAATATCTGACGAAATCGCTGAGATTGCAGAAGATGTCTATGTTTCAGACGAATTAGCAGCCACGGCTAAGGGAACCTATTTATCTGATTATTTGCCAGAATGTGTTACTATTACTACCGTAGTTACAGATACCACCAAAGAGAAGACCATTGATTTTGGTAGCGGCTGCGAACTTAGAAACGGTAATGTGCTTAGCGGAATAATTAAGTTGAGCTACATTTTAGATATGGAAGCGGCATCTAAAAATCTAACAGTACTCTTGGAGAATTTTACTTTTAATGAGGTCGCTATTGAAGGAGGAGCAAATATATTTAGAGTTCGCTCCAACGCAAATGGCAACCCTAATTCTACATTAACAGCAAATTATGAAGCTACATGGCCTGATGGTGAAACGGCTTCTTTCTCAAGTAACCGTAACCGCGAATGGATCGAAGGATTTGGAACTGGTTTCTGGGGAGATAATGTCTTTATGATTAATGGCAATGCTACTTTTACTAACAAAGCTGGGAATGTATTTTCTAAGACCATTACCACACCATTAAGAAGAGAAATGGCTTGTAGATTTATTGTAAGTGGCGTTTTGGAAATTTCAAGAAATGCTGCTTCAGCCAATCTTGATTTTGGAGACGGTAGTTGTGATGCCAAAGGAATTTTAACCAAACCAGATGGAACCTCTGAAGAAGTTTTTCTAAGACGTTTCTTTAATTAATTGGGATTTTCTTAAAAAGGAAAGAGCCTGTTATGAAACAGGCTCTTCTTCTTTTCGTAAAGGTTGATTTGTAATTAAATCAATATAAAGATTCACTTTCTTTTTAAGATCTCTCCTATGGGTTATAAAGTCCAGAAACCCATGTTCTTGAACAAATTCTGAAGTCTGAAAGCCTTCTGGCAAATCTTTTCCAGTAGTATCTTTTACAACTCTTGGGCCAGCAAAACCAATTAGCGCTCCCGGTTCAGAAATGTTAATATCCCCTAGCATTGCATAGGAAGCAGTAGTACCTCCCGTAGTAGGGTCTGTGCACAATGAAATGTAAGGAATTTTGGCCTCTGCTAACTGCGCTAGCTTTGCAGATGTTTTAGCAAGTTGCATTAATGAAAGTGCTGCCTCCATCATTCTAGCTCCTCCTGATTTTGAGATCATTAAGAAAGGTACTTTCTTCTTTTTAGCATGATCTACAGCACGGGCAATCTTCTCTCCAACAACGCTTCCCATAGAACCGCCAATAAAGCTAAAATCCATACAGGCAACTACAAGCTCCTTGCCCATAGACTTTCCTGCGGCTGTTCGTACGGCATCATTCAGGCCAGTTTTCGCTTTCGCTGCCTTTAGTCGATCAGAATACTTTTTGGTGTCAACAAATTTTAAAGGGTCTTTAGAACTAAGATTTTCATCTAATTCTTTGAATTTGTTATCATCAAAAAGGATTTCAAAATATTCCTTGCTACCAATTCTTACGTGATAATCGTCTTCAGGACTTACATAAAAATTCTTCGCTAAATCCTCTGCCTCAACAATCTTTCCGGTGGGGGATTTATACCATAACCCCTTGGGTGTGTCTTTTTTTTCCTCAGTAGAGGTTTGAATCCCCTTTTCCTTTCTCTTAAACCAAGCTGTCATTGGAAATTTCTATTAATTAGAGCGTATTTACATTGTTTAAATCTTCAAAGGCTTGCTTTAAGCGATCTGAAAATGATTTTTCTCCTTCTCGCAACCAAACACGAGGATCATAGAACTTCTTATTTGGAACATCGTCTCCTTCAGGATTACCAATCTGTGCTTGTAAGTAGTCTTTCTTTCCTTGCACATAATCACGAACACCAGACATAAAAGCGTACTGTAAATCTGTGTCAATGTTCATTTTAATAACACCGTAGCCAATAGCCTCTCTAATTTCTTCTAAAGTAGAACCAGAACCACCATGGAAAACGAAATCAATGTGGTTGTGGGGTACTCCATATTTGTTAGAAATATACTCTTGTGAATTTTTCAGAATTTTTGGAGTAAGCTTTACATTTCCAGGTTTATATACTCCGTGTACATTTCCAAAAGCAGCCGCCACCGTAAAGCGCGGACTTACTTTTGATAGTTCTTCATACGCGTACGCCACTTCTTCTGGCTGGGTATATAATTTAGAACTGTCAATATCAGTATTATCTACACCGTCTTCTTCTCCTCCAGTAACCCCTAGTTCAATCTCTAAGGTCATGTCCATTTTTGCCATACGCTCTAAATATGTTTTGCAAATGGCAATATTTTCTTCTAAAGGTTCTTCAGATAAGTCAATCATGTGAGAGCTATATAGCGGTTTTCCCGTTGCTTTAAAATGGGCCTCACTTGCATCTAATAACCCATCAATCCAGGGCAATAATTTTTTTGCACAATGGTCTGTATGTAAGATTACAGTAGCGCCATACGCTTCTGCCATTTCGTGTACGTGTTTTGCACCAGCAATACCACCTAAAATTGCAGAACGTTGATTTTCATTAGAAAGCCCTTTTCCTGCATTAAATTGTGCACCTCCGTTAGAAAATTGGATGATCACAGGGGCATTAAGCGAAGCCGCAGTTTCTAAGACCGCGTTCACGGTGTTGGATCCAATAACATTTACTGCCGGTAAGGCAAAACCCTTTTCTTTCGCGTAATTGAAAATCTCTTGAACTTGATCTCCGGTAGCTACTCCCGGTTTAATTGTATGCGCCATATTAAAAGTTGGTTACTTGTTATAACAGGCAACAAAAGTAATAATTATTGATCTTAAAACGGATAGTTAATGCCGATGTTCAAAACGGCTTCCTTAAAGTTGAAATTTCCAAACCAACGTTCTGATCCGCGTAGGGCTGGATCATGCGTTTTAAAGCCTGTATCTAGGCGAATTACGAAATAGGTGAAATCATAACGCAGCCCGAAGCCCGTTCCCAACGCCACATCCTGTAAAGAATTAAATCCGTTAAATGTGGCATTCTCGTCTTCTACGTTGTCAAAGACATTCCAAATATTTCCAACATCTGCGAAGAAGGCACCTTTTATATCACCCACAATTGGGAATCGATACTCCAAGTTCAAGGCCAATTTTAGATTGGCTTCATTGAAGTCATTTTCATTGTCCGTTCGGCCAGGCCCCAAAGAATACACCTGCCAGGCCCTGTTATCATTTGATCCTCCTCCAAAATAACTTCGTACAAAAGGAATATTATTTGAATTCCCGTAGGGCACCGCCATTCCAAAAAAGCCTCGAAAGGCAAGTACTTGTGAAGGTGCCAGTCCCCAATGTTTTATGTAATCAAATTCGGTTTTAAAATATTGAGAATACGGTACCCCAAACACCAAGCCTTGCCCATTGCCGTTTTGGTTAAACGGCACAATGTTTTCCATAAAGGCCAGAATATTCCCTGCAGATTCTAACCGAACACGATATTGGAAAAAGGTATTATCATTTATATTTTCACGGTTGTTTTTTTGAAAGGAATAGTTGGAAGAAAAAATTAAGTTATTGCTGGTGAGTCGGTCTTGTCGTTCTTCAATACTCTGCACCTCATTTAAATCATCTTCGCTAATACTAAAGCCTGGTTCTGTAACGGCGTCAATAAAACCATCCGTACCTTCTGGAATAGAAAGGCGTAATGGGTCCGTTGTACTATCTGTGGTTTCAAAGAAATTTGCCAATTCTGGAAAATCTTCGGCGGGATCCCCAGGGTTTTCTATAACGCCGTCATATTGATCCGCAATGGCATCCAAATCGTCGTACGCATTTCCGTAAACTTGAAAATATTCTTCAATTGCCTGATTTTCTACAAACTCTATGTTGAGTAATTCAATGGTGTTTTTTCTAAAATTATCAGGCGACCAGTTGTAGGCCAAAATGGAGTTTAAAGATTGGCGGTCTAAACCAATATTTCGCTGGAAATTGGTACCTACAGAAAATCTGGTCTGAGGAACCATGTAAAAAGGAATAATTTTTTCGGTATTAATGGGGAACCATATCCGCGGGAATGTGAGGTTAATATCTCCTCCTATTTCAGAAGTAAGGTTGTCTTCTAGGTCTTGATCGTCTGCTAAAATACCAATAGATCCTCTGGCAGATAAGCTTAGGGTCTCTGCGCCTCCAAATACGTTTCTTGTTATTACCGAACCGCTAAAACCAAGCCCCACCTGTTGAATGTTAGAGCGCGATAATTCTAATGCAGCATCCAGTGAAAATTTAGATCTTGGAACCAAATAAATATTAGAAGTGAGTCGCGTCCCAGTAGAGTCTGGTACAAGCTCAAAACTAGGGTACTTAAAGGTATTGAGGTTTACAATTTGTCGTTTGCTCCGTATCTCATCTAAATCCCTGTAAATACTGTCTTTCTGAAAGAAAATGGCATCGGTTAAGGCCTTTGGGCGATACTTTAATTTATTTTTAAAATAAATGGTGTATTCTCTAAAATCTATTGACTGCAAAGAATCGTTCGCTGCTTCTAATTGATAATCTGCATAAATATTAATTTTTTCAAACCGATTGATCTTATATTCCTTGTTTGCCGTACTGTCTGTAGAATTTCTTAGGTCCGAAATATTGAGGACCACTTCCATCTTTTGATCGTCGTTTACTTGAAGCGTATCACGTTCAATATCATAATTGATGGAACTTTCTTGAAAATTATACACTCCTGAATTTCTAAAAATATTGGTGAGTCGCTCCCGTTCTTCATTAAACCGCGCTAAATCGAATTGATCCCCTTCTTTAACTAAAGATTCAGAACGAGATGCTTGGTACAAGGAGTCAATGGCCGTTGAGGTAATATTGGTAGCCAATGTATCAATCATGTAAGGCTTTCCTAAATCTATATGATAGTCTAAGGTGGCACGTTGTTTTCTCTTGACTGGGTTCACCGAAGAGGAAACGGTATTGTTAAAGTAGCCCTTTGTCCCGTAGTAATAAGAGAGTCTTTCTTCACTTTTTAAAGTGCGCAGTGAATCAATAATAGCGGGGGGCTCTCCTACACGCTTTAAAAGATTGCTCCAGCCACGTACTACAAAAGACTGTCCTAAACGATCTACTTGTTTTTTAGAAAGTAACGCACTTAATCTTTTTTCGCGTTTTGGTTTGCGCTTCAACCAATCTTGATACAAAGAATCTGGTTTTTCTTTGGCCTGGTTGTATAAATTTAAACGAAAGGGATACCCTAGAATAGTACTGTTTGGTTTTTGTGCCAATAGATTGCGCACCTCACTGCTTTTAACGCGTACACTATCTGCATAGATGGTGTTTTCCATTAAGAGGTATTCATCTTCTGGTACCTTCTTTACAGCATTGCAGCCGCATAAGCTAACCGCTATAAATATTAGAATTACTTTTGCCGTAAAGTTCCTGTGCAAGGGATGATGCATTATAAAGCTCAAAATTACACGAATTCCAATGGTTGGCAAAAAGTGGTTAAAACTCATAAAGAGCCTACATCAAAAAAAGTACCGAACTCAGCACCAGCTTTTTTTTGTGGAAGGAAAGAAAGTGGTTCATGAGCTGTTGGCTTCTAAGATGGAAGCTGTCTTAGTTTTAGCCTATCCTGAATATATCGATGATTTTCAGGATACGGAGAAAGCCGTTATAAGTGCGAAGGAATTACAGACCATAAGTGCCTTAAAAAATCCAAATGGGGTGTTGGCGGTGTTTAGAATTCCAGAAAAAAACCCTGTCGCTACAGATCAATGGATGGTGGCATTAGATGATGTGAGGGATCCTGGGAATTTGGGAACTATTCTTCGTTTGTGTGATTGGTATGGTATTGAACAGGTGGTTTGTTCAAACGCTACGGTAGATGCTTACAATCCAAAAGTACTGCAGGCCACCATGGGTTCTATTTCACGAGTGCAGGTCTTGTATACCAATCTTGATGAATTTTTGGCTTCTTTAGACATACCAATTTTTGGCGCCTTTATGGACGGTACATCTGTGTACGAGTGTGAATGGCCTAAAGCTGGTGTTTTGGTCATGGGAAATGAAGGGAAAGGCATTTCTTCAGAGGTGGCCATTAACATAGGGAAGCGTGTGAGTATCCCCCAGTTTGGCGCTAAAACTGCAGAAAGTCTTAATGTAGCCATGGCTACGGGCATTCTTTTAAATGAATTAAGAAGGGAATAGGGGGCTATTCAAAAGTAAAATTGATGAAAATACCCCGGGTTCGCATACCTGCAATATTTCCCGTCCAAGGACTATTAGGGTCTTCGTCTCTTACCAGTTCGTCATTAAGTGCAAAGACCCCTCGAATGGAAGGTGTGAACTTAAAATATTCAGTATAGATATCAATGCCAAAGCCTAATTCATAGCCGTACACATTTTTTACCATCCTAAATTCCCCGCTGCTATTGTCTTCCAAACTATCTTCTTTCGCTCCTAAATTAATTGCTGTGTAACCACCAGCCACCACAAAGGGTTTGAGGTTGTTAAACCGTTTGGTACTAATTTTTACTAAAAGCGGAAATCTAATGTAGGTGGAACGAACTTCTCTAATGGCGTCTTGTTCGGCTGTAAAACCAGGAAATCCTAAATTTCTTTGGGTATACAGCAAACCGGGTTCAAAGCGTAAATCTATGAAGGTATTGATGCGCATTTCCCCAATGAGACCTACATTAAAACCATAACTCTGCTCCACTAGAATGTCCTGACCGATATCGTTTTCATATTCAAATTGAAAATCGTACCGATTAAAACCAAGGTAATAACCCCAATTTAAAAAGTCTTTGTCCTCATTCTGAAGATTAAGAATAGGATCTTTACCAAGCAATTGGGCGCTAACAGGTTGTAAAAGGGCCAAAAATAGGCCAGTGAAAAGGATTTTTTTCATCGAATCACTTTGAGGCTACATATATGGTTGCAACCCCAAACGTTTGGGGTTTGTTCTCTACGTCTATAAACCCCGTTTTTCGTAAAATATTGTTGAACTCCTCTCCAAAAGGAAAGACCGCTGCAGATTCTGATAAGTAATTATAGGCGATTTTATCTTTTGAAAATAATTTGCCTATCGTAGGTAAAATGCGTTTACTGTAAAAAAAATAGCCTTGCTTAAATGGAAATTTTGTTGGCACAGAAGTTTCTAGGACTACGAATTTTCCAGATGGTTTTAAAACTCGGTAGATTTCGGACAACCCCTTTTCTAAATTCTCGAAATTTCGGACGCCAAATGCTACGGTAATAGCATCAAAAGTGGCTTCTTCAAAAGGGAGATTTTCACTATCTCCAATAATCATCTCTATGGTATGATTTAGGTTTTTATCGGCCACTTTGTCTTTGCCAATAGCCAACATTCCAGGAGAGATATCTAATCCTACAATTTTTTTAGCACCCGTTCTAACAAGATTAATGGCTAGGTCACCGGTACCTGTGGCAATATCTAGGATAGACGAAGGCTTTTTTTCTCCTACAATTTTAACTACTCGGTTACGCCATTTAACATCGATCCCCAAAGAAATAACACGGTTTAAACCATCATAATTTTTAGAGATGGTATCAAACATTTGAGTGACCTGTGCTTTTTTGCCAAGGTCAGATTCTTTGTATGGGTTTACATTTTTGGCCATTTGCAATTTTGTGCGCAAAGATAACACAACCGTAAAAGTCGAGGAGGCTAAATAAAATGTTTACTTTTGCGGTACTTAATTATAAGAACATGATACGGAATAGGACAGGGTCCAGCCGTTGCATACTTTCCAATTTAGATTTGGCAACCAGTTTTAGGGAAAAATGAAGATTATAATTGCAGGGGCAGGAGAAGTAGGATTCCATTTGGCCAAACTACTTTCTTATGAGGCCCAAGAAATTACGCTCATAGATACAGATAAAGAAAGTCTGGCATATGCAGACAGTCACTTAGATATACGTGTTTTAAGGGGAGATGCTACCTCTATTTCAGTATTGCAAGATGCAAAAGTCGGTGCTTCTGATTTGGTTATTGGCGTTACTGCTTCTGAAACTACCAATCTTACATTTTGCTTGTTAGCCAAGCAATTGGGTAGTAAGAAAACCATAGCTAGAATTTCTAATACAGAATTTGTAGACAGCAAGGAACTAATAAAATTTGATGAGCTAGGCATTGATGAATTAATTTCACCCGAAGAATTAGCGGCTAGTGAAATTCAGCTTTTATTGAATCAATCTGCTTTTAATGATACCTATGAGTTTGAAGAAGGGCTGCTAACTATGGTGGGCGTCTTTTTACCAAAAACGGCTCCTTTTGTAGGGAAAATGGTGAAAGAGGCTGCAAAAATCTTCCCAGAATTACATTTTATGCCCATTGCATTGCAACGCATGGGAACCCAATATACGCTTATCCCTCGCGGAGATACGGTGTTTAAAGAAGGAGATCAAGTATATTTTGTAACTAACAAAGGTGGGGTAGACGATTTATACAAGCTTACTGGCATGCAAAAACGGGATATCAAAAATGTGATGATCCTGGGTGGAAGTAAGGTGGGATACAAGACCGCTAGAGATCTATGTAGTAAGAAATTCAATGTTAAGCTCGTAGAAAAAGACAAAGAGAAAGCGTTTGATGTCGCCGATGATATCCCAAATGCCTTGGTCATTAATGGCGACGGAAGAAATGTGGAGTTATTGGAGGAAGAGAGTTTAGAATCTATGGATGCTTTTATCGCCGTTACGGGTAATTCTGAGACCAATATCATGTCCTGCTTAGTGGCTAAATCTCGTGGAATTAAAAAGACCATAGCCCTGGTAGAGAACATGGATTATTTTCAATTGTCTCAATCCATAGGTATTGACACCCTTATCAATAAAAAACTATTAGCAGCCAATAATATTTTCCGATACATCCGCCGTGGCGAAGTTTTGGCTCTAACGCGTTTAAATAACTTAAATGCAGAAATTTTAGAATTCGAAGTAAAATCTACCTCGGCCGTGAATGGAGAGATTATTCGCGAGTTGAATTTTCCAAGAGAAGCCATAATTGGCGGGGTTATTAGAGATGGCGAGGGGTTAATTGCACTGGGGGATTTTAAAATTACCCAGGGTGATAAGGTGGTTGTTTGTGCCTTGCCAAAGGCCATCCCAAGAATAGAAAAGCTCTTCTTGTAGTATGAATTTTAATTTTAGGATTATACTTCACATCATGGGTCTATTGCTTTTGTGCAATGGTTCCTTTATGCTTTTAGCGGGTCTCGTAAGTGGAATCTATCAAGATGGGGCTACTTTAGATATTCTTTTAGCAGCTATAGTAACGATGTTAGTAGGGGTAATGGCTATGTTTTACACCCGCGAACACAGGAAAGAAGTTAAACGTAAAGAGGGCTATGTCATTGTTACCTTTGGTTGGTTAATTATGTCCCTTTCAGGGGTGCTCCCGTATATTTTTTCGGGATCGATACCTAATATTACCAACGCTTTTTTTGAAACTATTTCTGGGTACACCACTACGGGAGCTTCCATTTTAAATGATATTGAATCCCTCCCAAATGGCATCCTCTTTTGGCGAAGTCTTACGCATTGGATTGGTGGGATGGGGATCATTGTACTGGCCATTGCTATTTTGCCATTGTTAGGTATTGGAGGGATGCAGCTATTTGCAGCTGAAGCACCTGGTCCTGGGGGCGATAAACTGCATCCAAGAATTACGGATACAGCCAAGCGGCTATGGCTTATTTATGTGGGTTATACTTTGGCAGAAACACTCCTATTAAAATTGGCAGGAATGTCACTTTTTGATGCCGCGAACCACGCGCTGTCTACCTTGTCTACAGGTGGATTTTCTACCAAAAATGCCAGTATTGCTTATTGGAATGACACCCCTTTAATTCAATACATTGTGATAGTCTTTATGTTTCTGGCAGGGACCAACTTTGTAATGAGCTATTTTGCCTTTACTGGAAAAGTACAGCGTGTTTTGCAAGACGAGGAATTTAGGGTGTATGGGGCTTTTATTCTTTCGTTCACACTTATCGCCGGACTCATCGTTTATCTGCAGGCAGACGTCCCTGTATCAGACTATCATCCGCAAGTTCTTGGAAGTGGAGAAAGTGCTTTTAGACATGCGCTTTTCCAGGTTCTTGCTATTGTCACCACCACAGGTTTTGTAACTGCAGACTTTACCAATTGGACACCCTTTTTAACCGTTTTCTTTTTCGGACTCATGTTTCTTGGGGGGTGTGCGGGTTCTACCTCTGGAGGGATCAAAGTAATGCGTCATCTTTTGATCATTAAAAACGGGCTGTTAGAGTTTAAAAGAACCTTGCATACTAATGCCATCATCCCTGTGCGATTCAATAAAAAAACCATCAGCGAGCACATTGTTTACAATATCATTGCCTTTTTCGTACTCTACATGTTACTTTTTATTATCGGGGCTTTAGTGCTTGGCTTTTTAGGATTGGATTTTGAATCTGCCATAGGAGGTGCCGCCTCGTCGCTAGGAAATGTAGGCCCAGCCTTAGGTGATCTAAACCCAGTAGTGAATTTTAGTGCCTTACCAGAATTTGGAAAATGGTGGTGTGGATTCCTTATGTTATTGGGACGTTTAGAACTCTTTACCGTCTTAATTTTGTTTGTACCTTACTTCTGGAAAAAGACTTAAAGCACAGACTTTATGCGGGCTACAGCTTCTTTTATTTGCGCTTCAGAGGCAGCATAAGAAATTCGGATTCCATCTGCATTCCCAAAAGCATCTCCCGTCACTGTAGCGACATTCGCATGTTCTAATAAATACATGGCTAAATCAGATGCGTTGTTAATGGTAACCCCATTTAATGTTTTTCCAAAGTAGCTAGAGATATTGGGGAATACGTAAAAGGCTCCTTCCGGTTCATTGCATTCAAAACCTTCAATTTCATTGAGAAGCCCTAAAATTAGTTTTCTCCGGTTTTTAAACTCATCTACCATGTATTGAATGCGCTCGGGCGATTCTAACAAAGCTGTAATTACAGCCCGCTGCGCAATACAATTGGCTCCACTAGTTACCTGTCCTTGTAGTTTATTACAAGCTCGTGCAATGTACGAGGGAGCTCCAATATAGCCAATACGCCAACCAGTCATTGCAAATGCTTTGGCAACACCATTGACCGTGACGGTTCTATCGTACATATCTTCAAAAGCGGCCATAGAGGCATGTGCTGTTACTCCGTAATTGATGTGTTCATAGATTTCATCACTCACAACAATAATTTGCGGATGCTTTTGGAGTACATCTGCGATAGCTCTTAGTTCTTCCTTGCTGTAGATTGATCCACTGGGGTTACAAGGGCTGCTGTACCATAACATTTTAGTTTTTGGCGTAATCGCAGCTTCAAGTTGCTCAGGAGTCATTTTGAAATCACTTTCAATAGAGGTGGGCACTTCCACAGGAACTCCTCCTGTAAGCTTTACGATATCGCTATAACTTACCCAGTAAGGACAAGGCAGAATAACTTCATCTCCTTCATTTAAACAAGCTTGTGCCACATTATAAAGGGCTTGCTTGGCGCCCGTAGAAACAACAATCTGTGAGCGCTCGTATGTTAATCCATTATCTCTTTGGAATTTGGTGATGATGGCATCCTTTAATTCAACGTAGCCATCAACTGGCGTGTATGAATTGTAGTTCTCATCAATAGCCTGCTTGGCGGCTTCCTTAATGTAGTCTGGGGTGTTAAAGTCCGGCTCACCTAAACTTAAGCCAATCACGTCTTTTCCCGCGGCTCTTAATTCACGTGCTTTTGCAGCCATTTCCAAAGTTGCCGATGGAACTAGGCTGTTAATTCTGTCAGAAAGTTGGTTGCTCATTATTCGCTAGTATTGGTAATTGAGTGGGGGTTGCCCCAACTCCTTCAAATGTCTGAAGTGCGAAATTATAGCTTTTCTGGTAGTTTTATATTCGTGATAGGGTAAATTAAATTCTTTGGCCGTCTCCTTAACAATTTTGGCAATTTTTGTGTAATGGATATGACTGATATGCGGAAATATGTGATGCTCCACTTGGTGATTTAATCCGCCAGTAAACCAATTAATGATCCGGTTTTTTGTACCAAAATTCACCGTGGTGAATAATTGGTGGATGGCCCATGTATTTTTCATGGTGCCTGTTTCATCAGGTAGAGGCGTTTCTGCATCTTCTATGATATGTGCTAATTGAAATACCACGCTTAAAATTAATCCTGCTACATAGTGCATAACAAAGAATCCAATTAATACATGCCACCAAGGAATATCAAAAAACAAAATCGGTAGTACCAACCAGATTACGAAATACAACACTTTAGTCACGGCCAAGGTGCTCCAATTAAGTAATGGATTTGGAAATTTACCATACGCCAATTTTCTTTTGGTGTAGTGATACATCTGCTTAAAATCTGTAGTAATGGCCCAATTAAAGGTTAGCAGCCCGTACAAGAAAATAGAATACCAATGTTGAAATCTGTGATGTTTTTTCCATTCTGCGTGTTTTGAAAAACGCAAAATTCTACCGGCCTCCATGTCTTCATCATGCTCGTGAATATTTGTGTAGGTATGGTGTAAAACATTGTGTTGTACTTGCCAGTTATAAACATTTCCAGCTAACAAATACATGCTACTTCCTAAGAGCTTATTTAGCCATTTTTTACTGGAATACGAGCCGTGATTTGCATCGTGCATCACATTCATACCAACTCCGGCCATTCCTACTCCCATGAGCATAGTTAGTAAAAACTGTGCCCAGGTAGGTAAATTAAGGGTGAGCATTAAAAAGTAAGGAGAAAGGAATATTGAAAACATTATTATCGTTTTCAAATGCAATTTCCAGTTGCCTGTTTTTTTAATGTTATGTTCTTTAAAATAGGTGTTGACTCGTTTATTAAGTGTTCTAAAAAATTGTGCGGAGTCTTTTCTTGAAAAGCGTACAGCCTGTTTTTGCATAAGTATCTAAATTATTCTGCACCGTTCAAAGGCATTTCAAAAATAACGGAAAGTTGGCTGTTAAAAGTATTATTTTTGGACAAATTAACAGCTTTTCATGGGTGTTTCCGGGATTCTCCAATATTTTCCAGCCTTAACAGAGAAACAAATTTCAGAGTTTTCACAATTAAGTACATTGTATCAGGAATGGAACAAAAAAATTAATGTAGTATCAAGAAAGGACATTGATGAACTTTATCTAAGGCATGTGCTGCATTCGCTAGGGATTGCAAAAATTCAGTCGTTCTTACCAAATACTAGTGTTCTGGATGTAGGTACCGGAGGCGGATTTCCCGGTATTCCTTTAGCCATTTTATTTCCGGAAACTCAATTTACACTTGTAGATGCTATTGGTAAAAAAATAAAGGTTGTGAACGAGGTAGTCGAAGGATTAAACCTCACCAACGTTGCCACTTTTCATTCAAGAGTGGAAGACCTTCCTTATCAATATGATTTTATTGTAAGTCGCGCTGTTGCTGCCATGCCAACCTTTGTGCATTGGACCAAAGGGAAAATAAAAAAAGAATCACAGCACGACCGAAAGAACGGTATTCTCTACCTAAAAGGGGGAGATCTTACAGAAGAACTAGCCCCCTATTCAACAGCTCAAGTATTCGAGCTCAGTTCATTTTTTAAAGAGGCATTTTTTGAAACCAAAAAAGTCGTCTACCTCCCTCAGAAATTTAAGGGCTAACTAGTTTATTTTTTTGAACAAGGGTCCCTCTTGGGATTGACGATAACCAATCACGGTGCCTTTAGAATTTCGTTCAAAGAAAATAGGACGGCTGTTAACATCTGAGAAAATGTCCCCCGTTTCATGGTATATTGGGTATTGGGTTCCTTCTAATGTTGCTAGCAATTCCATGTCCTTATTATTCACCCCTACCGTAACCAATAAACCGTCGTTAAATTGATAGGTTCCTTCAAAAGCCTGAAGAAAGGCTTCTTCTACTCTTTGTTTGTAAGGGTTGTCATCACTTAGAATTAAACCATCGCCAATATTCCAATTGTCATATTCCATGTAATAAGCCGTGCGTTTGGCTGCATTTAGGCCTTGTAATTTGGCAACCAAATGCAGGGCTCCATCAATACCCGCAGATATTCCCGCGGTTGTAATTTCATTACCGTTATCTACGAAACGCACATCTCTGCGAACATCTACTTTTGGATAATTGTTTTCTAAATTATCCAATGCATTGTGGAATGTAGTAGCCACTCTGTTATCTAAAATTCCTGATTCTGCCAGAACAAAAGCCCCAGTACAAACAGAGAAATAGTAGGCTACGTTATCCTGATTTTTAACCCATTCTATTACTTTTTTGTTTTCAAAGGCAGCATTAGAGTTTCCTCCAAAAAAAGCCAAGATATCTGCTGATGGCGCATTGTCAATACTATAGTCTGGCTGCACTTTAAGAATGCCTTGCGAGGTAATGGGCTCCGTTGTTAAGGAGACAGTAAAAACTTTATAACCGGCGTAGGCAAAAACTTCCATGGGACCCGCAAAGTCTAACACTTCCACACCATCTTGTAAATAAAACGCAATAGTTTTACTGAGGTCTTTTCGTACTAAGACCATATTGCAATGAGGGCATACTCCTGGTTCCTTAAACTCTAAAGAATCGCATGTGCTGTTACACGGAGGGCAACTATAAGTAGTATTCATGGGTATTGAATATTGAGCTAGGCCAACGAAGGTACATAAATGGAAGGCTAGAATTAAAAACAGTTTCTTCATGACTGATTGGTTTTATTGATTGTTGTTTTTTGTTGATGGGTCCTTTTTAAAAGTGTGAACCCCTAATGAAAAGTGAACACAGGGTTCGAGCTATTTCTATTAGTAATATCAGTCAAAACTATTGATAAGTATGCCAGGATGAAAGGACAACTATACGCAGTTTTGGGACACTCATTTTTGAAGTGCCGACGGAAGTTTTTGCAGGTTCTTTTTAAACAGTGATCTTAATTGATTCTCACTTTGAAGCCCACATTGTTTGGTAACAATGCTTACTTTTTCTCCTTCCTTTAGCATTTTTTGGGCCAGTTCTAATCGAAGTGTTTCTAAATACTGCCCCAGAGTGAGACCAATGGTTTTTTTAAAGAGCCTTGTAAGATTTCTAGGGCTCATATGAACTGCTTCCGCCAGTTCAGGAATATTGATTTTGTTTGCTAAGTTTTGTGCAATTAGGTCTTGCACTTGATGTACCCTAGTTTCTACGTGATTCCTATGCTGCAGAAAAGCGCTAAGCTGTGGGTCGCTTTCTGTCCTTCGGAAATAAATAACAACTTCTTTAGCAATTTTTGAGGTAAAAAATGCGCCATAGAGTTCTTCTAAAATAAAGAGCGCTAAATCAATACCGGCAGAAACTCCAGCACTTGAATAGATTGTTCCATCTTTTATGAGTAGGCGGTCTTTTTGTAATAATGCCTTGGGAAAGCGCAAGATAAAATCGCTAAAATACTTCCAATGGGTGGTACAACGGCGACCATTAAACAAACCTGCGAATCCCAAAATGTATGCTCCAGTGCAGACAGAGCAAATTTTTGCGCCTTGTTCGTATTGCAATTGCAGCCATTCTAGCAATCCCTTGTATTTGGTGGGAAATTGATCTGAAAGAAATAAATGAGATTCAAGACCTGGCACGAATATAATATCTTCTGGTTTTAAACGAAATTGTGAATAGTCTTGTAGGTTGCCAAGTGCTACTCCTGCGCTTGAAGCTTCTTGGGGTTCCTTAGATAAACCTAAATAGGTAATTTCTAGGGCAGCACCATATTCCTTGGCTTCGTAAAAAATATGAGCTGGTCCGGTAAGATCTAATAATTGTACTTCTGGGGGTACTAAAAAAAAGATCCTTCTCATTTAAAAACTATAAAAAAAGCCCTGTTTCCAGGGCTTAGAATTTTTATTGTTGGGCACTCCATGGTGGGACAACACCATTGGATCTGGCATAGGCGATTAATTGTCCTTTATGTTCACCGTTATGCTCCATAATTACCAAAAGCCCCGCTAGCTTGTTGAATTTTGCAAAACCAAAATCAACTTCTTCCCCAAATGCACCACTTTCTACTTTCGTGATCACATCTAAGGCGAAAGCATTAGATTTTTTAAGAGCTGCAATGATATTTTCTTTGCCGGTTATCTTCGCAAGGTTCATCATATCAACATCATCAGGAGGGGCAATCCCTAGTTTTGAACCGATAAAGTAATTGGCGCCGGCTACATGCAGCAACGCTTCACCTACAGAATTTACGCCTTCCATTGGTCGCCATCCATATTGGTCTTCTGAAAAAGCTTCCGCTAATTGAATAACCTGACCTTGATTTTGTTGCAATATCCCTTGGATGGTTCCTTGTACAAGGAGGTCATCTTGGGCAGTCATCAACCCTACAGATAACAGGGCAACAACTAGTACTAATCTTCTCATTTTTATTGATTTAAGTGTTATCTCAAAGGTAGCTATTATTTGGATGCATTCTTTCTGGTCTTCCTTTTCTTTTTGTAAAACTCCTTATTAGCCACATAGATGGTCTTCGCTACTTCACAATAGATAGTATCCCGCTCCTTATTGGTTAGCGTAGTGGTCTTTACAAATTCTAACTCTTGTGAGGTGGCTACCTTTTCTTTGATGGCTTTTATTTCGTCTGCAGTAAAG